>JBJMGP010000240.1:0-51301 GCA_045807865.1 Pyrinomonadaceae bacterium
ACGGAAGGCTACCGCAACGAGACGCAGGTCATCGCCTCGGTCATCTCGGCCGACGACGAGAACGACCCGGACGTGCTCGCCATCACGGGCGCGTCGCTCGCGCTCTACCTCTCGGACATCCCCTTCCCGCAGCCCATCGCGGGCGTGCGCGTCGGCCTGATTGACGGGCGCTACGTCATCAACCCGACCTACGACGAGGTGCGCGAGTCGCGCCTGAACCTCGTCGTCGCCGGCACCGAGGAGGCCATCGTCATGGTCGAGGCCGGCGCCAAGGAGGTGTCGGAGGAGATCATGGTCGAGGCCCTCATGCTCGCGCACAAGGAGATCAACCGCCTCTGCCGCTGGCAGAAGGAGCTCTACAAGGCGCTCGACGTCCAGAAGCGCCCGGTCGAGGCGCCCGTCCTCAACGAGGAGATGATCGGCGAGATCGAGCGCAACTACGCCGAACGCCTCCGCCAGGCGCTCGACACCGAGGCGCTGGGCAAGATCGAGTCCTACGCGGCCATCGACGCGCTCAAGAAGGAGGTCGTCGAGTCACACCCCGAGGACGCGCCCGAGCAGCGCCAGATGGCGAAGAAGGTCTTCGACCACCTCAAGGAGAAGATCTTCCGCGAGGACATCCTCGGCAAGCGCCGCCGCCCGGACAACCGCAAGTTCAGCGAGATCCGTCCCATCGACGTGGAGGTCAACTGGCTCCCGCGCGTCCACGGCTCGGCGCTCTTCACGCGCGGCGAGACGCAGGCCATCGTCACCTCGACGCTCGGCACGAAGGAAGACGAGCAGTTCATGGACGACCTGGAGTCGGGCGAGATCAAGCGCCGCTTCCTGCTGCACTACAACTTCCCGCACTACTCGGTCGGCGAGGTCGGCCGCTTCGGCTCCACCTCGCGCCGCGAGATCGGCCACGGCGCGCTGGCGCGCCGCGCGCTCGAACCTGTGCTGCCGAGTGAAGCGGATTTCCCCTACTCGCTCCGCATCGTCTCGGACATTACGGAGTCGAACGGCTCCTCCTCGATGGCGACCGTCTGCGGCGGATCGCTCTCGATGATGGACGCGGGCGTGCCGATCAGGTCGGCGGTCGCGGGCGTCGCGATGGGCCTGGTGATGGAGGGCAACCGCTACGCCATCCTCTCCGACATCGCCGGCGCGGAAGACCACTACGGCGACATGGACTTTAAGGTCGCCGGCACGCGCGAAGGCATCACCGCCTTGCAGATGGACATCAAGATCGCGGGCATCAACGCCCAGATCATGGCCGAGGCTTTGGAGCAGGCGAAGAAGGGGCGCTTCCACATCCTCTCCATCATGGAGCAGGCCATCGACGCACCCCGCGAGGAGCTTTCGCCGTACGCCCCGCGCATCATCACCATCAAGATCAACCCCGACCGCATCCGCGACGTGATCGGACCGGGCGGCAAGATGATCCGCTCCATCGTCGAGGAGACCGGCGCGAAGATCGACGTGGAGGACGACGGCACCATCTTCATCGCCACGGCCGACGGCGACGCCGCGCAGGCGGCCATCGCCCGCATCCGCGGACTCACCGCCGAGGCCGAGATCGGCGAGCAGTACCTCGGCACCGTCTCGCGCATCGTCGATTTCGGGGCGTTCGTCGAGATTTTCCCCGGCACCGACGGGCTGCTCCACATCTCGGAGATCGCCGAGCACCGCGTCCGCGACGTGCGCGACGAGCTGAAGGAGGGGCAGCAGATTCTCGTCAAGTGCATCGGCAAGGAGGGCAACAAGATCAAGCTCTCCCGCAAGGCCGTGCTCCGCGACGAGAAACAGAAGGCGGGCAAGGGCGAGCGCGCCGAGGCCGCCGGCCAGGGCGACTCGGAGTAGTCCGCACCGTCCCCGCGTTTAATTTTTGAGAGAAAAAGGGTTCGCCCCGCGGGGCGAACCCTTTTTTGTCTTGACAGGGTGGCATGGGCGCGGTTTTAATGAACTTCCGAAATTTGGAACTCAAAGGCTATTCGGAGTCTCTTTCTGATGCGGTCACCGGGAGAGGTTTCGCCGCAAGTCTTTCAGATAACGGTCAGATACAGGCACAGGCGAGGCCATGGGCGACGCCGCTGATGGCCGATTTGCCGTCTTCGCAGCCGGTTCGACGGCCGCGCACGATTAACAGATTCGCCCGAATTGCCCCGAAGTCATAAGGTTTTTGGACTCAGGCCGAAGGGATTGGGTTTCAAGCAGGAGGACGACCTCGCGATGAAGCATCAAGCACTCCGCACAATCGCTCTGATGCTCGGCGTCATGCTCGCCGCCGCGCCCGCGGCGCATGCCGGCACCATCACCTACGGTGAGGCGGTGCGCACGGCCGGCGCGGGCGGGCAGTTGCGCCCTGCCATCGACGTGCGCCTGCGTCTGGCCGCGCAGGGCGTTGCCACGGGGCAGGCCGGTTCGGCGCAGGGCGGCCCGACCTCCTCCCAGGAGCAGCAGCCGGCCGCCGGCCAGCAGCCGGCGTCGCCCAACGGCTCGGGCAATGTCCCCGCGCCCGCCGCGTCCGACCCGACGCTCTCGCAGAGCGGCGGTAAGGTCGAGACCGTGGATCTCGGCGACGTGACCGGCACGGTCTGCGACTGCGGCGAGATTCCGACGCCCTCGAAACTTCCGAAGGGCGGCTTCCCGTGGTGGACGCTCGCCGGCATCCCGCTCATCTGCGTGAGCGGCATCTGCACCGGCGGCGACACGGACACGCCGCCCACGTTCACGCCGACGCCCAACATACCCAACAACCCCGTGCCAGAGCCGATCTCGCTCTTCCTCTTCGGCACGGGCCTGCTCGCCGTCGGCGCCGGCGCGCGCCGCCGCTACGGCCGCCGGCAGGCCGAAGAGTTGAACCTCAGCGCAACGACGGAGGAGGTCTAAACAGATGCCGCGACCGAGAGCCGCCTTGGCCGCCCTTGTGGTGCTCGCCGCCTGTGCCGCGCTCCTCCTGACGACGGGCGCCGAGGCCAAGAAGCAGAAGAACAAGAAGAACGCACAGCCGACCACGGGGCGCATCGAGGTCTCGACGCAGCCCGGCGGTTACCCCATCATCATCGACGGCCAGCCCGCGGGCGAGACGACCGACTACGTCCGCGCCATCGAACTCGACCCCGGCCAGCACACCGTCGAGATCATCTTCCCGAACAGCACGCGCTGGGCGCAGGCCTTCAATATCGTCGCGGGCCGGAAGAACTGCGTCGCGCTCAACTACCGCCCGCGCACCATCGAGATTCCGGCCATGGCCGCCTCGCCCTGCCCGTACCCCGTCAACGTCACGGCGCCCGCGCAGGTCAACGACGGCGACATCGTGACCTTCACGGCCGACGTTGCCTACCTGGGCCCCTCGGCGCTCAACTACACCTGGACGGTGAGCCCGCCCGCGGCGCGCATCCTCTCGGGCGTGGGCACGCCGACGATCACGGTCGATTCTTCCGGCCTCGGTAACAAGCGCGTGACGGCCATCCTCGTCGTGGACGACGGGTCGGGCGACCGCTCCTGCCGGCAGACGGCGCAGGCCGCGACCGGCGTCTTGGGGCTCCCGACCATCACGCCGGCCAAGCGCTTCGACGAGTTCCCGTCCATCGCGCACGACGACGACAAGGCCCGCCTGGACAATCTGGCAATCGAGCTTCAGAACACCCCGGGCGCGACCGGCTACGTCATCGCCTACGCGGGGCGCAACAGCCGTGCGGGCGAGGCCGACCGCATGACGAAGCGCGCGTCCGACTACCTGACGACGAACCGCGGCATCAGCCGAGACCGCCTCGTCTTCGTCAACGGCGGCCGCCGCGAGTCGAACAGCTTCGAGCTGTGGATCGTGCCGCAGGGCGCCGAGCCGCCGCGCCCGACTCCGACCCTCAGCCACGACTGAACCACCGGACGGACTTTAATAACGAAAGCGCCGTGTCCCCGAATATGGGACACGGCGCTTTCGCTATGGCGTTTAGAACCACACGCTATCTCGGTTGGTTCTCATCCGGACTTTGTGGCACAGCCTTTTCTATAACCGACGTGCGGGCATTAACCGACGTACGGTAACGGAACAAGGAGAGGCCCACGAACCATTTGGTTGTGCAGTTTTAGAACTTTTACCTCGCTGGGAACCCTTTCAGGGTGCAGTTAAGAATAAACGGATTTCGAGGAGGATTCAAAGACAATGGCTGATGGAGAAGGCTCTAGCAACACCGGCGTGGTCGCCATCGTGGTGATCTTTCTGATCGTGGTCGTCGCCGCGTTCTTCGCGTGGCGCGGCGGGATGTTCGGCGGCGGCACCAAGAAGACGGACGTGGACATCAACGTCACGACGCCGGCCACGAAGTAGCGCAGCGGAAGTTAAACCCTGAGGAGGGAGGGGCGCGCCTGCCGGGCGTCGCCCCTCCCTTCTTTTCAACTGCGCCGTGCGGCTGGTATCCTCGTCGAACGTATAGATTCACGATTCACGGAGCAGAACATTGGCAGCACCGAACATCGACACGGTCGTGTCGCTCTCGAAGCGGCGCGGGTTCGTCTTCCCCTCGTCGGAGATTTACGGGGGCCTTGGGAGCGCCTGGGACTACGGCCCGCTCGGCGTCGAAATCTCGAACAACGTCAAGCAGGCGTGGTGGCGCTGGATGGTTCACGAGCGCGACGATATGGAGGGGATCGATTCGAGCATCATCCTCAATCGCCTCGTCTGGAAGTACTCCGGCCACGAGGAGACCTTCAGCGACCCGCTCGTGGACTGCCGCGAGTGCAAGCAACGGTTCCGCGCTGACAAATTATGGGAAGAATACCGGCAACGAGTTTTTAGTGGAGCAAAGGATACGGACCCTTGGAGAGAGGCTATCCTGACGGATGAAGCTAGGGACCTACTGAGAGGGCTCGATGAGGCATTTGCGGAAGGGAAAATTTCGTGCCCGAATTGCGCGAAGACGAATTGGACTGTGCCTCGCCCCTTCAACCTCATGTTCCGCACGACCATTGGCGCGGTGGCGGCGGAAGACGACCCGAACGCCCTGGCTTATCTTCGGCCGGAGACGGCGCAGGGCATCTTCATCAACTTCCTGAACGTGCAGACGGCGCTGCGGCGGAAGATTCCCTTCGGCATCGCGCAGATCGGCAAGTCCTTCCGCAACGAGGTCACGCCCGGCAACTTCATCTTCCGCACGCGCGAGTTCGAGCAGATGGAGATGGAGTACTTCGTCCGCCCCGGCGAAGACGAGCGCGTGCATCAGGAGTGGATCGACTACTGCCACCAGTGGTTCATCAACCTCGGCATCTCTGCCGACAACCTGCGCTTCTACGAGCAGCCGAAGGAGGAACTGGCCCACTATGCCAAGCGCACCGTGGACATCCACTACCGCTTCTTCCCCGAGCGCGGGGACGAGGAGCGGCAGTGGGACGAGTTGATGGGCATCGCGAACCGCACCGACTTCGACCTCAAGGCGCATTCGAAGAAGCCGGAGGACGCGGAGGGCAAACGCCTCAACCCCGACGCGACCGACGACCTCTCCTACTTCGACGAGGCGACGAAGGAGCGCTACTACCCTTACGTCATCGAGCCGGCGGCCGGGGTCAACCGCACGGTGCTCGCCGTCCTGATGGACGCCTACACCGAGAGGACGACCGACAAGGGCGAGAAGCGTGTGATTCTGAGCCTGCACCCGCAACTGGCGCCCATCAAGGTCGCCGTGCTCCCGCTCGCGAAGAACAAGCCCGAGATCGTCTCGATGGCGAAGAGCATCAAGAAGGAGTTGCAGCCCTCGATGCGCGCCGTCTACGACGACACGGGCGGCATCGGCAAGCTCTACGCGCGCCAGGACGAGATCGGCACGCCCTTCTGCGTCACGGTCGATCACCAGTCGCTCGAAGACGAGGCCGTCACCGTCCGCGACCGCGACACCTGGAACCAGGAGCGCGTCAAGGCGTCCGAACTGTCGGACTATTTGAAGAAGCAGTTGGGAATCAGATGCTAAGCATATGCCGGTAGTCAAAAAGAGAAACCAGCAGACCGAGTCGCGGCTGCTGCTTGAATCTGACGAGCCCGTCGAGCTGCCGCCCGCGGAGGTGGACGAGTCGGCGGTCGTCTTACAGTTCGAGCAGTTCCGCCAGTACGTGCCTGAGCTTTTGGAAGAGCTGCGCGACGGGACGGATGCCGTGCCCGTCCCCGTCATGATGGATGGCTCGACCTTCGTCGTCCACGGCGAGACGCGCAGCTTCTGGGTCAAGCTCTGGCACTCGTCGTCCGAGATGACGCGCATCGACCGCGTGCAGATCATCAGCTGCCTGCCCTCCACCCGCGGCGTGCAGATTCTCGTCGACGACCCCGAGGACTACGACGAGGACGACGACCTCGACGACGAAGACGATTACGCGGACGACATCGGCGGCGGAGACGACGACGATGACGACGATGATACGGACGCCCCCGCCGCGCCGCGCGCATAGAGAATCCGAGGTTCACCACAGAGACAGAGAGGCACAGCTTTAAGTTCTGAGCTGTGTCTCTGTGTCTCTCTGGTGAAGTTTCTTATGTCTTCACTCGTCCCCGAAAAAATCCTGAGGCTGGCGCGCGCCGTGGGGGAGGCGGGGGGGCGCGCGCTCCTCGTCGGCGGGTGCGTGCGCGACCGCCTGTTGGGTCGCGAGGTGAAGGACTGGGACGTGGAGGTCTACGGCGTCGAGCCGGCGCACTTGCGCGAGCTGCTCGGGCGCTTCGGCCGCGTCAACGTCGTCGGCGAGGCGTTCACCGTCTACAAGCTCGGGCCGGACCTGGACGTAAGCTTGCCGCGGCGCGAGCGCAAGACCGGCCGCGGCCACCGCGCCTTCTACATCGAAGGCGACCCGCACATGTCTTTCGAAGAGGCCGCGCGTCGCCGTGACTTCACCGTCAACGCCGTCCTCGAAGACCCTCTCGACGGCGAGGTCATCGACCCGCATCGAGGGCTCGAAGACATCGAGGCGAGATGCTTGCGCGCCGTCTCGTCCGAGACCTTCGTCGAAGACTCTCTGCGCGTCCTGCGTGCCGCGCAGTTCGCCGCGCGCTTCGGGTTCGGAGTCGAAGAGCGGACGGTCGAGCTCTGCCGCTCCATCGACCTCACAGACCTTCCGGCCGAGCGTGTCTGGGGCGAGCTGGAGAAGATTCTCCTCGTCGCCGCCCAACCGTCCGTCGGCCTTCAATGGCTCGACCGCCTCAACGTCACGCCGCAGCTCTTCCCCGAACTCGACGCGCTGAAGGGCGTGCCGCAAGAGCCCGACTGGCATCCCGAGGGCGACGTATTCGTCCACACACAGCTCGTCTGCGACCGCGCGCGCGAGTTGATTGGCGACCTCGACTATCCGAGGAAGGTGACGTTGATGCTCGCCGCGCTGTGCCACGACCTCGGGAAGCCCTCGACGACCGAGTTCGTCGAAGGGCGCACGCGCTCGCGTGGGCACGACGAGGCGGGCGTCGCGCCGACCCTCGCCTTCCTCGACCGTCTGAAAATCTTCACGCTCGACGGCTACGACGTGCGCGCGCAGACGGCGGCGCTCGTGCGCGAGCATCTCAAGCCCGGCGAGTTCTACCGCAAGCGCGAAGAGGTCACCGACGGCGCCTTCCGCCGCCTCGCGCGTCGCTGCGAGCTTGAGCTGCTCTACCGCGTCGCCAGGGCCGACTCGCTCGGCCGCAACGCGCCGTGGGTGCCGCGCGAGAAGTGGTTCGGCTCGGAGGCGCAGGAGTGGTTCATCGAGCGCGCGCGCGAGTTGTCTCTGGAGCAGGGGCCGCCGCCCGCCCTGCTCTTGGGGCGCCACCTGCTTGAGCTGGGGCTCAAGCCCTCGCCGCTCGTCGGAGAGATACAGCGCGCCGTCTACGAGTTGCAGCTCGACAACCGCGTCCGCACGCTCGAAGAGGCGAAGGAGGCCGCGCGCGCGCTGCTCGAATCGGAGGCCGGCGGCCATCTGTGACTTTGCCGCGCCGCCTGTTGTAAGATGGCGCTTACTTTCAAAATCCTCGCGCGGGCTCGCTCTTATACTTCAATCCCCGGGGAAGAACATTGCGATGATCGATTTCGACTTGAACGAAGAGCACCGGGCGCTCGTCCAGACCGTGCGCGAGTTCGCGCAGGGCGAGGTGGCGCCGCACATCAAGGAGTGGGACGAGAAGCAGCAGTTCGACCCCGCCATCCTCGGCAAGATGGCCGAGCTGGGACTGCTCGGCGTCTGCATCCCCGAGGAGTACGGCGGGGCGGGCTTCGACTACGTCTCGCTCGGCCTCGTCTGCGAAGAGCTGGAAGCCGTAGACACCTTCCTGCGCGTCGTGATGTCCGTCCACACGGGCCTCAACTCCATGTCGCTCTACACGTGGGGCACAGAGGAGCAGAAGCGCAAGTACCTCGTGCCGCAGGCGAAGGGCGAGAAGATTGCCACCTACGGTTTGACCGAGCCGGGCGCGGGGAGTGACGTGGTCGGTTCGCGCTCGACCGCGCGGCGCGAGGGAGACGAGTGGGTCTTGAACGGCGAGAAGATGTGGATCAGCTTGGCCGACGTGGCCGACAACTTCCTCTTCTTCTGTTGGACGGACGAGGAGAAGAGAAGGAAGCGCGACCACTCCGGCATGTCCTGCTTCATCGTCGAGCGAGGGATGCACGGCTTCTCCTCGGGGACGATTCACGGCAAGCTCGGCATCCGCGCGGGCAACACCGGCTACTTCTCTCTGCAGGACGTGCGCGTCTCCCAGGAGAACATGTTGGGCGAGGAGGGCGAGGGCTTCAAGATCGCGATGTTCGCGCTTGAGCAGGGGCGCTACACCGTCGCGGCCGGCGCGACCGGCGTCATCCGCGCCTCGCGCGACGCCTCGGTCGCTTACGCCTTAGAGCGCGAGACGTTCGGGACGAAGATCGCCAACCACCAGCTCGTCAAGCAGAAGATCGCCGAGATGGAGGCCGACTACCAGATGTCGCACCTGCTCTGGCTGAAGGCCGGCTGGCTCAAGAACGAAGGCAAGCCGAACGGGCGCGCGACCTCTCTGGCGAAGTGGCAGGCGACCGTCAGGAGCGAGAAGGCTGCCTCGATGGCAATTGAGGTGCACGGCGCGAACGGCTACTCGAACGACTACCCCGTCGAGCGCTACCTGCGCAACTGCAAGGCCGCCGTCATCTACGAGGGCACGCGCGACATACACACCCTCATGCAGGCCGACTGGGCACTCGGCCTCAAGGGCGAGAAGCCCGCGCGCAAGTCCCTCCCGCCCTATCGTCAGGCAGTAGCCAGTAGACAGTAGCCAGTAGCCAGTAGAAAGACAATGCGGCGCGCCTTAACCATCAGGTCGGGCGTGCCGCTTTGTCTTCCTACCGTCTACTTCTCCAAATGCTTTCGGGGCGGCGGCACCGGAAGGGGTGGTGCCGCCGCCCCGTGCTGAAGCTCAAAGTTGGGCGGGTGATTGAGCTTCAAGTCCGAGACCGAAGGGTGAAGGGAGTCCGCTTCAGTCCCGAAGGTCTTCAGCGCGCGTCGATGGTAACGATCTCCATCGCGGCGGCGCCGGCGCCGCGGGCCGCGGCCAGCTCCTTGCGGAGGTTGCGCTCGCGCTTCGACTCGGAGAGCGTGCGCCCGGTGCTGTCGGCGCCCCAGATCGCGGTGAGGAAGTACTGGTCGCCGTACTTGTGGAAGACGAGCCGCGCGCGCCCCTCGCCGTTGCCGCGCTCCGTGCCGTAGTTGGTCGTCGTGGCGGCCATGCCGTTGTCGCCGCTGATGCGGAGCAACTGCTCGTCGGAGGTCACCGACTTGACGGTGTAGGCGCCGGCCTTGACCAGACTCTCGCCGACGTGGAAGTCGAAGGGCACCTGCGCCCTCATGCCGTCCACCGACTTGGCGGCCGCCGGCAGCGTCGCCAGCGAAACCAGGAAGCTCAGCGCCAAAGCGCCCACGCACATTTGCTTTCTCACGATTCTTTCCTCCTGTGTCCTTATTCTTGGGGGCAAGCGAGCCAGCCGGCGTTATCTTTAACTCTTTCGGCATCGCCTTCGCGTCCATACTCATAACAAGCACCGTGCCGTGCGTCGTCGCGGTCGATTCCCGGGGCGGGTCGATGCCGAAATGTCCGAAAGCCCAGGGTTTTAGAGGGGGGAAGTTGTTTGGGGCGGGGCGAGCCGTCCCGCGTTGCGGGCGCAGGGGCTATCCGAAAAGATAGGCAGCTATCTGATGGGTTAGCCCGGGCGGCGCCGGCGCGGAAGGTTAGTGACTTTTGACCGGCGAAATGATATTTGTCGCTGCGCGTTATGAACCCGAGAGTCGTCTTCATCGCAGGGCCTTTGAAGGGCTCGGCCTTCGAGCTGGGCGAAGAGGCTCTGTCCGTCGGGCGCGACTCGACCAACGTCGTGCGGCTCGCAGACTCCCTGCTCTCGCGCCGCCACTGCCGTATCGAGCGCGCGGATGAATGCCTCCTGCTCACAGACCTCGAAAGCCTCAACGGCACCTTCGTCAACGGCCGCCCCGTCCGCACGCACCCGCTCGCGGACGGCGACCGGGTGACGGTCGGCGAGTCCTGCTTCGTCTTCCTCTCCGGCGAGGGGGAGACGACGGGCGTGCCCTCGAACCCCGTCACGCTCAGCGACCGCGAGATGCAGGCCCACTCGACCGTGCGTCTGAAGGCCGAGGAGGCACGGTACCTCCGCCCGCAGGGGGCCGTGGGCGAGGAGTCGCCGGCCGAAGACGCGCTCGCCGGCATCGTGCGCGACCTCGCGCTCCTCGTGCGCGTCAGCACCTCGGTCAACTCGGTGCGCGAGACCGCGGAGCTACAGCGCGAACTGCTGCGCCTGGTCTTCGAGGCCGTGCCCGCCGAGCGCGGAGCCATCCTGCTCGTCGGAGAGGACGGCCGCGTCGTCTCCGAGTTCGGCCTCGACCGCGCCGGCGACGCCTCGCGCACGGTCGAGGTGAGCCGCACGATCCTGCGGCAGGTTCTGGAGGAGGGGACGGCCGTGCTGGCGGGCGACCTGATCGAAGGCGTCTTCGACGCGGTCGAGAGTCTGAGGGCCGCGCGGCTCAGCTCGCTTCTGTGCGCGCCTCTCGTGCTCTACGGCCGCGCGCTCGGCGCCGTCTACCTGACGGCCGCCGACCCCTCGACGCACTTCGACGAGGAGCACCTGCAACTCGTCACCGTCATCTGTCGCATCGCGGCCGTCGCGCTCAACAACGCGCGCCACGTCGAGCAGTTGGAGAGCGAGTGTGACCTTCTACGCGCCGAGGCCACGGTCGAGCACGGCATGGTCGGCGAGAGCGCGGCCGTGAAGAAGGTCTACCAGTTCATCGCCCGCGTGGCGCCGGCCGACACGACCGTGCTGGTCCGCGGCGAGTCGGGCACGGGCAAGGAGTTGGCCGCGCGCGCCCTGCACCAGAACAGCCCGCGCGCCGTCCGCGCCTTCGTCGCTATCAACTGCGCCGCGCTGACCGAAACGCTCCTCGAATCGGAACTCTTCGGCCACGAGCGCGGCGCCTTCACCGGCGCGCTCGCGCAGAAGAAGGGGAAGCTCGAAGTGGCCGACGGCGGCACGCTCTTCCTCGACGAGGTCGGCGAGATGCCGGCCACGCTTCAGGCGAAGCTCTTGCGCGTGCTGCAAGAGCGCGAGTTCGAGCGCGTCGGCGGCACGCGCACCATCCGCGTGGACGTGCGCGTCGTCGCGGCTACGAACAGGAATCTGGAGGAGGCGGTCAAGCAGGGCGAGTTCCGGCAGGACTTGTACTACCGCCTCAACGTCGTCTCCTTCGAGATGCCGCCGCTGCGCGCGCGGCGCGAGGACATCCCGCTCCTGGCGAGCTACTTCGTCTCGAAGTACGCCGCGAAGTTCAAGCGCCGCGTGACGGGCCTCTCCGCGGAGGCGCGTGCGTGCCTGACCGCTTACGACTGGCCGGGCAACGTCCGCGAGCTTGAGAACGCCGTCGAGCGCGCCGTCGTTCTCGGCTCGACCGACCGCGTGCTTCCCGAAGACCTGCCTGAGACCGTCCTCGACGCCGCCCCCGCCGCTGCCACGCACGGCGCGGACACGGCCCCGCCCGTCACCCGCTACCACGACGCGCTGCGCGAGGCCAAGCGCCAGCTCATCCTCCGCGCCCTCGAACAGTCCTCCGGCAGCTTCACAGAGGCCGCGCACCTCCTCGGAGTCCACCCGAACTATCTGCACCGTCTGATTCGGAATTTAAATCTGCGACCCGAAATAAAGAAGTAGGCGGTGAACTCCGCCGGGGCTCACTGTCTGCTACCATCTGCCTGCTGTCTACCTCTTTTCCCCTATTATTTCCCTGCGCTCTCTGGTAGTATTCAGGTGCCTTTCCAAGCGCCCAAGCGTTCATTTCACGGCGGTTACAATCCTTAGTTTCGGGAGTTCGTCTTCATGGCTCAGGAGCTGAACAGCGTCAACCTCTCGCTCGACTTCCTGAGCGTGTGCGAGGCCGCGGCCATCGCCTCGGCGCGGACGATGGGGCAGGGCGACCGCAAGTTCTCCGACCACGTCGCCGTCGAGGCGATGCGCGAGAAGATGGACGCGGTGCCGATGCGCGGCCGCATCGTCATCGGCGAGGGCGAGCGCGACGAGGCGCCCATGCTCTTCATCGGCGAGGAGGTCGGCGAGGGCTACCACAAGGACGTGGACCCGGAGGACTTCCCCGAGGTTGACATCGCCGTAGACCCGCTCGAAGGCACGAACCTCTGCGCCCTGGGCGCCAACAATGCGATCGCGGTGCTGGCCGCCTCCGAGCGCGGGGGGCTTCTGAACGCGCCCGACATCTACATGGACAAGATCGTCGTCGGCCCCTCGTGCCGCGGCGCCATCGACATCGACGCGGCCGTCAAAGACAACCTCAAGGCCATCGCGCGCAAACTCAGCCGAGACATCGAAGACCTGACGGTCATGGTCCTCGACCGCTCGCGCCACCGGAAGCTCATCGCGGAAGTGCGCGCGGCCGGGGCGCGCATCCGGCTCATCGGCGACGGCGACCTCTCGGCTGGCATCTCGGCCGCTGTGGCCGGCACGAACATCCACGCGCTGATGGGCATCGGCGGCGCGCCCGAGGGCGTGCTGACGGCCGCGGCGATGAAGTGCCTCAACGGCGAGATACAGGCGCGGCTCGTCTTCGACCCCGAGCGGCTGGACGTGGACAAGTCGAAGGTGCCGCCGGCCGAGACGGTGCTCAGCCGGCTCAAAGAGATGGGCATCAACGACCCGAACAAGGTCTACGACACGAACGACCTTGCGCCGGGCAAGAAGATCATCTTCGTCGCGAGCGGCGTCACCGACGGCTCGCTCCTGCGCGGCGTCCGCTTCTTCGGCTCGGGGCGCCGCACGCACTCGCTCGTCATGACGACCGAGTCGCGCCACATACGCTTCGTTGACACCGTCCACGTGGAGGGCGGCCCCGACACCGTCATCCGATTTTAGAACGCGGATGGCTGATGGCGGATTGATGGAAGGCGCCGTGTCTCTCGTCAATCCGAAATCCGTATTCCGCGATCCCCGAGATGCCAGAGTCCATCTCCGAGTACGTTCCGCAGTTGGCGCACGACGCAGAGTCTGCGCGGCGTTGGCGGCGCGCGCGCGCGGGTTGGGCGGTGGCGGCCGGGTTGGCGGCGGGGCTCTTGATCTTGATCGTAGCGGCGCCGCTGTTGAAGGCGGGCGGCGCGCCGACGGCGGCCGAGACCGTCTACGGCGCGTTCGCGCTCATGTGCCATCAGATGGACGAGCGTTCGTTCCACTTGGTGGGCTTCAAGCTGGCCGTGTGCGCGCGCTGCTTCGGGCTCTACGTGGGGGCGCTGCTGGGGGCGCTGGTTTACCCTTTCGCGCGGCCGCTGGTGCGCAGGGACTTGCCGGCGCGCGGCTGGCTCATCGCGGCGGCCGTGCCGACCACGGTCGATTTCGCGCTCGGGTTCTTCCACGTGTGGGAGAACACGCACGCGTCGCGCTTCCTGACGGCATCGCTCTTGGGGCTCGCCGTCGCCTTCTACTTCGTGCCGGGCGCGATTGACCTGGCGCTCACGCCCCGGCGGTATCTCTTCGGCCGCAACTCGCAATCGAAGCTTTCCAATCTTCTCCCAACTGAAGGTGTAGACGGACATGAACGACAAAATTAAGCCGGCACTAATCGGCGGCGTCATCCTCGGCATCCTGTCGGCGATCCCGATGGTCAACTACTGCTGCTGCATCTGGGCCATCGTCGGCGGGATGCTCGCCGCGCACCTGTACATCAAGGCTTCGCCGAACCCGGTCTCCCCGGCCGACGGCGCCATCGTCGGCGCCATCGCCGGCGCCATCGGCGTGGTGCTCATCGTCGTCATCGGCATCCCGCTCCAACTCATCTTGGGCACAGCGGTGATGTCGATGATGTCGGGCGTCATGCAGAACGCCGACCCGAGCCAGGCCGCGCAGATGCGCGATGCGATGGTTGCCAGCGGCGGCATCACGATCTTCAACGCCATCAAGGGCGCGGTGATCTCTGGCGTGATCGCGGTCATCTTCTCGGCGGTCGGCGGTCTGCTCGGCGTCGCCATCTTCGAGAAGCGCAAGGGCGGCCCCGGCGTGCCCCCGCCCCCGCCCCCGCAGGCCGGCGGCCCCGGCGGCTACGGCACACCGGGCGGCGGCGGCTACGGTCAGCCCGGCGGCGGCTACGGCCAGAATCCGTAAGAGCGGTAGGCAGTAGGCAGATGGCAGTAGGCAGTTCCCGGATGTCGGACGGTCGGTGTTAACCATCGACATCCGTCATGCGGAGCAACTGCCTGCTGCCTGCTGCCATCCGCCTACTGTTCATTCCGGCGTACCTTCGGCTACAATCCGTGCATCCAAGCGGGCGGCGCGGCTGGTTCGGGCGCGCCGTTCGCTCTTTTGCGCGGCCGCAGCACGGCCGCGCCGTGCCGGCACGAGACCAGAGAAGATGTCAGCAGCTTTCGCCAGCCAGTCGCCGCTCGCCGCAGACCCGCTCTTCCGCAAGTACATCGAGGAGGCCGTCGCCAAGACGGCCGAGAATATCAGCCCGCTCTACCGCCTCGACGCCTTCGACTGGACGGTGCTCTCGATCTATTTCGCCGTCCTCTTCCTGCTCTCGCTCTACGGCGCCTACCGCGTCAAGCAGGTCGTGGACTTCTGGCGCTACCGGAAGGTCGGGCCGGAGCCGAAGGCCCTCTACGCCGAGGGCGAGCTGCCGCGGGTCACCGTGCAGCTCCCGCTCTTCAACGAAGTCTACGTCGTCGAGCGCCTGCTCGCCGCCGTGACCCGCATCGACTACCCGCGCGACCGCCTTGAGATACAGGTGCTCGACGACTCGACCGACGAGACCCGCGAGCGCGCGGCGCGCGCGGTCGCCCGTTACCGCGCCGAAGGCTTCGACATCACGTACATCCACCGCGAAGACCGCACCGGCTTCAAGGCCGGCGCGCTCGAAAACGGTTTGAAGACCGCGAAGGGCGAGCTGGCCGCCATCTTCGACGCCGACTTCGTGCCGCGCCCGGACTGCCTGCGCAAGCTCGTCCACTTCTTCACAGACCCTTTGGTGGGCTGCGCGCAGATGCGCTGGTCGCACATCAACGGCTCTTACAACCTTCTGACGCGCCTCCAGACCATCCTCCTCGACGGGCACTTCGTCGTCGAGCAGACGGTGAGGAACCGCACGGGCGGCTTCTTCAACTTCAACGGGACGGCCGGACTTTGGAGGCGGCGGGCGATAGAACTCTCGGGCGGGTGGCAGCACGACACGCTGACGGAGGACACAGACCTCTCCTTCCGCGCGCAGTTGATGGGGTGGCGTTTCGTCTATCTGCTGGACGAGGACGCGCCGTCCGAGGTGCCGGTCGAGATCAACGCCTTCAAGGCGCAGCAGCGCCGCTGGGCGAAGGGCGTGACGGAGGTCGCCTTAAAACTCTACCCGCGGATACTTCGTTCAAACCTCCCGGCGCGCGTGAAGCTGGAGATGTTCTTTCGCCTGACAGGGAACGTCAGCTACCCCTTGATGATCCTGACGAGCCTGTTGCAGTTCCCCCTGCTGCTCGTCCGCTACAACCAGGGCTTCCAGCACTTGATGCTGTTAGACCTGCCTCTGCTCTTCTTCTCGACCGCGTCGGTCGTGCTCTTCTACGGCACGGCCATCTGGTATCTGGACGGCTCGAAGGCGAGGAAGAGACTCCTGCACCTGCCGCTCGTGATGGGGCTCGGCATCGGGCTGGCCTTCTCGAACGCGCGCGCGGTGTTGGAAGCGTTGCTGCGCATCAAGACCGAGTTCGTGCGCACGCCGAAGTACAGGGTCGAGGGGGGCGGCGACGCCACCTGGAAGCGCAAGAAGTACCGGCGCGGCCGCGGCTGGCTCCCGGCCTTCGAGCTTTCGTTCGCCGCATACTTCCTGCTCGCCATCGCTTACGCCGCGCACATGGGGATGTGGGGCACCATCCCTTTCCTCTCGCTCTTCTGCTTCGGCTACGGCTACATGGGCGTGATGAGCCTCTTGCAGACTTCGGGGCTGCGCCGCCTCTTCGACTCGTTCAGGCCCGCCGCGCTCGGGCGACGGTAAGAACAATTAACAGGGATGGACAGGATGGACAGGAGAGAAATCCGTCTCCTGTCCATCCTGTCCATCCCTGTTAATTCGTTCCCCCGCGATACGACTCATCCGCAGGGCGCTCTGCCTTGACCGTCGCCGCGCGGCCCGCTTACTATCGCGGCTTCATGCAAGCGGGTCGGTTCGCATCGAAATCAAACGAACATCCAGAGAGAGGAAATCCATGTCGAAGAGCATCCCCCCTGTTCTCGCGCGGCTGGCCGTAGTGTGCCTGTGCCTCGCCTTCTCAACCCTCACCGCCTTCGCCCAGTCGCAGGCGACGACCGGCGACATCGAGGGGCGCGTGCTCGACCCGCAGGGCGCAGTCGTCCCCAACGCCACCGTCGCCGCGAAGAATAAAGACACGGGCTTCCAAAGAACCGTCACGACCGACGGCGAGGGCAACTATCGTATCGTCCTGCTCCCACCCGGTACGTATACCGTAGAGGCCGCGGCCACGAACTTCAGCAAGTTCGTGGCCGACGCCGTGCAGGTGACGGTGGGTGGTAAGATTGCCTTGGACATCAGCCTCACCATTGGAATCAACGACGGTGACTTCAGCACCGTCTATGCCGAAAACACCGTCGAGACGACGCGCACCTCTATCTCGACGACCGTCAACGAGCGCGCCATCCAGAACCTCCCCATCAACGGGCGCAACTTCCAGGACTTCTCCACGCTCACGCCCGGCGTCATCCGCGATCCGCGCGGCGGCGACCTCTCGGTCGGCGGCCAGCGCGGCACCTTCAACAGCCTCCAGGTGGACGGCGTCGATAACAACAACACCTTCTTCGGGCAGGCGCTCGGGCGCGGCGGCGTGCGCCCGCCCTACCAGTTCTCGGAAGAGTCGGTGCAGGAGTTTCAGGTCAACCAGAACGGCTTCTCGGCCGAGTTCGGCCGCGCGGGCGGCGCCGTCATCAACGTCGTCACCAAGTCGGGCACCAACGAGTTCCACGGCGGCCTCTTCGAGTACCTGCGCGACGAGTCTCTGAACGCCAACGACCCCGTGACGAAGGCCAACCAGTTCCGCGCCGGCCGGCCGAACAAGCGGGCGCCCCTGCGCATCAACCAGTTCGGCGGCCGCCTCGGCGGCCCCATCGTCAAGAACAGGGCCTTCTTCTTCTTCACCTACGACGGCCAGCGCTCGGACATCCCGCAGGTTCTGGACGTGCCGAACCTCGCGTCCGCGCCCGCGGCGGCGCAGGCCGTCCTGCTGCCGAAGCTCAACACCTACCAGGTCGGCCGTAACCAGGATGTCGTCCTCGGTAAGACGGACATCTCGCTTAACCAGAGTAACCAGCTCACGCTGCGCTACAACCATCAAGGGTTCACGGGGCAGAACAACGAGAACAACGGGCCGCTCTCGGCCGAGGAGCACTCGGGCGACAGCCTCGTCAAGAGCGACACCTTCAGCGGCAGCCTCTCGTCCGTGCTGACCAGGACGGTCGTCAACGAGTTCCGCTTCCAACTCGCGCGCGACAAGGAGCCGGGCGAGGCCAACAGTGACCAGCCCGAGGCCGTCATCAACACCGGCTCCGGCAACCTCAACATCGGCCGCAACAACTTCAGCCCGCGCGAGACGACCATCAAGCGCTTCCAGCTCATCGACAACGTCTCGCTCGTACGGGGGCGCAGCACGTACAAGTTCGGCCTCGACTTCAACTTCGACCGCATCCTGAACTTCTTCCCCGGCCTCTTCAACGGCTCCTACACCTTCCCCTCCTACGCGGCCTTCGCCGCCAACACGCCGTCGGCCTACACGCAGAACTTCGCCGGCGCCGGCACCACGGGCGGGACGACCGAGCCGAACCTCTCCGAGTACGCCTTCTACGTGCAGGACGACGTGCGCGTGACCCCGAAGCTCACCCTGAACCTCGGCGCGCGCTACGACTACGAGGCGCTGGCCTGCCCGCCGGTGACGAACCCCGACCCGCTCTTAATCAACAACGGCATCGACACGGGCAACTGTCCCCGGGACAAGAACAATCTCGCGCCGCGCGCGGGCTTCTCCTACTCGCCCGACGAGAAGACAGTCCTGCGCGGCGGCTTCGGCCTCTACTACGCGCGCACGCCGGCCATCGTGCTGGGCACGGCGCACTCGCAGAACGGCATCAACGTGACGGGCGTCAACCTGACGGCCGCGCAGTTGACGACTTTGGGCCTGCGCTACCCGAACATCCTGACGGCGGTGCCCTCGGTCGGCTCGGCCAACCCGAACCTCTACTACTTCGCGCCCGACTACGTGCAGCCCTACGTCGAGCAGGGACGCCTCGGCGTCGAGCGCGAGCTGGCGAAGGGCTTGAGCCTCTCGGCCACGTACCTCTTCTACAGGGGCGTCCACCTGACGCGCACGCGCGACGTAAACCTCTTCGCGCCGGTCGCTCTGAACGCCGCGGGGCCGGACGGCACCGTCTACACCTTCCGGCGCTTCCCGACGGCGCGCCCCGTCTCGCGCGCGACCGGCGCCTCCTACAATCGCATCAGCGTCTTCGAGAGCGCCTCGCGCTCGCTCTACAACGGGCTGGCCTTCCAGGCGACGCAGCGCTTCACGCGCGGCTTCCAGTTCATCGCCGCCTACACCTACTCGCGCGCGCGCGACGACCGCCCCGACCAGACGACGGTCGTCGTCGGCGCCGACGACGCGAAGATCGTCGAGAACCAGGTCAACCCGGGCCTCGACTACGCGCGCTCGGACACAGACCTGCGCCACCGCTTCGTCTTCAGCCCCGTCTACGACATCGGCAAGATTAAGTGGAGCGACAACGAGTTCGCGCGGGTGTTGTTCAGCGACTGGACGCTCTCCGGCATCGTGCAGATGCAGTCGGGGAGCCCCTACTCGGCGCTCGTCGGCAACGACCCGAACAACGACGGCAACCGCGCGAACGACCGCCTGCCGGGCACCGCGCGCAACCAGTTCACGACGCCCTCGGTCTACCAGTTGGACGCGCGCGTCACGCGCAACATCCCGTTCACGGAGTCGATGCGGCTCCGCCTGATGCTCGAAGCCTTCAACCTCTTCAACCGCGCCAACGTGGTGACGGTCAACACGACGGCCTTCAACTTCTCGACGGCGGGCGGCGGCACTTTGACGGCGCCGTCTTTCATCACGGCCTTCGGCACGCCGCGCACCTTCTCCTCGCCGGCCTCTGGTACGACGACCTTCGCGACGCCGCGCCAGTTGCAGTTGGCGGTTAAGTTCGACTTCTAAAAAGGGGTTGACGAAAAAGAGAGGCGGGCCGCTCTGATTGAGCGGCCCGCCTCTGCTTTATCCGGAAGCAGCGCTTAGCGCCGCCCGGCGTTAAGTATCCGCAGGAGCGCGAGGAAGATGTTGAAGGCGTCGAGGTAGAGCGAGAGCGCGCCGGCGACGTACTCGTTGACGGGGTAGCGCCGGATGATGTTCGAAGTGTCGTAGAGCACGAAGCCTGAGAAGAGCAGCAGCGCCGCGCACGAGATGGCGAACGCCAGCGCGCTCGAACCGACGATGAACACGTTCAGCAGCCCCGCCAGGATGACCACGATCAGGCCCGTCCACATCAGCCCGCGCAGGAAGCTGAAGTCCTTCTTCGAGACGAAGACGTAGGCCGTCAAGCCCCCGAAGATGCCGACCGTCAGCAGCCCCGCCTGCCAGACCGAGGCCGGGTTCATCTGCGTGTAGATGGCGATGAGCGGCGAGATGAAGACGCCCGTGAACGTCGTGAACGCGAAGAGCGCGAGCAGGTTGACGCCCGGCACAAGCCGCACTGCCTGCGCGCCCATCACGCCGCCGAGCAGCGCGATGAGCGCGAACCAGGGGTGCGCGATGATGGCCAACATCACCGGCGGGAACACGAACCCGACGCCGACGCCCGCGATGGCGAAGAGCGTCGCCGCGAAGAAGAGCGCGTAGACCTTGCGGACGAAGCCCATCCGCTCCTCCACGCTCGCGCGCGCCGCCGTCTCCATGCCGTAGCTGCCCCACGCGCCCGGCTGCTGCTGCCAGCCCTGTTGCTGCTCGAAACGCTGATTCCGCGACTGAAAGTCTTTCATCTGAAGTCCTTCTTTGAAGGGGTCAAAACCGACCGGCGCGCGCCCTTGTTCGCGTGCCGTCAACTTAGATGTTAACACGAAACGCAAGGGTGCACGCCGGCCGCGCGGGTTTTCAAAGCGGGCGCGTTAATGCTTAAATCGGCGAATGCTGAGAATCCTGCTCGTCGGGCTCGCGGGCCTCTTGGGCACGCTCTGCCGCTACTGGCTCTCGGGCGCGGTCTCCCGGCGCTACGGCGAGGCCTTCCCCTTCGGCACACTCGCCGTCAACCTCCTGGGCTGCTTCGCCGTCGGCCTCCTCTTCCACTTCATGCAGGAGCGCCAGGCCCTCTCTGAGACCGCGCGCGCCGCGGTCTTCGTCGGGCTGCTCGGCGGCTTCACGACCTTCTCGTCATACGGCTTGCAGACCTTCACGCTGCTGCGCGAGGGGCAGTTGGGGATGGCCGCGCTCAACGTCTTCGCGTCGAACCTGCTCGGGCTGCTGCTGGTCTACGCCGGCTACGCGGCGGCGAAGCTGCTGGGGGGCGCGTGAGGGGGAGGGAGGCGGCGTCCCAGACGGCGGGCGGCGTGCCGCCGATTATCTACGTGCTGGCGGCGGCGCTGCTGTGGAGCACGGGCGGGCTCTTCATCAAGGCGACGCCGCTCGACGCCTTCCAGCTCTCGTTCGGGCGCTCGCTCTTCGCGGCCGTCACGGTGGCCGTGCTGACGCGGCGCGAAGGGTTCCGTGTTACGGGGCTGACGCTCGTCTCGTCGGTGCTCTACGCGGCGCTGCTGCTGCTGTTCGTGATGGCGAACAAGCTGACGACCGCGGCCAACGCCATCTTTCTACAGTACACCGCGCCGGTCTACGTGCTCGTGCTCGAACCCCTGCTGTTTAAGGAGCGCTTCCGGCGCGCGGACATCTTCGTCGTCGCGGCGTGTTTGTGCGGGATGTCGCTCTTCTTCGTCGGGCAGCTCCGGCCGCAGGACGTAGAGGGTAACTTGACGGCGCTGGCCTCGGGCGTCTGCTTCGCGCTCTTCCTTCTGTCTCTGAGGCACCCGCGCGCGAGCGGCGTCAACCGCGCCTCGTCCGTGATCTACGGGAACCTGTTGCTCTGCCTCGTCACGCTCCCGTCGTTCGCGCCCGTCGCAGGAGCTTTGACGACGAAGGACGTGTTGATTGTCCTCTACCTCGGCGTGGTGCAGATCGGGCTGGCCTACACGCTCTTCACGCTGGGCATGGCGCGCGGCGTGCGCTCGCTCGACGCGGGCGTCGTCGGCTACATCGAGCCGATGCTCAACCCCGTCTGGGTCTTCCTCTTCCTCGGCGAGCGCCCCTCGAACTGGGCCGTGCTCGGCGGCACGATCATCATCACCGCGGTCTTCATCCACACGGTCGCCCTGGCCCGGCGGAAGAAACTTTAACGAAAGTCTTTGATGAGGACGACGCTGGTCGTCTCGACGCTGCGGGTGGCTGCGAGGCGGTTGTCGCGCGACCAGTCGAAGGAGGAGACGTTGTCCGAGGTAAAGTTCGTCAACTGCGTTGGCTTGCCGCCCGCGAGCGGTTGCACCCAGACGTTCATCGTCCCCGTGCGCGCGTCGAGGTAGGCGACGCCGCGGTTGTCTGGGAGCCAGACCGTGCTGAACCGGAAGGTCGGCGCCACCTCGTACACGTGCGTCGGCTCGCCGCCTTCGATGGGGATGACGGCGAGGCGGTTCACGGAGAACCGCCCGTCGCCGTACGTGCAGACGAAGGACTTACCGTCGGGCGAGGGGAACGGCCACGACGCCGGCCGCGAGGTGAGTCGCACCGGCTCGCCGCCGTCGATGGGCACCTTCCACACCGCCGGCTCCTGCCCGCCGCCCACGCTCGCGTAGACGACCCAGCGCCCGTCCGCCGTCACGTGCGGGAAGTTCTCGCCACGCCCCGAGGTCAAACGAACGGGGTTCGAACCGTCCGCGTCCATCCGCCAGATGTTGAATGCGCCGCCCGCGCGGTTCGAGACGAAGACCACGTGGCGTCCGTCCGCGGAAACGGACGGCCCGTAGTTCGAGCGCGCGCCCGCGGTCAACTGCCTCTGCCCCGTCCCGTCGGCGCTCATCACCCAGAGGTCCCAGCCGCCGCCCGCCATCGAGGCGTAGACGATGCGCCCGTCCGGCGTCCACGAAAGCCCGTAGTAGCCGTCGAACTTCCCCGACCCCGTCGTGATCTGCCGCGCCCGCGCCGCGTCGCCCGCGGGCGCCACCCACACGTTCGGCACGCGGTCGGTCTGCACCGTGATGAGCGCCGAGCCGTCGGCCGTGACGCTCGCGCCGACGTACGTGTTGAGGTCGTTCGTCACGCGCCGCATCTCGCCCGAGGGTAGCGACAGCATCCAGATTTGCGCGGGGCTTAGCTCGGCTTCGGTCGCGCTGACGACAAGCCCCGAGCCGTCGGGCAGCCAGGACAACTGCTGCACGCCAACCCAGCGCGCCTCCGTCACGCGCCGCTCCGTACCGTCGGAGAGTTGGAAGGTCGTGACGCCGAGCGAGGGCGAGCTGCCGTCCAACAGCCTGGTCGAACCGTAGGCGCAGGCGATGGTCTTCCCGTCGGGCGACCAGGCGGGCAGGCCGAAGAAGTCTGGCTCGCCGCGCCTGACGACCGCGCGCTCGTTCGCGCCGGAGGCGTCCGCTACGAAGAGCGTCATCTCACGCCCGAGTTCGCCGCGCATGTATGCCACCTGCCGCCCGTCGGGCGAGAAGGTGACGGGGCCGCCCGAGCAGTCTTCCAGAACCTTCACGGCCGGGCCGCCGAGCACGGGCACGCGGAAGAGTGCGGGCGGGTGCGGGCCTTCCTGCGCCACGCCGTAGTAGAGGTGCTGGCTGTCGGGCGAGAAGACGAGGGCGCCGTACGACGCGCCCTCGCTCGGCGCGATGAGCTGCTGCGTATTGCTCGCGGCCGAGACCTGCCTGACCCAGATGCCCTGCCCTTGCCGGCCGGTCTCGTTGGCGACGTAGGCGAGGTAGTTGCCGTCCGGCGAGATGACCGCCTCGTTGACCGCGCCCGTCACGGGCAGACGCGTCAGTTTCATCGTGGGGAAGGTCGCCGGCCGGGGGACGCCCGCGCGCTCAACGTCCGGCAGGACTGACGTGCGATAGACCGCGTAGACGAGCGCCGCGACCGTGACGAAGACGGCGGCCGCGATCAGCACCGCCGCGCGGACGGGGTGACCGCCCGGCGCTTGAGCGTGGAGGGCGGGGTCGGGCGTGCCGTTTGATGAAGGTGATGCGGTCGGAGCGTGGTCGTCGCCCGGCTCGTGCGCGTGAACGTCGGGCCGTGCGTCCGGGTCTTCATTTGAAGAAGGGAAGTGCGGGGCCGATGTGTTGACGACCGCGCGGCTCTCGTCGTCAGCCTGTGCGGCGGCGAGGGCGCGCTCCTCGCTCTCCTGCTCGCGCAGCTCCTTCACCTCGACGGCGAAGCGGTAGCCGCGGCGCGGGACGGTCTCGACGAAGGCGCCGCCGCCCTCGGGCTCGCCGAGCGCCTTGCGCAGCGTGAAGACGTTCTGGGCGAGGGTCGCCTCGCCGACGAAGGTGTCGGGCCAGATCTCCTTCAGCAGTTCCTCTTTCGACATCACGCGCCCCGCGCCGCGGACGAGCGCGAGCAGCGTCTCGAACTCCTTCGGGGTCAGGCGGACGGGCTTTCCGTCGCGCAGGAGCACACGCTCCGAGGCGTCCAACGCGTAACGGTCGAACTCGTATAAGTGCCTGGCCGGACTGTGCATAGACCCTTTTTGAAAGTCCTTTGATAACTCTTTGAAAACTATTTTGGGGCGCTTTGACCTGCTTTTGATGATCGACCCGACCCGGCACAGCGTCTCTCTACGCGAACACGGTTGACGCTCCTTATACGAGCCACACGCCGGCCCGTTCGGGACTTTCGACACTAAAGGGAGGATGTATGAAAAAGCAAATTTCGAGAGCACTTCTTGGCCTGGCCGCGGCGCTCGCGCTGGCGGTCGCCGCTCACGCGCAGACCTGGCGCACGGTCTCGATCCGCGTCCCCTTCGACTTCGTCGCGGGCGAGAAGCGTCTGCCGGCCGGTCGCTACACCGTCCAGCGCACCAAGTCCGACTCCGAGACCGCGCTCCTCATTCGCAGCGAGGACGGGCGCTCGTCCGCGGTCATCCTGACGACCACGGGCGCGCTGCAACCGAGCAGCTCGGCGCTCGTCTTCCGCCAGCACGGCGACCGCTACTTCCTCGCCGCGGTCTCGATGCCCGGCACCGCCTCCGTCCGCGAGCTGCCCAAGGCGGGCGCCGAGCGCCGGCTCGAACGCGAGCTGGCCGAGCAGAACCAGACCGGCGAGTCGAAGACCGTGACCGTCGTCGGCAGCGTCAAGTAGCGGGGGAATGAATTAACAGGGATGGACAGGATAGACCGGGTAGGGATTGAGATTTCAAACCCTTATCCAGTCTATCCTGTCCATCCCTGTTAATTGTTCTTACTCAGGCAGTGAGGCGGCGGACGATGCGGAGGAGTTCGTCGGGGTCTACGGGCTTGGGGATGTGGACGGCGAAGCCGGCGGCGAGGGCGCGCGCGCGGTCTTCGTCCATGGCGTGGCCGGTCAGGGCGATGGCGGGGACGGCTTCGAGGCCGGGCATGCGGCGCAGCTCGGCGAGCAGCGCGTAGCCGTCAGTGCCCGGCATGCTGATGTCGGAGATGATGAGCCCCGGTCGTCGTTCGCGCGCGCGCCGGATGGCCTCGGCGGCCGAGCCCGCGCCGAAGACCTCGTAGCCCTTGTGCGTGAAGAGCGTCTCAAGCAGTTCGAGCGTCTCGGCCGAGTCGTCCACGACGAGCACGGGCACGCCCTGCTCCTCCAACTCCGCGACGACCTCGGGCTCCGGCTCAGCTAACCTCTCGGGGGCGACGGCGCAGGGCACTCCGAAGGTGAAACGCGAGCCGCGCCCCTCGCCCTCCGACTCCGCGACGACCCAGCCGCCGTGCAGCTCGGCCAGCGCGCGCACGATGGCGAGTCCCAGCCCGAGCCCGCCGTACTGCCTCGTCGTCGAGCCGTCGGCCTGGCGGAAGCGGTCGAAGACGTGCGGCAGAAACTCGGGCACGATGCCGACGCCCGTGTCATGCACCTCGACGCGGGCCTCCCCGTCCTCGTGCCACACGCGCACCCGCACGTGCCCGCCGCGCGGCGTGAACTTCACCGCGTTCGAGAGCAGGTTCCACACCACCTGTTGCAGCCTGAGCGGCGCGCCCTGCACGACGAGCGGGCAGTTGGGCAGCTCGACCGCGAGCTTGATGTCGCGCGCCGTGGCGTCGGCGCGGACGGGTTCGGTCGCGAGGCCGACGACGGCGCAGAGGTCTACCGGCTCCCACTCGATGCGGAGCTTGCCCGAGACGATGCGCGAGATGTCGAGCAGGTCGTCCACGAGCCGCGCCTGCAAGCGCGCGTTGCGCTCGATGGCGTCCAGCCCTTGCGAGAGCATCGCCGAGTCCGCGGACGCACCGCCCGAGCGCAGGAGGTTGACCCAGCCGAGCACGGGCGTCAGGGGCGTCCGCAGCTCGTGGCTGAGCGTGGCGAGGAAGATGTCCTTCATGCGGTTGGCCTCGACCAGCTCGCGGTTGACGCGGCTCAGCTCGGCCGTGCGCTCCTCGACGCGGCGCTCAAGCTCCCGGTTCAACTGTTCGAGCCCCGTCCGCGCCTCGCGCTCGGCGAGCATCAGGCGACGGTGGTCGATGCCGCGCCCGACCGTGTGGATCAGCTCCGCGATGATGCAGGGCTTGGCGAGGTAGTCGTAGGCGCCGTGGCGCAGGGCGGCGATGGCCGACTCGACCGCGGCGAAGCCCGTCAGGACGACGACGATGGTGAGCGGCGCGCGCGCGCGCACCTCCTGGAGGAGCGAGAGGCCGTCCCCCTCCTCCATGTGCAGGTCGGTGAGGACGAGGTCGTACTCGGGGCCGCGGTCGAGGTGCGCGACGGCCTCGCGCCCGCTCGCGGCCACGTCCACCTCGTAGCCTTCGAGGCGCAGCACCTCGCTGATCGTGAGGACGATGTTCTCCTCGTCGTCCACGACCAGCAGACGCGCCGGCGCCGCGGCCGTCTCGGGCGTTGTCGTCTCCTCGGGCATAAGGGGTTGCGTGCCGGGTGTCGGGTGCCGCGGGTCGCTCTGAGTCATCCTTCCGACCCCTGCTTCACCAGTTCCATTGCGAGCCGCAGTCCGTCGGCCAGGCGGCGGCGGGTCGTGATGTCTTCCATCTCGACGCCGAGCTTGACGAGGTCGGAGGCAACGTGGGCGCTGACGCCGGTGACGACCGTGGCGGCGCCGAGCAGCCGCACCGAGCGGACGGTGTTGATGAGGTGCGCGGCCGTGTACGTGTCCACCACCGCGGCCCCCGTGATGTCCACCAGCACCACCTGCGCGCACTCGCGGCGCACGGCCTCCAGCAGCGCCGTAGACATCTGCGCCGCCCGCTGGTCGTCGAGCGTGCCGACGAGCGGCACTAAGAGCACGCCGTCCCAGATTTCGACGACGGGGCTCGAAAGCTCCGTGATCTGCTGCCGCTGCTGCCGGTGTTCGAGCGCGCGCCCCACGGTGCGCTTCAGGTCTTCGACCATGCAGGGCTTGACGAGGTAGTCGTAGACGCCCTGCCTCAGCGCGTCGATGGAAGACTCGATGGAGGCGTAGCCCGTGAGCACGATGGTGACGATTGAGGGGTGGCGCTGCTGGAGCTCGTGCAGCAGGGTGCTCCCGTCCATGTCGTCCATGCGGAGGTCGGTAAGCACGAGGTCGTAGTGGCTGCGCGCCGCCATCTCCAGGGCCTCGCGCCCGTCCGACGCGGTCGCCACGTCGTAGCCCTCCTGTTCGAGGATGGCGGCGGTCGTGATGCGCACGTTCTCCTCGTCGTCCACGACGAGCACCCTCGGGCGGCGCGGGGCGGGGCGGCCGTTGGACGGCGCGGCTCTCTCAGAGTTTCTTCCCGGCATCGGCCTCCGAAAGGGTCGGCGAGTCCACGGGGAGGATGACGTTGAAGGTCGTGCCCGCGCCCTCCTCGCTCGTCGCCTCGATCCGGCCGCCGTGGTGGCGCACGATGTCCTGCGTGACCCACAGGCCGAGCCCCGTCCCCTTCGCGCGCGTCGAGAAGAAGGGCTCGAAGATGCGCGCGAGGTCGGACTCCGAGATGCCGCGCCCCGTGTCGCTGATCTGGACGGAGACGGTCGGCTGCAAAGCCTGCTCGTAGACGGAGGTCTGCACGGTGATGCGCCCGCCCTTCTCCATCGCCTGCTGCGCGTTCAAGAGCAGGTTGAGGAAGACCTGCCGGAGCTGGTCGGCGCGCGCGCGGATCTTCGGGAGCTGCGGGTCGAAGTGGCGGACGACCTCGACGCGCGCCTGCTTCATCTTCTTCTCGACGAGGATGAGCGTCTCCTCGATGAGCTGGTTGGACTCGACCCACTCGACCTCGCCCGAGCGGCGCGCGAAGCCGAGCATCTGTCGAATGATGTGCGAGACGCGCTCGGTCTCCTTGCGCGCGACTTCGAGGAACTTGGCGTTCTTCTCCATGTCCCTGCTCGTCGTGAGCAGGTAGAGCGAGTTCTTGATGGCCTCTAAGGGGTTGTTGACCTCGTGCGCGATGGAGGCCGCGAGGCGGCCGACCGCCGCGAGCTTCTCCGACTCGAAGAGCTGCTGCTCGACCCTGCGCCTCTCAAGCTCGCGTATCTCGGAGAGGTCGTGGAGCACCGAGACGACGGCCGTCACCTGCCCCTTGGCGTCGGCGACCTCGGCCGACGTGATCTCCATCGGGAGGCGGTTGGCCGTCTCCGGGTCGATGAGTTCGATCTCGGCCTGGCGCCCCGACTCGGCGCCGGAGGCGAGGCCCGAGATGAAGGAGGTGAGCTTGACCGAGTTGTTGCGCACCGCGCGCAGCGCCGCCCAGGGCATCTCGTCGCGCTCCTGGAAGAGGAGCTCCGCGCGCTGGTTGAAGAGGATGAACTTGCCCGAGGTGTCGCAGACGGCGATGGGCTGGCCGACGTTTTCGAGGATGAGATCGAGGCGGTCGCGCTCGCGCCGGGCTTCGGACTCGGCCTGCTGGAGCTTGACGAAGTTGCGCGCCAACTCTTCGTTCGCGCGGCGCAGGTCGGTCACGTCGCGGAAGATGGAGACGAGCCCGATGCGCTCGCCGCGCGCGTTGAGCGCGGGCGTGGAGATGACCTCGAAGTGGATGTCCGAGCCCTCGATGGGATCGACGAGGATGAGGTCGCGCCCGACCACCTCTTCGGAGGCGACGGCGGCGCTCGACAGGTAGGCGGAGAAGAGCAGGTCGTTCATCTCCAGCGCCCGGCGTTTGCCCTCGCTCGCGTCGCGGCGGTCGCTGAAGAGTTCTTCGGCGCGCCGGTTCTGCAAGAGGATTTCGTTATCCATGTTGGTGAGGACGATGGGGTCGGCGACCGACTTCATGATCGACTCGACCCACTGCCGCTCGCGCTGGAGCTTGCGCACGGAGGAGCTGAGGCGCTCGACGTGCGCGGTGTGCGAGAGGATGGCGCCGATGCGGTCGGCGTAGCGCGTGAGCAGCGTGAGCTGCGTCTCGTCCGCCTCCCCGCGCCGCGCGCCGACGTAGAGCGCGCCGGTCGAGAGCGACTGCGGGAGCCAGAAGCGCTCGGAGCCCTCGGGGCGGAGCGGGCCGGTCGTCTCGCCCGCGGCGCGCGGCTCGGCGTGGAGCTGCCCGCCGAAGAGCGGGAGCGCGAGCAGGTCGGTCTGGCTCCCGATCTGCCGCAGGAACTCCGCGGCCGACTCGTCGTCGCGGGCGAGCCACGCGGGGCGCCCGTCGTGCACGATGCGCACGTGCGGCGCGTTCGAGTCGAGCGGCAGCTCAAGGCCGACGGGAGCCTCGTCGTCGGCGAACCCGGCCGCGCCGCGCACGCGCAGCAGGCCCCGGGGTCTCTCGACCAGCGCGAGCGCCGCAGACGCGTAACCCAGCCCGGCCGTCAGCGTGTCGAGCACGAGCGAGGTCTGCTCGTCGAGGCTCTGCGCCGCGAGGAGCTGCGTCGTCATCTCGAAGAGCAGCTCGTACTGGTGCAGCGACAGAAGCCCCTGCGCCCCCTCGGCCGGGCCCCCGAACGCCTGCGCGATCTCTGCCGTGCGGTGCTCCATAAGGCAGTAGCCAGTAGACAGTAGCCAGTAGCCAGTAGGAAAACCTTCGGAGCCGAGCCGACCGATTGTCATCGTCAACAGCCGCAGCGCGGGGCGCTACTGGCTACTGACTACTGACCACTGGCTACTGTCTACTCGCGTTCAGCTTCGATCAACGTCCGCCGTCACGCGGCGGCGCGGCTCGTCGGCGAGCGGCTCGGCGCCCGGCCCCATGGCCGGGCGCGAGACGGCGGGTGTCAGGCCCACGGCCTCGGCGTATTTGAGGTAGGTGTCGATGGAGGCGACGACGACGCGCGCCTCGACGGTAATCAGGTCGATGCCGACGAGCGAAATGCGAACCCATGCATCGATGACGATGCCCTTGTCCAGCACGCGGTCGAGCACGTCAATCAGGCTGGTTCCGCCGGGTGCCCTCTCAACAGCCATGTGAACGATTCCTCTCTTCCGAGAATTTTGAAACTAGGGGGTCTTGGGCGTTGGGTTCTGAGTGTTAGTTAAAACCAAAACCCGGAACCCAACACCCAGAACCTTATTCTTTTCTTTTGCGCGGAGCCCGCGACTTCGAGCCCTTCGCCGCGCCGCCGCGCGCCACGCTTTCAGAGCGCGCGGGTGCCTCGCTGAGTTGCCTGATCTCGCGTTCGAGCGCGGCGACGCGCTCGCGCAGTTCGACGTTCTCGGCCTCGGCCACGGCCGCGCGCGTCGTCAGGTTCGTGTCGTAGCGCCACCAGTTGAGCCCGATCTGCTCGGCCTTGTCGATGGAGCAGACGAGCAGGCGGATCTGGAGCGTCAGCAGCTCGACGTTCGCCAGTGAGACCTTGATGTCGCCGGCGATCACCAGCCCCTTATCCAGAATCCGGTCGAGCACGTCGACCAGGCCGGGCGGCCGCGACGTGATGAGGCTCGTTCTCTCGCTAGACAATGAGATTCTCCAGTAGGCAGTAGACAGCAGTCGGTAAAAAAAACCTTGGGCCTCGTGTCGTAGCCGGCAACGTCCGCCGAGCGGAGCCTCCCTGACTACTGTCTACTAGATCAATTTTCCAATCGGCCCGAGGTCTATGTTCAGCTCTTCGTCTTCGAGGCCGAACTGCTCTTTCAACTCGGCCATCTTCTCTTCGAGCTTCATCAGGGCGAGCCCGAGTTCTTCGATCTGCTCGGGCGAGAGCCCGCCGCCCTCCATCCGGCGCACGGCCTGCTTTTCGAGCAGCCGCCGGATCAGTTCAATCAAGGTCAGGACGAGTTTTGCCAGACCCTGCTCGACCGACTGGGCGTCGATGTTGACGCGCTCGGGCAGCCGGTCGGCCACGCGCCGGAGTTCCGCGACGAACTCCGCCGGGTGTTCAGTCTCGACCTCCGGCTCGGCCGGGGTGGGGGAATCAAGGGGGGAAGGCTTCACAAGAGTACCTTGTCCGCGCGCAACGTGTCCACAACTGATTTTGGTAGCTCACATTGTAGCAGAGGCGAGGCGGAAGCTCTCCCCTGCGGTCGGGCCTGCCGCCCCTCAAATGTCGCTGAAGCTGTAGGGCGGCCAGGGGCCGCTCGTGAGGAGTCGGAAGTCCTGACGCCCGGCGGCGAGCGCGCGCAGGCGTGCGCGGTAATCCGCGACGTGCGGGCGTTCGACGAGGTGGGCCGCGCGGACGAAGATCGCCTCCGGCGGGCTCAGGCGCGCGGCCGTTTCGCGCGCCAGTTCGGCCACGCCCGACGCGAGCCACGCCGCCGCCTCTTCGGTGCGACGCCGCGCCCCCTCCTCGCCCAGAATCTCGCGCCGCTTCTTCAAAAGGAACGCCGTGCCCGCGCCCGCCGCGACTTCGACGCCTCCGCTCTCTACACTTCCGACCTCCGCCTTCCGCCCTTCAGGCGTCTCCATGATCTTGACGCTCATCTCGACGCACCCTCGCACGCGCGCGAGCGCCGCCGCGAGCATTGCCTCGTGTGTGGAGATGTAATCGGCGAGGCGCTCCGGCGCGGTGCGCGTGCCGAAGCGGCAGGGGAGCGGCGTCGAGACGGCGAGCGCCGCCGCGTTCACGCGGTTGTGCGCTAAAAGGTTCTCTTCGTTGGCAAACGACGCTTCGTCACCCGCCTCGCTCACCACGGCGGCCAGCCCGCCCAGCGTCAGCAAGCGCACGCACGCGCCGCCCACGCCGGCCAGCCCCTCGAACGCGGCCCCGCGCAGGTCGTCTCCCAGGCAGTAGACGTAGAGGCTCATCGTCACTCGCCCGAGGGCTTCGCGCGCCCGCTCAGAAGCTCGACCCGCCGCTCGCGCTCGCCGAGGACACGTTCGACGGTCTCGACCGAGCCGAGCAGCACGTTCAGACCCAGGAAGACGAGGTCAACGTCCGCTACCGCTATCCTCACCTCGCCCGCGATGACCAGCCCACGGTCGAGCACGTGGTCGAGCGTCTCCAGCAGCGACAACTCCTCGTCTTCGTCAAGCTCGAACTCTTCGTCTACAGCCATCCTTCACACCTGACTCTCTTCTTCGACGACGGCGAAGTTGTATGCGGGCCACGGGCCGGTCAGCTCGAAGCGGAAGCCGAGCGGGGTGTAGAGGTCGGCGAGCCGTTCGGCGGCCGCGCGGAAGTCGCCGAAGGCGTCGCGGCGGACGAGGAAGGCGAGGCGCGCGGCCAACTCGCCCTGCTCGGTCGCCTCGTCCTTGAGCACGCGCAGCCGCGCGGCGCCGTCGCACGCCGCGGCGAGCGTCTCTTCCACCTCACGCGCGACGCGGCGCGTCTCGGTGCGCGCCTCTTCGTCGCGCAGCCCCTCGATCTTCTTGCGCAGGAGGTACGCCTGACCCGGCGCCGAGGCGTCGGCGCGCTCCTCCATCTCGCGCAGCCGCGCGCTCACGCGCGTCACCTCCGCGCGCAGCTGCGCGCGCTCGACGTAGACGTTCAGTCCCCACTCCTCGCGCCCCCCGAGACGCGCGAGCACCTCTCGGAACTGCGCGGCGCGCTCGCCGAGCATCTCGGCGACGCCCTCGTAACGCAGGTAGATGGCGCCGAAGCGCAGCGGCACGACCGCCGCCCGGCGCGCGAAGTGCTCGGCCACGCGCTCGTGCCTGAGCGCCCGCGTCGCCGTCCACGTCGCGTCCTTCAGCCGCTCGGAGAGCGCGCCCTCGCCGTACGTGTCGAGCGGCACCTCGCTCACGACCGCCGAGAGCCCCGCCGTCTCCACGGCTTCGAGCCCCGTGCCCTCCTCGATGGCCTCGGGCAGCGCGGCGTCGAAGAGCGGGGCCAGCGCCGCGGCCTCGCCGACGCAGTAGACGTAGAGGCCGCGCCCTGCGTCTTCCTGGTTCTGACCCCTCTTCGTCGCCCTCTTGCTCATCGAAGTAGTTTCAAGTTCGAAAGTTCAAATCCTCAGGCCCTCCGCCAGCCGCGGAAGTGTTCGAGCAGACTCTCTCGTCCGCGCACCTCGCCGGGGCGCTCGGGGGCGAGGAAGAGTTCGACGCCCGGGAGTTTCTTGCCGAACTCCCTGACGACCGGCGTCTGCGAGCGCCGCCGCGCCGCGCAGAAGTCGCACGCGCGCGCGGCCTCTTTCGCGAGGACGTTGTTGACGACGAGCCGGCCCATCGGCACGCGCAAGTGTTCGAGCCGCGCGGCCAGTCGCACCGTCTCTTCGAGGCTCATCCGCTCGGGGATGGCGACGCCGACGAACTCGCAATGCTCCGCGTCCGCGAGCAGCGCCGCGACGCGCTTGATGGATTTCGAGAGCGCGACCAGTTCCTCGGCCACGCCGCCCCAGCGTACCACGTTCTTGTACTTGAGGAGCAGCTTGATGAAAGTCCGCACCCACGCGAGCGCCACCTCGGGCAGTTCGAGGAAGCGCAGCAGGTGGCCCGTGGGCGCCGTGTCTAAGACGATGGTCGAATATCTCCCTTCGTCGATGAGGTCGCTGACGGTCGAGAGGGCAGCGATCTCGTCGATGCCCGGCGGTGCGAGCGCGACCAGCTCGCGCATCGCCTCGCGGTCGAACTGCACCTCCCAGCGCGAGCCGCCCGTTAAGGATTCGAACAGCTCGTCCGTCCAGCGCCGGTAACGCTCCTTCAGCTCCTCGAACCGCGCCGCCGGGTCGATCTCCATCGCGTCGAGGTTCGCCGCGCCCGCCACGCCTCTCTGCAACTCGCCGACCGGCTCGTTAAAACTGTCCGACAACGAATGAGCGGGGTCGGTCGAGAAGACGAGCACGCGCGCCGCCCCGTCCGACTCCGCGACGGCGAGCGCGTAAGAGGCCGCCGCCGTCGTCTTCCCCACGCCGCCCTTGCCCCCGAAGATCACGAGCCGCTTCGCTTCAAGGGGGAAAGGGGTAAGGGGTAAGGGGGCCGCAGCGACCGCCGGCTGCCCTTTACCTTTACCCTTTTCCCCTTTCCGTTTCTCCTCCGTTTTGTCCTGCCACAACACGCCGGCGAACTCGCGGAGCGCTTGCTGACCGCGTACCTCGGAAGGGAAGAGCGGCACGTGTCGTTGTCGCAGAGTCTTAAATTCACGTTCGATGGCGTCGAGCCAGGGCGACTGCATGCGCGCGCGGGCGCGGCAGAAGGGGCAGGCGCCGTGCTCGCGCTCGACGCGGTTGACGACGATGTCCGTGACGGGCGCGCCCTCTGCGCGGAGCGAGGCGAAGTAGCGCGCCGTCTCCTCGAAGGCCAGAGCCTCGGGGATGGTGACGAGGACGAAGCGCGCGCGCGCCGGGTCGAAGAGCATCGCGCGCACCGCCGCCACGCGCGACGAGAGGTCGCGTAAGAAAAGATCGACCTCGTCCTCGCGCACGCGCCCGCGCCGCGCGAAGTGCGCGACCATGTAGCGATGCTTCTCCGACATCACGTCGAGCGCGCCGACCCACCGCGCGAAGACCTCGGGCAGACGGAGCATCCGCGACGTGTGGCCCGACGGCGCCGTGTCCACGACGACGCGCGCGAACTCTTCCGCGCGCTCGACCTCGCTCAGCTCGAAGAGCGCCATCACCTCGTCCATGCCGGGCAAGGAGAGGTCCAGCAGGTCGTCGATGTCGGTCTCGTCGAGGATGGTGCCGCGGTCTGCGATCTCCGCGAGGACGGCGCGGTGCTTCTCTTTAAACTCGCCGAGCGCGCGGGCGGCGTCCATCTCGCGCGCGTAGAGGCGCGGCGCCGCTTCGCCCCGGCCGCGCCGCGCGACCTCGGCCGTGCGGTCGCCTATCTCAACGTCGAGGCTGTCGGAGAGTGAATGCGCGGGGTCGGTCGAGAAGAGGAGGAGACGCTCGTCGGGCTTCGCCGCGTCGAGCAGCGCGAGCGCGGTCGCGGCCGCGGCCGTCGTCTTGCCCGTGCCGCCCTTGCCGCCGAAGAAGAGGTAGCGTGTGGGGGGGAAGTCTTCGGGGAGGAGAAGTTTTTGATCTTTGATCTTCGATTTTTGATTTGAAGAGCCGCGCGGGATTCGTTCCATGACTTCAATCCCAAATCAAAAATCGCAGACCGAAAATGTTTTAGCGCCCGCCGCCGGGCTCGTAGAAGTCGCCGCCGTCGGCCTCGTCGCCGCCGGACTCGATGACCATCGAGGAGGTGTCGGCCGTGTGCACCTGGCCCAGGGCTTCGAGCTGCCGCGCCTTGATGGCGCGCAGGCGCGCGAACAGCTCGCGCTCGGCCTCGGCGTAGTCCTCGTCCGAAATCTCCTCCAGCTCGTAGCGCATCTGGAGTTCGAGCAGCTGCTCCTTGATGACGGACTCGTCGTTCAGCTCCTTGTCGGCGAGCTGCTGGATCTGCCGCATGATGAACTTGAAGCCGTTCACCGGCGCGAGCAGGATGTCGTCGAGTAAAAACATAGGGGGTCAGGAGTCAGAAGTCAGAATGGCGGAGCAGTACCGTTCCAGTAGTCTGCTGACATCTTCGAGTCGTGCCACGAGTTGATGACAATCACCATACCTCTCCATTCAGACTCCTGACTCCATGCTTTACGCGGCGCCCTCGCCGCGCTCCAGCTTGAGGCGGATGTGGACGAAGTTGTAGGGCGGCCAGGGGCCTGTGTACTTGAAGGAGAGCTTGCCCTCGTACTTGGCGGCGATCTCCTTGACCTGCGTGTCGAACTCTGACTCGCGGTCGCGCTCGATGAGGAAGGCGGCGTTCATAATCATCTTGTCGCCGATGGGCTTGTTGGCGCGCGAGGCGACGGCCGTGTCGCGGAGGTAGGCGTAGACCTCGCGCACGTAGGCGTCCGACTTCTCGGCCAGCGCCGTCTCGACGAGGCGGCCCAGCTGCATCCGCGCGAAGTAGGTCGAGCCGGCGCCGCGCGACGTGATCTGCTCCTTGAGGTTGCGGATCTCCTCGCTCTCCTCTTCGAGCTCGCCGATGACTCGCTCGCGGTCCCAGTTGACCTTCAGGCCGAACTCGACCTTGCCGGCCATCTTCGCCAGCACGTCGCGGAGCGCGTCGTAGGTGCCGCGCATCAGCTCCATGATGTCGTCCTCGGTGCGGAAGAGCACGCCGAAGGCCATCGGGAGCACGGTGAACTCGCGCATCACGGTCTCGTTGACCTGCTCGTGCGCGAAGACGTTCTCGCGCGTCGGGTCGTAGACCTGGATCGGCGTGTTCGAGACGACCGCCGCCAGCCCGTCGTGGTGGACGGTGTAGACCTCGTCGCCGCGGCCACCGATGCCGATGGGGCCGAAACTGCGCGACTCCTTCGTCTCGATGATGCAGTAGACGTACTTGCCCTCCTGGGCGGGCGCGGCGTTGGGCGTCTCGTTTTCGGCGCTCATAGGTTTTTCGGAAGTTGTTCGGCGGCTCGTAAGATTACTGACGCAGGTATAATAGTGGGCGGCACGTTTTCGGCGCAACTACTACCCGCCCGCCCGCGGTGTTAGAATCCTCGCCCGAGAACCCCGCGGCGCGCCGCGACGTACAGAGACCGACGACTTTGGCACCGACGCTTCTGGAGGCAACGCATGAGCGATCAGCGAAACTGGCTTGAGAAGTTGGGCGATAAGATTCCGGGCTACGCGGGCTACGTCGCCAAGGAGCGGCGCCGCGACGTGGACAAGCTGCACCGCGAGCACCTGGCCGAGCGCCTGCGCCTGGCCAAGCAGCCCTTGAACGAGCTGATGCGCGAGCTCTCCTCCTCGGGGCGGCTCTTCGAGGTCGGCCCCGTTGACCGCGTGCTGAAGAAGCTCGACCAGATCGAGAACCGCGTCCGCTTCGCCTCCTACGGCTACGCGGGCTTCTTCGACGCGGCCAAGATCGAAGAGCCGCAGCTCGAACGCATCTACCGCTTCGACCTCTCGCTCGTCGAGAAGGTCGAGGAGTTCGAGCGTCAGGCGCGCGAGCTTTCGTCCAAAGGCTCGACGGCCGACGGTCTCAAGGCGGCCGCCGCCGACCTGGAGCGCGCCGCCGACGACCTCAACCGCACCTTCGACGAGCGCTACCGCGCCATCGAAACCTTCGGCCCCGACGACACGCAGGGGCAGCCGATGTTTTCTTAAGTAGACAGTAGACGGTAGTCAGTAGCCGGTAGCGCTCCGCGCTGCGGCCGCCGACTCTGATGACCGAACCGTGCGACTAATGAATCTCTTTCTACTGACTACTGACTACTGACTACTTCTTTATGAGCGAGAGTTGTCAAAACTGCGGCGCGGAGTTGTACGAGGGGCAGCAGTTCTGCCGTCGGTGCGGGACGCCCGTGGGGGCCGCGGCCGGGGGTGAGGCGCCGACGCAACTCTTCGACGGCGGCGCGCAGGCCCGCGTCGCGGTTCCGGCCGCAGGCACCTCGCGGCTCGGCGAAGACGCGCAGACGGCCGGGGTCGCGGCGCAGCGCCCGACCGAGTACCATCCGCCCGCGGGCCAGCAGACCTCGGCGCTCGTCGGCGAGCCGTTCGGCTCAAGGCCGCTCGCGGTCGGTGGCGTGCCGCGGCCCGCACGCAAGAGCCGGGGCGGCCTGTGGCTCGTCGCGCTGCTCGCGGTCTTCGTGCTCGGTGCGGGGCTCGCCTCGGCCGCGGCCTTCTTCTGGTGGCGCGCGACACACACCGCAGGCACCGTCGTCAGGGTGGTGAAGACCGGCCCGCCGGTCGCGCCGGCCGTCCCCGAGGTGCCCCCGATTCCGGAGATGCCGAACATCCCGGCCGACCTCGGCGAGCGCATCAGGGAGGCCCTGAAGGGGCACGGCATCCCGCTCCCCTTGGACGAGTCGGAGGCGGTCGTCTCGGGCGAAGACACGACCATCACGCGCACCTTCGAGCTTGCCTCCGACGCCTCCTTCACGGCGCACGTCGTGAGCGGGAACGTGACGGTCGTCGGCTCCGACGACGCGGACGAGACGGTCGTCAAAGTCGTCAAGCACGGCGGGAGCGTCGAGCAGCGCGCCGCGACGCAGGTGCTCGCGGCCGAGTCCGACGAGGGCGTCATGCTGGTGAGCCCCGGCGCGGGCGGGCCGGTGAGCGTCGCTTACGAGATCACGGTGCCGCGGCGGGGGCTGCACAAGCTCGAACTCTCCGCGCAGAAGGGCGACATCAAGGTCAGCGAGTTCGACGGCGAGTTGAGCCTGAACGTGACGAACGGCAACGTCTCGGTCTCCTCGGACGGCGCGGTGCGCAGCCACGTCGTCAACGGCAAGACGAGCGTCACGTACAGGGGCGGCCACCACGAGCCGCAGGATTTCTCGGTGGTGAACGGCGAACTCGAAGTCTCGCTGCCCGGCGAGACGGCGGTCGATCTGACGGCCGCCTCGACGAACGGGCGCATCGAGGTTGACGGCGCGATCCCCGTCAAGGCCGAGAAGCGCGGCGCGGGTTATCGGGCCGAGGCGGAACTCGGCGGCGGCGGCGCGCCGCTCAACGTCAAGGTGGTCAACGGGAATATCAGGCTGAAGCAGTAAGCGGTAGGTGCTGACTACTCATTAAGGAGCGCAGATGGCAATCGAAGTCATACAGTTTTTCGACCAGACGGGGCAGCAGATCGTGGCGCGCGTCCCGCCGCAGGGGTCGGCCGACATCAAGATGGGCGCGCAGCTCATCGTGCAGGAGAACCAGTCGGCGGTCTTCTTCCGCGACGGGAAGGCGCTCGACACCTTCGGCCCCGGCCGCCACACGCTGACGACGATGAACGTGCCGCTGCTGACGAAGGTGCTCTCGATCCCCTTCGGCGGCACCTCGCCCTTCCAGGCTTCGGTCGTCTTCGTCGCCCGCCACACCTTCCAGGACATGAAGTGGGGCACGAAGGAGCCGATCCCTTTCCGCGACTCGGAGCTCTACATGGTGCGCCTGCGCGCCTTCGGCAAGTACTCGTTCCGCGTCGCAGACCCGCAGCTCTTCGTCGCCTCCATCGTCGGCACGCGCGGGCTGGTCTCGACGCAGACGCTCGGCGACTACCTGCGCGACATCGTCGTCTCGCGCCTCAACGACCTGCTCGGCGAGAACCTGAAGACGGTCTTCGACCTGCCGGCCTACTACGACGAGCTGGCCGCGGGCGTCAAGGCGCGCGTCGCCGAGGACTTCAGCAAGCAGGGGCTTGAGCTGGTCGACATGCTCATCTCGGCCATCACGCCGCCCGAGGAGGTGCAGAAGAAGATCGACGAGCGCTCGTCGATGTCCGCGCTCGGCAACGACATGGGTCGTTACATGCAGTACAAGGCGGCCGAGTCGATGCCCGACGCGGCGAAGCAGCCGGGCGGCGCCGCGGGCACCGGGATGGGCCTCGGGATGGGCTTCGGCTACGGCCAGATGATGGCGAACGCCTTCGGCGGCGGGCAGGGTCAGCAGGGCGGTCAAGGTCAACAGGGCGGCGGCGGCGCGGCCGCGCAGATGGTGCCGTGCCCGAAGTGCCAGACGCCGAACCCCGCGGGCGCGAAGTTCTGCCAGAGCTGCGGCGCGAACACGCAGGCGCAGGCCGCCGCCCCCGGCATCCAGTGCCCGAACTGCCAGGCGCAGGTGCCCGCGGGCGCGAAGTTCTGCAACAACTGCGGCCAGTCGGTCGAGCCGAAGGCTTGTAAGAACTGCAACAACCCGCTCCCGCCCGGCGCGAAGTTCTGCGGCAACTGCGGCACGGCCGCGTAGCGCAAGGCCGGGGCGACGGACGTATGAAGCGAAGTTCACTTCTCATCTTCATGCTCGCGTCCGTGGTGGCCGGCAGCGCATGGCGTGCGCACGCCGGGGGCGCGTCGGCGTCGGGCGCGTCGGGATTCCCGCCCGTGCCCGCGCCGACCGCCTCGCGGAAGATAGACGAGTACGGTACCCTCCGCTGGCGCGACGAGAAGCAGCGCCTCGACAACTACCTCATAGAGCTGCGCAACGACCCGACGGCGCGGGCCTGCATCATCTGCTACGGCGGGCGCAGGTCGCGCGCAGGCGAAGCGCGCGGGCGTTGCGCCCGCGTGGCGGGCTACCTGAAGCACGCGGGCATCGACCCTGCACGCATCGTCAACATTGACGGCGGCTTCCGCGAAGAGGTGACGGTTGAGCTTTGGACACCGTCGTTCGGGAGCGCACTCCCGATGGCATCGCCCACGGTAGACCCTTCCGAGGTGACCGTCATCAAGAACGGGCAGGGAGGTAAGCGCAAGCCGCGACGCCGCTGAACGATAAAGACTATGAACTGCGAATACTGCCAGGGCTTGATGGAGGAAGGCGCGGCGAAGTGTCCGAACTGCGGGGCGGCGGCTGTGCCGCGCGAGGCGACGGACTTCCGCTTCTGCCCGCACTGCAAGCGGCGCCTGCTCGCTTTGGGCAGCCCCGCCTGCAACTACTGCGGGCGTGCGCTCCCCGCAGACTACGTCCGCGCCCGCGACGCCCTCTGGGAGAAGGTCAGCAAGGCCACGCCTGAAGAACTCGCAGAGCTTGAGACGGACGGCGACGACGCCCTCAAGCGCGCCCTCAAAGCCCTCATCGACCTCGAAGGGAAAAAGAAGTAGGCGGTTCGGAGCCCCGTGGCTCAACGTTCCGCCTTAGAGGCTGAAAATTCCGTCTCCGAGACCCAATTTTCCTTCTCGGAGAGTGAACGTTGACTCTCCGAGAAGGAATGTTGACTCTCCGAGCCTCAACTTTCACCTGCCGAGGCCGAAACTTCACTCTTTTTGACTGGAAAATGGGGCTTCGGGAGGGAAGTTCGACGCCTACGGCTTCTCTTTCGCGTCCTGAAGAATCTCTAACGCTCGTTCGAGGGCGCGGTCGCGGCCGTGGCGGAGGTCTTCGCGGGTGGGCTCGACCGTCACGTCGGGGCGCAGGCCCGCCCCTTCGAGGCGCGTCCCGGAGGCCGTGTGGTAGTCCATCTCGCTCACGTCGAGGATGCCGCCGTCGGGCAGGCGGTGGCGGCGGCGGATGCCGAGGACGCAGCCGCAGGTCGCCTCGCCGATGACCGAGGCGCGGTTCGTCTCGCGCAGAGAGGCGGCGAAGACCTCGGCCGCGCTCGCCGTGCGCGCGCCCGTCAAAAGCACGACGGGGCGGCCGAAGCGCTCGAACGTGTCGGGCGTCGAGACGAGCGCCGCGCGCGTGTAGGGCTCAAGCCAGACGGAGCCCGTGCGGTCTGTGAAGCGCCCGAGGCTCAGGCCCGAGGGCAGCAGCGTCGAGGCGAGGTCGGCCATCGACTGCGTCTCGCCGCCGCCGTTGTCGCGCAGGTCGATGACGAGCGCGCGCGCGCCCCTCAACTCGCCCTTGAGCGCGCGCGCGAACTGCGCCGCGACCTCGGGCGTGAAGATGTTGAAGCGCACGAGCCGCACGTCGTGCCCCTCCTCCTCCACGTCGAACGACGGCAGTCGCGTGTGCGGCTCGCGCCGCAAGGAGACCTCCCGCGCTCTCTTCTCGCCCGGGCGCGCGAAGGTCACAAGCACGTAGGAGTCGGGCGCGCCGTCGAAGAGGTGCGCGACCGCGACGAGGCGCGCGGAGGACGAGGCGGCGGCCGCGTTCTGCTCGGCGAGCCTGCGCTTGAGGAGCGACGTGACCGGCTCGCCATCGAGCGCGAGCACCGCGTCCCCCGCGCGCAGCCCGGCCCGCCGCGCCTGCGAGTCGTGCTCCACGTCCGTAATGATGACCTCCCCCCCCAGCTCGCGCACGCCGACGCCGACCGAGACGTAGTGATGCACGCGCCAGTCGTCGCTCTCGCCGGGCGCGTAGACGCGCGTGTGCGGGTCGCGCAGTGAGCCGAGCATCCGGCGCAGCAGCGCGTACAACTCCGCCTCGCCGCGCGCCTCGGCCGCGCGGGGCCGCAGCTCCGCGCGCAGTCCGCCCCAGTCCACGCCGTGGAAGGAGGGGTCGAAGTAGCGCTCGCTGACCTGCTCCCAGACCTCGTCGAAGATGCGCAGGCGCCCCTCGGGCGTCGAGGCGTACTCGGCGCGGCGCGCGGCGCCCGCGGGCGCGAGCAGCAGACTTACGGAAAACATCAGACACAGAGAGACAGAGAGACGGAGACACAGCTTCTTGAATACTACAGACGAAGCCGTCTCTCCGTCTCTCTGTCTCTCTGTGTTGAAAGTCGGCATCCTACACCCTCGACGACAAATGTATTACGACTTCGACGGCTTGCGGAAGTTATAGCGCAGGAGGACGCGCACGGGTACGGGCTCGCCTTCGCGCTGTGCGGGACGGAAGTGCATCCGCCGCACGGTCGCGACCACCTCCTCGTCGAGGCCGAAGCCGGCCCAGCGCACGACGCGCACGTCAGCGACCTCGCCGTCGGCGCCGATCTCGACCAGTGCGTCCACGGTCGCCTCGGCCTCGGCGCGCGAGGCGGCGTCGGTGTAGGCCGGGCGCAGGCGCCGGTAGGGCGCGGGCTCGCGCAGGTCTCTGTTCGTCGCGGCGCCCTCGTCGGTCGAGAGGTCGATGACGGTCGCGCCCGCGCCCTCTTCACCGGCGAAGCGCGCGCTCTCTTCGCGCTCGGCCTCGATGCTCACGGCGCCGGCGTAGAGCTGGGCGCTGCTTCCGAGTAGGGCGAGCAGCGAGGCTTCGGCCTCCTCGGCGGTGTCGGCCTCGGCCGCGGGTCGATCCCACGTGACGAGCCGCCCCGTCCGCGCGCTGACCACGAAGACCGAGACGTAGGACTCGAAGTAGACGGGGCGCGCCGAGGAGGAGCGGCGCACGGTCTGCGCGTCGCCCGTCAGGTAGAAGTCGCACCCGACGGCCGCGCCGAGCGCGCGAGCCTCTGCGAGCGTCAGGTTGAGCGAGCCCGCGTAGCCCACGCCGCGCGCCGCCGCCGTGCTCATCCCGCGGTCGAGCAGCGCGAGCAGCGTCCCCTTTATCTTGAGAGACGCCGTCACCTTCGTCAGACGCTCCGTCACGTGCCGGGCCGTCGGTGTGCCGCCCAGGTCGAGCACGGCCACGGTCACGCGGCGGTCGTCGCGCGCGTCCAAGGCGTGCGCGGGCCAGAGCATCAGGAAGATGACGAGGGCGAGTCGGAACTTCATCAGTCTTTCACGTCGGGGCGCAGGGGCTCTGCGTAGATGCCGGGGGAGCTGTCGGGGATGAGCCGCGCGCCGACCGCGCGCTCGTAGAATTCGGCGGGGCCGACGCCGCCGATGACTGCGTAAGCATAACCCAACTCGCGCAGGCCCCGTAGCGCCGCGAGCAGCAGCGCGCGACCCACGCCCCGCCCGCGCTCCTCTTCCAACACGCCCGTCGGCCCGAAGAAGTTCCTGCGCGTGCATTCGTAGGCGGCGAAGCCGACGAGCCTTCCCTCGCGCAGCGCGACGAAGACCGTCACCGGCTGTCGGACGAGCCCGCCGGAGATTTCGTCGGCCCAGGCCCGTGTGAAATTGTCCCTGACGAACTCGCGCACCTGCGTCAACTCCCAGGGCTGCGCCCGACGCACGATAACGCCGGCCGCGCGCAGCCCTTCCAAAGCCTCGTCCACGGGCGGCAGCCGCAGGAGGTTGACGAGCATGTCGGGCACGGCGCGTCTCCTCTCCGATCACCTCGACCCGTTCAGCCCGAGGTGCGTCCTCATAAACAGGTCGCGCAAGGAAGGGCGCGGCTTCTCCTGTTCGGCTGGCTGCTTCGACTGCTCGGGCGGGCGCATGGTCTGTCCGGACTGGCGCGGCGGCGCGGCGGCCGCCGGAAGGGTCAAGACCGCGAGAAAGAAGAGGAGGCGTGCGCGCCGTCTCATGGGTGACTCTCCTCCGACGCCGCGGCTGGGTCAGGTCGCCACGGCGTCGGCGCTCGGGCGCCGGTGGTAGAGGTCGTAGACCTCGTCCTTGACCTCGGGCGGGAAGCAGACGCGGTGGAGGCTGTAGCCGCGCAGGCCGCGCACGGCGTCGCTCACCTCGCTGATCTCGCGCACGCGCGGCCGCGAGTAGCCGTCCTCGCAGTAGATGAGCGTCTTGGGCTCGGCGCCCTCGGCCGTGTAGTAGGAGTAGTAGGGCACGTCGCCCGCTTGGTCTTCGATGAAGTAGTAGGCCGGGTCGAACCCCTTGCGCGCGACGACCGCGCGGGCCGCGTCGAGGAAGTCGGCGCGCTCGGCCTCGGGCATGTCGAGGTCGATGGCCTTGAACAGGCGGCGGCCGACGAAGCGGCGGCTGAGGTCGCCGAGGACGGGGTCTTCGGAGCGCTGCCACTGCTTGAGGTGGAAGGTGACCTCGGAGTCGTCCAGCTCCAGGTGGTCTGCGAGCGTGAGCGGCACGCGCTGCAAGACCTTCTCGAAGGCCGTGTCGGGGGCGCACCAGACGCGCCCGCCCTCGCCGATGAGTTCGAGCGCGCGCCGCAGGGCCGAGCGCAGCACCGCCTCGGCCGAGCGCAGCGTGCGGTGGAAGTAGACCTGCCGGAACATGTAGTAGCGCGCCTGCAAGTACTCCTCGACGGCGTAGAGGCCGCGCGCCGAGACGTAGATGCGGTCGGCCTGCTCGTCCACCTCGATGGCGTTGATGATCCATTCGAGGTCGTAGTTGCCGTACTTCGCGCCGGTCATCAGCGAGTCGCGCAGGAGATAGTCCATGCGGTCAACGTCGAGCTGCGACGAGACGAGCTGCGCGATGAAGGCGGGCTGATACGTGCCCTCGACGATGGCGGCGACCGACGTGGGCAGTTCGGGCGAGAAGTCGCGCAGGACTTGCCCGATCTCGGTCTCCTCGCTCAAGACCGCGCGGCGCGTCCACTCCTCGTGGTGGAAGTTCCAGACCTTCTCCATCACGTGCGAGAAGGGGCCGTGCCCCGTGTCGTGGAGCAGCGCGGCCGCGCGCGCCGCGGCGCGGGCCTCTTCCGGGATGCGGTAACGTTCGGAGAGACGGTCGAGCACGCGCGTCATCAGGTGGAGCGCGCCTAAAGAGTGCGCGAAGCGCGAGTGCTCGGCGCCCTGGTAGGTGAAGAGCGCGAGGCCGAGCTGCTTGATGCGGCGGAGGCGCTGCACCTCGAACGAATCGACGAGGCGCACCATCAGGCGCCCCTCCGCGCTGTCCGTGCGCAGGCGGATGATGTTGTGGACGGGGTCGCGGTAGATGCGCTCCGACAAGTCCTGCCCTCTTCCCGAAAATATTTGTCGCGCCGAGCCACCGTGAATATACTACTTCGACACATCCCCTGGAAACGCCGACCGCCCCGAGGAGGTCTCCAATGAAGTCGCCACACGCCACGCCTTTGCCGGCCACCGCGGCCTGTGCCGCGCTCCTGTCCGTCCTGCTCGTCGCGGCACACGCCGCCCGCGCGCAGTCGAGTGGCGGGCACCGGCCGCGCCCGGCGGGCTCCGCCCCCGCCCCGGTGCCCCAGACGCACGGGCCGAGCATCCGCGAGCGCCAGATCGTCATGGCCGAGATGGAGAAGGAGGCGGCGAAGCCGACGGACGAGCGGAGGCCGGCGCTGCCGCTCGAACAGATCGCCGAGGACTTCGAGCGCATCCAGGCGGTCAACAACCGGATGATGGCCGCCGTCATGCGCGCCGAGCCGCCCGACTACCGGCTCGTCTCCGACTCGACGGCCGAGATGAGAAAGCGCGCCGCGCGGCTCAAGTCGAACCTGCCGCTGCCGGAGCCCGAAGAGCAGGAGGGCGGTCAGGCGACCGAGTACAAGAGCCCCGAGGACGCCGCGCAGTTGAAGGCCGCGCTGCTGCGGCTCGACGGCGCCTTGATGAGCTTCGTCAAGAGCCCCGTCTTCAAGAACCCGGACGTGGTCAACGCCGACGCCGCGGCGCGTGCGAGGCGCGACCTCGAAGAGGTGATCGAGCTGAGCCGCCTGCTCAACAAGGACGCCGAACGGCTGTCGAAGGCCGCCGGCAAGCGTTAAGCGCGGGACGGCGTCCTTAAAAAAACTGAGAGCGCGCCGGGCAAAGTGGCCCGGCGCGCTCTCAGTTTTAAGGGCTCACGCCTGCGCGGCTAGAACTCGTAGCGCAGGGCGAACTGCATGACGCGGCCCGCCTTCGTCTCGCCGAGCGGCGCCTGCGTCGAGGTGAACTTCCCGAACTCCTGGGTGGGGGTTCGCTTGAAGAGGAAGGGGTCCTGCTCAAGGCTCAGGTCGGCGATGGTGCTGCCGTCGAAGCGCTGCGTGTTGGTGACGTTGAAGACCTCCCAGCGGAACGTGATGCGCTGGCCCTCCCACGGCAGGCCGAATGACTTGTAGAGCCCGGCGTCGAGCGTGATGTAGCCGGGCGCGCGCAGGACGTTGCGGTCTCCCACCTCGCCGGGGCGCGCGTCGCGGAAGCTCTGATAGGCGGTGGTCGGGTTGCCGAAGACGTTCGGCTCGCCGTTGACGTCGCCCGGCTGGGACTGGAGCGGGGTGACGCGCACGCCGTTCGACTGGACGTTCCAGTTGGTCGCCCAGCGGTCGGCCTCGAAGGGCGTCTGGATCGGAATCCCCGTGTTGTAGCGGAAGATGCCGGTCAGCGTCCAACCGCCGAGGATGCCGTTGACCACCTTGTTCGTGTCGTGGAAGAACATCTTCCCGCGCCCGACGGGCAGGCCGACGAGCCAGTTCGCGTTGATAGTGTGGCGCACGTCGAAGTCCGAGTCGGCGTAGTTCTCGTCGGGGAAGAGCGCGTTGACGATGAAGGCCGAGCCGTAGGCGCCCGAGGCCTGGAGGCCCGACGCGTTGTCGAGCGAGTGGGCGAAGGTGTAGTTGATGTCGAAGATCAGGTCGTTGCTGAAGCGCTCGCGGAGCGAGAACTGCGCCGCGTTGTAGTTCGAGCGCGCGACGGTCGAGAAGACCGAGAGCGCCGCGTACTGCGGTTGGTAGAAGATGTTGTTGAAGCGCGAGACGGGCCGGTCGTCCCAAAGCAGTTGCAGGAAGGTGTAGTCGGTCGTGTTGCGGCCGCAGACCGGGCCGGAAAGGCTGCACGGCGTCGTCGGGGACACCGGGGCCCTGGGCAGCGCGACGCGGCGGTAAGCCGCCTGCGTGGCCGTCAGCGCGGTCGGCACGCCGTTGAGCGCGACCGTGGTGGCGAGGCCCGGGAAGAGGTTCTCGAAGAACGGGATCGACTGCACCGACGTGATGGGCGCGTTCGCGTAGCGCAGATCGACGAGCCGGTTGGCCGCCTCGTACCAGGTCATCCCCGACGCCGGGTCGCGGATGTTGTTGAGCTGCATGATGTCGCGCGTCGCGAGCAGGTTGCGCGCGAAGCGGCCGACGTAGGAGGTCTCGAACGAGAGCCCGCCCTTCAGCTCGCGCCCGTAGGAGAGGTTGATGCTGTGGTTCCAGGGCGTGGTGATGGTGTCGTCGAGCGACTGCTCGATGCGCTGATCCTCGTCGGCCGGGGTCGTCAACGGGAAGTGGATGGCGCCGGGCAGATCGACGCCGCCCGCCGCGAGCAGCGGCCGCACGTTCTGGTTCGGGCCGGTGAAGAGCGGGGCGAGGCGGTCGGACACGTTGAAGGTATTGGCCGAGATGCCGCGCGTCGAGACGAACCCAAGCGAGTTGTTGAGGTCGAAGTTGACGGCGAGCTGACTGCCGACGCGGTCGTAGCTCAGGCGGTAGCCGCCGCGGATGACGCTCTTGCCGCCGCGGCCGATGAGCCGGCCGAAGGCGTTGTCGCCGAAGTCGGGCGACCAGGCGACCGAGACCGAGGGCGCGAAGTTGTTCCAGTCCTGTTTGTAGAAGCCGGGCCTGTCGTTGGCCTTCCCCGCCAGATCGACCGTGATCGGGTCGTTGAAGGGGACGCCGCGGTCGGCGCTCTCCACCCGCTGCCGGAAGTAGTCGCCCAGGCTCTGGACGGGCTTGACCTGGAAGCCGTTGCGCTCGTAGACGGGCGTTGAGGTGGACCAGCGGAGGCCGTAGTTGATCGTCAGGTTAGACCGCCAGCGCCAGCTGTCCTGCGCGTAGAACTCGTACTCCTGCGTTGCGAAGGAGCGCGTCGTCGGGGTGCCGACCGGCTGGAGCTGCCCGCCCTGGTCGTAGACGAGGCTCGCGCCGTACTGCGAGAAGCGACCGATGATGGCCGTCAACGCGTCGCGCAGGTCGGTCTCGCCGCCGACATCGGGGAAGACGGGGTCGCCGCACGTCTCGTTGTCGAAGATGACGGCGTCGCCCGAGCAGTCGTAGTAGGACGGGTTGGTGATGGCGTTGTCGTAGGCCGCCCCGAACGAGGTGCGGTTGTTGGCGATGAGGCGGACGTTGCCGCCGAACTGAAGCGTATGACTGCCCCTGACCCACGACAGGTCGTCCACGAAGTTGTGGACGGGCGTCGTGCGCTCCAGCGAGCGCTTGAAGCCGAGCGGCCGGAAGATGAAGCGGAACGAGGTGAAGTTGCTGGTCGAGTCGCCCTGGTCGGTGAAGGCGGCGCGCGTGAACCCGTAGGCCGCGCGGTTGACGACCGTGTTCGAGATCGTCCAAGAGTGGCCGACGGCGATGCCCTTCGGGTGGTTCCAGAGTGTCAGCGCGGGCGTATCGGGGAAGCACTGGATGTTGTCGCCCGTGCCGCAATCCGTGCCGCCGTAGACCGAGTGGGTCACGTTGTCGTTCTGGTAGTTGGCGCGGACGAAAAGGTTCTGCCGGTCGGTCACGTTCAGGTCGAACCGGGTGATGTAGGTGTTGAGCTTGGCCGGGGTGCGGGCGTTGAAGCGGAAGCCGCTGGTGTTGAGCCCGTCGCCCGCGCCGGGGTCGTTGGCCGTGTAGCGGCTCGCGGCGGAGGCGATGGCGGCGAGCGCCGCCGGGTTGATGCCGGGCGTGACGCCGTTGGCGGCCACGTAGGCGGCGTTGATCTGCGCGATGTTCAGGCAGCGCACGCCCGAGGGGGTGCCGGCCGGGCACGAGGGGTCGCTCGCGCCGCTCGCGGTTCTGTAGCGCACGATGCCCTGGCCGAGCGTGGGCAGCGGCACCTCGCGCAGCACCGAGGTGGCGGTCGCCTCGCGGAAGCCCTCGTAGGTGCCGAAGAAGAAGAGGCGATCCTTGACGACGGGGCCGCCGACGGAGCCGCCGAAGATGTTGCGGAGCAGTTGCGGGCGCTCGACGCCCGCCTTGTTGTTGAAGAAGTCGTTGGCCGTCGTGACGGTGTTGCGGTGGTACTCGTAAAGCGAGCCGTGGAGAGCGTTCGTCCCCGACTTGGTGACGAGCGAGACCTGCGCGCCGGACGAGCGACCCTGCTCGGCGTTCGGGTTGGTGGTGGTGACGCGGAACTCCTGGAGCGAGTCGGGCGTCGAGCGCAGGACGGCGGCGAACGCCTCGTCGGTGACGATGTCGAGGCCGCGCTGCTGTTCGTTCACGTCCACGCCGTCGAGCGTGACGTTGGCCTGGTCGGCGCGGCCGCCGTTGACGTAGCCGGCGCGGGTGACGCCCGGCTGGAGCGAGAGCAGCCCGACGACGTTGCGCGCGTTCAAGGGCAACTCCTGGATGCGGCGCGACTCGAAGGCCGTGCCGAGGGTGGCGTCGGTCGTGTTGAGCGCGGCCTCGGTCGAGCCCGTCACCGTGACGGTCTCGGTCTCAAGCCCGGCCTCGACCACCACGTCCACGTCCACGGGCGTATCGACGAGCGCGCGGACATCCGTGCGCGACACCTTCTTAAAGCCCTTGGCCTCGACCTCGACGCGGTAGGCGCCGGGCGGGACGGCGGCGAAGGTGTATGTGCCATCGTCGTTGGTGGTCTGCGTGCGCGCGAAGTTCTTCTCGACATCCGTCAGGGTGACGGACGCGCCGGGGACGACGTTGCCCTGCGCGTCTTTGACGGTGCCGCGGACGGTCGAGCGTCCCGACTGGGCGTGGGCGGCCGCGGCGAAGAGCAGCAGGGAGAGCAGGCCGCAAGCGAGTGCCAGAGCACGGCCGCGGGGAAATGCGGGTCTTCTCATCGTTCCTCCTAGTGGCTATGTATCGGCCGTGCGGCCCATGTGAGCGGCCGCGACGGGATGCGATTTGAGAACCTTATGCCGGAACAGAACGAAGAACGGAATGAATGACGTAGGAACTGACTGAACGATTCGGCTGAATGAATCGAGCAACTGACGTTCCGCACGCGCGGCGGCTTCGTGAGCGCCCTGCACGCTTGAGCTTTCCTGAGATTTTCGTCGGCGGGGAGAGCGTGACGCGCGACATGATATCCGAAAATCTGAATCCGCGTCTAGATTTTCGGGGGAAGGCCTAGGGCGAACGCATCTTAAATTTCTCAAGTAAGGGAGTTGTGGCATTCTCCTGAGAGTTTCGACTCGATGGAAAGGAGAACGCCCGATGAGTGAGCCGGTCTCCCTCTCGTTGTTTGACAGCTTAGGAGAAGTTCCTGACCCGCGCCGGGAGCGCACTAAACTCCACAGGTTGGTGGACATCCTGATCATCGCGGTGTGCGCGACCATCTGCGCCGCCGAGACGTGGGAAGAGATCGCGGAGTTCGGGCAGGCCAAGGAGAGTTGGTTCAGGAAGTTCCTGGCCTTGCCCAACGGGATTCCCTCGCACGACACCTTCCGCCGCGTCTTTCTACGCATCAATCCGAAGCAGTTTCAGGAGGCGTTTCTGGAGTGGGTGCGTGGGCTGGCTCAAGTGAGAGATGGCGAAGTCATCGCCATCGACGGCAAGCAGGCACGCGGGGCACGCACCTCAGACGGCAAGGAAGGCTTGCGCCTGGTCAGCGCGTGGGCTTGCGAGCAGCGTCTGGTGCTCGGGCAGTTGAAGACCGCGGAGAAGTCGAATGAGATTACGGCCATCCCGCTGCTCCTGGAGTTATTAGAGTTGAAGGGGTGCATCGTGACCATTGATGCGATGGGCTGTCAGACCGCGGTCGCGGCGCAGATCATCTCTCAGGGAGCCGATTATGTGCTCAGTTTGAAGGGTAATCAGGGGTTGTTGCATGAGGAAGTGGCGGAATACTTTGCGTGGGCCGAGCGCATCGACTTCAAGGACTTGGAGTATGACTACTGTGCGACGCTGGAGAAGGATCACGGGCGGATTGAGGGGCGCAGATGTTGGGTGACTGAAGACACCGACTGGTTTGTGGAGAAGGCGGAGTGGGCGGGGTTGCGCTCCTTCATCATGGTCGAGGCTGAGCGAGAAGTAGTGGGTCAGGCGGCGAGTGTCGAGCGGAGATACTTCATCAGCAGTTTGCCGGCGGACGCCAAACAAGCGTTGCGAGCAGTGCGCGGACATTGGCAAGTGGAGAACTCGCTGCACTGGGTCTTGGATGTGGCCTTTGGTGAGGATGCGTGTCGGACGCGGACAGGTCACGCGCCTGAGAACTTAGCCACCCTACGGCACATCGCGGTGAACCTGTTGAAGCAGGAGCGCAGTTGTAAGCTCGGTGTCAAGAGCAAGCGTCTCAAAGCGGGGTGGGATGAAAGCTACATGCTCAAGGTGCTCAACATTTAAGATGCGTTCGCCCTAGG
>JBJMGP010000241.1:0-40302 GCA_045807865.1 Pyrinomonadaceae bacterium
AAAGACATAGTATCTGGACAAATGAAGCACAGAGTAAGCTCATTGAATCAGTGCTTTTGCGAATACCTCTTCCTGCATTTTATTTTGATGCCACTAATGAAGATCGCTGGGTTGTGGTGGATGGTTTACAGCGCCTCACTGCCCTAACCCGCTTTATTATAAGGCAAGACTTACGCTTGAAGGGTTTAGAGTACCTTGATAAATTCGAAGGCAGAACATATCAGGATCTGCCCCGGAATTACCAGCGCCGCATTGCTGAGACACAAGTCACAGTGTTTCTAATAGAAAAGGAAACGCCGCCGGATGTTAAGTTCAATATATTCAAACGCATAAATACTGGTGGGATGCCCCTTTCAGCTCAAGAGATTAGACATGCCTTGAATCAAGGGCCAGCAACGAAGCTTCTCGCCGAGGTATCAAATTCAACTGAATTCAAAAAAGCAACAAGCAACAGTATCAAGTCAGAGCGTATGGCTGATCGCGAATTCGTCCTCAGATTTCTGGCTTTCACAATTACTCCTTATATTCAATATGAAGATAAAGACATGGATGCATTCCTGAATGCTGCAATGGCTAGTCTTAACAACATGTCAGACTCTGAGCGTAGACAGCTTGTAGAGCGTTTTTACCGTGCACTGTATATCGCACATGAGCTTTGGGACAATTATGCATTTCGTAAACCCGGGGATCCGCTTTATAAGAAGAAATCTCCAATAAACAAAGCTCTATTCGAAGCAGTAACTGTAAATTTAGGAGCACTTGATGATTTCGGTCGTCAGCGACTAGTAGACAGAAAGACCAAGTTCCTGAATGCCTTCAATGAATTACTCAAAGACCCTGCATACGACCGCTCCATTTCGCAGGCCACCGGTGACGTTCGGCAAGTACATATGAGGTTTGGCAGGATAGCAAACATTATTAAGGAGGTTATTGCATGATACGATTACTAAGATTAAGCAATTTCAAGTGCTTCAAAAATCAACAGCTTGATTTAGCACCTCTTACTTTACTTTCAGGCCTTAATGGCACAGGGAAATCCTCGGTTCTTCAATCACTACTCTTACTTAGACAATCCTATTATCAGGGATTGCTTCAAAACAGAGGATTAGCTCTTAACGGCGATTTGGTTCGCATAGGTATGGCACGTGATGCTCTGTATGAAGGAGCCGAAGAGGAACGCATCACTTTTAATGTAGCTTGGGTAGGCGGCAATGAGGCTCAGTGGATTTTTAACTACAACCGTGCTGCGGACGTACTGGATATTGTCTCACCACAGGCGAGTGCAGAGGTATTTGAGGAGTCATTATTCGGAGATGATTTCCAGTACCTTCAGGCGGAACGCATTGGTCCGCGAACGGCGTTCGAAACGTCTGACAATCTAGTACGTCAACATAAACAATTGGGTACGCGTGGCCAGTACACAGCACATTTCCTGTCTATGTTCGAAAGAGATGAAATACCGCACAAGGAGTTAGCGCACAGTGAGGTTGATTCTTTAAAGTTGAGGGATCAGGTGGAGGCTTGGATGGGCGAGGTTAGTCCTGGCACACGACTTCATATTAATACGCACGCCGGCTTAGACTTAGTCAGCTTAGAATACTCTTTCGTCAGTGGTTCCCATACAAGTAACAACTATCGCTCAACCAATGTGGGATTTGGCATCACGTATACATTACCAATAATTGTGGCAATACTCTCTGCTCGCTCAGACGCCCTGCTAATGATTGAGAATCCAGAAGCCCACCTTCATCCTAAGGGGCAGGTTAGGATGGGGCACCTCATATCTCTTGCGGCACAATGTGGTGTCCAGATACTCGTTGAAACACATAGTGACCATGTGCTGAATGGTATTAGATTGGCTGTCCATGAGGGCCAGCTTCCTCCGGAAAAAGTACAATTATATTTCTTTGACCGACCCATGACTGCCGAACCAGCTCATAAAGTAGTGTCGCCAGCTATAAATCGTGACGGCCGTATTGATCGATGGCCAAACAATTTCTTTGATGAATGGGACAAAAGCTTGGAGGTCTTGTTACAGCCCACCGGAGAGTAATGTGTGGATCTTGAAATGGTCTTCAATGAGCTTTCCATGCAAACGCCGGCAGAAGACATTCTTACGGCACGCGATAGGATGAGCGGCTTAATCGCGACTATGAGTAGTGCGACCAGACAGGGTATCCGACGATCACTTCGTGTCCATCATGGATTTCACAACGCCCTTCTTGCCCCTAATTACCCTCTGGCCCGCTGGCGTAACGATCCTGAGGTAGACCGCGAGGCACGAAGATTTCTCACTACACTAGCTACCAAAGTACCCTTTCTTCAAGATCTAACTAGCACAGAAATTGAAGAGAAGCATGAAAGGTCAGAGTGTAAATTTGGAGGCGTTATTGCAGAAGGACTTGGCATTGCTCATTTACTTGAAGCACTAGCGATAAGTTTAAAGTCCGAGGAGCGGTGGGATACAAGTGAACTTCTCCTACAATTTGAGTTGCTCGATGAAGATGGATTACACGAAGAAACTATAAACATCGTTCATGCTAGTGCAGAAGCCCATGTATTAGAGCATACCCCCTGGATTAATAATCGGATAAGGACAGGCATTCGCGACGGCGCCGATTTGTGGGATCGCCGCAGAGAATTATTTCCATCGTTGATCCTCTGCGATGACGTCAGCGAACAAGTGCAATTTCTTGTAGCAGGAAATGAATCTCTAAGGCAGATCTTAAAACGCCTTTTAGAATTAGAGGATTACTCTTCTAACTGGAATGACGGGTCCTTTGACCCTGCAACCTTGCCTTCAAAAGCCACTCCAGAGAGCCTTCCGACCTTGCAGAAGTATGGAGACGCCCATACCTTTATTTGCCCGGATGGAATACAAAGGATTTTTAGTTGGCACGTACGGTTCACACCAGGGCCGGGGCGTATTTATTTCTTTCCAGATTCTGCAACACACACTTTAATCGTAGGTTATATTGGGCGAAAACTCCCCACGGTAACTGATCCGACCTAATGTCATATTTATAAAGATGATACGAAGATCGACTCTACTACGCTTAAAGCACTTACTGATAAAGTGATTAAGATCCTTTTACACGATCTGCTACTGAGACTGGTATCTACCTTCTTTTATGACGGTTGCAGTCTCTCAATCGCCGGCATTGGTTATAAGGAGTCTTTGCAGACGCTTTGTTAGCGGTGTAGAGAGTTTCCACCTGACTGTAATGGGGCGATCTCCCTCCCACCCAGCAAACTCCACCTCGCCGCAGTAAGTGAAAGGGGCTGTGCCCCCGCCCGCCGCCCTCTTCTTTTTTCTCACGAAGAGATGAATGTTGATGCCTTTCTCGCGGTGGTGCTGGATGCCCTGACCTACGGCGCTCGCCTGACTGGTTCTGTTCTGGCTCTGCATCTCGAAGAGGTCAGGGGACAAGAAGTGATCCTGGTATTGAAACGTGCTCCCCATGCTCTCCTTCTCCAGGGTTATGAGGAGTATTGTATTTTCCGGTATGGTGACGAACCCGCTGTTCCACCGCGCTGTGGTGAACTGTTCGCCGAAGAGGGGCGGGATCTGCTCGCGTGAGTAACTCCGCCAGAGCTCCAGACTGGTGCCTGCCTCTGCACGTTTGATCGGGGTCAGAGTATACCGCCCACCTTCGCTCCTGAAGGCGACGGAAAAATTGGTGCCCGGCAGCCCAGCGTCCGGGCCGAACCAGCGGCGCATCAATGCGGGCAGTTCGTTCTGTTCAGAGCCCGCGCGTCTGATGACGTTGACGGCGACCGTTACGAAGTTCGCACTGTACTCTTCCCCTTCTACATCGACATCCGTCCAGCCTTCAGGCGTGTGGGGGTACTTATTTCGATCCAGGAAAATGATCGGCCTCCCACCCGAGTGGCTGACTTTGCAGACTATCTCCTCGCCCCACCCCCTACCTTCCAGGGAGCGTTGCAGGTACTCGGCCAGCCTCCAATCTACAAGTTCCCTGATTAGCTCCTGCAGTTCCGCACGCTCGGCACCCCCGACTCTTATAGTTGAACTGAAAAGGCCTTCCTTGTAGGAGAAGAATGGCGTCCCGCCTGTCCCTCTACCGCCTACCCACGCATCGACCGGATGCTCTTCGATCAGCTTGCGTAGCGCGTCACTGTCTTCGAGGGCGGGGCCGACATCGTCCCTCAGCTTAGCTGAGCGGCGCGCCAGCTCGCCGAAGCCTTCGGTCAGTTCTTCGATTGATATGTCGCCGGGGAAGCGGTCGCGGTTGAGCATCGCGAGCAGCACGAGCATCTTGAAGCTCTTCGTCATCTGGGTGACTTCGAGCGCCTCCAGGAGCCCGGAGAACCTGTCGAGAGCGGAGCCCGCGCCCTCGGTCAAATCTCCCATGGACCTAATGAAGCCGAACCAAGAGCCATAAGTCTTGCGCGCCGAGCGAGGGTTGTAGCCCTCGTGGAAAGCTTCGACTGCGCGGGGGCGCATGCCATGACGCTCCCGGAAATCTTCGTAATAGAGCCTCAAGGCCTCGTTCTGTTGGGGTAACCGTAGGAGGCCTTTGAGGATGTCGATGGCCTCCAGCTCGTAAGTCACCTCGCACCCCGGCGGGAGCTCTGCCTGTCCCGCCTGAACAAGTTGGAGCGCTCGCAACACGTCCGCGTCTCTCGCCCCCAATTCGAAGAGCGTCCGCGGCTTGTCGAGGAACGTCCGGTGGTTGCCGATGTAGTCGATGACGGTGAGGCGCTCCTTACCTTCCGCGCGGCGGAGGCCGCGGCCGAACTGCTGTAACCACAGAACCCGCGAGCCCGTCGGCCTGAGCATCATCACGGTGTCTATGTGCGGTAGGTCCAGGCCCTCGTTGAAGATGTCCACGGCGAAGATGCAGTTGAGCTCGCCCGCTTCAAGTTTTTCGAGCGATGTCGCGCGCGGGGCGCTACCCTCTCCTGAGTAGACCGCAACCGCCCTGACCCCTTCCGCGCGGAAGAACTCGGCCATGAAGTCTGCGTGCCTCTGCGAGACGCAGAAGGCTAGCGTGCGTTTTCCCCCGCGCTTCCTGTATTGCCCCAGCGCGTTTTCCGCCCGCGACCGGGTAGCTACGGCCTGCGTGAGCGCCTCCTCATCGAAGCGGTTACTACGCCAGGGAATATTCGCGTAGTTGACCTCGTCCGGCACGCCGAAGTAGTGGAAGGGGCTGAGCAGCTCGCGCTTGATGCCTTCGAAGAGGTCGCAGCGATAGACGAGGTTCTCCTGGCAGAGCGCTAGCAGGTCGCCCCCGTCGGTACGCTCCGGGGTGGCCGTAAGCCCGAGCAGAAAGCGCGGTTTGAAATAGTCTATGAGCCTGCGGTAGGTGGCGGCCGAGGCGTGGTGGAACTCGTCGACCACGACATAGTCGAAATCTTCCGGCCCGAAAACTTCCAGGTGGCGCCTGCGGCCCAGCGTCTGGGCCGAGGCGAAGACCACCTCGGCCGCAGGGTTCTTCTCCGCGCCAGTGTATTGGCCGAGCACGGCCTCAGGGCGGACGCGCCGGTAGGTGCTGAGTGCCTGGGCGAGAATCTCCTCCCGGTGTGCCACGAAGAGGACGCGGCTAAACTCGGGGCGGCTGCTGTCGAAGGCGCTCAGCCAGGTCTTACCCAGCCCCGTGGCGAGTACCACCAGCCCGGCCGAGTTACCCGCACGCCGCGTGGCTTCGAACGCCGCAAGCGCCTCCCGCTGCACTTCGTGGGGCTCCGGCGGCGGCAGCGGAGCCTCGTCCTCCACTTCAGCAGGGCGCGGCGCGACGATCCTGACTTTCCTCCTCCGCCTGTACTCGGCTATCCAGTCGGTGTCGACCGCTCGTGTAGACGGGTGCGAGAACAGCTCCTCGAATGCTTCCGTCACCTCCGAGAAACCCTTTTCGTTATCGGAGGAGATCACCCTGTAGTTCCATTCGACGCCGCTCGTGAGTGCCGGACCCGTCAGGTTGGAACTCCCCACGTAGGCCACGCCCATTCCGCCGCGGCGGTAGAAGACGTAGGCCTTCGGGTGAAAGCTGGTGCCTTTAGTCTCGAAGACGCGCAACTCGATCTGCCCTTCTAGGTCCAGGAGGCGTAGAAGCGCGTCCGGGTCGGTTACGTCCAGATAGTCTCCTGTAAGGAGGCGGACGCGCCCTCTCCTACCAAGCAGATCACGCAGGTGGGCTTCGAGCCAGCGAACCCTGCTGCTGAGCACGAAGGCCGCGGCGATGTCGACCCGCTCCGAGTCATCAATGTTCGCGAGCAGGTGTGGAAGTAGTGGATCGTCCCCTCCGCCGCGGACGAGCGCCCTACGGGTCAGCCCCGAAGGTAGCTCCTCTGACTTCGGACCGGATGCCGCGAGGTAGTTGCCCTTCGATGGAATGACGTGTCGCACCCCGCCACGCGGGTCCGGCACGTCTCCGTTGTAACGGGGGATGAGGTGGATGTGAAGGTGGAAAATAGTTTGGCCCGAAGCCACGCCGACATTGACCCCAACGTTGAAGCCATCAGGGGCGTAACGTCTCTCAACCTCTGCCTTGACGAGAGACAGGGCTCGTGTGAGGGCAGAGCGTTCCTCGTCCGTCGCCTCAAACCAGTCCGCGATGTGCCTCCTGGTGACAAGGAGCGCATGCCCCGAAGAAACGGGGAAGCCGTCCCAGAGTGCACTAACCAAGCCATCTCGGTAGAACACTCTGTCGGCGGGCAGCAGGTTACAGAAAGGGCAGCCGTCTTCCGTCACACACTTTACCTTGCCGGTTTAATGATCCTCTCTACGATCAGGCGACCATCTAACCCTACCTCCGCACAGGCGGCGCAACGCCACCGGCTCACCGGGCGTGAGGATGTACGCGTCATTTGGCAGACGGGGCATCGGTGCTCGTACAGGGCTGACGGGGCCTTTCGGGCGGGCGGGGGCAGATTCAATCCCTTCAAACTGGCGGTGACGCGCGGCACGAAGCCGGCCTGACGCACATACCGTTTCCACTCCTCCCCATGCGGGCTGCTGCCAGGGCCGTATTTCTCGTGGACGGCGATATGAGCCACCTCGTGGCACAGGACCTCCAGCAGAATCCTGCCACGGCACCCCCTTAACATGGGGTTGAGCCTGATCGTCTTGCTCCGGAGGTCACAACGTCCAAGTGACTTCACCATCCTCGGGGAGAAGACAACATTCACCCGCTCCTCCAGACTTTCCGCGCCCCAGGACTTAGCCCAGCATGAGATGGCGGATCTGAACCGTTTGGTATCGTGTTTTTTCACCTGTTCGAGCACCTGAAGGTCAACCCGGCGTACCCTGTGAGCTCCCGCCGGTGCCATTTTGAGGTTGCCGCCATACCTCTTCAGCCGAGGGCCGAACGCCCTCTTAAACTTCAATAACTGCTCGATTGTCTAGGCACGTATGTCCCGAAGAATGACAGGCTCGAATGTGATAACCCCGGCCCGCGTGCAGGGCTATGCGTAAGCCCTTATCATCAAGTTTTAGCCTGGCCCGAATCACAAGTAGACTCAACTTAGATCAGTCTATGACCCTAGAGGCTATGATATTTCGTACATGAGTTGATCAAGACGCTGTAGTATACCTCGCACAAAATCCCGTAGAGAATGCGCAGCCCACTCACAATCTCTTATCCATTCGCGAGCAAGATTCTCACTGGCAGGCCAAGCTTGCCAATCCCACGCGATAAACAATCTCTAGCGTCAGTAATTAAGCACAGCAACGTATTTGATGCCATACGTGGTCTCTTCATCTTCTTTATCCAGATCCACCACCTTTACGGACGAGCCTTTCGACTGCAGCACAACATGCAAACTAGCCTCGGCCTTCAGAGTCGGGTAAACGAGGTCGCCTGCGTCCGCAGGCCGCGCCAGCGTGTGTGACGCGCGAGGAGCACAAGCTACGTTAGCCATCTTCTTCAGCCACCTAAGATGCTCATCGCACCACGTCTCTGTCACGCCGTCGCTCGCGTAAAAGCCGCAGTGGCGGGAGATGGCCTCCGACGCCTTCTCTCGCGCGCGCTCGTCATCGCTTACGACCTGAGCCATCGCCACGAGCCGCGCCACGCCCCTCAGGTTCTCCCGCACCTCTCCTCGGTCATCCGCGTCTGTCGCGCTCCGCACGTCAAGACCTAAGTCCCATACGAGCCACAGCAGCAGCCCGGCGGCCGTAGAGGGCTCCGCCAGTGCTGCCGTCGTCGTGCCCGCCGCCGCGTAGGTATCGACGGCCCGCTGCATAACGGGGGCGCTCCGGCGAAAGAGGAGGCGCGCGGCGTCGAGGAAGAACTTCCACTCGTCTTTGTCACGGATTAATGTTTCATCATAAGGCAACCACTCGGCGGTAAGTTCCAACTCGCGCAGGCGGTGTAGGATACCAAGCACCGCCGCCAGTTGCCGCACGGCTCCAGCGCTCCTTGCGGGCGTTTGGGCCGCCAGTTCAAGTTGAGCGATCATCCTTCGCATCAGAGTCGAGACCCTACGTCGACAGGCGGCTGCGAGCTCGGCACCGTCAATCTCGCGCCATTCCCTCTCCTCCTCAGCCTCCGTGCCGATTAGTTCCTCTTCACTGCGCGCAATGGCTGGAGCGAGTGAGACAGACCCTTCAAGGCCTTCGGCCAACCGCCGATTCAGGGCACCCAGAATCACACTCAGGTCATCAAGCTGCGCGTGGCGGGTGTGCGGCAGCGCGGCCGTTACTTCAACAAGCCTTACCGAATATGTCTCTTGAGGAGTTTCTGTGTCGCCAGTGTCAGGCTCCCCCGCCCGAGTTCTGACGGCGGGCGAACGCAGCCTTGGCTGGTGCGCTTCGAAGTCGTCGAAGATCACACGCTCAACAATTTTCAGCATGTCTTCAAGGAGAGGTGTGTCGGTTTCGAGGCTGTTGAAGGCGCGGTTCCACTCGCGCTGCCTATCGGTCTGCGCTGACGCAGCCACGTTGAAAGTATGGTGTGCGATGGCGAGCCGCGCGGTGCCCCCGGCGAAGCGCAACACGACCGTCGACGTTTGCTGTCTTAGGTACGGCTCCGGCACATCAACCTTGTAGAGTCGACCGTCCTCTAGCGCAACTAGAGGACTCCCTATAACCTGATTGTCGGCGTCCAACAGTTCGGCACTATATAGCGCTGGTCCCGCCGCCGTAGGGTCTTCCACGTCGAACCCCTGTTCCGTCTCGACCGCAATTAAGGGCGAGGGGTGCGTTTCATCTGCGCGTTTCGGCCAATAAGTCGCTGTTCGCTTGATCTCCTCCCAGTCATCGGGCGATAGTGCCGGCTCTTTAGCGAGCTCTTTCAGCCCTAGCACGCGGCCTGACGACTGTCTCTTCGTTCCGGTGGTGACGATGATTGCCTCGGCGTTCCTCTCGCCGCTGTCGGCGAGCCAAGCCTGCCAGCTTGCGTTCGCGCTCCCGGTAACGAGCAGTTCGCTACCGTCGTCGGCCTCAACGAGGACAGCCTTCGCGTGCAAATAGCCCTTCCCCTCACGCAGGCCCTTTGAATCGACGAAGCGCACGCCGGGGAGCACGCTCCCTGCGCTGTGATCAATGACAACCGCGCCCGGCTCGACGCCGACGACGAACTCACCGGGTGACAGGTCTGCGGCGAGCTGCTTGAGGAACCTCAAGCGGCCGTCGAAAAATGGCGAGACGACCGTGACCCGGCGCACGCCTTCCGGCATCAGCCGTTTCACGCGCTGCCAGAGACTGTCTCCTTTGGGCATGCTCCCAAAGAACTGCATCCGCGCATCGTCCGGCGCGACGGCGGACAGGGCGTCGCGAAGCCAGCTTGCGTAGCTCTCTGCCGCGTCGAACGCGGCGAGCAGTTCCGCCGGCTGATCTGCGACCCATGCGCGCATGAACCTCCAGGCCTCCCCCAGCGCGGCGAGCGCCGCCTCGTCGTCCGACGACGCTTCGAGCCGGCTCGTCAGCTCGCGGTTGCGACCGAAACCGCCTACCGTGAGGTTGTGGCTGCCTACGAAGAGCAGTCCGCGGCTGCGCCCGATGAGCATCAGCAGTTTCGGGTGAAAGGCCCCGCGCGAGCGCGCCGGGATGAGCGTGTACTCACGGCCCGCCAAGCGCGGGCGCGAGCCTTCATCCGAGAGTGAGGCAGCGCACTGCCGACCATCCATGAGCAGCACATTGGCGCGGCAGCCAGCGGCCGTCAGGTGTCGCCACACCACGTCTTCGTAGAAGGGCAGGTAGGCGTTGTAGGTCGTGGCGAAGGAGAACTCGAAGCCACCGCGCCGCAGCTCGTCGATTATCGAGATCTCAGGTGTCTCAGTCGGCACGGCACTCCTCCAGCATCTCGAGCCCGAAGTCGGTCGGCCTCATCCCCCCGGATGTCGGGTCGTAATCGAGCGCGCGCAGGTCGTAGAGCACCTGGAGCGCCTGCCTGACGCGCGGGCCGGTGAAGCCGGGCAGCGGGCTCTCGGTGACGGTCAGACCTCGCTCGCCCGGCACAATCTTGAAGGTGTCATGGGCGCTCCCGCGCAGCTTCCGTAGCGCGACTCTCAGGTGCGCGTCCACGCCCCAGCGCGCCCCCAGGCGCGCCAGCAGGTCGCGCATCGGCAGCCCGCCCCACTCGCCTCCGGCGAGCCGCTCGAATTCGTGAAGGTTGACTGGGTAATGAATCAGATGGTGCTGCGAGAGCCCGAAAGGCGTTTCGCGGCCTGCCGCTCCCTGCCCGCGCGCGGCCAGCGCGAGCAGCACGCGGACGCTGTCGCGCACGACATCCTCACGCTGGAAGCGCGCGTCCTGCTCGCGCGTCAGGTTGTGCGCAGTCCATCCGAGCTGCACTTCGTGCTCCGGGTCCTCCCAGAGTTCAAGCGGCGGGAGGGCACCGGCCGTGCGCGCAACGGCTGATGCCAGAGTCTCTTTGCCGCCACCGTCCAGAGCGCCCTCGAACGTCGCGGCGAACCATTGGCCGTAGGCCCGGCTGTCGGCGAGCGCTACCCCTTCCCCCTGCAGGGCGTCGAGCCCTGCCCAGAAGAGACACTGGATCGCGACGGAGAAGAGTTCGTGTCGGTGGTAGAGGCCCCAACCCTGGCGAAACGAGTCGAGCGCGGAGATGCCCGAATCCCAAGACGCACCGCCAGGCATCGCCCCTGCGTAGGCGCACGCGCGGAAGACATCCGACCCGCCCCCATCTACCGTGAGCGGGGTGTCTGAGCCCTGAAGGCGTTCACACAAGTCGAGGAGCAGCGCGAGCGTCAGCCGACGCGGTTGCCCCTCCTCTTGGTGGAAGATGCTTTCCCGGTTGAAGAAATAATCAGCTAGCGCCGAGTGCTCGACGGCGTTCTCCTCGATGGCGCACGCGCAGAAGGCAGAGAGATAGTCCAGAGTGTCGGTGGTGACCTCGTCCGCCTCAAGGGCGGCGAAGAAGGCTTCGCGGTCGACGCCGTCGTCAAAGGCGCGCGCCAGCGGCCCGCCCCGCTCCTCTGTGTAGCGGATGCCGGAGCGCGCGTCGCCCAAGAGCAGCCCCGCCTGCTGGAGCGTTCCCAGGTAGTACTGTCCGAGCCCTCCGTGCCTGTTCTGAAAGTAGCGCTCTGGCACGGGGTCGGTCGTCGAGAACTCGGAGAGGCGTAGCGTTTCACCCTCACTGAGCTGATTGATCGCGCGAGAGAGCGTAATGGCGCCGATTAGGCCGCCGTGGAGTTTCGAAGGGCCAGAGGTCGCCAAGTGCCTGAGCCCGATTAGGGTAAATAGGCAGTCGGCGCGCCGGATGGTGTGGTAGAGGGGCAACCCCTTCAACGACCCTGCGTGCCGCTCGACGGCCCAGACAAGCCACGGGTAGAAGGAGAAGTAGCGCGCGCGGTCGGTGACGTTGTTGATGCCGGGCAGGAGCTGCGTGTAGAGGCTCTCACATGGTGCGCGCACGCCCAGAGGGTCTAAGCCTCTGATGCGTTGCGGGCCTTTGAGCCAGGCTACTACCGGTGCGTCCCTCTTTCCCGCACGTCTAGACTCGGTAGAGGCTGTCGTCATAACAGTATAGAGTCCCTGTCTCGATCTGCTATCAGGTCAAAGAAGTCACTTTTTTTAGCTCTCGTCGTGGCTAGCCGTAAAAACAGTGTCAGCTACCTGATAAGGGAGTTTCCCTCAGCCAGGTCTCTGTTCATGTTATGAGTCAGCAAGGTATGTGAAGATCAATCTAACAAGTCGTTAATACAGGAAAATTTTTGAGGATTTAAATGGAGATTTACAACCCATCCTAGTCATAGTTAAAAGTATTGACTGGGTTATTCTCCAAGTTATCACGCGCATGGTCGTACCTCATGACCGTCTTCGGGTCGCGGTGCTTAGTGACCATCTGCACCTCACGGTAGCTGTGCCCCCGGTTCAGCAGCTCGGTAACGACTGTTCGCCTCAGGTCGTGAGGGGTAACTTTCCCTACGCCGGAGAACTTACCCCAGTGCGCGACTATCCGCTGCACGTGCCGCGGGCTCAGGGCCTTGTCGAAGACGAGCGTCCGGTAGTTAGAGTGCGGCTGGAAGAGCGGCGCGTCAGGCCCGTCGCTGTGCAGGGCTCGACGGCGCTTGTGGTCGAGCCTGAGGTAATCATCGATCGCCTCCTTCACGTCCGCCGGGAGCGGCCAGACCTCTTCCCTGCCCCCTTTGACCTTGCACTTAAGCACCCACCGTCCTTGGGTGGCAGTGATCGAAGAGCGCCGCAACGAACAGACCTCCGACAGTCGGAGCGACAGCCGCAGCATGACGAGCAGCATCGCGTAGTCCCGCGCCCCCTCCGGCTTAGTCTTGTCCGGGGAAGCCAGGAGATGTCTCACCTCCTTCGGAGTAAGCGCTCTGCCTGATTGCTGTGCCGGCACTGGCGGCGGGGGCACCAGTTTCGCGGAGGCAGGGTTAAGCGTGACCACGCCCGCCGCCTGCAAGTAGGAGAAGAAGGAGCGGACAACCGAGAGTTTCTGCGCGATGGTGGCCGGCCTCCGCTTATCCCGGACGAGCCGATCGCGGTAGCGCAGCACGTGCTCGGGGGTGACCTGCGTCGGGTGCGGCCAGCCGGCGTGACAGAAGAACTCCTGAATGCCGCGCCGGTAGGACTCGCGCGTCTCAGCCGAGAGTGACTTCAGGATGAAGGGGGCGGCTATCCGCTCATCGAATCTCGCCTGCCCCGCAACCGCAGGCGGCTCGGGTCGCGTCGCCGCGGGGGGCAAGATTTCTGCGTTGACTTGGCCGTCGCTCATTTAGTTCGTTTCGTCGCTGACGGTGACGGTGTGGGCTACGTAATCCACCACTAAGCGGCAGCCGTCGAGCATCTCCGTCCCGAGCAGCCTGTCTTCGCTGACGATTACGCGGAAGGTCTGCCGCCGGCCCAGCCAGTCGACCTCGGCCAGCGCCACGCCGGCGACGAAGCGTCGCCCTCCGACCATCTCGAAGACCTGGCGCCCGATGACCTGAAGATTCAGCCGGGCGACCAGATCCTGCGGCAGGACGAGGGCGCCGGTGAAGCCCGTGTCGACGAGGCACTCAACCGTCTCGCCGGCGGAAAGCCTCAAGCGCAGGAGCGCCTCCCTGCCGGCGGTGACCCTACCCGACTCTTCTGCCATAGCCGCTGAGGGTGTCGGCCGCAGGGTATCCGACGCGCGCCAGGTAAAAGACGGCCTCGGGGAGGGCACGCCGTGCTTCTAAAAGGGCTTCGGTGCCGGTGTCTCCGAGGAAATACTTACCGGAGACGGGCTCGATGGCGACGTAGCGCCCGGCCTGTGAAGGCTCGAGCAAGTCACGCAGGCGCTCGTCGTAGAGGCGCTGGCCGCACTCCACCAAGTCGTCGGCGGCCTCTAGTTCGTCTTTCCGCAGGGTGCTCAAGGCTTCTCTCCCCCTTGGGCAGAATTTTTGAGAGATTTTAACTTGAGCCGACGCCCTGCCCAAGTCGTAAAAGGGGCGTTATGCGACATGTCGTTAAGAGGGCGTAATTGAACTTATTTGCGCCTGCCCAACTTCTTTATACTCAGTTTTTAACTTGTCGTGAAACATCGTGGAACCTTAGCTTTCACTCTCCTCTATGAGCTTTGAGTGAGGACATCTAGCCACTCCTTTGTCGAATCCGTTGGGGTAGTACATACCCGTGCCGAAGCAGTCCGGGCACTTCGAGGCGTCAACTTTTCGTGCCGGAATTGACGCCTTCTGCTCGGCAGCCTCGGCTTCGATCTGTCGCTTCTCTTTCTTCCAGAGTCGGCGGCGGAGGTGCTCCGCTAGAAACGCCGGCACGCTCGAAACTGTGGTGCGACCGGCGGCTATTCTCAATTCGGTCATGAGGACTTCGGCCACTTCCGCCCATCGTGCCGCTTCCCCTTTTGAGGGGTCTTTGCCGGTGATCTCCTTCGCCGTTTTTCTCACCACGGCAGCGAATTCGGCGAACGCCTCATCATCAGTATTTATATCTTTAGTCTTAAAAGAAGTATTAGGCTGGCCGGAACCCTCTGTATTTTCAACAAGTTGAGTTGTACTAGTACTACCAGATTCTGGTACATCTAGTTCATCTACTTTCTGGGTAATCCTAGTAGTGCTAGGTGTACTAGCACTACTAGGTGTACTAGTATAGGCTTCGTCTGGGGTGAATATCTCGTACTCGTTACCGGAGAGCGAACCAACCGCCGGCCTTACCGCTATCAAGCCTACGCTCTCTAAGTGCTCGAGCGCGGCGTCTACCGTCACCATGGATCCGAGACCCGAGCCAGCTTTTATCTCGCGGCGCGATTTCCGGGTGGACTTGACCGGCACGATACCACCCCTGGTAACGCTCCACAGATAGTCCCAGACCTGTTTGCTCTTTCCCCTGAACACCCCTTCCGGGATGGCCCTGCGGGTAATCGAATTCGGAATCCTTTGAAAATCCCTCTCCGGGGCGACCGCCGGCCTTTTTGGCTTTTCGGCCGAACCATCCGGCTGGGGTCTGGTTTCAGATTCGAGCGATATTTTAGAAGTGCTAATACTACTAGATGTTCTAGATATACTAGTATTACTAGATGTACTAGTAGAACCCAATCGATCAGATGGGTTGGGCTGGGGCTCAGGCTGCTCTTCCTTATCAATTATTGCAGCTACAGGAGATAATTCAAGTACCTCGGGTATGATAGATGCACTAGGTGTACTAGATGTACTAGGTGTACTAGTAGAAGCTGGGGAAGTAGTTGACTTCTGAGCAGGAGAGACTACGCGGAGGTCGCGGAAGGTAACGTATTTTTTCTCCTCGCTCATAGAGCCTCTCGCACCGCTTTCATCGTGCCCAAGGGGGAGACTGTCTCGGCGGAGCTCTCATCTGATGGACGGACGATGTCACCTGCTGACAGTTCGACTAGATCGGCGGGTATCCTCTTCAGCTTGTTGATGGCCGCGTACTGGACCGCCATGGCGCAGAGCTTGATGGCCTCGCGCGGGACGCCCTTCGACCAGTGGTAGACGCCCTCCACGGCCTCGGGCTCGAAGGGGTTTTCGACGCCTGCTACGGTGCAGCGGAAGTCGATCATCCCGGAGGTTTCGTCGAGGGTCAGGGCATCGAGGGTGGAGGAGACGGCGATGCGGGAAACCAGCGCCCGCTTGCTGCGGTCCGCCAGCTTGTAGCGGAGTTCCACCTGGCCAGCCATCACGATTGAGATCAGCTTGGTCTCGTCGGTCTCGAAGTTCAGGATCTGGCGGATCTGCTCGAACATCGGCCCCTTGAGTTGCTGTGCCTCGTCGATGAAGAGCACGACGCTCTGGCCCTCGCGGTACTGTTCGACGAGGAAGCCCCTCAACTCGTACTCCGTCTCGCGCTGGCTGCGCTTAGTCTTCACCCCGAATTCCGTGCAGATAGCCTTGAGGAACGCGGTCTCGCTCGTCTGCTTCGGGTTCACAATGAAGGCCGTGGTGTGCTCCGGGCTGTCGTCGTACTCGTTGTAGAGCAGCCGCAGCAGAGAGGTCTTGCCGAGTCCAACGTCCCCAATGATTGTAGTCAGCCCCTGCTTCGCGCGGATCACGTACTGTGTCTTCGCAATCGCCGCGTGCACGCTTGGCGTGACGTAGAAGAAGCGTGGGTTCGGGGAGATGGAAAAGACACTCTCGGGTATCATAACGTGCGATATACCATAGGTAGGCAGGTAAAAACAATAGAAATCTTGGAGGGGGATGGCGGATTTCCCATAGAAAGGGGAGAGCTAAACCAATATGTGGCGACTTACGAGACGATGACCAAAGCCGACCAGCTTACGGCTGACATCTTTAAGCGGACGTGCTTTCCTCCGACGGACGCGCAGTCAGAGGATACATGAGCAAAAATGTTGTTGACTAGTTCGAAGCTGGTCTAGTGTTACCCCGCCCTATACAGAAGCGGCTGACTCATTCCAGCCAATCCATCTTTCACAAACAAATCAGGCTCAACTATTGGAATAATACTCATCGCCTCCGCTCCCCACTCCGTTCTCTTTCCGGGTGCAGGCAGGCGTGCTCATAACCGCCGGGCGCATTCACTCATCAACCCTCAACAGCCCTGACACTGGTAAAGGAGATTCAGATGAGCCTTCGAAGAACACTCACCTCGGTGAGGGCGCTCGCCGTCACCTCGTGTCTCTTGGCCTTCGGCGTCTATGCGGCTTTCGCTCCCCCACCTTCTCAAGCCGAGATCGAGCCGATATTGGCGGATGGGACTAGCTGCACATACGCCGGACAAACTTACTCCGAAGGGGCCTGCCGCGGCGGCCAGGGCTGCGTGAGCAACGGCAACGGCGGCGGCGTCTGGTCGGACGACACCGAATGTAAGAGGCAAGTGGCGCCCGTCGAGGGCGGTTCTTAAACTCTGCGCCGAGGCCGCGCCTCTTGGCTCCGGCCGGGAGGCGCGGCCTACCTCGTGCGCTTCTCACTATCGAAGCGGCGGGCGGGACTCACGATTCCGTTTAGACGGAGCAAGCTCTCCACTTAACTGTCCGGCCATCCGCCTCACATGCAAAGCGAATCTAATCCGGAGCGGCCCCATGCGCACGGGGCCGACCCTCGCCAAAGGAATGACCATGATCGCCGAAAGTTTGAACCTCAAGGACAGCGCGCGCCTTGCGAAGAGGATGGACTATCTTCTGATGGCGCTCCTGCTCGCCTCCTTAGCACCTTTCGCGTGCGCGCCGGCACCCTACGTGTCGGCTCAGGTTAAGATCGCGCCCGCGGCCGTCAACTCGTCTTGCAGCCGCGACTCCGCGCTGGCCACAGTCCGACAGCAGGTCGAGGCGTCGAAGCAGATTGACGATCAGGTGAAGCGCATCGCCGTGCTGCTCCGCGCCGCCGACCTGCTCTGGGTTCATCAACCGGAGACAGCGCGCGGTGTCTTCGCCGAAGCGTTCGAGCTGGCCGCGGCCAACTTCAAAGAGAAAGGGGACGAGCCGAAGAGGGAAGGGCTGGCGTTGCTCGCAGACACCCCGGATCAACGCTACGTCGTGATTAACGCCATCGCCAAACGCGACAACGCGTGGGCGAAAAAACTGACGGAGCAGTTGCTCGAACAGGATCGCAGGGAGGCCGAGGAGGGGGGCACGCGCAACGCGCAGCGCGACATCAGGACGGCCACGAAACTGCTCGGGCTTGCCACCTCACTGCTCTCTTCCGACGCCGAGACGGGCGTCGGTTACGCCAGGGTGAGTTTGCGCTACCCGGGCAGCGTCCAACTGCCGATCTTCCTCTACAAGTTCGCGGAGATGAATCAGACCGCCGCGGATCGGTTCTACGGCGAAGCACTGGCGGCGTACCGCGACAGGCCGCTCAGCGAATTTCTTTACCTGTCAGCTTACCCTTTCGGCAACGCACGCGCGGCGGGAGACATGCCGGTGACGATCAACCTCAACGTGCCGGCCGCCTTCGCCCCTAACACCTCGCTCCAGCGGTCATTCCTTCAGACGTTGTTGGCGCGGGCGCAGCGGGCGCTCGAAGGCAGGGGCGACGAAGGCAGCTTCAGCGGCATCTCGGGCGAAGGACAGCTCTGGATGGCTCTGACGCGGTTGGAGCCGCAGGTCAGGCAGGGACAGCCCGACCTGCTGGAAGCGTTGGTGCAAACGCGCGACAACCTCTTCGCGCTGCTGACGCAGGAGTCGCAGAGAGACGTGACGGCCGGCGTCAGTAACAGGGCGGAGACCGCCAGGGTGAGCTTCGACGAGCAGTTGGCCGCCGCGTCGAACGAGCGCAACTCAGACAGGCGCGACCAAGCCATCGTCTCCGCCATCCTGCGCGCCCCCGAGGCTGAAGAACTGGAACCCATGCTCGCCGCCGCGGATAAGATCGCTGACTCGAACGTCCGCCGGCAGGTGCTCAACTGGGTCTACTTCAACCGGGCGCAGGGCGCCTTGAAAGGGAAGCGGTTCGACGACGCCAGAACGCTGGCCTCCAAGGTCGAGGAGTTAGACCAGCGCGCGTACCTGTACGCGATGATTGCGAAAGAGATGCTGGCTAAGGTGGAGACCCGGGACAGGGCCAGAGAACTCCTCGACGAGATGCTCGTCTCCGCGGGCAAGGCGCCGGACACGGTCGTGAAGGCGCGCACGCTACTCGCCGGCGCGTACCTCTACGCGCAGTTCGACCCCGCGCGGTCGCTCTCCGTGCTGAACGAGGCGGTCGCGTCCGTCAACCGAATCGAGGCGCCGGACTTCTCCCGGCAGTCCCTCGTCAGGCGGATCGAGGCAAAGAACTTCGCCCGCTACGCCACCTTCCAGACGCCGGAGTTCAGCCCGGAGGCCGTGTTCGGCGAGTTGGGTAAGAACGACTTCGACCTCGCGGTGTCGCAGGCCAACAACATCGCGGACAGATCGCTACGCTCCAACATTCTGCTCGCCGTGGCGGAGGCGTGCCTGCGAGACGCCGCGCAGAAGCAGAAGAGCGAGAACATTAAAAAGAAGGCGAAGCCCTGACCTCGATGATTCGTTCATTCTTTCGCGCCTGCCTTCCACTCCTGCTCCTGCTCTGCGGCCTTCGCGCTTCCGCCGCAGGCCAGGGGCAGGAGTTGAACCAACCCCCTCGGGTGAGGCGGTTGGAAGAGTTGCTCGGCCAAGCCCCTTCGGCCGACGTGCGGAGGATAATTTACGAGTCAATCTTCCGACTGGCGATCAAGTCGAAGAACGACGCCGCGGCCGGAACGTACAGCAGGGCTTTGCGCCTCTTCGACCCGAACGATTCGGCCCTGTTATCGCAGACGGCGACCCTGCTCGCCGACAAGAGTCAACACCTCGCCGAGGCGCTCCGTCAACTTAGACCCTTAGACGGGCGGCCTTTCAACCTCTCCTCACTGAAAGGCAAAGTGGTGCTGATTAACTTCTGGTATGAAGAGGGGACGAGCGCGAACTTGAGGCCGTCATCGTCGAACTGCTGAAATGACTGCGATCCAGCCGTCCTCCAGATAGAAACGGCTGATTCTGTGCGATGTGAAAGGCGTATGCGGCGGCCATGTGGGCCAAGTCTTCGTGCAGGTACTTCTCGCCGCAAGAGGCCCGGGGCATCGCCACCGACGATTCGAGCAGCCCCAAGCTCGGTGTCGCGCGTGATATTGAACGGTGAGGCCCTTGCATTAGGGCGTTATAATGCCCGGCCTCGAAAGCCGCGGCCCCGCTCAGGTCGGTGTGGCCTGACCCTTGAGAGTGAACCGGTAGACCCGCGCTTATGAGCTACACGCCGGAACAGATCATCGCGCTGGCGCCCGACGCCCCCTCCGCCAAGGCGGGGCGGGCGCTTGCGACCGCGCGCAAGTGGTCTGGGCTGGGGTGCGACGAACGCGCGGCGTGGGGCGAGTGTCAGGGGAGCGGCAAGGAGCCCTACCGGACGCAGATCGACCTCATGGAGCTGGTCTTCCGCTGCACGTGCCCGAGCCGCAAGTTCCCGTGCAAGCACGCGCTCGGGCTCTTTCTCCTGTTCGCGGTCGAAGGGCAGACCTTCGAGCGGCCCGGGCGGCCCGAGTGGGTCGCCGAGTGGCTGGAGAAGAGGGAGCAGCAGTCGCAGCGCGACAAGAAAAAAAAGAGCGCCGAGGTTTCGAACGACGCCACGCCCCCGAAGCTGAAGAGGGCGGCGGCGAAACCCGGCCGCGCTGCCGACCGCCGCGCGCGGGTCTCTGCGGGGCTGGCTGAGTTGGAACTCTGGCTGCGCGACCTCGTGCGGCGCGGCCTGGCCGACGCGCAGAGTCAGCCCACGAAGTACTGGGAGCAGATGACGGCGCGACTCATCGACGCGCAGTCCCCGGGCGCGGCGCGTCGCGTGCGCGAGCTGTCGAGCGCGACGGCCTACGCCGGAGGGTGGGCCGAGGCGGTGCTGTCGCGCATCGGCCTGCTCTACCTACTCGTCGAAGCGTTCAAGCGGATCGACACGCTGCCGGAGCCCGTCCAGGCGGACGTGCGCGCCTGCCTCGGTTGGACTATTAAAGAAGAGGAGTTGCCCGCCGACGCCGGCGTGCGTGACCGCTGGGTCGTGGCGGGTCAGTTCACGTACGAAGGGGAGAAGCTTCGCATCCAGCGCACGTGGCTGCGGGGCGAGACGTGTGCGAGGGACGCGCTGCTGCTCGACTTCTCTGCACCCGGACAGCCCCCGAAGGCGAACCTGCTCCCCGGCACGTCTTTGGACGCGGAGCTGGTCTTCTACCCGAGTAACTTCCCTCTGCGCGCCGCCGTCAGGCAGCGCCATTCACGGCCGGAGCCCTGCGGCGCGGCGCGCGGGCACGCGACGGTCGAAAGTCTACTCAACACATACGCCGAGGCGCTGGCGCGAAATCCGTGGATAGAGGTCTTTCCCGCCCTGCTCTGTGAAGTCGTCCCGGTCAGACGCGAGGGCGGTTGGATTGTGAGAGACTCGGGGGGGCGTCTGCTTCCGCTCAGCCCGAGGCTGCGGGGGGGCTGGGAGGTGTTGGCGCTGAGCGGCGGCAGCCCCGTCACACTGTTCGGCGAGTGGGACGGGCAGCACCTGCTACCCCTGGGTGTCTGGGCCGAAGGAAGGTACTCCCGAATCTGAGTCGGTTGAGTCAGACGACCATGACCACGTGGCAGAACATTCTCGGGGTCGCCGCCATCGGCACGGAGCGGCAGGAGCTAACACTCTCGCCCTCCGACTCCTTGCTGGGGCGTGCGCTTGCCGGGCTGGACGCCTCAGACCGCGAGGGCGCACTCCTCGGCGCGGTCGCGCTCGCGTCGCTGCACAGGCAGGCGGGACGGGGGGCGGCGACCGACAACCTACCCCCGCCGGAACCGTGCGCGGCCGAGCAGCTCCCACGTTGCAACGCCGCGGCCGGCCGGCACCTCGCGCTGATGCTCGGGGGCGAATTCAAGGAGGTCTTGCCGGAGTGGCTGGCGTCGCTCGGCCGCGCGGGCCTTCGCGTGCCCGAAGAGCACCTGCCGGCGCTGTTCGACAAGGCGAACAAGGAGCGCGCGCTTCGTCCGCTCGTCGTCGAAGTGATGGGGAGCCGCGGCCGCTGGCTCGCCGCGCAGAACCCCGCGTGGAGTTGGGCGTCGGCCGACCTTGGGCCGGACGCGTGGGAGACGGGCGGGCTCGAAGAGCGGCTCTCGCTGCTGCGCTCGCTGCGCGCGAAAGACCCGCGGTGGGCGCGCGAGCTGCTCCTGTCCACCTGGAAGAGCGAATACGCCAAAGAGCGTGAGGCATTTCTTAAAACCTTTCACGTGGGGCTGTGCGACGAGGACGAGCCATTCCTGAACGAGCTGCTCGAACTGTTCGGAGACCGCAGCGCGGGGGTGCGACTCACGGCCGGCGGAGTCCTGCTGCGGCTGCCCGCCTCCCGCCTCTCACGGCATGTGAGCCAGTGCATAGGTTCCCTGCTCAGCTACAAAGAGAGCACGCCGGGTAGGCCGCTGATCGAAGTCAGCCTGCCCGACGACTTCGAAGAGTGGATATCGAAGAATCGGGTTCACACACTGACCTGGTCTGCCGGGGTCTTGCGTGCGAACCTCGGCAAGAAGGGAGGCTGGTTGCTACAGGCGGTCGGCTGGGTGCCGCCGGCCGTGTGGTGCCGACTGTGGGGCAAAAGGCCAGAGGAGGTGTTGGAGGCCGCGCTGAACGGCGAGTGGGGCGAGGTGCTCGTCGGCGGCTTCATCGAGGCCGCGGGCCGGCACGGGGACGCGGAGTGGGTCGAAGCCATCCTGGCGAACGAGCGTGCGCGGGTGGGGTTGGGAGGCGCACACGACCACGTCGTCTCATGGCTGGTCTCGAACATCCCGCCCGAACGGCTCGAAGCAATCCTTCTCAAGGAACTTAGCGGCGGAAGGGAAAGGCCACAGCTTGACGTGCCGCTCATCTACTTTCTGCAAGAGTTAAGGGTGGAGTGGTGTGAAGCGTTGAGCCGTGCCGTCGTGGCCGGCGTCAAAGGCAACCTCAAGGGCGACGCCTTCCAGGACGTGATGTCGTGGCATATCAAGGACGCCCTCAGGCAGTTTGCTTCATGCGTCTCGCATGAGTTGGCGGACGAGCTCTCGGCCGGATGGCCGGAAGACATGCACGAGACCTTGAGGAAACCGGTCGAGGAGTTTCTGTCGATACTGTCTTTCCGCCGCGAAGCGCTGCGGGCTATCGTTAAGGAGGAGGTCGTCTTATGAGCGCAGTCCTGCGCGAGCACGTCGAAGAGCAGTTCGCCGAAGAGCTTCAGGAGCTTGCCAAGTCCGATACGCGCGCGCGGCCGCCGAACTGGAAGCTGTCGCCGTGGGCGGTCGCCAACTACCTGCTCGGCGGCGAGCTGGAGAACGGCTTCCGGGTGAGCCCCAAGTACATCGGCAGCCGCCGCGTCGTGGAGACGGCCGTCGCCACGCTCGCGACCGACCGCGCGCTCCTGCTGCTCGGCCTCCCGGGCACCGCCAAGACGTGGGTCTCCGAACACCTCGCGGCGGCCGTCTCGGGCGACTCGACGCTGGTCGTGCAGGGCACGGCCGGCACGAGCGAGGAGGCCATCCGCTACGGCTGGAACTACGCGCGGCTGCTCGCCGAAGGCCCGTCGATGGCCGCGCTCGTCTCCAGCCCCGTCAAGCACGCGATGGAGGAGGGCAAGATCGCGCGCGTCGAGGAGCTGACGCGCATCCCCTCGGACGTGCAGGACGCGCTCATCACCATCCTTTCGGAGAAGACGCTCCCCGTCCCCGAACTGAACAGCGAGGTGCAGGCGCGTAAAGGCTTCAACATCATCGCCACGGCCAACGACCGCGACCGCGGCGTGAACGAACTGTCGAGCGCGCTCAAGCGCCGCTTCAACACGGTCGTCCTCCCCCTGCCCGAGACCGTCGAGGAGGAGGTGGAGATCGTGCGGTTCCGCGTCGAGGCTATCGGCCGCGCGTTGGAGCTGCCCGCCGAGCCGCCCGCGCTCGAAGAGATACGCCGGGTCGTGACCATCTTCCGCGAGCTGCGCGAGGGCAAGACCGCCGACGGGAAGACGAAGCTCAAGAGCCCGACGGCGACGCTCAGCCCGGCCGAGGCCATCTCGGTCATCAACAACGGGCTGGCGCTGGCCGCGCACTTCGGCGACGGGCGGCTCACCGCGCACGACCTCGCGTCGAGCGTCGTCGGCGCCGTGGTCAAAGACCCCGTCCAGGACAGGACGGTCTGGCGCGAGTACCTTGAGACGGTCGTCAAGGAGCGGCAGGGCTGGAAAGACCTCTACCGCGCCTGCCGCGAAGTATGAGCGTCACGGTCTTCGGCATCAGGCACCACGGGCCGGGCTCCGCGCGGAGCCTCGGGCTCGCGCTGCGCGAGTTGAAGCCCGACGCGGTCCTCGTCGAAGGCCCGCCCGAGGCCGACGGCCTGCTCGCGCTCGCCGCGCGCGACACCATGCGCCCACCCGTGGCGCTGCTCGTCTACCCGCCCGACGAGCCGAAGCGCGCCGCCTTCTTTCCCTTCGCCGAGTTCTCGCCGGAGTGGCAGGCAATACGTTACGCCCTTGAGAATGAAGTCCCGGTGCGTTTCATGGACTTACCTCAAGCCGTCCAGCTCGCGCTGCACGAGCCCGCGGAAGAACGGGCCGACGCGGAGCCGGAGTCTCCCCCGGTGACTCTGCGCCAGGACCCTCTGCGCCTCATCGCGGAGGCGGCCGGCCACGGCGACGGCGAGTTGTGGTGGGAGCAGATGGTGGAGCAGCGCCGCGACGGCCGCGACCTCTTCGCGGCGCTCCTCGAACTGATGGCGGCGCTCCGCGAGGAGACGGCGAAGGACGTGACTTCGGCCGACGAGAGAGAGAAGCTGCGCGAGGCGCACATGCGGCAGACGATCCGCCGCGCGGAGCGCGAAGGCTTCAGGCGCATCGCCGCCGTCTGCGGCGCGTGGCACGGGCCCGCGCTCTCGCGGTCTACCTCTTCGGGGCGCGAGGACGCTGCGCTCCTCAAGGGTCTCCCCAGACGAAAGGTGGCGGCCACGTGGGCGCCATGGACTAACGGCCGCCTCACCTACCGGAGCGGGTACGGCGCGGGCGTCCAGTCGCCCGGCTACTACCAGTACCTCTGGTCGGCGCCTGCCAACGTCACGGCGAGATGGATGGCAAGGGTCGCGCAGCTCCTGCGCGGCGAGGACATGGACGCCTCTTCCGCGAGCGTCATCGAGGCCGTCAGACTGGCCGAAGCGCTCGCGGCCCTGCGCGGGCGGGCCGTGCCGGGGCTCCCCGAGTTGAACGACGCGACGCGGGCGGTGCTCTGCTTCGGGGACGACACGCCGCTCCGGCTCGTCGCGGAGAAGCTGATCGTCGGCGAGACCCTGGGAGAGGTCCCCGAGGAGACGCCGGGCTCCCCGCTTCAGCAAGACTTGAGTCGGGCACAGAGGAAACTCCGTCTGCCGCCGGAGGCGAGCGACCGCATCTTCGATCTGGATTTACGCAAGCCGAACGAACTCGAACGCAGTCGCCTGCTCCACCGCCTGAGGCTGCTCGGCGTCCACTGGGGTCGCGTGGAGCGCGCCCGCGGCAAGGGCACGTTCCACGAGGTGTGGCGGCTGCGCTGGGAGCCGGGACTGACCGTGGCCCTCATCGAGGCGGGCGCATGGGGGAACATGATACACGACGCGGCCACCGCTTTCGCCCTCGAACAGGCCGCCCGCACGCAGGAGCTGCCCGGCCTGACCACCCTCGTCGAGCAGACGCTCCTGGCCGACCTCGCCGAGGCAGTAGGCGGCGTCGTCACGCGCCTTCAGGAGGTGGCGGCCCTCTCCGGCGACATCCCGCACGCGATGGACGCGCTCGCGCCGCTGGCGAGCGTACTGCGCTACGGGAGTGTGCGGCAGACCGATACGCGGCTCGTCCGTACGGTCGTTGACGGGCTCATCACGCGCGTCGCCATCGGGCTGCCCAACGCCTGCGCGTCGCTGGGCGACGAGGCGGCCGAGGAGATGTATCCGCGCCTCGTCGCGGTGAACGGCGCCGTCATCACGCTGGAGGACGAGGGCCACCGCGCCCTCTGGCACTCGGCGCTCGAACGCATGACCGACCAGCGGCAGTTGCACGGGCTCATCGCCGGGAGGTGCTGCCGCATCCTCTTCGACCAGGGCTTGCTGACCGCCGAAGATGCCTCGACGAAAGTCGGGCTCGCGCTCTCGCACGCGGGAGAGCCCGAGCAGGCGGCCCGCTGGGTGGACGGCTTCCTGCGCGGGAGCGGCCTCGTCGTGCTGCATAACTCCGCGCTGTGGGAGATTCTCGACGGGTGGGTCGCCTCCCTCAAGTCCGACCACTTCACCCAACTCCTCCCGCTGCTGCGCCGGACGTTCTCGACCTTCACCGCGCCCGAGCGCCGCCAGATGGGTGAGCGCGCGCGCAAAGGCCCGGCGGCACACGCGAAGGACTCTTCGGTCGCGCACGACGCCGACGTTGACGTGGCGAGGGCGGACAGAGTCCTCACTCTGTCCGCCCGGCTGCTCGGCATTGAATTGGTAAACTAAGATTGAACCTGTATTGACGATGATTGAGACCGACGAAAGACTGCGACGCTGGCGGCTCGTCCTCGGCGGCGAAGAGGCGGACGGGACGGGCTGCACGCTCGGGGGCGCCGACAACCGGATGGATCGCGCGCTCGGGGCGCTCTACGACGCCGCGCCCGACGGGAGTTCCGGACGCCGCGCGGGCCTGGGTGCGTCGGCGCCGAACATCGCGCGCTGGCTCGGCGACATCCGCGAATACTTTCCCGCCGCCGTGGTGCGCGTCATGCAACAGGACGCGCTGGAGCGGCTCGGGCTCAGGCAGATGCTCCTGGAGCCGGAGCTGCTTCGGGCCGTCGAGCCGGACGTGCACCTCGTCGCGACGCTCCTCTCCCTGAGCCGCGTCATGCCGAACAAGACGCGCGACACCGCGCGCGCGGTCGTGCGCAAGGTCGTGGAGGATTTGGAGCGTCGGCTCGCGAACCCCCTGCGACAGGCCGTGGAGGGGAGCCTCAGTCGCTCCTCCCGCAACCGTCGCCCGCGCCACAACGAGATTGACTGGGACCGGACGATCCGCGCCAACCTCAAGCACTACCAGCCCGCATACAAGACGGTCATCCCCGAGCGCCGCGTCGGCTTCGGCCGCAAGACGGCGGCGCTGCGTGACATCATCCTGTGCGTCGACCAGAGCGGTTCGATGGCCCCGTCCGTCGTCTATTCGAGCATCATGGCGGCGGTGCTGGCCTCCGTCCGCTCCGTCAAGACCTCCATGGTCGTGTTCGACACGTCGGTCGTCGATCTGACTGAACTGCTGGCGGACCCCGTCGAAGTGCTCTTCGGCACACAGCTCGGCGGCGGCACAGACATCAACAGGGCGCTCTCATACTGCCAGGGGCTCGTGCGCGCGCCCCACGACACCATCCTCGTCCTCGTCAGCGACCTCTACGAGGGCGGCAACCAGCAGGAGTTGCTCAAGAGGGCGGCGAGCATCGTCGCCGCCGGGGCACAGTTGATAACGCTTCTGGCACTCGACGACCGCGGCGCGCCGAGTCACGACCACCACACGGCGGCGCGCTTCTCGGCGCTGGGCATCCCCTGCTTCGCCTGCACGCCCGACCTCTTCCCGGAGATGATGGCCGCGGCCATCTCGCGCAGAGACCTGTTCCAGTGGGCGGCGGCGAACGGCGTCGTCACCACGCGGCCGTCCGGAGCGGCCACCCCGGGAGCCGACAGCTAACTCCTCGAAGAGGGTCAGCCCGCCGCACAGGAGTCGCAGCTTATGCGCGGGAACGGTATCCCTTAAAACGAGGCGACCGTGAACTCATCGAAGTTGAAGTTGTCGTAGTCGCCTCGCACACCGACTGACCCGGCGCTGGTAAGGGGCGGGTACTGCGCCGTCGGGTAGCGTCCCGGCGTCATGCACCCTGACGACCAGTTCGGGTTCGTCCCGCCGGAGTCCGTCCCCTGCGTGATGAGCGCGCCGGTGTCGTCGTCGTAGACCTTGAGCGTGACGCTGCCGTCGCCGTTCGTCTGGACGGTCATCGAGAAGTGTTGCCACGTCCCGGCTGCCCACGGGCGTGCAGCCTGCGCGAGCACGAAGTAGGTACCTTGGTTGTCCGTCCCGCACGGAACCTTGCGCTTGACGATCACCTGGTTGTCAGCGCGGTTGATGCTGACGGAGTAGAGGTCGTACTGCGTCTGGTGGCGTAACCAGATGTGTACTCCATGCCAGCAGGTATCGTTCGAGTTGCAGTTGAGGTCGTGAATGTCGCTGTTGTTCTTCAGCGCCAGCGACACCTTGATGTTGCCGGCGAACGTTCTGAAGGTGTTCAGACGAAACACATTCGAGCCGGTGGCGGAACTGGAGAACTTGTCCGGGGTGTTGGAGTCCGGCACCCCCGTCCATGCCGCGTTCGACTGGCGGAAGAGAGAACCGCTCGTCATGTTCCAGTCCGGCGAATTGATGCCGCCGGAATTCCAATGGGCGTACTCGTTGGTAATCAGGCCGTCGGCCCCGGTGAAAGCGTCTCGGAAGAGGAGATTGCTGCCGCCGACGTTAAAGTTGCACACGCGCGCCGAGCCGGCGGCACTGTCCACGATCAGCCCGTAGCTGTTCAGGCTGACGGCCGCCGCCTGTTCCGTGCGGAAGGCGTAGTTAAGGCCGACCACCTGCTCGATTCCTCCCGGTGGCGTCACGTAGACGGAGTAGGTGTGCGCCGGCACGTTCACCGCCAGCCGGAAGTGGTAGGTCATGTTGGCGGCGTACGTGAGCGAAGTGGCGGCGCGGTACGTGCCGCCGTCGCGGGCGTCTATCGTCCCTTGAGCGTTGAAGCGGGCCAGGCAGGCGAACCCCGCGAAGGAGGACTGGACGCCGTTCGACAACCCCACGACGGCGTCCATCCCAACCGCCGCCGGCGTCGCATCCCATTCGGCCGTGAAGCTACCGGCCTGCGCGGCGAAGGCGTTGTTAACCCAGCCGCCCCCGGCGGACGCCCCGTAGCAGGGCGCCCCTAAACCGCACCCGCGCAGCGAGCCGGCGTCAGCAAACAGGGACCAGTTGTTCAAACCGGCTACGGTCGCCTGCTCGCTGCGGAACGCGTAGTTGGTCCCGACGGCCTGCTCGACGCTCCCCGCGGGCGTGACGTAGACGGAATACGTGTGCGCCGGCACGTTCACCACGAAACGGAGATGGTAGGGCGTGTTAGCGAGGTAGGGTATCGAAGAGGCGGCCGCATAAGAGCTGCCGTTGCGGGCGTCAATCTTCCCCTGGGCGTTGAAGCGGGCGATGCAGGCCAGGCCGGAAAAGGTGGTCTGGGCGCCGTTCGAGAGGCCCACGCCCGCGTCGATATTAGTTCCCAGCGGGGTGGCGTCCATCTCGGCGGTGAACGTGCCGGTCTGGTTCGAGACGAGCGCGATGTTCTGCCAGGTCGTGTTGGTGCCCGCGCTGTCGGCCGTGGCGCAGCCGCTCTGGCAGCCCACCGCCTGGTTAACGGCCCCGTAGACGATGTTGCGAAGCGTGTCGTAGCTGGCGGAGGTGTTGACGAGGTCGTCGCGCAGCCCGGGGCTCAGCTCAAGTTGCAGCCCGCCGCCGCCCGAGGTGCGGTTGACGATGTTATCGCCTTCGATGCCGCGCAGGTTGACGTCGTCGCAGGTCGCGCCGTTGCTGGCCGTGGTGGCGTCAATCGCGTTCAACGGGTACGGGTTCCATGACGCGGCCCGGCCGTTAACGTAGGAGATGAAGATGTTGCGCGCGGCCGCGTCCAATCCGCCGACGCAGACGGCGCCGCGCGGATAGCCTCGCTCGGCGCCGTAGCCGTGGATCGCGACCGCCCTGGGGTTCGCGCCGACGAGCGACAACACCCGAGGGTCGTCGAAGTGAGTGGCGGTAATGTGTAGCTTGGCCGAGTCGCTGCCGAGGCCGTTCAGGCATTGGGTCGAGGCGTGCGAGTTGAAGTCGTAGCGATTCCAGCCGTACAGGCTCGCCAGCGCGGCCGAGATGGCGCTCGTGTCGATCTCGATATATCCGCCGTGAATTGAGAGAACCGTGACCCCGGCTCCGGTGTTCGAGGCCGTAACGGTGTAGTCCGTGCCCTCCACGCAGTCGGTGGCATTCGATAGCGCTGGCGCCGTGCAGTTGCCCGTTTGGTAGCAGTGATAGTAGTCCGTGCGAGCCTGGACTGACATCAGAAAGAGACAGGCGCAGGCCGCCGCGACCACCAGCGGCAGTCGCTTTCCCAGAGACCTCCCGCCGATATTCGCGGCGCCCGTCGTCTTGCCCCGGGGCCGAATGTTACTGCTCTCCGTCTTCATAGACACCTCCCGCGGAACTGCCTAGGCGGCCAATTCCGCTTTCCTGATTCTTTCACCAGGGGATTAACCTGCGACTTCATCGGGGACGAAATTGCTGTCTTGGGGGGCAGGTAGCCAGGGGGCGGCGGGGAACTGGTCTTAGTGTTTACATGGCCGTCGCGTGGGGGCTCGAAAATTAACGCCGTCATCTAGTAATGCGACGAAAGAGAGAACAAGCTGTAGCGCCCGCGCAAATATTTATCGAGCCGCGCACGCAGGGTGGTAAAACCGGTTGAGGTGTTATAATTCCAACACTTTCACGGCCGGCTTCTAATCCAACCGGGGGTCGTAGGTCGATGCCCTCAACACCGGAAGTAAATCACCCACCCCTCTCTTCAGGAGCGGGAGACGAGACGGCGCTCGAGCAGTTATTCCCTCTTGTTTATGAGGAGCTGCGCCGGATCGCTCACCGGCGTATGCGCGACGAGCAAGCGGGGCACACCTTGCAGACCACCGCCCTCGTCAACGAAGCCTATCTTAAACTCGCCGGTCAGCAACCCCGTTGGGAGAATCGGGCCCACTTCTTCGCAATCGCGGCGAGAGTCATGCGCGAAATTCTCATTGACTATGCCCGGGCCAAGCGGCGCGGTAAGCGTGGGGGCGGAATACACCCGCTCGCTTTCGACGAGTTGGACGAGGGGGCCGTCATGTCGCCGGAGCTCCTCCCGGAACTGATAGGTTTAGACGAGGCGCTGAACAGATTAGCCGCGTTAGACCCGCGGCAAGGACAGATCGTGGAATTGCGCTATTTCGGAGGACTGACCGTTGAGGAGACGGCCGAAGTGCTCGGGACCTCACCCAGCACCGTGGCGGTCGAGTGGCGGCTGGCAAGGGGGTGGCTCAAGAGTGAATTAATCGGGAACCGCCCTTATGAACCCTGAGCGATACCAGCAGATCAACGCACTTCTTCGTCGCGCGCTGGAGCTGGGAGACGAGGAGCGTGCTCGCTATCTGGCCGCGGCCTGCGGGGACGATCAGTCGCTCCGTCGCGCGGTCGAGGCGCGGGTCAAGTGCGACCGGGACTTAGACGATTTCATGGAGGACTCGCCGGCCGGGAAAGTGTTCGAGCTGCTCGCGGGCCGGGGCGCAGAGTCGGCAGTGGGGCAGACGGTCGGCCGCTTCAAGGTCGAAAGCCTCTTAGGCGAAGGCGGGGAAGGGGCGAGGGTTTACAAGGCGCTGGATACGAGGCTGGGCCGCCACGTAGCCATTAAGATACTGCCGCGTGCCTACATTCGGGATTCGGATCGGCAGCGCCGCTTCGAGCAGGAAGCCCGCGCCGCCTCCACGCTCTCTCATCCTAACGTCTCTACGGTCTACGAAGTGGGGCAGACGGGAGACGGCCGCCATTACATCGTAATGGAGTACGTCGAGGGCGCGGCCCTTCACCAGCGGCTGTCCCGCGGGCCGATCAAATTACGCGAGGCGCTCGACATCGCCATCCAGGTCGCCTCCGCGTTAACCGCCGCGCACGAGAGGTGTATCGTGCACCGGGACATAAAACCCGCGAACATCATGGTCGGGCGTGGCGGGATCGTAAAGGTCCTTGACTTCGGGCTCGCCAAGCTCACGGGGCAGCAGCCCCCGGCCCCCCGGGCGGCGGGGGCTGCGCTGGTCACCACCAACCCCGGGGTGGTGTTGGGCACCCCCGCGTACATGTCGCCGGAGCAGGCGAGGGGCCAGGCGGTGGACGCCCGGACAGACGTCTGGGGCCTGGGGTGTGTGCTCTACGAAATGTGCACCGGCCGGCTGCCGTTCGAGGGTGAGACGATCTACGACGTGGTCGCCTCGATTCTTCGCCGCGACGGCGGGCCGCCGCCGCTCGGGCAATATTGCGCGGAGGCGCCGGCGGAACTGGAACTGATTGTGAAGAGAGCGCTCAGCAAGGATAGAGAGGGGCGCTATCAGTCCATGCGGGAGATGCTTCTGGCCCTCGAACAACTCAGGGCGGCGTTGGGAGGAGACGAATCACAGGCCACGCCCGGCGCGGACGTTGAAGCCGCGGGGCGGATTCCCGCTCGGGAGACTTTCATTAAAATCTTAACAGGGGTCAGGAGAAGCTTTTCGCCGCAGCTGACCTTGACCGCCCTGATCGTACTTGGGCTCGGGGCGGCCGCGTCCTATGTCAGATTTGAAAGACCGTCCCCGTCCGCCAACGTTCGCACGCTCGCGGTGCTGCCGTTCAAACCCGTGACGACGTACGACCGCGATGAGACCCTCGAACTCGGCATGGCAGACACTCTCATCTTGAGGCTCGGCGGGCTGAGAGATGTGGCCGTGCGGCCGATCAGCGCTGTGCAGGGGTATAACAAGTTGGGGCAGGACCCCGTCGAGGCGGGGCGGCAGCTGGCCGTGGATGCCGTGCTGGACGGCAACATCCAACGGGCGGGCGGACGGGTGTGGGTCTCGGCGCGGCTCGTCAGGGTGCGGGACGGCAGGACCTTATGGGCCGACGAGTTCAACGAGGAGTTCGCCGGCATCTTCGCCATCCAGGACTCAATTACCGAGCGGGTCGCGAGTAGCCTGGCCCCCGCACAGGCCGCCGAAGGAAAGGGGGCGTTGACCCGGCACTATACGGACGACCCCGAAGCCTATCAGCTCTTCCTGCGGGGTCGTTACCTCTTCCATCAGCGGGGGAGCGACAACTTGAATAAGAGCATCGCTTTCCTCCAGCAGGCTATCGCCAGAGATCCCAACTTCGCGCTCGCCTACGTCGCGCAGGCCGACACGTACAACGTCATCAGCGGCTACGGCGCGATGAGGCCCAACGAGAGTTTCCCCAAGGCGAAAACGGCCGCGCTGCACGCGGTCGAGCTTGAGGATACGCTCGCCGAGGCCCACGCCGTGCTGGCGAAGGTCGAGGCGCATTACGACTGGGACTGGGTCGGCGCCGAGAAGGAGTTCCGGCGCACTTTCGAACTGAACCCGAATTACGCCAACGGGCATTATTATTACGCACTCAACTACCTGCTCCCGATGGGGCGGTTTGACGAGGCGCTTGAAGAGATGCGGCGGGCGGAGGAGCTCGACCCGTCTTCGGCGATCATCAAGACGAACGTGGGGCTGATCTACTACTACATGCGCCAATACGACCGGGCGATAGAACAATACCGTAAGGCGTTGAGCGTGAGCCAGGGCAACGAGACGGCCCGCCTGCGCCTGATAGACTGTTACGAGCAGAAGGGGATGTACCGGGAGGCCCTGGAGGAGCGCCAAAAAATCATCGTGCCGAACGGCACCGCGAGCCCGGCGAGATTCGCGGCTCTGAAGCAAGCCTATGACTCCGACCCGGAAGGTCGCGCGTACCTGCGGAAAACGTTCGAGCTGGAAGAGCAGCGGGCCGTGGAGGGCGCCGAATACGTCTCGCCCGCCGGCGTGGCCAAGCGCGCCGCACGGGTCGCGGAGACGGAGGCCGCATTCAGATGGCTTGAAAAAGCTTTCCCGGAGCGGGACGAGGGGCTGACGAGGCTCGGCGTCGAGCCGCTATACGATAACATTCGCTCAGACCCGAGGTACGAAGAACTTCTGCGGCTCGTCTACGGGGGTAACGTCCCCCCCGGGGTGAAGATGTTGTCAGGTCAGTTTCGTGCCAACTGATCGAAGGCCTGTCTGAAAAAGGGGCTGAGCCGATCCGGAAACGAGCTTACTCTTAATGCTTCAGCCCCTTTGCGATCCTACGAAGTAGCCCACGCCATCCACGCACGCTCCCGCGGTCTCCTTTTGCCGGCCTACACGCCGGAGTTGTACCCGGCCGAGCGGCTGTGGCTGCTAGATGTGCGACCTGTACGTTTTGCGGCGTCCGCCTCAACTCAGTTCTTGCAGCGTATCCTTCGCGCCCGCGCTCTCAAGCAGCTCGCAAGCGGAGTCCAGGTCGAGTGGCCGGGAGAAGAGGAAGCCCTGCCCGTATTCGCACCGCAGTTCCTTGAGGTAGGCGAGTTGCTCTTTCGTCTCGACACCTTCGGCGACGATGTCCATGCCCATGTTGCGCGCGAGCATGATGATGGTGCGGACTATCTCGTTCTCGCCGTCACCGCCGCTGACGAAGGAGCGGTCGATCTTGAGGGTGTGGATGGGGAACCGGTGCAGGTAGCTCAAGGACGAGTAGCCCGTCCCGAAGTCGTCCATGCTCAGGCGGATGCCGAGAGCGCGCAGCTGCATCAGCATCTCCGTCACCGTCTCAGTGTTCTCGATGACCGAACTCTCAGTGATCTCCAGATGAAGGCGACGCGGGTCGAGGCCCGTCTCATTCAGAATCTGTTTCACCTGGTTGACGAGGTCGGGCTGCATGAACTGCTTGCCCGAGAGGTTGACGCTCAGCGAGAGTGGGCGGGTGGGTGAAGCCGCTTGCAGACGGTGCATCTGGCGGCAGGATTCGCGCAGAACCCAGCGGCCCAAGGGGATGATGAGCCCCGTCTCCTCGGCCACGGGGATGAACTCGGTCGGCCCGACGAGGCCCCGCCCCGGGTGACTCCAGCGCACCAGCGCCTCGAAGCCCTGGATCGAATCGTCGGAGAGCGAGACGATGGGCTGGTAATGGACGACGAACTCTTCCCGCTCGACCGCGCGCCGCAGGTCTGTCTCCAACTCCAGGAGCGCGACGGCGCGCGAGTGCATGCCCGTGTCGAAGATTTCGTAGCGCGACTTGCCCGCGGCCTTAGCGCGGTACATCGCCGTGTCGGCGTCGCGCACAACGTCTTCGGGGCGCTCGTAGCCGGTGTCGGAGAGCGCGATGCCGATGCTCACGGAGGTGAAGACCTCGTGGCCGCCGACGTTGATCGGCGTGGTCAACTCGCGCTGTAGGCGCTGCGCCACGCGTATCGTGTCGTTCACGTCCTCCACGCCGTCGAGGAGGACTGCGAACTCGTCGCCGCCGAAGCGCGCGACCGTGTCGAGGTGGCGCAGGCACTTCTGGATAAGTGCGGCCGTGGCGACCAGCACCTGGTCGCCCATCGTGTGGCCGAGGCTGTCGTTGATGACCTTGAAGCGGTCGAGGTCCAGGAAGAGGACGGCGAAGAGATATTTCTTCTTCGGCCGCTTGGCGCGCTCGACCGCGAGCCTGAGGTGGTCCATGAAGAGCGCGCGGTTCGGCAGCCCCGTCAGGGCGTCGTGGAAGGCGTCGTGGAGGAGTTTCTCCTCCATCTGCTTGCGGCGGCTGATGTCGCGCGCGACGACCTGGACGGCCGGCCCGTCCCTGTAGACGAAGGGGACGGCCGCCGCCTCGACGCAGACCTCCGTCCCGTCCGCACGCACGAGCTTCTCTTCGAGGAAGGCCGCGTCGCCCGCCGCCCCGCAAAGTCTCCTTCCCACGCCCTCCTGACGGTCGTGGCGCACGAACTCCTTGATGGGCCTGCCGACTATCCGCTCACGCGCGTCGGCACCGAGTAGTTTCACGCCCGCGCCGTTGACGAAGACGATCTCGCCGTCGGCGTGAACGAGTATGGCGTCCGGGGAGAGTTCGACGAGGCGGTGATAACGTTCCTCGCTCTCGCGCAGGGCGCGCGACGCGCGAGCGCGCTCGACCGCGTAGCGAATCGAGCGGCCGAGAAGTGGGGCTTCGAGACTTCCTTTGATGAGGTAATCCGCCGCGCCGGCCCTCATCGCCTCGGCGTCCACCTCGTCACCGCCCTGCCCCGTGAGCAGAATCATCGGCGCGCCGCGGCCCTCCTCGCCCGCCTCGCGCAGCAGGTCGAGCCCGCTCCGCTCGCCGAGGCGGTAGTCCAGCAGGTACACGTCGTGCCCGCCGCGCCCGACCGCCGCGCGCGCCTCCTCGTAGGACGAGACCCAGTCGAGGTGGAACGCCCCGCGGCCGAGTTCGGCCAGCAGGTCGCGTGTCATCACGTAATCGTCCTCGTCGTCGTCGACGAGCAGGGCTCTGATAAGTGGCGTGTCCATCTTGCGACGTTTCGACAGCCGGTGTGCCCGTCTCAGGGGGCGCTGCCCGCGTCGGGCAGTTCCACGATCTCGAACCAGTACTTGCCGAGTGTCCGCATCACCTCGACGAGCCCCTCGAACTGGACGGGCTTCGTGATGAACGAGTTCACGCCGAGGTCGTACGTGCGGTAGATGTCCTCCTCGGCCTTCGAGGTCGTGAGGACGACGACCGGGATGGAGCGCAAGCCGGGGTCGCCTTTGATTTCGCGCAGCGCCTCGCGCCCGTCCATGCGCGGCATGTTCAGGTCGAGCAGTATCAGGCCGGGGCGCGGCGACTCGCCCTCGCCAGCGAACCGGCCGCGGTGGTAGAGGTAGTCGAGAAGTTCTTCGCCGTCCTCGACGAAGCGCAAGTCGTTGGCGAGGCGGCTCTCCTCAAGGGCCTCGCTCGCCATCATGCGGTCGTCCGCGTCGTCGTCTGCAATCAGGATGGTGATGGGTCTCGCGTCGGCGTTCATCAGTCGCTCTCTCCCGTGTGCTGGCTTATAGGTAACGAGACGACGAAGGTTGAGCCGCGGCCGGGCTCACTCGTGGCAGTGACGCTCCCGCCGTGCCGCTCCGCGATGCGGCGGACGACGGCGAGCCCGACGCCCGTCCCCTCGTACTGGTGGCGGCCGTGCAGGCGTTGGAAGACGGTGAAGATGCGGTCGAGGTACTTCTCGTCGAACCCGATGCCGTTGTCTTCGACGAAGAGGCGGCACAGGTCGCCCCCCGCGGTTCCCTCGCTGCCACCGCCCGACGCCACGCGCTCGCACCAAACCCTGACCAGCGGCGGCCCGTCCGGCTGGTGGAACTTCAAGCCGTTGCCGATCAGGTTCTGAAGAAGTTGACGCATCTGCAAAGGGTCTGCGTCGAGCGTCAACATCTCGCCTACCTCGACGCGACCGCCGGAGCGCTCGACGCGGGCCTCAAGGTCTGAGACGACGCCCGCCGCCACTTCGGCCAGATCGACCGCGACGAACGGCTGCGCCTTCGTCGTGACGCGCGAGAAGGTGAGCAGGTCGTTGATGAGCGTCTGCATGCGGCCGGCCGCGTTCTGCATGCGCTCAAGGTAGTCGCGGCCGCCCTCGCCGAGCGCGTCCGCGTACTTCGTCTTGAGACGGTCGCCGAACGCCTGAATCTTGCGGAGCGGCTCCTGCAAGTCGTGCGAGGCGACGGAGGCGAAGTCCTGTAGCTCTCTGTTGCTGGCCTCAAGCTTCGCGGCGAACTTCTTCAGCTCGGCCTCGCTGCGCCGCAAAGCCACTTCGGCCCGCCTCCGCTCGATGGCGACGGCGACCTGCCCCGCCACCGACGTGAGGAACTCGACATCCCCTTCCGCGTAGACGTGCTCCTCCTCGTAGTGCTGAACGACCAGCACGCCGATTGCGCCCGAGGGCGTCCTCAAAGGCACGCCGAGCCAGGAGGCGGAGAAGGTGCCGACCACGCCTTCGACCGTCCCCTTCTCGACCATGTGCCGCTGCTCCTCGCGAGTAAGAAGCAGCGGCAGGTCATTGTTGATAACGTACCCGCTCAGCCCTTTGCCGAGCGGCCGGGGCGGCGGCATGGGGTCGTGTTTGTCCACGAAGAATTCGAAGTGCAGGAATCCCGTCTCCGGGTTGTAGAGGGCGATGAGAAAGTTTTCGGCGTAGAGCACCCTCCCGACCGCGCGGTGAATCAGGGAGAAGAGCTCGCCCAGGTCGTAAGTGGCGTTGAGCCCCTGGACGATCTCCAGCAGGGCCCGGCATTCCTCTTCCACTTGCCTCCGGCTCGTGACATCCTCAACCGTGCCCTCGAAATAAAGAACGGAGCCGCCTGCGTCCCTGACCGCCCTCGCGTTTTCCCGCGCGTAAAAGCTCGACCCGTCTTTGCGCGTCCAGAGCGACTCCAGGCCCACGACCTCGCCGCCCCGCTCAAGCGCCTGCCCGAACTCGGAACGTATATACCCCGGCTCGAACTCCCGGTTGAGGTCGCGCGACGACAACTCCTCAAGTGACGCGTAACCGAGCATCCTCAACAGCGCCGAGTTGGCCATGAGCACGCGCCCGTCGGGCGACGTGCGGTAGACGCCGATGGGGAGACCTTCGAGAAGAGCCGTCCCCAACCCCGCGCCCGGCTCGGAATCCGGGCGCGCCATCACGTCGACAGTCGTCATCATGCTCATAAATAATGGAAGAGTCTTTGAGCAGAGTCCCGCGGTGCCGTCGGGAAATCTTGAGGGCAGTCTGTCAGGCCGATTCTCAGGCTTCAAGACGCAACGAGCTTCCGGGAACTGGCACCACTGCGAACTAGGGCGTGAGGGAGTGCGTAGAAAATGCGGAGGAACTTGCGATTGCCTCCGGCCTAAGAGATAGTATCAGAGCAATCCCGCTGTCTTCAACAACTTTTAATTCCGCGGCTACATCCTTTTGCGGGACGGGAGGGTCGTTCGAACGACCCTCCCGTCCCGCGCGCGTTCACATGCCGCCGCTGCGGGGCGCGACCAACACGGCCGCCGCTTCAATCACCCGCGTAGACCCGTCGAAAGAGCCTCCCCCTCGCGTCTTCAGCGCGGCTCATGGCCTTTGTTGTATCGCTACCTTTATATTTGTTCCGGACTGATTTCAGTACCAGCCGTGTAGCCCCTTAACATGAGAAGCGTCTCCGCACAGACCAAGCTCCTCATCGAGCAGCTTAACGCGCCCGCCGGATTCTGGGGGAAGATTACCTCAAGGCGTGACGACGCCGAGCTGATCGTCAGGATAGCAGACTCGGGCGAGCCCGCCGCCGTTGTCTACGTCGCGTCGTTCGTGCTGTCGGAAAACCACTCCGTCGCGCGTGCGGCGGCCGCCGCAGTAGAAAGGCTTCTGTCCGCGGTCACCCCGGAGGATCTGGCCCGGCTCGATTCCGTCTTCAGGGAGAGGTCGCCTTACGCCGGCAGGTACCGCATGGAGTGGCACCGTCTCGCCCCTTCAGACCTCGGCAGGCTCGTGAGTTTTTCCGGGCAGAGGATCATCCTGCTCGGCCTGGCCAGCTTCCACGAAAGCGGCTACATCAGGGAAGAGGCCGTCCTCAGGCTCGCCAGGTCAACCGGCAGCGCCGAACTCCCCTTCCTGCTCATCCGGCTCAACGACTGGGTGGCCAATGTACGCGCGGCCGCGCGGCTCGCAGTCGGCCCGAGGCTGTCGCCGCCCTACGCCGGCAGCCTCGTCGAGAATCTGCCCCTCGTCGCGCGGCTCGGACAGGCGGCACGCGCCGACCACAAACAAGTCGTCGAAGCCGTCGAGAGCCTGCTCAAGAGTGCCGAGTGCCGGGACGCGCTCCTGCGTGGGTTGGAGTCGAAGGACCGCTCGGTCAGGAGAATCTGTTTCAGGCTGGCGAACGAGGCGGAGGGCTCTGACACGCGGGCGTTTCTCGAACACGCGCTGGCAGACCGGGACACAGTGATCCGGCTCTGGGCCGCGCGCCAGGTCTCCGCCGGACTCGGGGGCGAAGCAACGGAGGACCTGCACGAGATCATGAAGGGCGACCACTACATGCCCGTGCGGCGTGAGGCACTGCGCGCTCTCATCAGTCTGTGGCCGGAGAAGGCGCCGGCGGGGTTGCGCCGGGCGCTGTTCGACCCTCACGCCTCGTTGCGCGAGGAGGCGCGTTACCAGCTGAGGAAGGCAGGAGAAGATGATTTCGCCTCTGTTTATCGTCAGGCCCTAGCGGACGCCGTAGGGGGCGAACTTTACTCCGCCGTCAGCGGCATCGGTGAGACCGGTACAGCCACCGATGACAGCATGGTGCTACCTTACGCCCCGCACCCGTCGCCGAAAGTGAGGAGGGCGGCGATCAAAACACTCGCGAGGCTGAATGGGGATAAACACCTCTCGGTATTCCTGACAGCACTGCGGGACGAGACGCCGGCCGTCTCACGGGAGGCGCGAAAGGCGCTGACCAGCCGGGCGGCTGCCGTCGGCGGGGAGCGGCTGTGGGAGATATTCAGCGCGTCGTCACTGCCGCACGCGCGCCACAACGCACTCAACCTGCTCTCCAGGCTGGGTAAATGGGACGGCATCTACTACCTGATCAGAGCCGCCGGCGACCACGACGTGAGGATCGCAGAGGCGAGCCGGCTGGAAGTCGTCCGCTGGCTGTCGCAGTTCAACCGCAGTTTCACGGTGCCGGCGCCGGAGCAGATTTCGCGCTTCGAGAGCGCGCTCCGCGAACGCGGCCACCTGCTGGGCGAAAGTGTCCGCGAGCAGTTGTGGTTTTCAGTCAAAGGTTTCTGAGTGGAAGATAACCCCTTCTGCCTCTGTCCAACATCATGCCTCTTCGACCTTTGGGGTAATGAATAACCGTCGGGAACCCATGAGAGATTCCTGTAAGGGGAGCGAGAAAAATCCTTTAAAGAGAGAGGAAAAATATAGCGCTTGCTATTGCATTGATACCGTCAGTGCAATAGCAAGCCGCCATGCGTTTTATCCAAACTCCTTGAATACACGACGAGGTGGAATCGTGAGCACACCAACTTCAGCCGGCACTAGGCTCTGTTGACATTTGAGTTAAGCTCTTTGAATGGCAACGGTCACACTCTCCGACGAACAGTGGCAGAAGATACTGCCATTCTTACGCTCGCACCCGAACGCTTATGTCGGGCGGGAGCAGGATTGCCGTCAGTTCCTCGAAGCTGTCTTGTGGATCACCCGCAGCGGCGCACAGTGGCGACTCCTGCCTGCCGAGTATGGTGACTGGAACACAGTTTATAAACGATTCTCGCGTTGGTGTCGGCAAGGC
>JBJMGP010000242.1:0-14080 GCA_045807865.1 Pyrinomonadaceae bacterium
CTCGACGCGCATCTTCTTCTCCTTCATCTCGGTCTCGGTCGCGGCGCCGACGCGGATGACGGCCACGCCCCCCGCGAGCTTGGCCAGGCGCTCCTGCAACTTCTCGCGGTCGTAGTCCGAGGTCGTCTCCTCGATCTGATGGCGGATGGTCGAGACGCGACCCTCGATGGAGCGGCGTTCGCCCGCGCCCTCGACGATGGTCGTGTTCTCCTTGTCCACGATGATGCGCTTGGCGCGACCCAAATCTTCGAGCGTCACCGATTCGAGCTTGATGCCGAGGTCTTCGGTGATGACGCGCCCGCCCGTCAGCGTCGCGATGTCTTCGAGGATGGCCTTGCGGCGGTCGCCGAAGGCGGGCGCCTTAACGGCGCAGACCTTGATGGTGCCGCGCAGGCGGTTGACGACGAGCGTGGCGAGCGCGTCGCCCTCCACGTCCTCCGCGATGATGAGGAGCTGCCGGCCCTGGTTCGCCACCTGCTCCAGGAGCGGCAGCAGGTCGCGCATGGCCGAAATCTTCTTCTCGTGGATGAGGATGACGGGCTCTTCGAGCGCGGCCTCCATCCGGTCGGGGTTGGTGACGAAGTAGGGCGACAGGTAGCCGCGGTCGAACTGCATGCCTTCGACCAGGTCCAGCTCGGTCTGCATCGACTTCGACTCTTCGACCGTGACGACGCCGTCCTTGCCTACACGATCCATCGCCTCGGCGATCAGCTCGCCGATCTCGCGGTCGTTGTTGGCGGAGACGGCGGCCACGTTCGCCAGCTCCTCCTTGCCCTTGACCTTCTTCGAGAGCTTTTCGAGTTCGGCCGTGGCGGCCTCGACGCCGAGCTGGATGCCGCGCTGCAAGGACATCGGGTTCGCGCCGGCCGTGACGTTCTTGACGCCCTCGCGGAAGATGGCCTGCGCGAGCACGGTCGCGGTCGTGGTGCCGTCGCCCGCGATGTCGTTGGTCTTGGTGGCGACCTCCTTGACCATCTGCGCGCCCATGTTCTCGTACTTATCTTTCAGCTCGATCTCTTTGGCGACCGTCACGCCGTCCTTCGTGATGAGGGGCGAGCCGTACTTCTTGCCGAGCACGACGTTCCGGCCCTTCGGCCCCAAGGTCACGCGCACCGCGTTGGCCAGAACGTTCACGCCCTTGAGCATCGCGCTCCGCGCCTCTTCCCTGAACTTCAAATCCTTCGCTGCCACTGTTTGTTTCTCCTGAGAAAATTAAAAGTGAGTTCTCTCGATCCGTCCGGTGTACTAAGCGCCCGCGCTCTCGCTCCTGGCGCGGCCGACCTGGACGCGCGCGGGGCGGAGCAGCTGTTTGCCGAGGCGGTAGCCGCGGCCGTACTGCGCGGTGACCTGGCCGTCGAGCGCGGGCTCGACCTCGATGGTATCGACGGCCTCGTGCAGCTCCGGGTCGAAGGGTTGGGCCAGGGCCTCGACCGGCTCCGCGCCGATCTGCGCGAGCACGTTCTCGAAGCCGCTGACGGTGCCGCGCAGGCCGTCCAGGAGAGACTCCTTCGAGCCGCCGCCTTCGGCCGCCGCGATGGCGCGTTCCAGGTTGTCGATGACGGGCAGGAGCGACGCGATGAAGGCCGCCTTCTCACGCGCGACGCGCTCGTCGGCGTTGCGCGCGAGGCGCTGGCGCAGCTCGTCGGTCTCGCGCTTGAGCTCGGCCCGCACCTGCTCGAAACGTGCCTGCACGTCCGAAACCTTCTGCTCGGCCTCGCGCGTGCGCGCCTCCAGCTCTTCGACGTAAGAGGGCTTCACGCTCGGCGCCGCTTCCGCCGCCTGCTCCTCGCCGCCCGCCTCCTCCTCGCCGAGGCGGATGCGGCGGCGGTCGTTGACGCGCACCTTCGGCGCGTTCTCCTCTTCGGTGCCCAGTTCCTCCGGCCAGTCCTTCTCGGCCGAATCCTTCTCTGCCATATCTCGCTTCTTACTCCCCCTGCGGAATAGTCTCATGCTCGTGAACCGTGGATGGGATGCGTCGTCTTCCGGTGAAGCTTAACACCCGAAGGCCGGTTCGGCCCAACACCACCTCACGCGCCTCGGCCGCCTCAACTCACGTCGATCTTCAGGCGGCGCCCCTGCCGCTCGTCGCGCTTCGGCAAATGGAGCAGCAGCACCCCGTCCTTGTAGTCGGCCGAGATGGAGCCGCGGTCTACGGCGTCGGGCAAGGAGAAGGTGCGCACGAAGCGCCCCTGCGGCCGCTCGGCGCGCCGCGCGTGCAGACCTTCGACGGCCGCGCGGTCGCCGCGGATGACGAGGCGACCGTCGTCGAGAGAAACGTCGAGCCCCCCGCGGTTGATGCCGGGCAGGTCGAGGGCGAGCAGGTACTCGCGCTCGTCCTCGTACACGTCGGCCGCCGGAATCCAGTCGGCGCGCTCGATCTCCGCCTCGTCCTCGCGCGCGCCCGCGCGCCGGTCGGCCGCCTCCTCGAACAGACGGTTCATCCTGTCCTGCAAAGCGAAGAGGTCGCGCGGGTCGAATCTATGATGCCTCATCGAATCATCCTCCGAGTTCTGAGTTATGCATTGGCCGCCTCGGTCGCGGCGTCGCCGCCGTCGGCCGTGAACTGCATCTGGTCGCCGTCGGCCGAGACGCGCACGGTCTGGCCGGGGAGCACCTCGCCGCGCAGGAGCTGCGACGCGAGCGGGTTCTGGATGAGCGTCTGGATCGCGCGCTTCAAAGGGCGCGCGCCGTAGAGCGGGTCGTAGCCCTCGCGCGCGAGCAGAGCGCGCGCCGAGTCGTCGAGCACGAGGTGCATGTCGCGCTCCGCCAGCAGGCGGCGCAGACGTTCGAGCTGGATCTCGATGATGTCGCCGATCTGCTCGCGCGTGAGCTGGTGGAAGATGACGATGTCGTCCACGCGGTTCAAAAACTCCGGCTTGAAGTTCTCGCGCAGCACCTCCAAGACCGCCTCGCGTACCTGCTTCTCGTCGTCGGCGACGGCCTGTATCTCGCGGCTCCCGAGGTTCGAGGTCATAATCAGCACGGTGTTCTTAAAGTCCACCGTGCGCCCCTTCGAGTCGGTCAGGCGGCCGTCGTCGAGAATCTGCAAGAGGATGTTGAAGACATCCGGGTGCGCCTTCTCGATCTCGTCGAAGAGGATGACGCTGTAGGGGCGGCGCCTGACGGCCTCGGTCAACTGCCCGCCCTCCTCGTAGCCGATGTAGCCGGGAGGCGCGCCGATCATGCGCGCCACGGCGTGCTTCTCCATGTACTCCGACATGTCGAGCCGTACCATCGAGCGCTCGTCGTCGAAGAGGAACTCGGCGAGCGCCCGCGCCGTCTCGGTCTTGCCGACGCCCGTGGGGCCGAGGAAGATGAAGGAGCCGACGGGGCGGTTCGGGTCTTGCAACCCCGCCCGCGCGCGGCGCACCGCGTTAGCCACGGCCGCCAGCGCCTCGTCCTGCCCGACGACGCGCTTGTGCAAGCCCTCTTCCATCTTGAGGAGTTTTTCCATCTCGCCCTGTAGCATCTTCGAGACGGGCACGCCCGTCCATCGCGAGACGACCTCGGCTATCTCCTCCGCGTCCACCTCGTTCTTGAGTAGGTGCTTCCGCTCACCTGCCTCGGGGCTGGACGACTCAATCCGTTCAAGCCGCTCCTTAAGTTCTTCGAGTTGCCTCCCGATCTTAGACAGCTCCACGTACTCTTCCGGGAGGGGCGGCGTGCCCTCGCTCCACTTAGCCTTTATCTGGTTGTGGCGCGTGCTGTACTCGTGCTCAAGCCGGTTGACCTCTTCCGGCAACTTGCTCACATCGCCGATGCCCTCGCGTTCCAGCTCCCACTGAGTGTTCAGGTCTTGGAGTTGGCGCGAAACCTCCTGCTCCTCCTTCACAGTATCCTCGCGGCGCTTGACGGCCGATGGCTCCTCCTCATTGGCGAGCTGCTCGATGACGGTCTTCAGTTGGATGCGGCGGCGTTGGAGCCGGTCGATCTCCTCCGGCACGCTCTGAATCTCGGTCGCCAGGCGGCTGGAGGCCTCGTCAATCAGGTCGATGGCCTTGTCGGGCAGGAAGCGGTCGGTGATGTAGCGGTTCGAGAGGGTCGCCGCGGCGACGATGGCCGAGTCCTTGATGATGACCCCGTGGTGTTCTGCGTACCGCTGCTTCAGGCCGCGGAGGATGGCGATGGTGTCCTCGACCGTCGGCTCGCCGACGTAGATGGGCTGGAAGCGGCGCTCCAGCGCCGCGTCCTTCTCGATGTACTTCTTGTACTCGTTGAGCGTGGTGGCGCCGACGCAACGCAGCTCGCCGCGCGCCAGCGCCGGCTTGAGCATGTTCGAGGCGTCGATGGCCCCCTCGGCGGCGCCCGCGCCGACGAGCGTGTGCATCTCGTCGATGAACAGGATGATGTTGCCTTGTGCCTGTTCTATCTCGCGCAGGACGGCCTTGAGGCGGTCCTCGAAGTCGCCGCGGTACTTGGCGCCCGCGAGCATCGAGGCGAGGTCGAGGCTGACTATGCGCTTCGTCTTGAGCGTCGTGGGCACGTCGGCCGAGTCGATGCGCTGGGCAAGCCCCTCGACGATGGCGGTCTTGCCGACGCCGGGCTCGCCGATGAGCACGGGATTGTTCTTCGTGCGGCGCGAGAGCACCTGAATGGTGCGCCGTATCTCCTCGTCGCGGCCGATGACGGGGTCGAGCTTGCCGTCGTGCGCGAGCTGCGTCAGGTCTTTGGCGTACTTCTCAAGCGCCTCGTAGTTGACCTCCGGGTTGTCGTTGGTGACGGGCGGGCGCTTCTCGATGAACGCGGCGAGCGCGTCGGGTTTGAAGCCATGCTGACGCAGGATCTGTCCGGCCCCGCCCTTCTCGCCGGCGACGGCCAGCAGGAGGAGATCGAGGCCGATGAACACGTCGCCCTGTTTCTGCGCCAGCTTGTCCGCCTCGTCCACCACGCGGTTGAGGCGCGGGCTGGAGAAACGTTGCGCCCCCTCCACCTTGGGCAGGCGGCTGATGACGGCCTGGGCGTCGGTCAGGACGCCCTGCGAGTCGCCGCCGAACTTCGTCAGCAGGCCGGCGGCGAAGCCGTCGGGCTGCGTGAGCATCGTGAGCAGAAGGTGCTCAGGCCCCGCCTCCGGGTGCCGGTTGCGCTCGGCCAAACTCACGGCGTCCAGAAACGCCTTCCGGCCTAATTGTGTAAAACGCTCTAAGTCCATGACGAAAGAGAATCCTTAACTGCTGAAAGCTCTCAAACCCCTCGAAAAAGGCTTGGCGGCCCCCGCACCTTCTCTTACAGGCGGGGGCCGCCCGGCACTGACGCCAGAGTGCGAGCAGGTGGTCGGCGGCTCAGCGGTTCGCCGCCTTCTTCTTCGCCTCTTCGTCCGAAGACTCGGCCTTCGCCTCGATGGTCTTCGGTGCCGACGCGCCTTCGGCCGCCTCGCCCTTGATCTCGATGCGGCGGGCCTTCACCTCTTCACGCTTGCGGAGCACGACGCGGAGCACGCCGTTCTTGTACTCGGCCGTCGCACCCTCGCCCGAGACGGTCTGCGGCAGCGTGAAGGAGCGCGTGAACGAGCCGTAAGCGCGCTCGACGCGGTGGTAGTTGTCGGCCTCGTCCTTCTTCTCGAAGCGGCGCTCGCCGCGCAAGGTCAGGACGTTGTTCTCGATGGTCAGCTCGAAGTCCTCTCGGTTCATGCCGGGGAGTTCGGCTTCGAGGACGATCTCGTCCTTGTTCTCGAAGATGTCTACGTTGGGCGTCCAGGCGCCGCGGGCGATGCCTTCGTCGCCGAAGCCGCGCGAGAAGTTGGTGGAGAAGAGACGGTTGACCTCGTCCTGCAAGGTCTTCAGGTCACGGAAAGGGTCGTAACGTGTGATGCTCATGATCTTTTTACCTCCAGAGAGAATTTTTGCTGCCCCGTGCTCCCGAAAGGAGGCTCCGGAGCGATCCTCAATGCCTGAGCATTGCGAAATAATAAAGCTTGAGTCCCTCCTTGTCAAGTCTATGGATGAACGGGAAAATGTCCAGGTTGCCTCGGCGGATAGCCGTTAGCCGTCGCCGATTTAAGTGTTCTACAATGAGCGTATCGGAGAATATTTATTGACCGACGAGCTTTAGAGACATATAATACACGGCAATTAGAATCTTTTGCCGAACTTGACGGAACGGGATGGCTCGGCGGTTCGTAAGGGGAGAGATGCCTTCAATACTTGATGAAAGGGACGCGAAGATTCTGGAGATTCTCCAGAAGGAGGGGCGGACGACTAACGTGGAGCTGGCGCGTGCGGTCGAGTTGACCCCTTCGGCCACCCTGGAGCGCGTGCGCAAGCTCGAAGAGCGCGGGCTGATTAAGGGCTACAAGGCGATTCTCGACCCGCACGCGCTGGGGCTCGGGCTCGTGGCCTTCATCTTCCTGCGGGTGGAAGACCCGGAGGACTTGATCGGGCGCGCCGAAGGGACGGCGGAGGAACTGGCGGCACTGCCGTCCGTTCTGGAGCTGCACCACCTGGCGGGCGAGGACTGTTTTCTGTTGAAGGTGCGCGCGCGGGACACGGACGACCTCTACCGGATTCTGCGCGACGAGTTGGGGCGTTTTAAGGCGATCAGGAGCACTCGGACGACCATCGTTTTGAAGACCGTCAAGGAGTCTACGGGGCTGCCGGTGGACAGGGAAAGGGCTGGTGAGTGATGCAGGGCAGGGAGAAGTTGGGAGCATACGGCGCCTGGGTGGCGGTCTGTTTCTTTTGGGGAACGACGTACCTCGCGATAAGGGTCGGGCTGGAAGCCTTCCCGCCGACGCTCTTCGCGGGGGTCAGGTTCCTTATCGCCGGGTGCGTACTCTTCTTCGTCATGAGCCGCCAGAGGGGCGTGCGTCTGCCCATCGGGCGCGAGTGGTTCGACCTGGGGGCGGTGGGTCTGATGCTGCTGGGCGTAGGTAACGGGGCGGTCGTGTGGGCCGAGCAGTGGGTGCCGAGCGGGATGGCGGCGCTGCTGGTGGCGACCTCGCCCTTCTGGGCCGTGGCGCTTGAGCGTCTACAGGAGGACGGCGAGCGCGTGGGCGTGCGGGGCCTGCTCGGGATGGCGGTCGGCTTCGGCGGCCTGGCGCTGCTCGTGGGGCCGCAGCTCTTCGGGGCGGAGTTGGACGGCAAGTACGTCCTCGGCGTCGTCATCATACAGGTCGGGAGTTTCTTCTGGCAGGCGGGCTCGGTCTACTCGAAGCGGCGGCCGGTGGGCGTCTCGCCGCTGATGGCTTCGGCGGTGCAGATGCTCTGGGCGGGTTTGGCGCTGACGCTACTCGGGACGCTCCTGGGCGAGTGGTCGGGGATACGCTTCAGCGCGAGGAGCGCGGGTGCGTTCCTCTACCTCGTCATGTTCGGTTCCATCGTCGGCTACAGCGCGTACATCTACGCGATTCGGAAGCTGCCGCTGCCGCTGGTCTCGACCTACTCGTACGTGAACCCTCTGGTGGCACTGGCGCTCGGCTGGCTCATTCTTTCGGAGCCGCTCGGCCGGCGCGAGGCGGGCGCGGCGCTCGTCATCCTGCTCGGAGTAGCTTTGGTGAAGACCTCGCCGAAGGAGGTCGCGCTGCTCCTTGCGCGCGTGCGCGGGAGGAAGGTCTCTTCGCCGCAGGACGATTGCCGAACTCAAGCCACGCGGAGCGCGGCCTGAAGTTAAGTCAAAAGTAAAAAGGCAGCGGTTAAGAGTTAGAGACGGCGCGGCTCTCATCACTTCTCGATGAGAGCCGCGCTCTTCTTCGTCCTCATTTCTGCCTTTGGGTGTTCGCGTCGAAGCGGAGGAGGAGTGACCCGCGGGTCGTGCCGGAGACGTGTCTCTGCTTTGACTCCGGGCCGAGTCGGTCGGGCGTCTGGAACTTGCTCCCGACGGCGGGGATGACTTCGAGGAGGGCGAGGCCGGTCTCGGGGAGGTCGAGGAGGCCGTCGCGGCCGTCCCTGGGTTTGTAGACGCCGAGGTGTGAGTTGCCCGACTCGTTGATGAGAGTGATGTTGCCGGCCGTCGTCTCGAAGGCGGCCCAGTGCCAGCCGGCGAAGTAGCCTTTGAACTCGGGGTAGTCCCAACTCTCTCCGGGCGTCGTGTCGTTGTAGCGCCTCTCCCAGGTGTCGAGCCGTGTGCCCTGTCTACGATTCTGCCAGACGCGGTATGGCCCCTGGCCGAGCCAGCGGACGGCGCGCATCTCTTTTTCGTCCGAGTCGAACTGCACGCCGAGCAGGTCAACCGCCCCGTCGAACGCGTACTCGTAATCCAGCCTGACCACGCCGCCGGGGGAGACGCGCCAGCGGATCAGGCTGAGCGCCCCGTTGTAATGAGCCTCGACGACGAGGTCGCCGCCTTCCATGTGCGGCTCGAAGAAGATGGGTTCGCTCGGCCCGGAGACATCCGTGTACTTGCGTTCGTCGCGGCGGAAGGCGAGGAAGCGCGGGCCGTTGCCGAAGGGGATTAACCGGCCGCGGCTTCGGACTTCGGCGAGCAGGCCCGTCCGTTTCTCGAAGCGCAGTTCGAGCGCACCCGTTTGCACGAAGAGAGAGACGCCCTCCTCCCTCGTCGAGACTCCACCGACGGCCGCGCGCGACGACGCACGCGCCGATCTCGTCGCGCTTTTAAACTCCCAGGACAATGTCCACAGTTCGCGCCCCGCAGGGTCTTTCGCGGTGAGGTAGAGCGCGTCCGCCCTCTTCCAACTCGGCGGCAGGGTGAGCTTCAACTCACCCACGCCGTGCGGCGGGACGTTCGGCCCTTGCATCTTCCCCGCGGCTAACGTGACGTGTCCCGACCCCGTCTCAAAAGGAGAAGGGAAGCGCGCGAGCTGCCACTCGAAGCTGCACTCGGAGAGGTTGTTGAAGTCGAAGCGGTTCTCAACGTCGAACGTGGGGCGCGGGTCGTCGGGCAATTCCGGTCGGCCCGTGACCTGCACGGGCGACCAGATTTCGCGCACGGCGTAGAAGCTGCCCTCGCGCTCGCGGTGCGGCCCGACGACGCCGTCCGGCCCCATGTTCCCGGCACAGTCGAGACGCCCGCCCGAGTCCGTGCGCGCGACGCATTCGTCCAGCAGCGCCCAGAGAAAACCGCCGCCGCCGAACCTGCTCTTCCGCATCACCTCCCAATAGTCCCAAAGCCCCGCGCCCCCGCCGCCGTCGTAGAGCGCGTGCAGGAACTCGGTCGGCATGTAGACGTTCGGCCCCGCGGTGAGGCGCGCGTGGCTCTCGTAAGTTTCGTAGTGGTTCGTGTCCACGCCGCCGTGGAGTTCCCAGGGGTGGAGCACGGGGCGTCCCTGCGGATCCCACTTCGCGAACTCGCCGTCGTTCTCGCGGTTCCAGCCGCCCTCGTTGCCGTTGTCCCAGAAGAGTATCGAGGGGTGGTTCACGTCGCGCCTGACCACCTCGCCGACGAGCTTGCGCCCGGTCTCCGTGTCGTAAGCGCGCTGCCAGCCGCCCAGCTCGTCCAGGACGTAGAGCCCGAGTTCGTCGCACGCTTCGAGGAAGTGCGCGTCCGGCGGGTAGTGCGACATGCGCACGGCGTTGTTGTTCATCTCCTTGAGCAGGCGCACGTCGTCGTAGCTGATCTGCCTGCTGGTCGTCCGCCCCGACTCGGGCCAGAACGAATGTCGGTTCGTGCCCTTCAACAAAATTCGCTGGCCATTCAGGTAGAGCCCGTCGCCCGCCCTCACCTCGAACGTGCGGAATCCGAAGCGCTCGGTGACGGTGTGCGCCGGAACCGAGCGCTGCGACAGCGTGAGCCGCACGCGGTAGAGGTTGGGAGTCTCCGCCGTCCAGAGCAGAGGCGCGGCGATTCTCTTTTCGAGCCTGACGACTTGTACGCCGGGGCCTACGTCCGCCCCGAACTTCGTGCCCACCAGACGGCCGCGCGCGTCGATGATCTGCGCGTAGACCGCGCCGCCGGACGTGCCCTCCCCGAGGTACACGTCCACGTTGAAGAGGCCGTCGGCGCGCGCGTCAATCGCTGCCCGGTCGATGTGTGTGGCGGGCAGGGCTTCGAGGTAGACGGGGCGGAAGATGCCGCCGAAGACCCAGTAGTCCGAGCCGAAGCGCTCGGCGCGGTTCACGCTCTCGTTGGCCGAGACCTTGCTGACGTTGACTTCGAGGAGGTTCGACGCGCCGTACTTAAGGAGCGAAGTGAGGTCGTACTTGAAGCGGTAGAACGAGCCCTGATGGACGGGGCCGGCGGGCTGACCGTTGACGAGAACCTCGGCGTCGGTCATCACGCCGTCGAAGACGATGCGGACGACCCTGCCTTTCCAGTCCGCCGGGACGTTGAACCGTAAGCGGTACCTGCCCTGCTCGCGCGTGACCGGGTTCTTCTTCTCGTCGTACGGCCGCCCGAAGTTGTATGCGCCGAAGCCTTGCAACTCCCAGTTCGAGGGCACCGAAATCTTCGACCAGGCGCCGCTGCGCCGCCCCGCGGTGCAGTAGAAGTCCCACAAGACTCCGTCGTCCTTCCCCGTCCCGGAAAGGTACCTGACCTGCGTCTGTACGTGACTGCCCTGCGCCGCGGCGCACGTCGCGAAGGCGCACGAGAGAAGCAGGCCGAGCGACAGTCGTCTGAGATCAAAGCCCACGGCGCCCCGCCCTTGTCTGCGAAGACCTTCCCCATTCGAGCACGAGCAGCGAGACCGCCTGCCGCGGCAGCGTCAGACGCAGAGTGACCGCAGAGTCTTTGAGCATGACCGTCTGCGGCGCACTCAGTTGGGCGAGGCGGCCGGCGCGTTCGAGTTGCGCGTACTGCTGCGGCGTGGGTTGCGGCGGCGAGCCCATGCGGCGCCACTCGGTGTAGGCGTTCGTCGAGCCCCACTTCAACGCGGGCGTGCCGTCGCCCGTCGTCAGAAGGTTGTGCGTGCGGAAGTAGACCGAGCCGGGTCTCAACTCGCCGAGTTCCGCGAGGAGCTTCCGGCCGTCCTTCATGTACGCGTAGTTCGGCTCGTCCGCGCCGAAGAAGCGCCAGACGGGCTTCATCTCGCCGAGGGTCTTCGAGGCGTTGACGTTGATGTTGACGGGGAACGTCTCGGTGTCGGGCGTGGTTTGGGCGCAGACGTTGCCGCGGGCGCCGAGCAGGAGGCAGGCGACTACGCACAGGAGTCTGGTCGTCTTCATCTTTTCAGTCGAGCCCGAAGAAGCGCCTGATCTTGGAGAGGAGCCCGTCGGAGGTGTCCTCTTCGCCGGCGGGGGCGGAGGCGCTGGCGAGGAGGCCGGCGCGCCGCTCGTTGATGGCGTGGCTCAGGGCCTCGACGAGGTCGGGATTGGTCTGGAAGAGGCTCCGCATCGCGTCGTGGCCGATCTCAAGCACCTCCGTCTCCGCGGCGGCGACGACGTTGGCCGTGCGCGGCTCGCCGGTGAAGAGAGCCATCTCGCCGAAGAAGCCGCCCTCGCCGATCTGGCTGATGGTGCGCGGGGTGCCGTTCGATTCCACACGCACGTCCACGCCCCCGCGGCTGACGACGAACATCGAGTCGCCGTCGTCGCCCGCGCGGATGATCGTCTCGCCGGGCGCGTAGACGTGGTTCGAAGAGGCCGCCGCCAGCGCGTTCAACTCCCCGGCCGTGAGCGGCGAGAAGATGTCTACGGCCGAGAGCAGGCCGGCGAGCGTCTCCGCGTCGCGCCCGCCGCCGTTCCGCTCGGCGGCCTGCTCCATGTAGAGCGTGCGCGTGGGGAAGGGGAAGGTGAAGCCGCTGCGGCGGAAGGCGTACCAGATGCGCTGGCGGACGAGCGCGTCCGTGTCGTTGTAGCGCGAGTAGTCCGAGAGCCAGTATTTAACTTCGTACTCGACGCCCGACTCGCCCAGGCCGCGGATGCGCACGACGGGCGTGATGTAGCGCAGGACGTTCTCGGCCTCGCGCATGGCCTCGCGCACGGCGTGGATGACCTTGATGGGCGAGTCGGTGTAGGCCGCGCTGAAGGAGACGATGCGCGCGTTCTGGCCGTTCTGCGGGCAGACCTCGATGGACTCCTTGGCGATGACGCTGTTGCTGACCAGCACGATGTGGTTCGAGAAGGTCTTGATCTTGACGGCGCGCCAGGTGATCGCCATGACGGCGCCGGTGTGCTTGCCGACTGTGATCACGTCGCCCACCTGGAAAGGCTTGTCGGCGTGGAGCGAGATGCCCGAGAAGAGGTTGCCGAGCGTATCCTGTAGGGCGAGGCCGAGGATGATGCCGAGGAGCGCCGAGCCCGGCAGCAGCGCCGCGAACGAGAGGTCGAGCGTGTACTTGAGGGTGACCGCGCCCGCCGTCACGTAGAGGACGAGCGAGAAGAGGTCGCGCATCAGGCTCGGCGCCTCGTAGCCCTTGCGCTTGCGGAAGATGAAGAAGGCCAGCTCGTTGAGCGCGCGCACGCCCACGAGCGCGAGGCTCATCCAGAACGCGATCTCGGTGAGCGCAACCGCCCACGCGTTCGCCGCGTGGGCCATCCGCTGCTGCTCGTTGGCGCCCGCGGGCAGCTCCGGCACGACCCGCGAGAGCACGTACCACGTGACCCCGAAGACCGCCGCCAGCACGAGCGGCACCGCGACCTGCTTTTTGAGCGGAGGACGACTCATCGGAAGGCAGTAGGCATCTACTTAAAAGTTGAAGAGCCGGGTCGCGATAAAGAGAAGCGACAGGGCGGAGACGACCAGCACGGTCAGCCACGAGGCGGCATTATAGACCCGCCCGTTCGCGTGCGCACCCATCAATTCGCGGTCGGAGGCGAGCCGCAGCACCGAGACCAGCAGGACGGGGAGCAGCAGGCCGTTGATGACCTGCGTGGCGAGCAGCACGTCGAAGAGCGGCACGCCCGGGATCATCGCCACCAGCCCGCCGACGACGATCAGGAACGTGAAGATGCCGACGAAGATCGGCGCCTCGCGGAACGTGCGCGAGACGCCCTTCTCGAACCCGAGCGCCTCGCTGATCGAGTAGGCCGTCGAGAGCGGCAGCACCGCCGCCGCCAGCATCGACGCGCCGAAGAGGCCGACGCCGAAGAGCGTCTTCGCGTAAGTCCCGGCGAGCGGCTCCAACGCCAGCGCCGCCTGCTCGGCCGACTCGATGCGGACGCCCGTGCGGTGGAGCGTCGCGGCCGTCGCCACCGTGATGAAGAAGGCGACGGCGATGGCAAAGACCGTCCCCGTCCACACGTCCACGCGCGTCAGGTGGTAGTCCTCCTCGTCCACGCCCTTCTCGACGACGGACGACTGCACGAAGACCTGCATGTAGGGCGAGATGGTCGTGCCGATGAGCGCGACGACCGTGAAGAGGTAGCCCGCGTTCAAATCGACCTTCGGCCGGACGAACCCGTGCGCGACCTCGCCCCAGTCGGGGCGCGCGAGGAAGGCCGAGACGACGTAGCCGAGGAAGACGAGCGACATCAGGAGGAAGACGCGCTCGACCCGACGGTAAGAGCCCTTCACCACCAGCCACCAGACGGCGAAGGCCGCGAGCGGCACCGAGACGAAGCGCGGCACGCCGAACAGCTCGGTCGCCGCCGCGATGCCGACGAACTCCGAGACGGTCACGCCGCCGTTGGCGACGAGGAGCGCCAGCATCACCAGCACCGTCCAGCGCACGCCGAACTGCTCGCGGATGAGGTCGGACAGCCCCTTGCCCGTCACCGCGCCCATCCGTGCGCACGTCTCCTGCACGATGCCGAGCGCTAAGACTAAAGGGATTAAAGTCCAGAGGAGGTTGTAGCCGTAGTCGGCCCCGGCCGAGGCGTAGGTGGCGATGCCGCCCGCGTCGTTACCCGCGTTGGCGGCAATCATCCCCGGCCCGATGACCGCGAGGTAGGCGAAGAGCCCCCGCCGCCGCGCCGCCGCGCGCTGCACGCGCCGCGAGCCGCGCCGCCACAAACGGCGACCCACGTCCCGCACACTCTCTGCGCGCGTCGAAGCCACTCGGAGGTTCCCCGTCAGCAGTCATATAAAAACTTGTCAGCCCTCGCCCGCCGACTCCCGGGCGTGGCACCGTAGCCCCTCGTTCTCGTCCCGGCTCTCCTTAATCTCCCGACTCAACTCCTGCAAACGCCGGACGCTTTCGACCTTCTCCTCGAAAGGGAGCTTCGCCAGCCGCCTCCTGCGCGCGGCCTTCTGCTCAAGTATCTCTGAGATGTCAATTTCCATTAACGATAAACGTCTCTGCGGTGTCCGA
>JBJMGP010000243.1:0-3273 GCA_045807865.1 Pyrinomonadaceae bacterium
CCGCCTTCTTAAGAAAATCGTTCGGCATAGAGTTCTCCTTCGAGTGAAGTCGGAACGTGTCGGCGCGAGTTGAGAGAGATAGCGTGTGCCGTTGCACGGCGCGCGCCGCGAGGAATGCGGAAGGCTCCGCCGCGCGCGGTTACTTGTATCCCAGTTCCGACAATTTTTCCAGAGTGAGCCCGCCCGCGCCTTGCCGCGCGCCGCCGACGGAGAGTATGCGCTCGACGTACTTGGCGATGATGTCGGCTTCGAGGTTGACGGGGTCGCCCGTTTTTAAGTGTGAGAGGTTCGTGACGGCCCACGTCTTCGGGATGATTGCGACCTCGAAGTGCTCTTCGGCGAGCGCGGCGATTGTGAGGCTTATGCCCTCGACCGCGACCGAGCCCTTGAAGACGAGGTAGCGCGCCAGCTCCGGCGGGTAGCCGATGCGCACCGTCCAGGAGCCCCCGTGCTCTTCGGCCGAGAGGAAGCGTCCGCGCGCGTCCACGTGCCCCTGCACGATGTGGCCGCCGAGCCGCGTCGAGGGCGTCACGGCCCGCTCAAGGTTGACGGCCGAGCCGGCGCGCAGGGTGCCGAGCGTCGAGCGCTGCAAGGTCTCGCGCGAGCCGTCGGCCGCGAACGAGTCCCGCCTGACTTCGAGCGCCGTCAGGCAGACGCCGTTGACGGCAATCGAGTCGCCCTCCCCCGTCCCCTCGGTGACGACGCGCGCCTCCACCGTCATCCGCACGCCCTCGCCCCGCCGCTCCAGAGAGCGCACGCGCCCCAGTTCCTCGACGATCCCCGTGAACATAAAAGCCTCCGGACAGAATCAAGCCTCCGCCTCACTCCGTTTGGCACCGCCGGGCTCTCGGTCACGGACGGTTCGGAGCATGGTGTCGAAGACCTCATCGGCGGAAAGCTCCGTGGTGTCGATGACGACGGCGTCGTCGGCTATCGCCAGCGGCGAGTCGGCGCGCGTGGCGTCGCGGAGGTCGCGTTCGTTGATGTCGGCGAGCGTGGTCTCGAAGTCGCGCGCGGCGTCGCGCCCGCGCTCCTCGTCCAAGCGGCGGCGGGCGCGCGCCTCGGGGGCGGCCGTGAGGAAGAACTTCACGTCGGCCGAGGGGAAGACGACCGTGCCGATGTCTCGACCGTCGAGCACACAGCCCGCGCCCGCCTCGCCCAGCTCGCGCTGCCGGCGCACAAGCTCTCGCCGCACCCCGGAGACGGCCGAGACGACCGACGCCCAGCGCCCCGCCAGCTCACCGCGTATCTCCTCCGACACATCGCGCTCGTCGAGGAAGACGCGCAGAGAGTCCGGGTCGCCTTCGAGCCGTATGCGCGCGCGGTGCGCCACGCACGTCAGCCCCTCCGCGTCCGTGTCCTTCACGCCCGCCGCGGCCGCGGCCAGCGCCACGGCGCGGTACATCGCGCCCGTGTCGATGTAGAGCAGCCCCAACTCACGCGCGAGCCTGCGACCCAGCGTGGATTTGCCCGCGCCCGAAGGCCCGTCGATGGCGATGATGAATGGCTTTGTCATTAAGATTCTTTCAAGACCCGCTGCCGCAGCGCGGGTCGAGCAAGCGCATCAGTGCGTTCAGACGAAAGCGGCGAAGACCTCGTTCGAGAGGAGCGCGCCCGCGGGCGTGAGCCGGAGCACGTCGCCGTCAATTTCAATCAGCCCGGCCTCGTCGAAGCGCGCGAGGTCTGCGGCGTAGACAACGCGCACGTCGCATCGGTAGCGCGCGCGATGCGCGGCGAGGTCTACGCCCTTCGATAGGAGCCGGAGCCCGAGGAAGAGCGCCTCGGCGCCCGCGCCGCGCTCGTCCAACTCTTCGTGAGAGACGACCGCCGAGCCCTTCTCTTCGATCAACTTCACATAAGCGCGCGCGTCACGCTCGTTCGCCCAGCGAGCGCGCCGGCCGTCGAAGGAATGCGCTGAGCAGCCGAAGCCGTAGAAGGGCGCGCCCGTCCAGTACTTCAGGTTGTGCCGAGACTCGCGGCCCGGCCGGCAGAAGTTTGAAATCTCATACTGCTCGTACCCTGCGGCGCACGCGCGCTCGACCAACACGCGGTACATCTCGGCGGCGAGGTCGGGGTCGGGCGAGGGGTAGCGCCCCTGCCCGATCTGTTCGGCGAGCGGCGTCCCCTCGTGGACTTCGAGCAGGTAGAGCGAGAGGTGTTCGGGCCTGAGCGCGAGCGCCTCCGTGAGGTTCCGTTTCCACCCCGCGAGGGTCTGGCGCGGGAGGCCCGCGATGAGGTCGAAGCTGATGTTGTCGAAGCCCTCGGCGCGCAGGTCTCGGAAAGTTCGGCGCGTGTCGTCGGCCGTGTGCGTGCGCCCGAGCCGCTTCAGCTCGCGGTCGTCGAAGGTCTGCGCGCCGAAGCTCGCGCGGTTGACGCCCGCCCCGCGCAGCGCACGGAGGCGTTCGGGCGTGACCGTGCCCGGATTCATCTCAAGCGTCACCTCGGCACCTGCGTCAACCTCGAAGCGAGTTCGCACCGCGTCGAGTACGCGCGCGACCTGCGCGGGCGTGAGCAGAGAGGGAGTGCCGCCGCCGAAGTAGACGGTGTCAACTTCGGAGAGCGCGCCGTCAAACTTAAAAGACTCGATCTCGCGCGCGAGCGCGCCGACGTACGTCTCGGCGAGCGCGGACTCGAAGGCCCCCGTGGCGAAGTCGCAGTACGAACAGCGCGAACGGCAGAAGGGGACGTGGATGTATATTCCGGCGCGATTCATCTTTAAATGATTCGTGATTATAACACGCGCTCTGGTGCGTCGAGTTCTCGTGTTCGTTAGGCGACAGATGCGCTCCGCGGCCTGTACGTTTTTGGGAAGGGTCGTGTACGACTTTAAAATTCGTCCGCCATGGTACCAATCCTCACGGCCGCTTAAGCGCCCGTGGAAAGTCGTGCAAAGCGGAAGAGTTTAATTTCTAAAACTCGCGGCCGTGTGCGCTCGGTGACATGGCATGTGATTTGTTGTGCGAAGGAACAAAAGCAGAATAAGGGATGAATGCGCGTGGTCGTCTCATCGTCTCTTCTATTTGAAAAGCTCACGCGTTTCATCTGGGGTCTTAACGAACACACCAACACTTGGAGGAAGCGTTTATGGCAGACAACATGGAAGGAACTGGCGGCGGTAGCACCGGCGGCGGCGGCTCTTCGAGCGGCGGCGGCAGCTCCTCGGGCGGCGGCAGCAGCTCGGGCGGCAGCTCGGGTGGTGGCGGCAGCACCGGCGGCGGCTCTTCGAGCGGCTCGGGCGGCGGCGGCAGCTCGTCCGGTGGCGGTGGTGGCAGC
>JBJMGP010000244.1:0-23430 GCA_045807865.1 Pyrinomonadaceae bacterium
CATAGAGAGAATACATAATGAAACGGGGGGGTGGCCGCACTTAGTTCAACTTGTAGCTGAATGTATTATCGATTTATTGAATGAGGAAGGGGTTCAAGTAGTAAACAAAAATATATTTTTTAAAGCATTGAGCCTCGCGATTGTTAGGGGACATAATGTTTTTTTCGAGTTAATGAAGCGCGAGTCAATTTTACCAGGAGAGTGGGAATATCTCGCCACATTTAGAAGGCAAGTAAATCAACCCATCCCAGACAATGAAAAGGTCGTGGCCTCCCTTCGTCGTCGCTTGCTAATTGAAGAGGAAGGTGACGAATGGCGATTGCGTATACCTCTAATGCGGCAGTGGCTTTACGAGCGAGGGTCATATCTATAATTGGAAGTGATTTCTTTGGGCTCTTAATAAGTGTGTAATGCCGCGGATGTGCCAACACCGAAACTAGGAGTCACTAACAAAAATGCCCGAGCGAGTATACTCGCCGCATGGCAAAGCAGTTGGTTGACGACGCACTCTGGGAAGTAATCAAGCCGCTCTTGCCGCCGCCGCCCAAGCGCACGAGCACTCGCGGGCGACCGCGCCTCTCAGATCGTGCCGCGTTGACGGGCATCCTCTTTGTCCTCCGAAGCGGCCTGCCCTGGGAGATGCTGCCGCGCGAGATGGACTGCGGCTCTGGCATGACCTGCCGGCACAGATTGCGTGATTGGCATCGCGCGGGCGTCTGGCGGAAACTGCACCGACTGCTGTTAAGCCGCCTCGGGCAACAGGGATAGGACTTACGCAGTTGGACGAAGAATCAACAACTTACGGGAACAGGCGTTTTCGCTAAGCCCTTTGTTTTCAACGAGGTTCTATTTCAACTGCGTAAGTCCTATGCATTCACATTCGATCATGCGTCCGCGTCGGCTGACGCTCATGTTCTTATCGTCTATGACGGCGGGCGTGCTTCTGTTAGCGCTTGTGCTTCCGCGGCCTCCGGTCGTAGAGGCCGGGACGGTCTTGTGGCACGCGGGTAACTTCCGTTACCTCGAAGCCCTACAGCCCGGCACGTTGCAGGACGACACCTACACGCTCAAGCTGCAAGACGACGTTGCCAACCTTAACCACCCGTACCGGCCGCAGGGCGGCTATGGCAAAGTCAGCAGCACACGCAAAGACAAGTTCAACCTTTTCCTTGACGCGCTGTTCGCAGCCATACGGGACAGCGTCGCCCACAGCGCGACCGGCGACTGGTGCGGGGTGAAGACCAAGGCGGCGGACGCAGGTTACGAGGTCTGGCGTTATTACGACAGCGAGTTTGGGCGCTGGTTTGTCTACGGGCGAGACAAAACGCAATACGGGCAGGCCCATTTTTTTATCAACCCATTCGCCAAAAGAAACCTGGTCATCGAAGTGCCGCACGGCGGTTACGACATCGGCACGGAGCGGGAGGGCGCGCAACTTTTCACCGCGCCGGCGGCGCGTGTCCTCATAATCAACAGGGAGGATCGGTGCTCCGACCCGGACTCGACCACATGCAATGCCGAGTCGAATCCTCAGTCCTGCGACGGCCGCATACACGAGTCCGACGTCGCACACCATTACGCCAACACGTTCCAACTGCTGCACGTCTGGCTGACCGACAAAGACCCCAACGCGAAGTTTGTCCAACTGCACGGCATGAGCGGTTCCCCCAGTGACGTGATAGAAGTCAGCGACACCTCGAAGAGCCACTCGTCATCGAGTTCCGTGTCGGTCAGGTTCGCCAACTGCGCAACAACGACCCGGCCGACGGCTGGCACTGGACGCAGATTCGGGACGCGCTCGCCGTCACCTGGCCGTGCGACATGAATAACGGCGCGACGGATTGCACAATCGGGCCGAGGCAGACGCAGTACACTGACATGAGTTGCCCGACTGGTGGCACCACCGTGCAGAACGCTAAGGTCACCTTCTACGGCTACCCCGGCAACGAAGACGACGTTAACAGCTCGCACACAAACGTCATCGCGTACCCGCTGACGTGGCAGGGCCACGCGAGGCACACCAACGCACAGGGCGATCCCGTCGCGAGCGGCGTCGGGACCTACGCCGACCCCATCACCGTCGCAGCGGGCGAGAACAACCCTGATTTCCCGCCGGGTAAGCTCGTCTACTTCCCCGGCCTCAAGAAGTATTTCCTCGTCGAAGACATCTGCGGGAACTGCACGAACGACTGGCTCGACCTGTGGATGGAGAGTAACGCCAGCAACAGCGACGCCGCGGTGCTCAGTTGTGAGGACGGTTGGACGGGAAACTTGGCCGTGCTCAAGGAAGTCTGGCGCGACCCCGCTTCAACTCTCGCGGTAGACACTGTCCCCTTCTTCGACACGAGCGCGAACACTTGCCGGAGCCCGACTTGGTAGACGGATTCGCCGAAGGGCCTTGCGCCTGCGCAGGCGCAAGGCCCTTCGGCGTAAACGGGCGGACTCCGATGGAGAGCTGTTGTGAGCTGACGGAGCAGACGCCGCTTAGCGAAGAGGCTTACGCGGGCCTATGACCCAGAGAAGGAGCAGTTCCAGGAGCGGGAATGCAAGAAGGAGCTTCAGCCCGGAAAAGTGAAGCGATGTCTGTGATGTTCACACCTGATACGACCTTTCATAGAACACAGCCCTTAAATAGGCTATTGCTTCCGGGAGCGTTTCTTTCCTGGCGCTTTCGAATTATCGTCCGCATCCGTTTCCTTGGTATCGAGTATCAGGTAATCCTTCCCACCGACCCTGGCCTTCTTCACGCCCGTGATGGAATCCATGGCCGGCATACCCGTCCAGCGCGGGTCTAAAGCGGTGAGGTCTGGTTCGCCGCGCTTCTCACTCCTCCTCGCTCTCTTTTTACCCGATTGCCTGGGCATCCCCTCCTCTGAGCCGCTCGGGCTGGCCTTACGTCTGGAAAGTTATTTTAGTAATCGGGTGCACCTCCCAGATAGTCGGGATGCGACTCTTTAAGCTGGGCGGTCCCGGCCTGTTACCGTGACTATGTGTCGCGTCGAAGAACAAGGAGCCTTCGATCAGTACGGGGATCGGGGGGTTGGGGTAGAACTGGTAGCTCAGGCCCGGCAGGTTATGCTTTAAGACTGTTTCGTAGAATAGTTTGTATGCATCACGGGCCTTCCTTAAGGCGTCGAAGGCGGGAAAATCCGAGCTGTCCGGCGGCAATCCGGATAGCTCCATGTTCATGAACATCTCTTTCTTCTTCGGGTCACGACCTATGATCAGGTGGAAGTCATTATCTTTCTCTCTGCTGGCGGCGTACATGAAAGCCTTGACCTGGACGTTACGCTGCTCCTGTTCGACTCGGTCAGAGTCGGAGCTAGTAGGTATGTCCAGGTCGACCATCTCGGCGTCTGAAGTCAGCGAATCAATCAGGTCTTTCAGGTCGTCGAACTTTTCGAGCTTCGCCTGAGCTTTAGACAGCTTCGCGGCCTTCCGGTCTTTGCCACTGTAATTATCGCCCTTAGGAATCGCGGCCGCCGCCTCAGTGAAGGCGAGCGTTCGCGGCTTCTCATTATCCACGTCACCCGCATCAACCTCGTTCGTTTCGAGGACGAGATACCCGGCGGCACCGGCCGTGCCTGCCATGGTCAGCGCTACGGGAGTCACCTGGATGATAGAATCCAGCGCCGGCATGCCCGTCCTTCGAGGCTCCAGCGAGTGTGTCTTCAGAGTTTCACTCAACGAGAGAACGTTATTTGATATGGACATTTGCCTTCCTCTCCCTTCTGAGGCTTGAGAAGTTGTTCGCTCCTCAGCCGTCTACCGGCGAGCCATCGCGTCTGCGGGGTCTATTGGACGTGATTTTCCCACTTGTCAACTTGCGGCTCCAGCCCCCAGAGGAATTTGAACCATCGGGCAGTCAGGTCCATGCGGCCAAGCGTGTCTAACTGAAAGTTTTCCTCGACCGTGCGGAGCAGGCTGAAGTGCGTGTAATGCTCGCTCTGCACCGAGTTGGCTTCGACCATATCCCCGAGCAGTACCGCGTAGACCTGATTGTCGTGGGACTGGAAGCTCTCATCAAAGATGATGACTACCAGTGTACCCTTTGTGAACGCAGGTTTTTTGAGCAGCGGTTCCAGAAAGTCTTCTAAATACTTCGCCAGAAAATCGACGTTCCTCCCGTGCTCGTTGGGCTTAAAATCATCGGGGATGGAATGCCCGTCGTTCTGTATATTCGGTGTGTACCAGGAGTACCGGGGCAACTCATCGTTTTGAATGTCTATCTGCAATTGCTTCGCGTTAACAATCTTCGAGAGTCTGTCGGGTTTGTTTCTGACATTGTTGAAGGAGATGAACGGGTTGTGTTTACGAAAGTACAGGCCGTCTTGTGATTTGCACACGGCCTTGTCCTTCGGCTTATCACCTGCGGGCAGGTCTTCCATGTAAGCTTTCCACGTCACGCCTTTGGCTTCGAGTAAATCTACGATGTTTGTTTGAGGAAGGTTGGAGGGGCAAGTGTCGTCCTTCACGAACGGCAGGCCCGCGACGGCGGCGATGTAATTGGGCTGTGACGGGTGTGCGACCCCGAAATAGTTGCTCAGATTAACGCCCCTCGCGGCCAGCCCTCTCATATAGTCGTTAGCCAGCACTGCCGAGCGATGTTCGTTCTCAAAGATGATGATGAATATGCGTTCGAAGGCTTTGTCATCCATGTTTAAGCTCCTCTCCTGCTGCCTGTTTGAAGTACGCGGCGTCCGTCCCGCGGGTGGGATGGCTCGCCGCGTCCTGGCTCTGAGAAGCCGGAGCGCTTCTCAGAGCCAAGCGCAGTCAGGGACGCGCACCATGTAAGGGCGTCGCCGCGCGACGGCCTCCCTCGAAAGTTGTGGCGTGCGGAGGCGCGTGCTCGGCGGCTGCTGGCTATTCTGTAACTTTAAAAAAGAACGGGTCGAGCGAGACCTCGACCTCCGTCGTCCCGTCAACGTCGAAGAGCTTAAAGGGAGCCTTGGTACTGTGGTTCCGTTGAAAGATGACGCCGTTGGGAAAGTTCGCCGGGTCGGGAATATTGCTGGCCGTAAAAATCCCGTAGAAATCCTTCCCGACCGTCAACAGGTGCAAATAGTCCCCGAGGTAGGGAAGCTCGTTTGGCCCCGCCATCGGATTGTTCGCGGGGACGGTAGCCATCACCAGGTCGTCCCAGTTGATCCCATCCGTCGAGCGGCGCAGGTGAGTCTCCCAGCGGTTGGAGGGGATAACCTTCCGCAGTTTCACTACGCCGGAGAGGTGTTGGAAGAGGAAGCCGATTTTGCCGTTGCTATTAATCGCCAGCGCAGGGTTCGTCGCGTTCGGAATCGTCAACAAATCATTGGATGACCAAGTGACTCCCCGGTCAGTAGACCTGCGTACGTGCAGCGTGTACTGGTTGGTTCCGACCATGTCGGCCCACGCAATATAGACTGTATCGCTGTGGCCGGGCCTGGGGTCTACGGCGATGGTGAGGTTGCTGCCGATGCGCTCCTGCCCGAGCGCGTGCTCGTTGAGAAAAGGTATCAGACGATTCTGCACGGCGCGCCTGCCGGGGCGGCCGTCGCTCGGGTCAGTCAGGGCCACGAACGGAGTCGGCCCGCTCCCGAAGTTGTCATCACGCACCACTATTAAGTCATAGCGCAGGTTTGCAAGGGTAGTGCCGCCGACCTGATGCAGGAACGCTCCGTAGACCGTCCCATCCTGGTGAATGGCGGGCCTGATCGAAGGGGCGTCCTGGCCTCCGGCCGGCACGCGCGCGTCAATATCGACGCTCTTGAATGAAGAAGCTGGCCCGCCGCCGTCGCCCGAAAAATCCATGGTGGCGGTTCGGCCATCCGGTTGATTGGCATCGTTAGAACCGCAGACGACGATATCTTTACCTGCACCCGTGCCGCCGGCAGCAATGGCCTGTATGTATGGCTGGTCCACGCCGGCATTGCCCTTTCTGTTCACCAGCACTGTCATCGGTGCCGAGCCCAGAAAATCATTCGTCCGCAGTATATTCAAACGAGGGACGGGACGGCCTTCAACGTCGAACTCCATAGGCGTGTGGAGGATGCCCGCGTAGAGGTTGTTAGATGTACCGCCGAAACGGAGGGAGATATCGGCCGTTATCCTGTCGCTCGGCACGATGGCGTTCAAAACCCAGGTCAGGCCCCCATCCTTGGAGACGAAAATCGGCGCGTTCCCATGCAGGCCGGGATTGGGCGTGAAGGCAGAGGCGGCCATCTGCTTCGGGTTCGCCGGGTTGACGGCCAGATTCGGCTCGGAGTCGTTATTATGCTCAAAGCTGAGGGATTGCGGGATGATGTTGACGAGCAGGAAGTTCGGCGAGAGCGTCGGCCCGCTTTCCTGCCCCCCTTTCTTGGCGGCCTTCTTAGCCGCCTGCTGGCCCACCTTTCCGCTTCCCTTTTTGGCTTTGGCTACCATGCGTATTACGTCTCCTTTCCACCGGGTCGTCTGGGACACCGTAGAGATGAGAAGTATCCATACGGTTCGTGGCCCGTCGGACACGAGCGCGATCCATCAGCGATAGGGCGAGAGGTGTTCACGCATCCTCGGGGACTTGTGGGATACCGAGGAGCGGCTTGATTCCGCCGGGCTCATCTACCAGCTGAAAGTCTTCCGGGTGAAGGACGGTGTAATAGCGCGCGCTCTGTTCCTCTCCCGCGCTAGCCCCCTCTGCCACCGCGTGCAGTGCGATGGATCCGCTGGCAGGCATCTGGCTCCTATGTAGGCTGAAATGGCCCGACTGTCCGACGTGAAGTTTCGGAGAATTCCGCCAGGCGATATCGTTGCTGGCGGGAAATCGCACCACAATATCCTTGGATTCGTGGCTGCCCTTGTGGACATCTTCGACTCGAACCGTAGCATCCCGCCACATGGGGTCGTGCTCACGTGTTCGCAGACTTGCGGATGCCGCCATCTCACTCTCCGGCAGATGTACGCTGGTGACTTTTCCTGTGAGGACCAGGTCGGCGTCGTCGAAGTGCTTTTTGAGGTTTCGATTGGCCAAAGTCCGTACCGGGTCGGCCGTCTCTCCGGCGAAGGCCATCGGCTCTTTTTTGATCGGGGTGTGGCCAAGCGATTCAACCGCGACGCTCTTCCCGAAGAGCCATTCGTTGGTGAAGAAGGTGGCCTGCTGCGCGACCTTGACGCTTTCACCTTTCGCCAGTTTGACCGTGATGTCTTGGCCGCCGTAGTGACTGAGCGACGGAGGGGACTGTCTGATCTTATTTACCCTCACGATGACAGTCCGGTTCTTATCATCAACCTGCGGTATGGTGCTCGCCTTGAGCTTCTTGATAGTGCCGTCAAAAACAAACCTCGCCTGCTCGGCCAATTCTTCTGCTTTGAAATTTTGCGCCATGTTTCTCTCCTTGCCTTACCTGGTCGCGGGGCGGCGAGGGCTAGCCTGTCGGAATGATGAGTTAAGCAGGTAAAGGATACGCTCATGCCCACCCCGGGTCAATGTTTTAGCAAGAGATTTTCGAGTCAATCCGCGCAGAACTCTTTGAGGGAGGCGACTCTTATCTTCGGAGATTGGCTGAAGTGCAAAAGCTATCTTACAAACTGAAGCAGCGGCCAACGGCGTTGGAGGAGGAGTTCAACGACTTAGCCTTTTTCAGACCGCTAACAGGGCACCCATCGGGATGAGGCGAGTCACCCAATGGAGGCCAGTCTCTTCGGTGCGTTGTGAATCTTACCCCAAAAAGTAGAGAGTGAGATAAGACTCTTCAGAGCCTGCGCCATCACCGAAATACTGGAGGCACGATGGAGGAGAGGAAACAGTACACCAAAGAGTTCAAGGAAGTGGCGGTGCGGCTCGTCACCGAGCAGGGGCGCACCATCGCGGATGCGGCGCAGGGTTTAGGCATCTCGCGGTGGACGATGTCGCGGTGGGTTAAAGCGGCGAAGCACGAAGGGGTCGAATCATACTCAAGGGCCGCCCGCACGGCCCCGATGTCGGCTGTAATCCCGTTGGCGAAGCTTCGGAACTCCGGTATCTCGCGACGCGTGTCGAAAGTCGGCGGCGGCGCGGGCACTCGGCCTGCGCTCTTGTCGCCTCAACGACCAATGTCAAAGAGTTGGGGTGCTGGATGATCTTCTCTAAGCGAATGGAGGTCGGGTCAGCCAGAAGAGTCGCGAGGTTCATCCACAGAGTCTACGGTAATCTAGGCTAACAGCACCAAATATGCGGATGACCCGATGGCTTACTAACTTATCGGACTCAACTTGTGCGCGGCGATCTCATTCGACCTGTTGAGGCTTGCTTGAAGACCTTGAGGGGCTGATTATCAACATGCGGCGGCATACGCGACGGAACCGTTGAAGAGGGAGGGCACATCGTCGGCATGAGCGAAAATAGACTCGCCTTCAGGCACTTGATTCGGGAGCCCGATGTCTTGGGGCAGACGCCGCCCCCTCTGCTCCTGCTCCTGCACGGGGTGGGCAGCAACGAGGAAGATCTCTTCAGCCTCGCCCCATACCTGGACGGGAGATTCCTGGTCGTCAGCGCACGCGCGCCCATCGCACTGGAGTACGGCGGCTACGGCTGGTTCCGGATCGAGATTACGCCGCGCGGGATGGCCGCCGATGTCGGGCAGGCGAAGCAGAGTCTTGCGCTACTCCCGGGCTTCATCGACGGGCTGGTCGAGACCTACGGCGCCGACGAGCGCCGCGTCTACCTCGCGGGGTTCAGCCAGGGAGCGATGATGAGTCTTGCCCTGTTGCTCACACGCCCCGGGAAGGTCGGCGGGGTGGTCGCGATGAGCGGGCGTTTGCCGGTGCAGGTGACGGAACGGGAGCCAGACCGCGGACTCCTAAAGGGCAAGCCGGTCCTGATCACGCACGGCCTCTACGACCCGTTGCTGCCGGTCGAGGAGGGGCGGGCGGCACGCGACTACTTTCAAGAGCTTTCGGTCGAGCTCACCTACCGCGAGTACCCGATGGCGCACGAGGTGAGCATGGAGAGTTTGCGAGACGTGGCGCGTTGGCTCACTGAGGCCCTCGACGCGGGGAGGTGAAGGGGGGGCTACGTCCTACACCGTAGAGGGCGATGCCGGGCATCTGCGCATCAGTGATTTGCACGTCGGAGCCCCCGGCGGTTAAGTGTCATGGAAGATACTGTTCTGTTTACCCACACGGTTCACGAGGGCGAGTTAATCGACGTTGCCGTCCCGCAGTGATAATATCGTTGCCGGTGAACGAGTGACAGCAGACTACTTCCTTGAGCACATCGAGTATCGTCCGGGTCTTAAGCGCGACTCGATGACCTCCAGCATGCCGGCGGCTCTTGAGGCCGACCACACTCACCCCGGCCCATCCAGGCCTACCCGAGGCGCGGTAACCGTTTGCGCCGGCGGGCGGCGATTTCCGAAAGACAGTGCTTAATTGATGAATGCAACCGTAGGGGTGAATGTCGTCCGGCCCGACCGGGGGGACTTGAGCTACGTCGTCTGCACGCAGTTCCTCCTGATACATCTGGCATGCCTGCTCGCGTTCTGGACGGGCGTGAGTGCCGCGGCCGTCGCCGTTTGTCTGGGACTGTATCTCGTGCGCATGTTCGCCATCACGGCCGGGTTCCACCGCCTCTTCTCACACCGCTCGTACAAGACCGGCCGGCTCTTTCAATTCCTGCTCGGGTTCGTGGGGACGGCTGCCTACCAGAAGGGGCCGCTCTGGTGGTCGGCGCACCACCGGCGCCACCACCTGCACGTAGACACCGAAGAGGATTTGCACTCACCCGTGATGCGCTCCTTCTGGCAGTCACACGTCGGTTGGTTCCTCTCGTGCGACAGCCAGACGACGGACGTGAGACTCATCTCAAATCTGTTGAAATACAGGGAGCTGCGCTGGCTGGATAAGTTTTACGTGCTACCGCCTTTGATGCTGGCGGCCTCGACCTTCCTGCTGGGTCTGCTGCTCGGACGTTACTTCCCCGGGTCGGGCACCTCGGGCTGGCAGATGCTGGTCTGGGGGTTCTTCATCAGCACGGTGCTGCTCTACCACGGCACCTTCACGGTCAACTCGGTCGCGCACCTCTTCGGGAGCCGCCGCTACGAGACGGCGGACAACAGCCGTAATAACCTGCTGGTCGCGCTGATTACACTCGGCGAGGGCTGGCACAATAACCACCACCACTACCCTTCGTCCGAGCGCCAGGGATTCTACTGGTGGGAGATAGATTGTGCGCACTACACGCTGCGTGCGCTCTCGTGGGTGGGAGTCGTGCGCGACCTGAGGACGCCGCCTGGAAGCTAGAGAGGCCGAGTCCTTAGACTTCTTGTTCGATGGCGGCTTTTTGTTTCGCGCTCCGCGCCGAGACCAAGGCGGGTTGTGAAGACGGTGTGTGTCGCCGCGAGCAGGATCAATCGTCTCAGTCTGCTCCTACAGCCCGTTCTTCTGCCGGGCCACCTCTTCCCTGATGGTCTGCGACTTGCCCTCCACGCGGTTGAAGCCGTTGATGAGCTCCAGGGCTTCGGCGTACTCAAGGTTCTCCCGGATGATCTCGGAGTGACCTTTCTTCCCGACGGGGATGGCATCATTCAGCCTCTTAACACGGTACCTGATGGAGGGGTCACCCTCGAACTTGGCCTTCTGTCCCGGCATTCCCTGTATCGTGTAAATGTACATACGACTATTCACCATTCGGTTAAAGTAGACACCCTATGAGCGGCGGCCGCCCACCTGTGACCCGGCACGCACCCCGCGGCGCGACGGCCGGTCGTCTTCGTCCCTCGCCACGCTTCAGTGGTGGCAACCGCTCGACAACTATCATCCGCCTTCACACGTTCTTCTCGCAAGTCCGGATACGGCTCGCGCCCGTCTCCGCGTTTGAAAAAATCCGCCCCGCGAGTATAATCCCCCCCTCGGATTGTTCCTCTGCCCTACGGGCCTTTTATACAGCACACAGCCTTTCATACACCGTAAGGGTTCTGTCTGTCTGTTAATCTCCTTCCGCGCTCCCGTCGAGCTCTGTTCGGGACGGCGACCGCGAGAGGCTGACTGCCGAAGTGTCAACGACGTGAATGTGCCCGGCCTAAATTCCCACTTTGAGAGGATCATTTAGAGAGTAATCACGGCGGCCAGACGTGCCCGCCCTTGCTCTGACGACAAAGCTTGCCCCGTCCTCCTCACTTTGTCTTCAGAACATGAAAAGAAGCACCAACCTTACCCTAATACTGTCTTTCACCCTGCTCACCTTCGCGATGACCGCCGCGGTGATGCTGACCTGGGAGAGTGTGCTCCGCGACCCCTTCTTCGCGTGGGTCGAGCGGCACTATCCCGGCGAGGAGTTGAGCGGGACGCGCCGCGACATCCAGCAGCGCGTCGAGCACTTCGTCATCTCCATCGCGGTCGATCTCGTGGTCGTCACCATCCTCCTGCGGCTCGTCAGTCACCAGCAGCGCGCCATCGTGGAGAGCGAAGGGCGCTACCGCTCCCTCTTCGAGCACGCGGGCGACGGCATCGGCGTGGCCTCGGCCGCCGACCTCCGCCTGACGGAAGTCAACAACCGCTTCTGCGAAATCCTCGGCTACACGCCGCAGACGGCCACCCGGCGCGACGCGCGCGAGGTGATCCGCACCTACGGCGACGGGCGCCGCACGGACGACCTCGCCCTCCTGCTCGAAGGCGCGGAGGAGGGCGAGGCCGAGTTGGTCGTCGAGAGGGCGGACGGCGCGACGCGACCCGTGGCCGTCTCCTTCAGCACGCTCGCGACCGAGAAGGAGCGGCTCCGCATCATCATCGTCCGCGACCTCTCGGCGCGCAGGCGGCTCGAAGCCGAGCGCGAGCAGATGCGGCAGCAGTTGTACCAGACCTCCAAGCTCGCCTCGCTCGGCGAACTCTCGGCCGGCGTGGCGCACGAGATCAACAACCCTCTGAACGGCGTCATCAACTTCGCGCAGCTCCTGAAGGACGAGGGCTCCGCCCGCACCGACTTCGAGCGTGGCATGCTCGACGGCATCATCGAAGAGGGGGAGCGCATCGCCAGCATCGTGCGCGGGCTGCTCACGTTCGCGCGCCACGACGAGCAGCAGGTCGACCGCGTCTCCTTCGCCGAGTCCGTCACGTCGTCGCTCGCGCTCTTCGGCCGCCAGTTTGAGAAGGACGGCATCCGCGTCGAGCAGGACGTGCCGGAAGACCTGCCGCCGCTGCGCGCCGACCGCTCGCGTCTGCGCCAGGTCGTCCTCAACATGGTCAGCAACGCACACCACTCCTTGAAGTCCAAGCGTGAGGGCAAGACCGACAAGCTCTTCCGCATCAGCGCGCGGCGCGTCGAGCGCGGCGGGCGCGATTTCGTCCGCGCGGAGTTCTACGACAGCGGCATCGGCATCCGGCGCGAAGACCTGGAAAGGGTCTTCGACCCCTTCTACACGACGCGGCGGGATTCGGGCGGGACGGGGCTCGGGCTCTCGATCAGCTTCGGGATCGTCCACGACTACGGCGGCATGATTCGCGCCGAGAGCGAGTTGGGCGAGTTCGCGCGGTTCGTCATCGAGTTGCCCGCAGACGGGCCGGGGGGGGAGGCCGATGGTGGCGCATAAAGTCTTAATCGTTGACGACGAGCCGAGCATCCGCCTGACGCTCGCCGAGTTCCTCCGGCGCGAGGGGTTCGAGCCGCTCACCGCCGCCGACGCCGCGCAGGGCGTAGCCCACTTCGACAAAGGGGTGGAGGTGGCCGTCGTGGACATCAACCTGCCGGGGCGCAGCGGCATCGAGCTGCTGCGCGAGCTGCGCGAGCGCGACCCGCGCGTCCCCGTCATCGTCATCACGGGCGAGCCGAACGTCTCGCACCTGCCGGAGATCGTGCGCGCGGGCGCCTACGACTTCCTCCCCAAGCCCGTCCTCAAGGAGTCGATCACGCGCGCCGTCGCCCGCGCCGCCGAGAAGAAGCGGCTCGACGATGAGAAACGCCGGCTCGAAGAGGAGGTCAGGCGGCACGCGGAGGTGCTGGAGCAGCGCGTCGCCGAGCGCACGGCCGACCTCACCGCCGCACACAGCTTCCTCAACCTCGTCCTCGACAGCTCGACCGAGTACGCCATCGTCGCGCTCGACCTCGAATACCGCATCAACCTCTTCAACCGCGGGGCCGAGCTGCTCTTCGGCTACGCGCCCACGGAGGTCTCGGGGCGCAGGCCGCGCGAGCTGTACCTCGACGTGGAACGGTACGGCGAAGACCTTCTTCAGGGGTGTCTGCGGGAGGCCGACGCGGTCGGTCACTACCAGACCGAAATGATTCTGCACCGGCGCGACGGGCAGGAGTTCCCGGCCGCGGTCGCCCTGACGCCCATCGTCGGCGGCGGCGGGAGGCGGCTCGGCCACCTCTGCGTCATGCGCGACCTGACGGCGGAGCGCCGCGCCGATGAGTCGCTGCGGCAGATGCAGGCGCGGCTCGCGCACCAGGAGAAGATCGCCGAGCTGGGGCGCGTCGCGGCGCAGGTCGCGCACGAGGTGAGGAACCCTCTGACCGGGCTCCAGCTCTACTCGATGCACATGAAGACCAAGCTGGCCGACCGGATGAGTGAGTCCGAGCTTCAGCTCGCCGACCGCATTATCGAGACCATCACCCACCTCTCCCAGACGGTCGAGCAGATAATGAATTTCGCGCGCCCGCTGAGCCTGAGCCTCAGCGAGGTAGACCTCAACCGCGTCGTCACCGACCTGCTGCAACTGCTCGGGCCGCAGCTGGCCTGCGCCCACGTCGAGAGCAGCGTCGAGCTGTCGCCCGCAGCCACGCGCGCGCGGCTCGACGAGTCGTCGCTCCGCTCGGCGCTCACCAACCTCCTCATTAACGCCGTGCAGGCGATGAACGGCGGCGGGCGGCTCTCCGTCAAGACCCTGCGTGAACGGGCGGGGCTGCGCGTCGAGATTGCCGACACGGGCACCGGCATGACCCGCGAGCAGGTCGCGCGCATGTTCGAGGCGTTCTACACCACCAAGGCCAAGGGGCTCGGCCTCGGCATGCCTTACGCCAAAAAGGTGATCGAAGAGCACGGCGGCGAGATCGGCGTCGAGAGCAGCCCCGGCGCGGGCACGCTCGTCACCATCCGCCTGCCGGCCGACGTGGAGGGCGCATGAAGGCAAGGCGGAAGAGAGTCCTCGTCGTGGACGACGAGCAGAGTATCACGGGCGCCATCGCGCTCATCCTCGGCGAGGGCGGCTACGAGGTGCGCACGGCCGGCACCGTCGCGGAGGCGGGGGCGCTGCTCCTCGAAGGCGCCCCTTTCGAGCTGGTCTTCACCGACCTGCGCCTGCCGGACGCGACCGGCATCGAACTGCTCGACCGCATCAAGTCGGACGCGCCGGACACGCAGGCCATCCTGATGACCGCCCACGGCTCGCTCGACGTGACCATCGAGGCCATCAAGCACGGCGCCTACTACTACATCGAGAAGCCGTTCACGCCCGACCAGGTCTTGATGCTCGCCTCGCGCGCGCTCCAGTTCGGCGAGATCAGCCGCGAGAACCGTTCGCTCAAGCGCGCGCTCTCAACCGAGGGCGGGGCGTTCGGCATCACGGGCCGCTCCCCGCGCATGCTACAGATCGTCGAGGTTATACGCACGGCCGCGCCTTCAGACGCCTCCGTCCTCATCGAGGGCGAGTCGGGCACGGGCAAGGAGTTGATCGCGGCGGCCTTCCACGCGCAGAGCCACCGCGCCGCCGGCCCCTATATCCGCATCAACTGCGCGGCCCTGCCGGCGGAGCTGATCGAGTCGGAGCTGTTCGGCTACCGCAAGGGCGCCTTCACCGGCGCCGACCGCGACAAGCGCGGGCTCATCGAGGCGGCGTCGGGCGGGACGCTCCTGCTCGACGAGATCGCGGAGATGCCCGCGCATCTCCAGACCAAGCTGCTGCGCGTGCTGCAAGACCGCCGCCTGCGCCGGCTCGGCGACGAGCAGGAGGTGGCCGTCGATTTCCGCCTCGTCTGCTCGACCAACCGCGACACGGCGCAGATGATTCAGGACGGGACGATGCGCAAAGACCTCTTCTTCCGCGTCAGCACCATCCGCGTCAAGGTGCCGCCCCTGCGCGAGCGCCCGGACGACGTGGCGCCGCTCGCCGAGCGCTTCCTCCGCACCTACGCCGACAAGTACCAGAAGCGTATCCGCGCCGTCTCGCCGGCAGCCTTCTCTGTGCTGTCACGTTACGAATGGCCCGGCAACGTCCGCGAGCTGGAGTCGGTCGTCGAGCACGCGGTCCTCTTCGCGCGCGAAGAGGAGCTGAGGCCGGAAGACCTGCCCGAGCACCTGCACGCCTCGACCGCCTCGCACGCGGGCTGCGTCATCCCGCCCCACATGACGATGGAAGAGATCGAGCGCGAGGCCATCGCGCAGACGCTCGAACGCACCGGCGGCAACGTCAAGAAGACCGCCGAGGTACTCGACTACCACCGCCCGACGCTCTACCGCAAGCTCAAGAAGTTCGGCCTCATGGCCAACTACCCGACCGACGAGGAGGCCGGCGAAGTCGTCGCCTCAGAATAACCTGCCCGACATGACGCGCGGCCCTCTGGCACGCGCGCACCAGCGGAACGGCGCTTGCACCCGCGAACAACGTCCGGTTTGCATTTCGACGTGTGTCTTGGCAGACTCGGGCAACGCGGACATTTTTTTATAACGTCATACTCCGCGTCTATCCCGACAGAACAGGACGAGGCAGATGGGCTCCGGCGAGAGTGTGCAGAAGACCGTGCTGGTCGTAGACGACTACGACGATGTGAGGGCGGTGACGAGGCAGGCGTTAGAGTCTTTCGGGTACCGCGTGTTGGAGGCCGCCAGCGGCCCGGAGGCCGTCAGGGTGGCGCAGGCCGAATCGCCCGACCTCATTCTGTTGGACTTGAGCATGCCGAACATGGACGGCTTTGCCACGATCCATAAACTCCGCAGGCTGCTCGGCCTGCGCGACGTGCCGGTCATCGCCGTCTCGGCCCACACGGCGCGAGAGATTCGCGAGGACGCCCTCGCCGCCGGCTGCCGCGACTTCATCACCAAGCCCGTCCACCTCGAAATGCTCAAGTCGGCCGTCGAGCGTCACCTCTCGTAGACGGGCGCGGTGACATTGCTGCTACCGTGTAAACCCCTCCGGCCGCCTCCCCGACGTGTCGCGCGATGTAACAGACGGGGCCGCGTGTGATTCACCGTGAGACACGCTCCTGCGGCGCCTGCGGGGCTGCGTCTTGTCATCGTGTTATATTGCCGGCACATTTTTATTGCGCGTGCCTCGGGCACGGCGGTTGCACTTGCCGCGGCCGTGCCTGTCACACACGGCCGCGGCGTCTGTCCCTTGAGGTAATCCTCTCCAGCACAGGACGCCGCTCAGAAAAAGATGAAGAGGTCGGAGCCGGCGCGCCCGCGCGTACGTGAGCCCGGGGGCTGCCCCGACGACCCCAGACACACGCGCCCGCCACGGGCCGAGAGGATGAAGAGGGATGAACTCACCAGAGATCGTCAACCGGACTTACGACACGACCGACCTTACGCTGGCAAGCTTCCTGCGCTGCCGCAGCTTCACCATCAACAACATCAGGCGACAGAACGGCAAGACGGTCTTCGTCTTCGAAGACTCCACGCAGCTGCGCGACGCCGTCCTCGAATACGCCAACGACGGCAGCGTCTCCGTGCGCACCTTCTGCAGCACGCTGCGCGACCTGAAGGCCATCACGCGCTGAGCGCGCACGCCCACACTTCCGGAGGAGTACCCATGAGACCGATTCCCCGAACGCTGCTCGCGTGCGCGCTCGCCTGCGCTTTCGCCGCGCAGTCAGTCGCCGTCGCGCAGGAGAAGACCGCCGCCGCCGCTCCCCCACAGGAGAAGCCCGGGCCGACTGCCATCCAGGCGCCGAAGCCCACGGCCCCGTCCGGCCCTCAGAAGATCGTCACGCAGGGTCTAGAGGTCGAGTTCACCATCGAGCCCGTCAAGCCCGCCGCGGGCATGACCGACCTGATGGAAGAGCAGGACGCGCTCGTCCGCGTCCGCGTCACCGACACGGCCACGCACTCGCCGCTCGCGGGCGTCCGGCCCTCAATCTGGATGTCACAGCGCGAGGGCGAGCGCGCGACGCCCGAGCAGTGTAAAGAGAAGATCAAGTCCTTCCTGCAAGGCTCTCTGCGCGCGCGCCCCGACGTTGACCTCAACAGCTACTACGTGCTCGTGCTCAACTCGGAGCCGAACATCTCGGTCATCGACCCCCTGCTCGGCTTCGGCGGCACCAAGCTCGTCACGCTCGTCCTGCTCGACAGCCCGGGCGAGGACTGGGTGCTCTCGAACGACCAGGAACGCCTCTTCGTCAGCATGCCGTCGTCGAACCAGGTGGCCGTCGTGGACACAAACACCTGGAAGGTCGTGGCCAACGTGGAGACGGGCGCGCGCCCCGTCCGCCTTGCGCTTCAGCCCGACGAGAAATACCTTTGGGTCGGCACCGACGAGGGCGCCGGGAGCGGCGTGACCGTCATCGACGCTTCGACCTTCAAGCCGGTCGCGCGCGTCGCGACCGGCGCGGGCCACCACGAGCTGGCCCTGAGCGGCGACAGCCGCACGGCCTTCGTCACGAACCAGACGGCGGGCACGCTCTCGCTCATCGACGTGCTGAAGCTCTCGAAGACCGCCGACGTGAAGACGGGCCGGGGCGCGGACGCCGTGGCCGTCTCGCCGCTCAGCAAGTTCGTCTACGTGGCCGACCGCGACGCGGGACAGGTCGCGGTCGTCGATCCTTCGAGGGCTTCGCTCATGGCGCACATCGCGGTCGCGCCCGGCCTCGCCGGCATCCGCTTCGCGCCCGACGGGCGCTACGGCTTCGTGCCGAACCCGGCCGCGGGCGTCGTCCACATCTTCGACGCCTCGACCAACCACCTGCTCCACAACATGAAGGTCACGAAGGGCAAAGACATCGCGGGGCGCGGCCCCGACCAGGTGGCCTTCACGAAGGAGTTTGCCTACGTCCGTTCCGCGGGGTCTCTGGACATCACGATGGTCAGGCTGGCCACCATCGGCAAGGAGATGGACGTGGTCACGTTCCCCGCGGGGCAGGCCGCGCCGGCCGAGACGAAGACTGTGGCCGCCTTTGCCGACTCCATCACGCCCGCGCCCGAGGGCAATTCGATGCTCGTCGCCAACGTCGCCGACAAGCAGATTTACTACTACACCGAAGGCATGGCCGCGCCGATGGGCGACTTTCAGAACTACAAGCGCGAGCCGCGCGCGGTGCTCGTGGCCGACCGCTCTCTGCGCGAGGTGAAGAGCGGCACTTACGAAACCGTGACGAAGCTGCCGCGCGGCGGCGCATACGACGTGGCCTTCCTGCTCGACTCGCCGCGCGTCATGCACTGCTTCGACACGCAGGCGGTTGAGAACCCTTCGGTCGAGCACGAGAAGGCCACGGCGCTCGCCGTCGAGTACCTCGACAAGGAGAAGCCGCTGCGCGCGGGCGAGGACTTCAAGCTCCGCGTGCGCCTGACGGACGCGTTGACGAAGAAGCCCGTAGACGGGCTGAAGGACGTGCAAGTCCTGACCTTTCTCTCGCCGGGCATCTGGCAGAAGCGCGCCTTCGCGCAGGGCACGGGCGCGGGCGTCTACGAGCTGACCGTCAACGTGCCGCAGTCGGGTCTCTACATGGTCTTCGTCGAGAGCCGTTCGGCGGGCGTCGCCTTCCGGCAGTTGCCGTACCTGATGTTGCGCGCCACGGCGCCCGCCGCCGCGGATGCTCCCAGGACTCCCGCACCGGCGCAGGAACGAAAGGACAAGGTTGACTGAGATGAGAAGCAGGTACTATAACGCGCTCGCCGCCCTCGCCTTCACGCTCACGCTCTGCGCCGCCGCGCCCGCGCCGCCGGTGCATGCGGCCGGGCACGACCCGCGCGCCGAGGCAAAGGAGGTCGTCTACTCCTGCCCGATGCACCCGGAGGTCAAGTCGAAGAAGAAGGGGCGCTGCCCCGTCTGCAAAATGGACATGCGCCCGGCGAGCGCGGAGACTGAGGCAGCGAGCGCGCCGGACACGACGGCCGCGCACGAATCCCACGTCGAATCGAAGATGTCGATCCCGGACGTGGAGCTGGTTGACCAGGACGGGCGCGCGGTGCACTTCTACACAGACCTCGTGAAGGGGAAGGTCGTCGCCGTCAACTTCATCTTCACGACCTGCACGACCATCTGCCCGCCGCTCGGCGCGACCTTCGCGCGCGTGCAGCGCGAGCTGGGCGAGCGGGCGGGGCGCGACGTGCGCCTCATCTCGATCTCGGTAGACCCCGCGACCGACACGCCCGAGCGCCTCAAGGCGTGGGGGGCTAAATTTCACGCCGCCGAAGGGTGGACGCTCTTGACGGGGCGGAAGCCGCAGGTGGACGAGTTGCTGAGTGCGCTCGGCGCGGCCACCGCCAGCCCACAGGATCACACGCCCACGGTGCTCATCGGCAACGACGCTAACGGCCAGTGGACGCGCACCTACGGGCTCGCGCGTTCGGCCGTGCTCCTCGGGCTCATCGACGATGCCGCCGCGGGGCGTCTCGGCGCCGCCAACGATTCGACCGACAAGGAGTCCGCACGACAATGAGAAGAACGCTCTCCGCATTCGTCATCTGCGCGGCCTTCGCCGCCAACGCCGCGGCGCAGCAGCCGGCCGCGCCGCGACCCACGCCGCCGCCCCAGCCCGCCGAGGTCGCAGACCCGCACGCCGGCCACCACATGGCTGAGCCGACGGCCGCGCAGTCACCCGCGCAGAAGTATTTCTCGGACGTGGAACTGCTCGACCAGGACGGCCGCAAGGTGCGCTTCTACTCCGACATGCTCAAGGGCAAGACGGTCGTCATCAACGCCTTCTTCACCACCTGCACTTCGGTCTGCCCGCCGATGAATCGCAACCTTGAGAAGGTGCAGGAGGCGCTCGGCGACCGCCTCGGCAAGGATGTCTTCATCGTCTCCATCTCCGTAGACCCGACGACGGACACGCCGACGCGGCTCAAGGAGTACGCGCAGAGGTTCCACGCCAAACCGGGCTGGACTTTCCTGACGGGCAAGAAGGAGAACGTGGACTGGGCGCTCTACAAGGTCGGGCAGTACGTCGAGAGCAAGGACGACCACACGACCGTCATCATCATCGGCAACGAGGCGACGGGACTCTGGAAGAAGGCGCTCGGCATGGCGAAGCCCACCGAGCTGATTCCGATTGTCTACAGCGTCGCCGACGACAAGGGCGAGGGGAGCGACGTGAAGGGCGGGAAGCAGTAGATAAGGGTGGCGCGAGACCAGATGAACAAGCAAATCAAACTCTACGCCGTCTGCGCGCTCGCGCTCGTCGCCCTCACACTTTCGCCCGTGGGCGCGCGGGGGCAGAAGGCCCCGGCGGTCGAACACGCCCGCGCGCTGACTCAGCAGGAGCGTCGCGGCCGCGCCATCTACCTCCGCGGGGAGAGCCCCTCGGGCAAAGAGATCAAGGCGCTGGTGGGCGACCTGGACGTGCCCGCTTCGACCATGACCTGCGCGGGCTGCCACGGCGCGCGCGGCGAGGGCAAGACCGAGGGAGGCGTCACGGCAGGCAACCTCACCTGGGCCAATCTCACGAAGCCCTACGGACACACGCACCCGACGGGGCGCAAACACGGCCCCTTCGACGAGTCCTCTTTCGTCCGCGCCGTGAGCGAGGGCATAGACCCCTCGAAGAACGTGATGCTCGCGGCCATGCCGCACTACCAGATGTCGCCCGAGGACACGGCCGACCTTGTCGCTTACCTCAAGCGCATCGAGGACGATCAAGACCCGGGGCTGACCGACGCGTCCGTGCGCGTGGGCACGCTCCTGCCAACCGTTGGGCCGCTCGCCGCGACCGGCGCGGCGATGCGCGACGTGCTCGCGGCCTACTTCCAGGAGCTTAACGCCGGGGGCGGACTCTTCGGCCGGCGTATCGAGTTACAGTTCGCAGAGACCGGCACGGCTCCCGCCGAGACGGCCGCCAACGCGCGCCGGCTCGTCGAAGAGGGGCAGGTCTTCGCCGTCGTCGGCGGCCTGAGCGCGGGCGCGGACGGCGAGGTCGCCAGGCTGGCGCGGGAGCTTGAAGTCCCCTTCGTCGGCCCGGCGACGCTCCTGCCGCAGGCGGAGGCGGGGCGCTACGTCTTCTACCTCCTTCCCGGCTTCGCCGAACAGGCGCGCGCGCTCGTCAACTTCCACGCGCAGCGGCAGGCGCAGCCGCGCCCGAAGGTCGCCGTCGTCTACGAAGATTCAACGCTCGGCAGATCCGCCGCGTCGGCCGCCGAGGAGCAGTGCGTGAAGGCCGGCTGCGGCCCCTTGCAGAAACTCTCTTACGCGCGCGGTAAGTTCGACCCCGCCGCGCTCGTCCAGAGCACGAAGGGCGCGGCCGCGGTCTTCTTCTTCGGCGCGGCCGGCGACGAGACGGCCTTCGTCAAGGAGGCCGAGGCCGCCGGGTCGCGCCCCGACCTCTTCCTGCTCGGCGTGTTGACGAGTAGTGAGCTGGTCTCGTCCGTCCCCGCCGGCTTTAAAGATAAAGTCTTCCTCACCTTCCCGACCGTCCCCTCGGACGTGACGGAGGCGGGCGCGGCCGAGCTGCGTTCGCTCTCCTCGAAGTACAAGTTCGAGCTGCGCCACACGGCGGCGCAACTCTCGGCGCTGGTCGCCGCGAAGGTTCTGGTCGAGGGCCTCAAGCGCGGCGGCAGAGAGATCAGCCGCGAGCGACTCGTCACGGCGCTCGAAGGTCTCTACGACTACGAGACGGGGCTCGCGCCGCGCCTCACGTTCGGCCCCAACCGCCGCGTCGGCGCGGCCGGCGCATACGTCGTTCGCATCGACCCGGAGCGGAAAGAGTTCGTCCCGGCCAGCGGCTGGGTCAACGCTTACTGACCACGATCTGTTTTGAACAAGGTGAATAGCATGAGACTCAACATGACAAAGAGCAGACTCACACCGTCGCTCCTCCTCTTAGCGGCGCTCGCGGCGCCCGCGGCGCCCGTGGCAGCAGGCGTGCAGACTCAGACGCCCGCGCCGCAGCAGCAGGCCGTGGCCGACCCTGCCGCGGCCTGTGCCTGCGAGGCATCGCCGCTGCCCGACGTGCTTGCTACCGTCAACGGCGTCCCCGTCAGGAGTCAGGACATCTCGCCCGCGGTGCGCAAGCGGGTCGCGGACTTGCAGCAGCAGGTCGTCGATGCGCGCCGCCGCGAGCTGGACTTGCAGATCAACAGCGCGCTGCTGGAGGCGGAGGCAAAGAAGCGCGGCGTCACGGCCGCGAAGCTGCTCGAAGCCGAAGTGGTCGCCAGGGCGCAGGAGCCGACCGAGGCCGACGCGCAGAAGTTCTACGACGAGAACAGGGCGCGCATCGAGGGCGAGTTCAAGGACGTGAAGCAGGACATCGTCGCCTACCTGCGCGACGTGCGGCGGCGCGACGTGGCCGCCAGGTTCTCCGAGTCCTTGCGCGCTTCGGCCCAGTTAAAGCGGCTCGCCGCCGACGCGACCCCGCCCGCTTCCGAGGCCGAGCGTGCGCGCGTCCTCGCCTCGGTCAACGGGCGCGAGATCACCTCGGCCGACTTGGAAGAATCTCTGCGCCCGCTCGTCTTCGGCGTGCAGGAGCAGGTCTACAAACTGCGCGCGCAGGAGGTCGAGTTGAAGGTCAATGACCTTCTGCTCGGGCAGGAGGCCCAGCGGCGCGGCGTGACGCCGAAGGCTCTGCTCGAAGCCGAGGTCAACACCAAAGTCCCGGCCCTCACCGAGGCCGACGCGCAGAGGTTCTACGACGAGAACAGGTCGCGCATCGAGGGCGAGTTCGCGCAGAGGAAGGAGCAGATCGTCGAGTACCTCCGCGAAGTGGCGGAGCGGAGAGCGCTGACGGACTTCGCCGCGCGGCTGCGCGCCGGCGCGCAGGTGCGGACGTTCCTCGTCGCGCCCACCGCGCCGGTCTACAAGATCGCGACCGACGGCCAGCCCTCGAAGGGCAACCCGGCGGCCTCGGTCACCCTCGTCGAATTCACGGACTATCAGTGCCCGAGCTGCGCCGCCGCACAACCCGACCTCCTACGCATCATCGCCGAGTACGGCGACCGCGTCCGCCTCGTCGTCCGCGACTACCCGCTCTCGCAGCACGCCGACTCGCAGAGGGCCGCCGAGGCGGCCGAGGCCGCGCGCGAGCAGGGCAAGTACTGGGAGTACGTCACGCTCCTCTACCAGAACCAGTCGGCGCTTCAGGCGGACAAGCTGAAGGAGTACGCCTCGCGCGTCGGCCTCGACCGCGCGCAGTTCGACGCGGCGCTCGACTCGGGCCGCTTCGCCGACAGCGTGCGCCGCGACCTGCGCGACGGCGAACGCGCCGGCGTCAACGGCACGCCCTCCGTCTTCGTCAACGGCGTCCGCGTCGAACGCGCCACCTACGAACAGCTCAAGGCGGCCATTGACACAACGCTCAAGACGCCGCGTGCCGAGTAGTCGAAGTTAAGTAGTAGAGATTGGACAGAGGGAGGCGGGGGG
>JBJMGP010000245.1:0-42173 GCA_045807865.1 Pyrinomonadaceae bacterium
AGCCGTAAGCCGTGACGGGATGGGAAGCGTTTTAACCTCGTCGCGGTTTACGGCTCACGGTTTACGGCATTAAAAAATATGAGACAGACGAGAGCGGTGAGCGTGAAGGGCGTGCAGATCGGCGGCGGGGCGCCGGTGGCCGTCCAGTCGATGACGAAGACGGACACGGCCGACGTGGAAGGCACCGTCCATCAGATCGAGGAGATGGTGCGGCAGGGCTGCGAGATCGTCCGCGTCGCCGTCCCGAACGCGGAGGCCGCCGTCGCGCTCAAGGAGATTCGCCGCCGTGTGCCCGACGTGCCGCTCGTCGCCGACATACACTTTCACTACCGGCTCGCGCTGATGGCTCTGGAGGCCGGCGTCGATAAGCTCCGACTCAACCCCGGTAACATCGGCGCCATCGAGCGCGTGCGCGAGGTCGTCCGCGCCACCAAGGAGCGCGGCGTGCCCATCCGCATCGGCGTCAACGGCGGCTCGCTCGAAAAAGACCTTTTGAAGAAGTACGGCACGGCCACGCCCGAGGCGATGGTCGAGTCGGCCCTGCGCCACATACGCATCCTCGAAGAGCTCGACTTTCACGACATCGTCGTCTCCTTGAAGGCTTCGGACGTGCGCCGCACGGTCGCGGCCTACCGCCTGCTCGCGGAGCAGGTGGACTACCCGCTCCACCTCGGCGTGACCGAGGCGGGCACGCCCTTCGGCGGCACCATCAAGTCTTCCATCGGCCTCGGCATTCTGCTGCACGAAGGCATCGGCGACACCATCCGCGTCTCGCTCGCGGCCGAGCCCTGGGAAGAGGTGCGCGTCGCCTGGGAGATACTCAAGTCTCTGGAACTGCGCAACCGTGGGGTGACGGTCGTCGCCTGCCCGACGTGCGGGCGGCTCGACGTGGAGAACTTCGTCGAGATCGTGACCGAGATCGAGCGGCGGCTCGCGCACATCGAGGAGCCGCTCCACCTCTCCATCATGGGCTGCGAGGTCAACGGCCCCGGCGAGGCGCACGACTCGCAGCTCGGCGTCACCTTCGGCAAGGGCGTCGGCATGATCTTCAAGGACGGCCGCCCGATGCGTAAGGTCTCCGGCGCTGACATCGTCGAGGCGTTCGTCGCCGAGGCCGAGAAGCTGGTCAGAGAGGGCGCGACGGCCCCGGCCGAGATGTTGCCTGAGCTGGTTCAGATTAAGTAAGGCGTCTTGTATCTGTTCGGCGGGAGGAGGCGGGAGTTCGTTCCCGCCTTTTTTCATGGGCGCGGTTCAGTCGGCGGACATCGAGAGGAAGAGGGCGTCGGTGGCGGCGCGGCGGTTGACGTTAAAGGCGAGCTGGCCGCGCAGCTCCTCGATGCGCGTGAGCCAGTGGGCCGCGCGCGCGGGGCGGACGCCGGAGGCTAAGCGCGCGAGGCGTTCGCGCAGGTCCTGGTTGACGAGCGGCCCGCGCCCACCGAGTGAGAGCAGCCAGAGGTCGCGCACGAGTATCTCAAGGGCGTCGAGGCGCGGCTCGTACTCGTCCTTGTTCTTCGCGTCCCCGAGCTCCTCGGCCGCGCGCAGCAGGCGCACACGGTCGCCGCCGGTGGCGAGTGCCTCGACGACGCCGAGCATCGTCTCGCGGCGCACGCGGTACGTGTCGAGGTTTAAGCCGAGCGCGACGCCCGGGCGCCCCGAAGCGAGCTGCGCCGCGAGACGTGCCTCCTCGCCGGCCCGCTTGCCTTGCTTGACGAGGAAGCTCTCCAACTCCTCGGCGGCGAGTGGGGCGAAGCGCACGGTCTGGCAGCGCGAGCGGATGGTCGGGAGCAGGCCCGAAGGGCGCGAGGTGATGAGGATGATGTGCGTGGTCGGCGACGCCTCTTCGAGCGTCTTGAGCAGCGCATTGGCAGAAGCGTCGGTCAGGCTCTCGGCGTTCTCGATGATGAAGACGCGGGCGTTACCTTCGGCCGGGCGGAAGTTGCTTTCGCGCTCAAGCTCACGGACGGCGTGGATATAAACATTACGGTTATACGGAAGGACAAGCCCAACGTCTCTGTGCTCGCTCCAGATAATCTTCTTGTGCTCGTCCTTGTCGTCGGCCGCCGGGTACTTGAACGTGCTGATACGGACGCACGCGGGGCATACGCCGCAGCCCTCGACGCCGCGCCTCTCCCGGCAGTTGAGCGCCCGCGCCAGCTCCAGCGCGAAAGACTTCTTCCCCAGCCCCTCCTCGCCCGCGAAGAGCAGCGCCCCCGGCACACGCCCCTGCCGCAGCATCTTCCGCAAAGTCTCCTTCGCGCGCTCGTTCCCGATGAGTGAGTCGAACATGGAAGTCAGTAGGCAGATAGCAGTATAGCGGCTTGCGCTTGAGTGCGACCGCGGATGAGTCAGTACCGCCTGCGGGAGCGGGCGGGTCTCGTGCGCGCTACCCTCCCGCTACCGCAGGCGGTACTGACTTGCCGCCTTCTGCACCAGTCGCATCCAAGTGCAAATCGCTATAGGCGGTCGCTCCGGGCTTCGGACGTTGAAAGGTTAAAGCAAAGTTTCCGACGGCGGGCTCTTCAACTGACTACCGCCTACTCTCCAGAAAAGGCATGACGATGCGCATGACCTGCGCCTGTGTCTCCTGGACGGAGCCGGCGGCGTCGATGACGCGGACGCGCTCGGGCTCGGCGTTGGCGATGCGCTGGTAGGCGTCGCGGACGCGCGTGTGGAAGGCGGCGTCCTCGGCGTCGAGGCGGTCGTGTTTGTGCCCTGTGCTCGTGCGGCGGTGCGCGCGCCGCTGGCTTTCGTCCACCGGCAGGTCGAAGATGAGCGTCAGGTCGGGCATCAGGCCCCCCGTCGCCAGCGCCACCAGCTCCGAGACGATCTCGTCGGGGAAGCCGCGCCCCGCCCCCTGGTAGGCGACCGTCGCGTCGGCGTAGCGGTCGGAGAGGACGACGTGGCCGGACTCTAAAGCAGGGCGGACGAGCGTGCGGACATGCTGCGCGCGGTCGGCGGCGTAGAGGAGGAGTTCGGCGAGCGGGTCAACCTGCTCCTCCGTGTCGAGCACGAGTTGACGGATGCGCGTGCCGAGCGGCGTCCCCCCGGGCTCGCGCGTGGCGACGACCTCTCGGCCGCGCAGACGTAGCTCGCTCGCGAGCATGCGGAGCTGGGTAGACTTGCCGCACCCGTCGATGCCCTCGAAGGTGATGAAAGCTGGGGCCAAGATTTTTAAATTTCTCCGTTCAGGATCGCGCCGGTGAGGCCGAGACGTTTAGCCTTCGGGTTTAGCCTTCGGAACGTCCCGCCGACTCGCCGCCCGCGTCGGAGGCGTGGTCGGGCTGGTGCGGGGGGCGATGCTCGCCCGAAGGGCGGCGCGCGTGCTGTATGGTCGAGATGGCGTGCTTGAAAATGAGCTGCTCCTGCGAAGCAGACTCCAAAAGCACCGAATATTTGTCGAAACTGCGGATACGCCCCGAGAGCTTTGCGCCGTTCATCAGGTAGATCGTGACGGTCTCCTTCTCACGGCGCACAGTATTCAGGAATGCATCCTGTATATTCTGGGGAGTTGATTTTGTGTCCACAGACGCCCCCGCTTGTAAGTTGAGTTATCTCTGGGTTCGGACAGATTACACCCTACCCGTTCAAAGTTCAAAGTTTATCATTCAAAGTTGTCAGAAACGAGAGCCATTCATCGGGCCGTGCTCAAAGTCCGAGCCGGCGCGCGACCTCTTCCTGCACCGAAGGGTCTTCGCCGAAGCCTTCGACCCACTCGACGCCGGGCTCGCGCCGGAACCATGTGAGTTGCCGCTTGGCGTAATGTCGCACGTCGAGCTTCGTCTGTTCGATGGCGCTCTCCAGCGTGCGCCGGCCGCGCAGGTACTCGACGACGCGGCGGTAGCCGTGCGCGCCGAGCGCGCTCCCTTCGGCGGGGACGCCGCGCGCGAGCAGAGCGCGCACCTCTTCGACGAGGCCGGCGCGGAAGTGCGCCTCGGCTCGTCGGTCGATGCGGCGGTAGAGTCCCTCGCGCGGCGGGTTGAGGACGAAGAGGCGCAGGCGCGCGGCCTGCGGCGGCGGGGCGGGGCGCCGGTTCATGCGCGCGGAGAGTCTTTCGCCGGATTGCAGGCGGAGTTCGAGCGCGCGCTGGACTCTTGACCAGTCGCGGGGCGCCAGGCGGGCGGCCCGTTCGGGATCGAGCCGGCGCAGGAGTTTGTGGAGGTGCTCCGTGCCCCGGCGTTCACGCAGCAGCATGAGGCGGCGTCTGAGGTCTGCGTCCGTGGGCGGCGCCTCGAAGAAGGGTTCGCGCAGGGCGCGCAGGTAGAAGCCGGTGCCGCCGACGAGGAGCGCCGGACGGCCGCGCGCCTCTATCTCGTCTATCTTCACGAGTGCATCGCGGGCCCAGTCGGCGGCGGTGTAAGTACGCTCAGGCGGGACGAAGTCGATGAGGTGGTGCGGGACGCCGCGCCGCTCGGGCAGAGGGACTTTAGCCGTGGCGATCTCGATCTCCTGGTAGACCTGTACGGAGTCGCAGTTGATGATCTCTCCGTTCAGGCGGAGCGCGAGGGCGATGCCGAGGTCGCTCTTACCCGAGGCGGTCGGGCCGACGACGGCGACGATGGGTCTTCTGGTCTTTAGAACTAAGCTCAAAGTGAAGGGGAGAAGAGGCGGAAGGCAATCACCAGCCAGATAACAATCAGCAGCGCCAGCGCGCCGACGAGTTGTGCGCGGGAGAATCTCATCGCGTGTTCAGACGGCGCGCGACACTCAATAAAGTTTCGTTACGCTGACGCCCGTGTAGAAGTGCTTCAGAATCTTGTCGCAGGAGTATCCGGCGCGCGCGAGCCCGTAGGCGCCGACCTGGCACATCCCGACGCCGTGCCCCCAGCCGCGCCCCGTGAAGGTGAACTTTGAAACCCGACCGCCCTCGTCGAACGCGCGGTCGATGACGAAAAGTTGCTCGCGCAGCCCGAGCGCCGAGCGTATGCGCCCGCCGCGGACATGCGCCGTCCCCGAAGTCCCGACCACCTCCAGGTCAAGCACGCGCCCCGAGACGCCGCGCCTGCGCACGCGCAAATCAATAATCGTCCCCACCTCCGGAATCGAGCGCGACAGGCGCGAGAGCACGCCCGAAGGCGTTAAGGTCTCCGCCCAGTTCGCGTACTTCGAGTAGTGGTCGGAGGCGGCGCCGCTCTCGGCGGGCCGGACTTCGAGATAATCGACCATGCCGCCCGCCCCCGCGTGATAGACGACCGACTCGCCGCCCACCAGCTGCACCTCGCGCACGGCGTAGAGAGCTTCGCCGAAGGCGCGGAAGAGGTACGCATCCGCCCCCGGCGTCGCGTTCAAATCTTTGCCGGAGGCAGGCCGCAACACGAGTGCGCCGTTCGTCCCGACGCGCGCCGTCGCCCTCTGTAAACGCAGGATGCCGCGCGCTTCCAACGCATGCGCGACCGAGTGGAGCGCGCGTGCACGCGTCAGAGGCAGGCGCGGGCGGAGCGTGCCGTCGGGCAGGAGCGCCAGATGACCTTCGCGCAGCATCGCGGCCACGTCGGCGCGGTTCTGCTGCGGGACTTCGTCGGCGTCGCGGAAGGCGAGCAGATATTCAACGTCCGCACTATTCAAAAGCGCAGCGCCGCGGCTCTCGCCGTCGAGCGCAGCCGCGAGTGCGGAGGCGAAGCCGGCGGGCCGCGTCGCGTCGGCTCCGACGAATGGAGCCGCCTGTCGCGCGAGAGAGGCGACGCGAGACAGCAGCACGCGTGCCTCTTCGGGGGTGACGTTAGAGGCGAGCCAGTCGTCGCTCAGGCGCGCGGGCAGGTCGAAGCCGTGGACGGCGAGCAGGGCCGCGTCGCGCGCGCTCGTCTGATGCTCGGCCGACTTGATGTTGGCGGGCTCGCGGGTCGTGCGCAATGAAAGGGGAACGAAAGGGTGCGCCGCTTCGAGCGCGCACTCGCGGCCGCGGAGATATGCGACGGGCGCGCCGCCGAAGATATTCTCGCCGTCCTCCGTGCGGCCGCCGCAGGTCGAGGTGTAGAGGGCGTTGATGGGCGCGCCCTTGTAGGTCAGGATGCGGCCGCGCGTCTCTGAGACGGCGCGGTCGGTCAAAGGGTGCTCGGTCGAGCGACCGCCGTAGACCTGCGAGCGCGTGTCGGGCGTGAGGTCGTAGCCTTCGGCGGCGAAGCGTCCGAGGTTGCTGACGGCGTAGGTGCGCGCCGCGACGGCCTGCGCCTTCAAAGCTTCCAGCTCGGGCCAGCCGCCGGGCGACAACTCGTTCGGCACGACCCCGCGCACGTAGTCTTCGAGCGGGATGACGTTGACGACGGTCAGCGTCCCCTTCGTGTTCGCGAAGACTTCCAGGCGCCCGCGGTAGGGCTTCTCGTTGTAACGGACGGGGTGGAGTTCCGGGTCTGCCGGGGCGAAGACGACCGGCGCGCGCAGGTCGAGCAGGGGTTTCGCGGAGCCGGGCGCGTAGAGCGCCTCGCCGCGCTGCGCCTCAACCGCCCGCGAAGTCAGGCGCACGCCGGAGGCCGTGTTGCGCGCGTTCTTTGTGGTCGTGACCGGTGTGGGGGCGCCCTGCTTTGCGGACGCGGCAGCCGGGGCGGGCCTGTTCGATGAAGTTGACGCGGTCTCGACTCCGTTTACCTCTTCGTGCGTCGGAACAGGCAGCGCGGGGTAGGCACGCGGCTCGATGCGGACGCGGGCGAGTTCGAGCGGGAGCGGTTGCTCGGTCGAGTCCGTGGCGTTGAGCACGTCGCCCGTCGTCGAGACCGTGACGCTGCGCGCGCCCGTCACGAGCCCGATGCGGATGACGGGCTCTTTCGTCAGGCGGACGACCTCGGGCTCGATCTCGGGCGCCGTGACGGGCTCGCTCGTCGAAGTCGTCGGCCAGTCCGGCGCGGTCGCGCGGCGCGGCCTCGTCGCGGGCTGCACGTCCTGTGCGTTGAGAATGAGAGTTGGCGAGACGAGAGCGCAGGCGAGTAGTGCCGCAACTAAAAATCTCTTGAAGGAGGAACGCATCGGGGTCTCGTGCTCACGGTCAACCGCGCCGCGTTTGGAGGGGAGCGCGCCGTGAGGATTCTACTACACTTGAGGCCCGCCCACTCAACGCGCTTCAAGCCCTTCCAACGCTTCGACGGCGAGAGTGTGAAAGCGCCGTCGGACGCCGTTGATGTTGACGAAGGGGAGCGAGCGCGCGTGCGTGCGGTTGGTCAGCAGGATGAAGACGCGCTCGTTCGTCGGGTCGAGCCAGCAGCTCGTCCCCGTGAAGCCGAGATGGCCGAAGGCTTCGGGCGGAAGGCGCGGGCCGGCCGTGGACTCGGGCGTCGCCGCGAGCTGCCACGCGAAGGAGCGAGCCTCATTCAATCCCTCGGTCATGTTCTGGCGAAAGAGGCGACAGGTCTCGTGCTTCAGCAAGGTCGTCGTGTTCGGGAGGAACTGCGAGGCCAGACGGAGCGTCTCACCCGCGTCGGAGAAGAGGCCGGCGTGCCCGGCAGCGCCGCCGAGGAAGTATGCGTTGCCGTCGTGCACCTCGCCCCAGATCGTCCGCTCGCGCCACTGCGCCCTGTCCGCCCCCGCCTGCGTTCCGCACATGCCGCGCTCGTATGCGTTCCCGCCGGACTCACACGCGGCGACTCCCGTCTGGAGCGAACGCTCGGGATTGAAGAAGGTGCGCTTGAGGCCGAGCGGGTCGAAGATTTCGCGCCGGGCGAGGTCGGCGAGCTGTGTGCCTGTCACGCGCTGCGCGAGGAGCCCGAGCGTGATGAAGCCCAGGTCGCTGTAGACGACGCGCGCGCCCGGCGCCCGTTCGAGCGGCGGCGCGGCGATTGTCTCCAACACGCGGTCGCGTTCGCCGCCCGCCGAAAGGTAGAGCGGCTGCCACGCCGGCAGACCCGACATGTGCGTGAGCAGGTGCCGGACCGTGACCGCGCGCTTCTCTTCCGCGCCGAACTCGGGAAGGTATTCAGAGACCGGCGCGTCCAGGCCGACCGCGCCGCGCTCGACGAGCAGCGCCAGCAGCATCCCTGTCACCAGAGGCTTCGTCAAAGAGGCGAGGTCGTAGACCGTGCCGAGCGTGGCCGGATGTTGTTCCGGCTCGCGCACGGCGTCGCCCAGCGCGTCGGCGAAGCGCACGCGGCCCGCCTCGGCGACGACGTAGACGGCCGAAGGGAAGTCGCCGGCCTCGATGCGCTCGGCGAGCAGTTGGTTGATGGTGGCGGAAGGGTTGGCGTCGGTGGCTGTCATCAAAACTGCATCTTCATGCCGGCGATGATGGGGTGTTCGTGGATGCGCGCGAGGAGCCGCTCGGCGAGCGCGAGCGCGAGGCGCCCCTCTTCGCCCGTGACCGGCGCCGGTCGTCCTTCGCGCGCGGCACCGAGGAAGAGTTCAATCTCTGTGCGCAGGGGCTCCACGTCGATGATGTCGAGGTTCCTCACCTGAACGCCGGGCCAGGAGCCGGTCGAACTGGGCGGCGCGAGGCTGCTGATGGAGGCGTGGCGCGTGGCGTAATCGACGGCGACGTAGTCGTGCGGCTGGAAGAAGCGCATCTTGCGAATCTTCTCGGTGCCGACGCGCGAGGCCGTGATGTTGGCGACCGCGCCGGTGGCGAACTCGATGCGCGCGTTGGCGGCGTCCACCCGGTTCGTCAAGACGGGAAGGCCGACGCCGCGCACGTCCGTCACCTCCACACCGTGGCCGACGAGCCACAGCACGATGTCGAGGTCGTGAATCATCAGATCGAGCACCACGTCGATGTCGAGTGAGCGGGCGGTGAACTGGCCGACGCGGTGAATCTCGAAGTAGACGGGTTGCCGCACGTGAGGCCTGAGAGCGATGAGCGCCGGGTTGAAGCGTTCGAGGTGGCCGACCATCAACGTCGCGCGGCCCCTTGCGGCCGCCGCGATCATCCGGTCGGCCTCTTCGAGTGTGCGCGAGATGGGTTTTTCGACGAGGACGTGGACGCCCGCCTCCAGCAGCGCGCAGGCGATCTCGGCGTGCGACTCGGTCGGCGTGGCCAAACTCACGGCGTCCACCTCGCCGGCGAGGGTGTGCCAGTCGGCCGTCCAGCGCACGCCGCGCTCCCCGGCGACGGCGCGCGCGGTCTCCTCTACGCGGTCGCAGACGGCGACGAACTCGGACTTCCCCTCGGCGGCCAGCGCCGCGTGGATCCGCGCGTGCTGCCGGCCCAGATGGCCGACGCCGACGACGGCTGTGCGGAGGTTTTTCATAAGTAGTCAATAAGCAGTAGTCAGTAGCCGGTAGAAAAACTGAGAGCTTGTGACAGCCGGGGAAGCCAGGCGGTTGTTGATAAAAGTAACGACAGCGCCGCTTGCCAAACCTGCCGTCTACTGACTACTGTCTACTGACTACTTTTCCGGGTGACTATACTTGCAACGTTTCCTGCTTGCAAAGCGCGCGTGGGTCGTGCTGTTCGGGGCGGTCTGCGCGGCCTACTTCTACGGACTCGGCTCGGTGCCGCTGATGGGGCCGGACGAGCCGCGGTACGCGCAGGTGGCGCGCGAGATGTTCGCGCGCGGCGACTGGGTGACGCCCACGCTCGGCGGGCACACATGGTTTGAGAAGCCCGCGCTGCTCTACTGGCTGATGGAGTTGGCCTACGGGCTGTCGGGCGTGACGGAGTTCGCGGCGCGCTTCGGCTCTGCGCTGTCGGGCGTGCTGACGGTGCTGCTGGCGGGCTGGGCCGCGCGGCGCGCGGAGTACGAGTCGAGGGAAGACTTGCGCGCGCTCGGCGTCACCTGCGCGGCCGTCGTGGCTTCGACGCTGGGGCTGCTTGTCTTCGCGCGCGCGTCGAGCTTCGACACGTTGTTAACGACGACCGTGACGGGCGCGCTCGCATGCTTCTACTGTTCCGAGGTCGAGCGTGGTGCGGGTCGTCGGACGTGGCTCGTCGGATTCTACGGCTTCGTCGGCGCGTCTCTGCTGGCGAAGGGATTGGTGGGCGTCGTCATCCCGGGCGCGGTGGTCGTCGTCTACTACGTGTTCCGAAGACGTTGGCCGGGGTTGTTTAGACTCGGCGTGCCGTGGGGCGCCCTGCTCGTCTTGATGGTGGCGGCGACGTGGTACGGGCCGGTCATCGCGCGCCACGGGCATGCGTTCGTTGACGAGTTCTTCATACAGCACCACTTCGCGCGCTACGTCTCGAACAAGTACCACCACCCGCAGCCCTTCTGGTTCTACCTGCCCGTCACGCTCGGGCTGGCGCTGCCGTGGACGGCCTATCTTGTGAATGGGGTCGCGGGGGCTTTGGGGACGAACGCGCGCGCGGAGGACGCGGGCAGTAAGCTGCGCGTGTTGGCCTTCGTGTGGCTTTTGGTGCCGGTGCTGTTCTTCTCCGCGTCGGGTTCGAAGCTGCCCGGTTACGTGCTGCCGGCGCTGCCGGGCGCGGCGCTGCTGGCGGGCGACGGGCTGCATCGGTACCTGCGCGGGGTCGGCGGCACGTTGGCGATGAGGCTGACGGGCTTGCTGGCGCTCCTGGCCTTCGGCGCCGGGGTCGCGTTTCTAATCTTTCACGTCGGCGAGTTCGGTGAAATGTTGCGCGGACTCTCGCCCGTCTACGTGGCGGCGCTGTTGTTGCCTCCGGGGTTCGCGGCGCTGGTGGCGCTCTTAGCGCCGAGGCAGAGAACGCTGTGCGCCGTCTCGGTCGTCGGGGCGACGCTGCTGACGGTCGTGCTGGTTGTCGCGGGCGGCGTGCTCGGGCGCGTGACGCTGAAGGAGACGCTGAGCCGCACTCTGGCCGAGGCCGCCGCGCAGGGCTACGGAAGTCTGCCCGTCGTCAACCTGTACACGGTCGAGCGCTCGTCCGAGTTCTATGCCGCCGGTCGCCTCGCCTACGACGAGAACGGCGAGCCGCTGAAGCTGGAAGGCACAGGGCAGGTCGCGGAGTTCGCACAGAGCAAAGGCGGCGCCGCCCTCGTCATCGTCCACCGCAACGACGAGCACCAGCTCTTCGAAGACCCCGCGCTCGAATCCAAACGCATTGCCTTCAACGGTCGCCACGCGCTCGTTTATGTGAAAGTAGTCGGCAGACAGTAGTCAGTAGAAAAAAACAGGCGACGCGCTTATGCCAGGAGGCCGGGCGCGTCGCTTTGTATTTCTACTGTCTACTGTCTACTTATCTCAACGTCCGGTCGAAAAAGTCGATGAGACGGCGGTCGTAGGCTTCGTCCTCTTCAGGGGAGGCGGAGGCGAGGGAGAGGCCGGTGAGCGGGAGGTCTGTGTGCGTCTCGACGTTGGCGCGGGAAGGGAAGCAGTTGGCGAGCGTCTCGGTCGTCTGCTTCAAATGTCCGGCGCTCTCGCCCGAGAGCAGAAGCACCTGCCGGTCGCCCAGCCCCTCGGCCAGCGTGCAGGCCGCGTCCGCCTTGTAACGTCCGGCGAAGTAGACGCGCGTGCCTAAGCGCGCGAGCGCTTGCAGGAGGCGGTTGTCAAAGCCCGTGCGTTCGCGGACGGCCCCGGCCAGCACGTCATCCGGGCCGTCGGGTACGCTGTCGAGTACGACCGCGCGCACGGCCCCGTCGCGCCGCGCCGCCGAGAGTGCCGCGTAGGCCCCCGCCTCGACGCCGTAGATGCCGAAGGTCGGCCCGGTCTGCGGGCGCCCCTGCGGCGACTTGAGACCGCGCAGGAAGTCGAGCGCAGCGAGCGCGTCGTCCGACTCGGCCCAGCCGAAGGAGGAGGACGCGACCGGCGGCTCCTGCCCGTGGCCGCGCAGGTCGGGCAGCAGCACCGTCAGGTTCGTCGTCTCGTTGAGCTTCACGCCGAGGTTGAGGAGCCAGGAGCGGTCGGCGCCGTAGCCGTGGAGCAGCAGGACGGCGGGCGCGCCTTCCGCGCCGCGCAGGAGCCAGCCGCGCGCGCGTGTGCCGTCGCGGTTGTCCCAGTTCTCTTCGGTGGCGCGGACGCCACGGTCGCTGAGTCGCAGGAACTGCTCCGGCGTGACGAGGTACGCGCGGCGCGGCGGCCGAGTCGCCGAAGAGACCAGCCACACCGTCACGCCGGCCGCGGCGAGGAAGATCAACAGAAGGATGGGGAGGAGAGCCGTTAAGGCTTTCCGTCCGGTTCGGCGTCGAGGAGACATGGCACCACCATTGTACAGACGCTCAGGGTTAGAGGCTAGAGGCTATTGGGGTTGTCTCCTCTTCGCGTCTTCGTAGTCGTCGGGGGTGTTGACGTTGTTGAAGAAGAGTTGCGAGCCGTCGAGGTCTGCGAGTTCTGCAAACTGAACCCAGCGCGTCCGTACCAACTGGAGGAGGGCGCGCGGCCGCAACTCGCCCGCGCGGATGAGTCGCCCCGCCGCCTCGTGGCAGCGCTCGGCGGCATAGAGGGCGCAGAGCGGCTGGGGCCGACCGTCCTTCTGGATGGGCGCGACCGCTTCAACCCCCACGCCGCGCAGCGACGCGAGGCGCTCGAACAGCTCGGCCGAGACGAACGGCAGGTCGCAGGAGATGACCGCGGCCCAGGGCGTCTCACAGGCCGCGAGCGCGGCGTGCAACCCGCCCAGAGCGCCGAGCCCTTCGTGTATGTCTCGGACGACCGAAAGGCCGTGCGACTCGACCCCCGGGCGCGAGCCGACCACGCTGACCCTGCGCGAAACCGACGCGAGCGCGCCGGCCGCAAGCTCGACGAACGAACGCCCGCCGAGGCGCAGTCGCGACTTGTCCTCGCCCATCCGGCTTGAAAGCCCGCCGGCCAGGATGAACCCTTCGATCTCCATACAGACAGTAGCCCGAACGTGCGCCACCCGCGGCGCAAGCTATCACGCGCCGGACGGAGTCGGCAAACGGCGCGGGAAAAGTAGTCCCATTAAGGCTTTACCAAAGCAACCCGCGGGGGGGCGGCCACATCCTTGTTGGGACTAGATGTGGCTTGACCCCTGGAGAAAGGCACGGTTATAGTCGGCAAGCGCGGAGTTCCTTTCTCGTTCTGCCTTCGACAGACGTTCGGGTGAGGTCGAGGCCCGAGTCGCCACTTCGTTTAAGATAGAGCGCCGTCCCCCCTAGAGGTATTTTAATGAGAAGAAACGCCGTCGTCCTGTTCGCACTCCTCCTCGCTCTCCAACTGACAGGGCTGGCGCAGGGCACTCCGTCGGGCGCCGCAGGCAAGGCCACGGAGTACTACCCGCTCGAAGATGTCCGCACGGGGCAGAAGGGCGTCGCGCGGACGGTCTTCGCGGGGGCGGAGCCGGAGGAGTTCGGCGTCGAAGTCCTCGGCGTGCTGGCCGGCTTCCCGGCGCCGCGCAAGTCGGTCATCATCGCGAGGCTCACGGGCGCGCAGGTCGAACGCACCAGCGTCTTCGCGGGCATGTCCGGTTCGCCCGTCTACATCGACGGCAAGCTGGTCGGCGCCATCGCCTACGCCTTCCCCTTCGAGAAGGAGCCCATCGCCGGCATCACGCCCATCAAGCAGATGGTCGAGATGTTCGAGCAGGGGCGGCAGTCGAGCCAGGGTCGCGACAAGCTCGGCTTCCTCCGCGAGCCGCGCGCGGTCTCTTACTCTCAGCTTTCCGGCGTTGACTGGAAGTCGCCGCTCCAGCAGCAGCAGGGGCCGCAGGCCGCGGGCGTCAACTTCGTCGCCCCGGTCGCGTCGGGCTCGCCGCTGGCGGCGCTCCTCGGCCAGCAGTTCGCCCCAATTGCGACGCCGCTCGTCTTCAACGGCTTCTCGCCGCAGGCGGTCGCGCAGTTCACGCCGCAGCTCCAGACGCAGGGCCTGATGCCCGTCGCCGGCATCGGCGGCGCCGCGGCCATCACGCCGCTCGGCAGGGTGACGGATAAGACGCTCGCGCCGGGCACTTCGATCAGCGTCGAGCTGGTGCGCGGCGACTACTCGGTCGCGGCCTCGGGCACGGTGACGCACCGCGACGGCGAGCGCATCTACGCCTTCGGCCATCCGTTCCTCAGCCTCGGCTCGTCCGACATGCCGATGTCCGAGTCCACGGTCGTCACGGTCATCCCGAACACGCTCAACTCCTTCAAGCTCGCGTCGGCAGGGCAGATGGTCGGCACCATCTCGCAGGATCGCTCGACCGGCATCTACGGCCAGCTCAGCCGCGCGCCGAAGATGGTGCCCGTCACGATCAACCTCCACACGAGCCGCGACCACGTCGAGACCTTCCGCTACGAGGTCGCCAACGACGAGTTCCTGACGCCGCTGCTTCTGAACATGACGATCTACAGCACGCTCACTTCGAGCGAGCGTTCCCTGGGCGACTCGACCGTGAGCGTCCGCGGCAAGATCGAAGTGAAGGGGCAGGAGCCCATCCTCCTTGAGCGCCGCTTCTCGATGCAGGGCGCCGGCATCTCGGCCGCCGGTTCGGTCGCCGCGCCCGTGCAGGCGCTTCTGTCGAGCGGGTTCGAGAACGTCGAGCTCGGGCCGATTACGCTCGACCTCGCGGCGACGGACGAGAGGCGTGTGGCGACGCTCGACCGCATCGCGCTCAACCGCAGCGAGGTGCGCAGCGGTGAGACCGTCGAGGTGCAGGCTTACGTCCGCACCGAGTCGGGCAAGCAGTTCGTCCAGCGCATCCCCGTCCAGATTCCGGCCGACGTGCCTCCGGGACAGCTCGTCCTCTTCGTCGGCGACGGCGGCACCCTGCAACAGGCTTCGGCCTCGCAGAGCTTCGTCCCGCAGGATTTGGGACAGCTCGTCGGCGCCATCAACAAGATGAAGAAGAACGACCGCCTCTACGTCAAGCTCTTCCGCATCACGACGGGCGCGGTCATCGGCACGGACGAGATGCCGAACCTGCCGCCCTCCTTCGTCGCGACGCTCAACAGCGACCGCGCCTCGGGCGGCTACACGCCCACCGTGCTCTCGCCCCTCGGCGAGCAGGAGTTGCCGGCCGCCGAGTACGTCATCAACGGCCAGCAGCTCATCGCCATCAGCGTGATTCGTTAAGCTCGTTCGAGGTTAAGTGTAGAGGCGGGGCTTTAAGGAGTCCCGCCTCTTTTTTTTATGCCCGCCGCACGATGAAGAGATAGCGCCTCTCCGACTCCGGCACGCGCACTGTCTCAAACCCCAACCCTTCGGCTTCAAGCCGCTCTCTTAAACTCTCCCCACCGAACAGCAGCAACGTCGGCACGCGCACAGACCATTTGACGAGCGCGGGCAGGATTTCGGTGAAGCGCTCGATGGCGCGGCAGGTGAGGCAGACGGCGGCGGGCGGCTCGACCTTTTCAAACCTCTCGGCCAACACCCGCGCGCGCGTGGCAAGCCCGAGCCTTGAAAGTGCTACACGCAGGAAGACTGATTTCTTCTGCGAGGCTTCCACCAGCACGGCCTGTACATCCGTGCGCGCGATGAGGCAGGGCATCACGGGCAGCCCCGCGCCCGAGCCCACGTCGAGTATGTTCGCGCCGTCGGGGATGAAGGGGAGGGCGGTGAGCGATTCGAGCACGTGGCGCCCGGCGAACTCCGCGGGCGGGCAGGGCGCGACCAGATGCAGTCGCGGGTTCCACGCCGCGACCAGCTCGAAGTAATCACCGAGCCGCGCCCGCACCTCTTCACCCAACTCGACGCCGAAGCGCCCGGCGTGCTCCGCCAGCGCTTTGTCAAACTCGCCGCGTGGTGTAAGTTTTCGTTCGGCCATCTTCCCAATCCAGTCTGAAGCTTAGCCGATGTCAGAAGCGAACAACAGTCGAGTCCCCGACACGCACACGCTTGCCGAGGAGCACGAACGCCTCGGCCGCGCCGCCGTTCAGCTCATCGCGGACTATGCGCGCGCGCTCGACGCCGCGCCCGTCTGCTCGAAGGCCACGCCCGGAGAGCTGGAAGCACTCTTCGACGAGCCGCTCCCGCAGGAGGGCGTCCGGATAGGGGAGATTTTCGAGCAGCTCGGCCGCGACCTCATCCCGCACGCGATGAACATTCCGAGCCCGCGCTACTTCGGCCTCTTCAACCCGACGCCTCTGCCCGTCGCGGTCTGGGCCGACGCCGTCGCCTCGGCCATCAACCAGAACAGCGCGGCGTGGCGCAACTCGCCGTCGTTGAGCGTCGTCGAGGCGCGCGTGCTCCGCTGGCTCTGCCGGCTCGTAGGCTACGGCCCCGAGTCTTTCGGGACTTTGACGAGCGGCGGGTCGGAGGCGAACCTCATCGGCCTCAAGTGCGCCCGCGACCGCGCCGTGGAAGGGGCGCGCGACAAAGGTCTGCGCGCGCAGGGCTCGACCGGAAAGCTTTTCGTCTACGCCTCGGAGCAGTGCCACTACTCCTTCGTCAAGAGCGTGGACATCCTCGGGCTCGGCCGTGAGAATTTGAGAAAGATAGAGACCGACTCGCGCTTTCACATCCGTACAGACCTTCTGCGCGAATCAATCGAACGTGACCTGAAAGAAGGGCACACGCCGGTCTGCGTCGCGGGCGCGGCGGGCGCGACCTCGACCGGGGTCGTAGACCCTCTGGACGAGCTGGCCGACATCGCGCGCGAGCACGGACTCTGGTTCCATGTGGACGCGGCCTACGGCGGCGCGCTCGCGTTCTCCGACAAACATAAGTGGCGGCTGCGCGGGATTGAGCGCGCCGACTCGGTCGCGTTCGACCCGCACAAGTGGATGTTCGTCCCCTTCGAGTGCGGCGCGCTGCTCGTGCGCGAAGGCCGCCGCGTGCTGCGCGACGCCTTCGACATCACGCCCGAGTATCTGAGCGAGGAGCGCGGCGGCGCGGACGTGGAGTACGACTTCTTTCGCTACGGCCAGCTGGGGACGCGCCGCGGGATGGCGCTGAAGGTCTGGGCCGCGCTCAAGTCGCTCGGCGTGCGCGGCTACGCCGAGGTGGTCGAGCGGCAGATCGAGCTGGTCAACTATCTCGCCGCGCGCTTCGACGAGTTGGACGAGTTCGAGCGGGTGGGCGAGGTCGAGACGGCGCTCTGCTGCGCGCGTTTCCTGCCGGCGTGGGCGCGCGCGCGGTCGCCGGAGGAGCAGGACGAGTTGCAGCGTGCCTTGCAACAGCGGGTCGAGCGCTCGGGCGGGGCGTGGCTGGCGACGACCGTCCTAAGCGGCCGCCGCGCGCTGCGCATCAACGTCAACAGCTTCCTCACCGAACGCCGACACATCGACTATCTGGTAGAATTGCTCCGCCACGAAGGTTCGAAGCTGACGCCGGGAGGGCCGGACTCATGAAGTTGAAAGCAAAGCTCGCCGCCTCGCTCTGTCTCCTCTGCCTGCTGCTCGCGCCCGCCCCTGCGGCGGCCCGGAACCGCATCTGGCTCAAGCCGAGCCGGCAGAAGGCGCAGCGGCCGAAGGCCGCGAAGCAGCCCGCGGCCGCCGCCTCCGAGCGCTGGCTCGAACGGCTGAACTCGCGCGCCGACTTCGACCGCGTGTCGCGCGTCTACACGGACGGGCCGTATGCCCTGCCGCACGTCATCTTCGTCATCGACCGCAAGAGCGGCGACAAGATTTACTACGTCAACTCGAAGCGCTTCCGCTTCCATCAGGACTTCGTCAACGGCACGTACCTCTCGCTCGAACGCGGCCCCGACTTCTTCAGGAACAACTATCTGAGGGCGAACCGCCGCTTCATCCTCGGGACGCTCGCGTGGCAGCAGCCCGTCAAGCGCTACACGTTCGAGTTCTGGGAGGGCGACCTCATCACGGCCGAGCTGATCAAAGTGACGGCCGACGCCATCAAGAAGACCTTCTTCGACCCGGTCGCCTACAAGCCGAACTCTCTGAGGCAGGAGCAGGAGTCGGCGCAGATCGCGGGGCTCGACCGCGTCACGCAGAGCGACATCGCGCGCGAGCAGGAGTACCAGGCGCTCAACGTCGCCCGCGGGATAGGCCGCATCCACATCATCGACAAGCTCGACGAGCACGTCGAGATCGGCTCGAACGAGATACTCGTCTTGAACGAGGTGCCGATCAGCCTTCCGCCGGTCGCGGGCATCATTATCTCGAAACCCTCGACGCCGCTCTCGCACATCAACCTGCTGGTGAAGGGCTGGGGCGTGCCGAACGCCTACATCAAGAACGCGTCGGAACTGCTCAAGCCGTACGACACCTGGTGGGTCACGTTCGAGACGACGCCCGACAAGTACACCATCAAGCGCGCCGAGACCGACGAGCTGAAGAAGTATCAGGCCGAACAGATTGTGCTCAGGAAGGCGATGACGCCGCGCTTCAACCTCGAAGAGCGCCGCCTGCTCGACCTCCCGCAGCAGCGCGCGCGGATGGCCGACGCCTACGGCTCGAAGTCGGCGAACCTCGGCGAGGTGGCGCGCTCGCGTCTCCCGGGTGTCACCGTCCCCGCGGGCTTCGGCATCCCCATCTACTATTACAACCAGTTCTTGAAGGAGAACGGCCTCGAAGACGCCCTCATCGACATGATGGGCGACCAGAAGTTCGTCCACGACCCGGCCTACCGGCGCGAGCGTCTGACGGCCATGCGCGAACGGTTCAAGCAAGGGAAGGTGAGTGACGAATTGCGCGCGGCGCTCTTAAAGAAGGCCCACGCCGAGTACGAGGGCAAGGGGCTGTTCGTCCGTAGCTCGTCGAACGTGGAAGACCTGCCGAACTTCAACGGCGCGGGGCTCTACGACACGGTGCCGAACGTGAAGGAGGACGAGAAGCTGGTCGAGGCCGTCAAGACCGTCTGGGCCTCGCTCTGGAACTTCGAGGCATACGAGGCGCGCGAGCGCGCCAACATCGACCACTCGAAGGCCTACATGGGCGTGCTGGTGCAGGAGGGCGTCAACGCCGACAGCGCGGGCGTGATGATAACGACCGACCCGTTCGACGCGGACAACCGCGGCGCCATCTACATCAGCGCCAAGCGCGGCTTGGGCATCAAGGTGGTCGAAGGCAAGCGTATCCCCGAGCAGCTCATCTACCGGCCGCGCTCCAACTCGGTCAAAGTCCTGACGCGCTCGGAGGAGGAGAGTCTGCTCACCTTCGACGAGGCGGGCGGCGTCAAGGAGGTGCCCATCTCGGGCGAGCGCGCGGTGCTCACGGACGTTGTCGTCCGCAGGCTCGCGCGCGCCGCCTCGCAGATCAAGACCGTCTTCGGCGGGCGCGAGCAGGACATCGAGTGGGTCTACATGCGCGGGCAGATCTTCATCGTGCAGTCGCGCCCGTTCGTTCAGGGGAGCTAGTTTCGTATGGACACAAGCCCACGCCACACGCGCGCGACGTTAGCCCTCACCCTCACGCTGCTGGCCGCCGTCGTCTCGTCGCAGGCGGGCTGCCGGCGCGGCGCGCAGCCCGCGACCGACCCCTCCGCGCAGCAGACGGCCGCCGCGCCGCCGGGCGCCGCCGCCCCGTCCACTGACATCAACCAGCTCAACGGCGAGGTCGACCGGCTGGAGAAGCAGGCCGAGCGCAACCCGGCCGACGATGAGACGCAGGACGAACTGGCGCGCGTCTACGTGAGGCGCGCGAAGGTGGAGCAGGGCGGCGGCCAGTTTCAGGAGGCGCTCACGGACTACCAGCGCGCACTGCGCCACGACCCGGACAACGAGGAGGCGCAGGCCGGCGCCGCCGCCGTAGACCAGCAGCTCGGCGGCGACAAGCAGGAGGACGAGAACGGCGCCCCCGTCCCGCTCCCCATCACCCCCAACGTCGCCGACGAAGAGGGGCAGCCGACGAAGCCGACGCCGACACCGAAAAAGCCGTGAACCGTGAACCGTAAACCGTGACAAGTAAGAACAGGTTTTATCTTGTCACGGTTTACGGTTTACCGTTTACGAACATCGAAGATGTTAATCATTCCGGCAATCGATCTGAGGGACGGGAAGTGCGTGCGCCTGACGCAGGGGCGGCGCGAAGAGGTGAAGGTCTACGACGGCGAGGCGGTCGAGATCGCAAAGGGGTTCGAGGAGGCGGGCGCGCGAATGCTGCACGTCGTCGATCTGGACGGCGCCTTCGCTGACAGGAACGCCGTGAACCGGAAGGTCGTGCGGCGCATCATCCGTGCCGTCGGCATCCCCGTCCAGTTCGGCGGTGGCCTGCGGAGCATGTCGGACGTGCAGCAGTTGATCGAGTACGGCGCGGCGCAGGTCGTCGTCGGCACGCTGGCCGCCGAGTCGCCGGAGACTTTGGAGATGTTCGTCCAGCTCTTCGGCCTCCGCGTCTGCGTCGGCATCGACGCGCGCGAAGGGCTGGTGCTCACGCACGGCTGGGAGAAGGGTGGGCGGATGACCGCCGCCGCGCTCGCGCGCCGCGTGGCCGACGCGGGCGTTGACCGCATCGTCTACACGGACGTTTCGCGCGACGGGATGCTGGGGGGGCCGAACCTCGAACAGACCTGCGCCATCGCGCGCGAGTCGGGGCTGAGGGTGACGGCGTCGGGCGGAGTCTCCTCGCTCGAAGACATCGGGAAGTTGAAGACCATCGTGCAGTGCGGCGTCGATAGCGTCATCGTCGGCAAGGCGCTCTACGAGGGGCGGTTCACTTTGAAGGAGGCGCTGAAGGCCGCATGACGGAAGAGTCGAAGAAGATCTTCGCGGACGGCATCCTCGCGGGGCGCGTCGCCTTCGTGACGGGCGGCGGGACGGGGATCACGGGCGGCGTCGCGCGTGCTCTGTCCGAAGCGGGCGCGCGCGTGGCGCTCGTCAGCCGCAAGCTCGAACACCTGGAGCCCGCGGCGGCGAAGATCAACGAGGCCGGCGGCGAGGCGCTGGCCGTGGCGGCGGACGTGCGCGACTATGCGGAGGTCGAGCGCGCCTTGGCCGCGACGCTTGAGCGCTTCGGCCGCATCGACATCGTCGTCAACGGCGCGGCCGGCAACTTCCTCTGCAAAGCCTCGGAGCTTTCGCCCAACGGCTTCGGGACGGTCGTGGACATCGACCTCAAAGGCACCTTCAACGTCTGCCGCGCCGCGTTCGAGGGGCTGAAGGAGCAACGGGGGCAGATTTTAAACATCAGCGCGACGCTCCACTACCTCGGCACGCCGATGCAACTCCATGTCTCGGCGGCGAAGGCGGGCGTGGACGCCCTGACGCGCAACCTCGCCGTCGAGTGGGGCGCGCACGGCATCCGCGTCAACGCCATCGCCCCCGGCCCCATCGAGGACACGGAAGGCATGAGCCGCCTCGTCCCCGAGCCGATTAAGGAGCGTCTGCGCCGGCAGATTCCGCTCGGCCGCTTCGGCCGCATCCGCGACATCGAGCAGTGCGCCGTCTTCCTCTGCTCCGACGCCGCCGCCTACATCAACGGCGCCGTCATCGTCGTGGACGGCGGCCACTGGCTCGGCAGCAACAGGATGGTCGGTTGAGCGTGCGCGGGAGAAATTGAAGCGATGGCTGAAGAGTATGTGTGTTCGCGCTGCGGCGGCCGGATGGATGCAGGATTCCTGCTCGACCATAGGCAGTACAGCACCCCGCAGAGTACGGCCGAGTGGGTCGAGGGCATCCTGGAGTGGAGCATCTGGACGGGCATCAAGCTGAAGGGGCGCAGGCGCTACCTGGTTGTGACCTTTCGCTGCGAAGCGTGCGGCTACCTTGAGTCCTACGCGCGCCAGCTTATCAAAAAGTAGCCTTTGACCCGGGACATTCGACCGCACATGATTCGCATCCAACCCGCTACATTCGAGGAGTTCGAGCAGGAGGCCCAGCGCGGGAACGTCGTGCCCGTCGTGCGCAGCGTGCTCGCGGACTTGCAGACGCCCGTGGGCGCGTTCCTGCGCGTGGCGGGCGGGGCGAGCCACGCCTTCCTGCTCGAATCGGTCGAGGGCGGCGAGCGCATCGCGCGCTACTCGTTCATCGGCGCCGACCCCGAGTTGATAGTGCGGGGGCGTGGGGAGACGACCTACGTCGAGCGCAACGGCGAGACCGAAGAGCTGCGCGGCGTACTCGCGACCGACTTCCTGCGCGACTACTTCCGCGCGCGCAGGCTCGCGCGGCGCGCGGGGCTCGCGCCGATGGCGGGCGGCGCCGTGGGCTACGTGGCCTACGACGCGGCGCGCTGGTTCGAGCCGGTGCTCACCAAAGACCTGCACCCGGCCGAAGGCGCCGACGACGCGGTCTTCATGCTCTTCCGCACCGTGCTCGCCTTCGACCGCGTGCGCCAGCAGATCGAGATCACGTCGTGCGTGATGACCGAAGAGGCCGCCGAGAGCCGCCCCCGTCTGCGCGAGTTGTACGACGCCGCGGTCTCGGAGACCGAGCGCGTCGAGAGGCTTCTCTCCGAGGGCGCGTCCGCGCCGCCGGCCGTCGATGAGAGTCGCGGGACAGAGAACGGCGGCGGGCGCTTCGAGTCGAACTGGTCGCGCGAGGAGTTCGAGGCGGCGGTCGTCGAAATCAAGGAGCACATCGCGGCCGGCGACTGTTACCAGGCCGTGCTCTCACAGCGCTTCTCGAAGTCGTGCGACGTAGACCCGGTGCAAATCTACCGCGCGCTGCGCGCGACGAACCCTTCGCCGTACATGTACTTCCTCCGGATGGGGCGCGAGACGGTCGTCGGCGCCTCGCCCGAGATGCTCGTCCGTTGCCGCGGCCAGCGCCTCGACTACAGGCCCATCGCGGGCACGCGCAAGCGCGGCTCGACCGAGACCGAGGACTGGCTGCTCGGCGAAGAGTTGAAGGCGGACGAGAAGGAGGTGGCCGAGCACACGATGCTCGTTGACCTCGGCCGCAACGACCTCGGCCGCGTCTCGGACTACGGCTCGGTCGAGGTGGGCGAGTTGATGACGCTGGAGCGCTACTCGCACGTCATGCACCTCGTCACGTCCCTGCGCTCGCGCCTGCGCGACGACCGCGACCGCTTCGACGCGCTGGCCGCATGCTTCCCGGCCGGCACCGTCACCGGCGCGCCCAAAATGCGCGCCATGCAGATCATCGGCGGGCTCGAACCCACGCCGCGCAGCGTCTACGCCGGCGCCGTGCTCTACGTGGACTATGCGGACAACCTCGACTCGTGCATCTCGATCCGCACGGTCGTCGTGCGCGAAGGCACCGCGCACGTCCAGGCCGGCGCCGGCATCGTCGCCGACTCCGTCCCCGAGCGCGAATTCGAAGAGACGGTCAACAAGGCGCGCGCGGTGCTGAACGCCATCGAGATGGCAGAAAAGGGATTGTGATTTGAAGTGGTATGAACGTGAGTCGCCTTTCACTTTTGATGTTTGCCTTCTGTGTTCTGCTATTTGTCTTCGCGTGCGGCGGGGGGAGTCGGGACCGCGACATCGGGCCGGACACGGCGCGGCGCGAGCTGTTCCTGCGCGGGTACGCCTACAAGGAGCCGGACTTCTTGAACGCGGCGAAGGAGGGGCGCGAGGCCGGCGTCAAGCTCTTCCTCATCGCGGGGATGAGCCCGGAGGTGCGCAACCAGGAGGGCGAGACGCCACTACTTTTGGCCGCGCGCTTCGACCACGCCAAGGCCGCGCGCGCGCTCCTCGAACGTGGGGCCGACGTGAACGGGCGCGACCGGCGCGGCTTCACGCCGCTCATGCGCGCGGTGCTCAACGGCTCGGATGAGACGGTCAGGACAATTCTCGAATTCAAGCCCGACCTGGGCGCGCAGACCACCGACCCGGAGACGCGCGGCTCGACGGCGCTCATGTACGCCGTCGCGAAGAACCGGCCCGAGGTCGTCGAACTCCTGCTCGACGCGGGCGCCGACGTGAACCAGACGGACGAGACGGTCGGGACGGCGCTGACGTGGGCCGTCTACTACGACCTTGAGCCGCTGGTGGCGCGGCTGCTTGAGCGCGGCGCCGACCCGAACGTCGCCAACGCCGGCGGCGGCACGGCCTTGATGACCGCGGCGCTCAAAGGCAGGGAGCGAGTCGTGCGGCTCCTGCTCGAACGCGGCGCCGACCCCGCGGCGAAGGACAAGTCGGGCAAGACCGCCCTCGGTTATGCTTCGGACGCGAAGCACGCGGAAGTGCAGAAGGCGCTGCGCGAGGCGGAGGCGGCAAAGCGTAAGGCTTGAGGTTCGAGGATTTGAGATTCGTAATTTGAAACTGCTTTTCGGCGGCGGGTGTTTCGATGGGCGAGAAGGTTCTATTAATCGATAACTACGACTCGTTCACGTACAACCTCGTGCAGTACCTCGGCGAGTTGGGGGCGGACGTGTCGGTGCGGCGCAACGACGAGGTAACGGTGCGCGAGGTCGAGGACGTGATACGGCCCGACCGCGTCGTCGTCTCGCCGGGGCCGGGGACGCCGGACGAGGCGGGCGTGACGCTCGAACTGATCGGCGCCATCTCGGGTCACGTGCCCGTGCTCGGCGTCTGCCTCGGTCACCAGGCCATCGGGCAGATCTTCGGCGGGCGCGTCGTGCGCGGCCCCGAGCCCGTGCACGGCAAGCCCGCCGAAATTTGCCACGACGGCCGGACGATCTTCGACGGGTGCGAGTACCGCTTCCCGGCCGCGCGCTACCACTCGCTCGTCGTCGAACGCGAGACGTTGCCCGACTGCCTCGAAGTCTCCGCGACCACACCCGACGGCGTCATCATGGGCCTGCGCCACCGCCGCCTTAAAGTCGAGGGCGTGCAGTTCCACCCCGAATCGATCCTCACCACCGAAGGCAAGCGCCTGCTGGCAAACTTTCTGAAGCTGTAAACGATCCATGCCCGACGAACCTCGCAGACAGAAGACTCTGCCTTCTTGGCTGCTGCCGACGCCCGCGCGGCGGGGCGAGCGCGCGGGGCCGCCTCTGCGCGAGTTCACTCTGCGTCTGATGCGCGGCGAGGATTTGAGACGAGAGGAGGCCGCATCGCTTCTGGACGCGCTGCTCGACGGCACGGCGACCGACGCGCAGATAGGCGCGGCCCTCGTCGCGCTGGCCGTGAAGGGCGAGACGGTCGAAGAGCTGGCGGGACTCGCCTCCGCGATGCGCGGGCGGGCGGTGCGAATCAAATCGCGCCACGAGCGCTTCGTGGACACGGCGGGGACGGGTTCGAGCGCGGCGAAGACCTTCAACGTTTCGACTGCGGCGGCCTTCGTCATCGCCGGCGCGGGCCTGCCCGTCGCCAAGCACGGGAGCCGCGCCGCGACCAGTCGCTCGGGCTCCGCGGACGTGCTCGCCGCGCTCGGCGTCAACGTCTCCGCCGCGCCCGAGGTCTCCGAAGTCTGTCTGAACGAGCTGGGAGTCTGCTTCATGTTCGCGCCCCTCTACCACGGGGCGACGGCGCGCGTGGCGGGCGTCAGGCGCGAGCTGGGCGTGCACACGACCTTTAACCTTCTGGGGCCTCTGACGAACCCCGCGGGCGCGCCGCGTCAGGTCATCGGCGTGTGGCACGAGGCGCTGGTCGAGCCGCTCGCGCACACGTTGAAGGCGCTCGGGTCGGAGCGCGCGTGGGTCGTGCACGGGCTCGACGGGCTCGACGAGGTGACGCTCGAAGGGCGCACGAAGGTCGCGGAGGTTTCAGAAGAGACGGTGCGCGTGTTTGAGATCGCGCCGGAAGACTTTGGACTCGAGTCCGCGCCGCTCGAAGGATTACGCGGAGGCGACGCGGAGGCGAACGCGGCGATTATCCGCTCGATTCTGTCGGGCGAGCGGCGCGACGCCGGGCGCGCTCTCGTCTGCCTCAACGCGGCCGCGGCTCTCTACGTCGGCGGCGCGGCCGGCGACTTGAAAGAGGCCGCGCTGCTTGCCGTCGAAAGCATCGACGGCGGCGGCGCGCTCGCAAAGCTCGAAGAACTCGTCCGCGCGTCGAAGGGTTGAGGGTTGAATGTCGAGCGATTTCCTGTCGAAGATAATGGAGCGGAAGGCGGCGCGGCTGGCCGAGGCCAGGGCGGCGCGGCCTTTGGAAGAGGTGCGGAGCCATGCATTCGCAGCCCGCGCGGACGCTCGTCAGCATGCTTTGCTGCAAGCCCTCGAAGACCCGGGGCGTGTGAACGTCATCGCCGAGTTCAAGCGCGCCTCGCCGTCGAAGGGTGAGATCAGCGCGGCCGCGACGGTCGCCGAGACCGTGCGCGCGTACGAGCGCGGCGGGGCGGCTGCCCTGTCGGTGTTGACCGAGGAGGACTTCTTTAAAGGGTCGCTGAGAGACCTGCGAGACGCGAAGGCGAGCACGTCGCTGCCGGTGCTGCGTAAAGACTTCATCTTCGAGCCGTATCAGGTCTTCGAGTCGGCCGCCGCGGGCGCGGACGCGCTGCTGCTCATCGTCGCCGCGCTCGACGACGAGACTCTCTCCGGTCTGCTCCAACTGTCCGAAGACGGGCTCGGCATGGACGCCCTCGTCGAAGTCCACACCGCGGAGGAGTTGGAGCGCGCGCTAACAGCGGGGGCACACATCATCGGCGTCAACAATCGCAACCTGCACACGTTCGAGGTCTCGCTCCAAACTTCAATCGAGCTGGCGAAGCTCGCGCCCGAGGGGACGTTGCTCGTGAGCGAAAGCGGCCTGCGCGGCGCGGGTGACGTTGATCGCCTGCGTGCCTGCGGCTTCCGCGCCTTCCTCGTCGGCGAAACCTTGATGCGGGCCGAGAACCCCGAAGAGGCGCTGCGGTATCTCGCGGGCGCGGGCGGCTGGGGCGAGGCGGCGGTCTGAGGCTTGAGATGACTCGCGTCAAAGTCTGCGGCATCACGAACCTCGGGGACGCACTCGCGGCGCTGGACGCGGGTGCGGACATGCTCGGCTTCAACTTCTACGCGCGGAGCCCGCGCTACCTCACAGCCGACGTTGCCCGAAGTGTCATCGAACAACTGCCGCAGGGCGTCGATTGCGTCGGCGTCTTCGTCAACGAGTCCGCGCCCGCAGAGGTCGAGCGCATCGCGCGCGCGGCCGGGCTCGGCGCGGTGCAGCTTCACGGCGACGAGTCGCCCGAATATTGTCAAAGCCTGCGCGGCCTGCTCACGATCAAGGCGCTGCGGGTCGGCGCGGACTACCACGTCGAGACGGCCGCTGCCTTCGACACCGACGCCGTCCTGCTCGACGCCTACGTGCGGGGCGAGCGCGGCGGGACAGGCCATACTTTCGACTGGGCACTCGCCACCCTGACACGCGAGCGCGTCCGAAAACTCTTCCTCGCCGGCGGCCTCACGCCCGACAACGTCGCCGCGGCTGTCGATGCCGTCCGCCCCTACGCCGTGGACGTGTGCAGCGGCGTCGAGACCTCCCCCGGCCGCAAGAGCCCCGAACTCATGCGCCGATTTGTAAAGGCGGTAGTCAGTAGCAGTAGACAGTAGTCGGTAGCGCTCCAGACAGTAGTCGGTAGCGCTCCGCGTCGCGGCGGTTGAGGATGACAATCGTCGGGTTCGAGCGATAAAGTTTTTCTACCGACTAGTGGCTACTGACTACTGGCTACTTTCTCCTTGACTCCTCTCCCACCCCATCGGTTATGCTGGCGTTGAACGAGCAAGGGGTTCGGTAGCCGTGCCGGACGTTGTGCCCCGACTTCGCCTCCCACCGTTTGGGCTGACAGGTAGTTCATTCTTTCGCCCGAGTTCCAGTTGATGACAGCCACCGCACGTTTCATCGACGGCCGCCGCCAGCCGACGCGCGACCAGGGTCGCGTCCTGCTCGTGACCGACGACCCGCGCCTGAGCGCCTACGGCGCAGGGCTCGAAGAGCGCGGCTTCTGCGTTGCGGGCGTGGCCGGCGGCGTCAAGGCGCTCGTCGCGCTCCAGCGCACGCGCCCGCACATCGTCGTCGCCGACGCCGCCGTCCGAGGCGTCAGCGCCACAGAGTTTGCACGCATGCTCGCCGACGCGCAGGAGCCCGTCCCCATCATCCTCGCCGGCTTCGAGCCCTCGACGCCCGAACGACGCACGGAGGCCATGGCCGCCGGCGCCTCCGACTACTTCCGCCTCCCCGAAGAGTTTCCCTTACTCGCCGCCCGTGCTGCGCAGCTCGTCGGATATAGACTGACCATAGACCGTCTGCGCGCCGAGGCCGACCGCGATTATTTGACCGGGCTCGCCAACCGCCGCCGCTTCCGCAAGGCGCTGGAACAGGAGGTCGAGCGCTGGCGCCGTTACGACATCCCCTGCGCGCTGCTGCTGCTCGACATCGACCACATGAAGCGCGTCAACGACACCTACGGCCACCCGGCCGGCGACCGCGTCATCCGAGCCATCGCCGAGGTGCTGGCGGAGCTTTCGCGTGACAACGACACGGCGGCGCGCCTCGGCGGCGAGGAGTTCGCGCTCCTGCTCGCGGGCGTCGGGAGCGACAAGGCGCTGGCCGCAGCCGAGCGCGTGCGGGCTGCGGTCGCCGAGCGCCCTATCGAAGAGGTCGGCGGCGTGACCATCAGCATCGGCGCCGCCTCGTGTCCCGATAACGCGCGCACCGAGCGTGAGCTGTTCGGCACCAGCGACGCCGCCCTCTATCTCGCCAAGCAGGAGGGGCGCAACCGCGCAGTGCTTGCCTCCGCGTCTGGCCCCGCTGTCGGTTCGAGAGTTTAACCACAGAGACACAGCTTGAAGCGTCATGTCTTTAAAGCTGTGTCTCTGTGTCTCTGTGGTTAATTCCCCCTGCGAGGTGGCCCCGTTTCCAAAACACTTCCGCCTGGGCTAGACTGACGGCAAGGCCACAACTTCTATGAGCAAGCCGACTTTAAATCCTGACGCGGGCGGGCACTGGGGACGCTACGGCGGGCGCTACGTGCCGGAGACCTTGATGGCTCCGCTCGAAGAGCTGACCGAAGCCTTCGACGCGGCTCGGGATGACGCGAGTTTTCAAGGTGAGTTCGAGGCGCTGCTCCGAGACTTCTCGGGCCGCCCGACGCCGCTCTTCTACGCCGCGCGGCTGACCGAGCACGCGGGCGGCGCGCGCGTCTACCTCAAGCGCGAAGACCTCTCGCACACAGGCTCGCACAAGATCAACAACGCGCTCGGTCAAGTCCTGCTCGCGCGCCGGATGGGCAAGCAGCGCGTCATCGCCGAGACGGGCGCGGGGCAGCACGGCGTGGCGACCGCGACCGTCTGCGCGCTCTTCGGCCTCGGCTGCGTCGTCTACATGGGCTCGGAGGATGTGCGGCGCCAGCGCCTCAACGTCTTCCGCATGCGCCTGCTCGGCGCGGAGGTGCGCGAGGTTGACGCCGGCCAGCGCACGCTCAAGGACGCCATCAACGAGGCGCTGCGCGACTGGGTGACCAACGTCGCCGACACATACTATCTGTTGGGCAGCGCGCTCGGGCCGCACCCGTACCCGCTCATGGTGCGCGAGTTCCAGAGCGTCATCGGGCGCGAGGCGCGTGCGCAGTTTATCGAAAGGGAAGGGCGCCTGCCCGACGCGCTCGTCGCGTGCGTCGGCGGCGGGTCGAACTCGATTGGACTGTTTCATCCCTTCCTGAAAGACGAAGGCGTCCGCATGGTCGGCGTCGAGGCCGGCGGGACGGGCGCGGAGTTGGGCCTGCACGCCGCGCGCTTCAATCAGGCGGGCGGCGGGCGGCCGGGCGTGCTGCAAGGCACTCTGAGTTATGTCTTGCAGGACGAGCGCGGGCAGATCGCTTCGACGCATTCCATCTCTGCCGGTCTCGACTATCCTTCAATCGGCCCCGAGCACGCCTTCCTCCACGACGAGGGGCGCGTCGAATACGTCTCCGTCTCGGACGATGAGGCGCTCGAAGCCTTCGGCCTCCTCTCAAAGCTCGAAGGCATCATCCCCGCGCTCGAATCGGCCCACGCCGTCGCGCACGCGCTCAAGCTCGCGCGCGAGATGAAGGAGAGCGAGGCTCTCGTCATCAACCTCTCAGGCCGCGGCGACAAGGACGTGCAGACCGTTGCGGAACTCTCGGGCGGAGAGACGGCGTGAGTCGAATCACAGAGGCTTTCAAACACCTCCGCGCCGAAGGCCGCCGCGGCTTCATCCCGTACATCACCGTGGGCGACCCGGACCTTGAGACCTCGCGCGCGCTCATCGTCGAGCTGGCGCGCGCGGGCGCGACCTTGATCGAGCTGGGCGTGCCCTTCAGCGACCCGGTCGCCGACGGCCCCACGATCCAGCGCGCCGCCGAGCGCGCACTGCGCCACAACGTCGGACTCGTCGACGTGCTTCAGATACTCGCCGAAGCGCGGCGCGAGACGGACGTGCCCGTCATCCTCTTCAGCTACTTCAACCCGCTCCTACAGTTCGGCCCCGAACGCCTCGCCGACGAATGCGTCCGCGTGGGCGTGGACGGCCTCCTCGCCACCGACCTCGTCCCCGAAGAGTCGGCCGACTTCAACGCCGTGCTCGCCGCCCGCGGCCTCGACCAGATTTTCCTGGTCGCCCCGACCACCTCCGACGCGCGCCTCTCGATGATCGCCGAGCGCGCCAGCGGCTTCGTCTACGCCGTCTCACGCGCGGGCGTCACGGGCGCGCGCGCGCAGATGAGCGACGAGGCCCGACGCCTCGTCGAGCGCGTGCGCGGCGTGACAGACCTGCCCGTCGCCGTCGGCTTCGGCATCTCCACTCCCGAGCACGTCGCGGACGTGTGGGCCTACGCCGACGCCGCGGTCGTCGGCTCCGCGCTCGTCTCGGAGATCGAAAAGCAGGCCGGCAATCCCGACCTCGTCGCGCGCGTCGGCGCGTTCGCGCGCGCTCTTTTGCCCCACTGATTCCGTTTCTCGCGCATCAAAGGATGGTCCCGCGGACGGCGCTCGACTTGAAAGGGCTGCTGTCGTATATTGTCCCGGCTCCTGACATGGGTCTCCGGCTTCATCCCCGCCAGGGTGAAAAAAATCTTGTTGCAAGCGTGAAACAGTGTTCCATTCTCGCGTTGTTTGTGGTAGACTGTCCCGGTCTTAAGCTTTAGGACACAAATTTAACAGCGTGAGAAAAGGGGACGAGAAAGAGTGGTAGCAACTATGGCTGACAGGCAGGGCGCCGACCGCGGCAAGGCGGTTGAGGCGGCGCTCGCGAACATCGAAAAGAAATTCGGCAAGGGCTCGATCATGCGCCTCGGCGATAAAGAGGTCATCGACATCCCTGCCATCTCGACGACTTCGCTCTCGCTCGACGCATGCATCGGCGTCGGCGGCATCCCGCGCGGTCGCGTCATCGAAATCTATGGCCCCGAGTCTTCGGGCAAGACGACGCTCGCGCTGCACATCGTGGCCGAGGCGCAGAAGTCGGGCGACGTGGCCGCCTACATCGACGCCGAGCACGCGATGGACTCGGAGTACGCCGGCAAACTCGGCGTCAACATCGAAGAGCTGCTCATCTCGCAGCCCGACTCGGGCGAGCAGGCTTTGGAGATCACGGAGGCGCTCGTCCGCTCGAACGGCGTGGGCGTCATCGTCATCGACTCGGTCGCGGCGCTCGTGCCGCGCGCGGAGTTGGACGGCGAGATGGGCGACAGTCTTCCGGGCCTTCAGGCGCGTCTGATGTCGCAGGCGCTCCGGAAGCTGACGGCCATCGTCGGGCAGACGAACACCTGCCTCATCTTCATCAACCAGATTCGCGAGAAGATCGGCGTCATGTTCGGCTCCCCCGAGACGACGACCGGCGGCCGCGCGCTCAAGTTCTACTCCTCCGTGCGACTCGACATCCGCCGCATCGGCGCCATCAAGGACGGCGACCGCGTGGTCGGCAACCGCACGAAGGTCAAGGTGGTCAAGAACAAGTGCGCGCCGCCCTTCCGCGAGTGCGAGTTCGACATCATGTACGGCGAGGGCATCTCGCGCGAGGGCGACGTGCTCGACCTCGCGGTCGCCAACCGCGTCGTCGAGAAGTCGGGCGCGTGGTTCTCTTACGGCGGTGAGCGTTTGGGTCAGGGCCGCGAGAATTCCAAGAACACCCTGCGTGAGAACGCGGAGCTGCTCGGCCGCATCCAGAACGACGTGAAGAAGGCCCTCGGCATCGGAGTCCACGACGAGGAGTCCGAGTAGCAAGACGGGCGTAGACCGTAAACCGTAAACCGTGACCAGAAGGAGAGCCGTTCCTTCTGGTCACGGTTTACGGTTTACGGTTTTTCGTAGATAATCGCGCGGCAAGAGACTCCGCTTTAAAAACTCTCTTCGCCTTAAACAGATGGAGCAGACTGTCCTGATCAAGGGCGGCACCGTCGTGACTTTGGACGCCGCCGAAAGGATTCTGGAGGGCGACGTGCTTGTGCGCGGGCGCCGCATCGAGGCCGTCGGCATCGACCTGTCCGCGGCCCGGGCCGACTTGGTCATCGACGCGCGCGGCTGCGCCGTGCTGCCCGGCTTCGTCCAGACGCACGTCCACCTCTGCCAGACGCTCTTCCGCGGCGCGGCCGACGACCTCGCACTCTTGGACTGGCTCAAGCGGCGCGTGTGGCCGTTGGAGGCCGCGCACGACGCGGACAGTCTGCGCGCCTCCGCGCGCCTCGGCATCGCCGAGTTGATCCGCGGCGGCACGACCTGCGCGCTCACGATGGAGACCGTGAATCACACGGAAGAGGTCTTCCGCGTCGTCGAAGAATCCGGCTTCCGCGCCACGGTCGGCAAGTGCATGATGGACAAGGGCGAAGAGGTGCCGGAAGGGCTTCGGGAAGGGGGCGAGGACTCGATACGCGAGTCGCTCGCGCTGCTCGGGAGGTGGCACGGCCGCGCGGACGGCCGCGCGCGCTACTGCTTCGCGCCCCGCTTCGCCGTGAGCTGCACCCGTGAGCTGCTTGAGCGCGTGTCGGCGCTGGCGCGCGAGCGCGGGGTGATGATTCACACGCACGCATCGGAGAACGTCTCGGAGTGCGAACTGGTCGAGAGCGAGACGGGGATGAGGAACGTCGTCTACCTCGACTCACTCGGCGTCTCGGGGCCTCATGTCCTGCTCGCGCACTGCGTCCATCTGGACGAGGCGGAGACGGGCCTACTCGCCTCGAAGGGGACGCATGTCGCGCACTGCCCCTCCTCGAATATGAAGCTGGGCTCGGGTGTCGCGCCCGTCTCCGAGATGCTCGCGCGTGGCGTTTCGGTCTCGCTCGGGGCGGACGGCGCGCCGTGCAACAACCGGCTCGACATGTTCACAGAGATGCGCTCGGCGGCCCTCCTCCAGAAGGTGAGCCGCGGCGCGGACGCCCTGCCCGCCGCGCGCGTCCTGCGCATGGCGACGCTCGACGGCGCGCGCGCCCTCGGGCTCGAAAGAGAGGTCGGGAGCCTTGAGGCCGGCAAGCTGGCCGACCTCAGCGTTCTCGAACTCGGCCGCCTGCACACGACGCCGCGCCCCGAGGTCGTCTCGACCATCGTCTACGCCGCCGAGGCGCGCGACGTGCGCGACGTGCTGATAGACGGCCGCCCGGTGCTCCGAAACGGCGAGCTACAGACGCTCGACGAGCACGAGGTCGTCGCAGCGGCAGAGCGACAGTACAAACTCCTCACGGCCCGCGCGAAGATCAGTTGATTGCCTTGAAATTTTTGGAGTTACGGTGAGCTGGCTGAAAGTGTGTGTAAAAATAGAGGTGGCAGCTCGAAGGTAGCGGCTGTGGGGGGCACAATCGGCGTTCGAGCTGCCACTGGCGGGCACTGTCGATGTTCGGGCTTCGGCTGGTTGTCCCTTGCGGAACGCACCGGCTGTTTGGCAACCGGCACCACCCTCAGACGCGACGGATTATACACCTTGCCGAAAAAGTGTCAACGTTTTTTTGTGACGCATTTGACAAAAAACGTACCGACCGCGCCCCGTTTGACAGTCCAGTTTCGACCCCCTTATACTCTGCCTTCTGTCCGCGCGGGTAGGCTACGGCCAGGTAGCTCAGTTGGTAGAGCACGCGACTGAAAATCGCGGTGTCGGCGGTTCGACTCCGTCCCTGGCCATCAAAAGATTCAAAGAGTGAAGGGCGTCCTCCGGGGCGCCCTTCACTCTTCGGCGCTGGCTTTCAAAAGCACTTCAAAGCCTCGCCTCTCTACATCCGACCAAAGAAAAGAAGCCTTTCTGTGATCCCATGCGGCGAACTTTTACGCGTACTGGTGCGGGACGCGAAACTCCGTGTTTCGCATGATGCTCACAGCCGCGCGCCGCATCCTACCCTTTTTCTACGGCGCGCTGCCTTTGACACAGAAAGGCTTACCCATGAACATCCAACGCAATCTTAACGGCCTCGCTAACCGTACCACTTGCCGGCTCCTCGCCGCCGCACTTTTACTCTGCTCCTGCGCCGCGGTCATCTCCGCGCAGGAGCAGGCCAACGACATCAAGGTCGAGCGCGTGACCTTCCCCGTGACCCTCTCCGACGGCAGCGCCGCGGAGGTCGTGGGGTATCTCTACTACAAGGGCAGCTTCCACAACCGCACGCTGCTGCTCGCCGTCCACGGCGCCAACTACAACCACAAATACTGGGACGTGCCGACCATCAACGGGCACGAATATTCGTTCGCGCGTTACATGGCCGGGCGCAAGTACGCCGTGCTCGCCATCGACCAGCTCGGCGCGGGCGAGAGCACCAGGCCGGCGGACGGCGACCTCGTGACGCTCGACCAGACCGCCTCCGCGATTCATCAGGTCATCACGCGGCTGCGCGCGGGAGAGAACGCGACGGGTTATGCTTTTGAGAAAGTGGTCACGGTCAGCCACTCGCTCGGCAGCATCAACGCGGTCTACGAGCAGGGGACTTACCACGACGCCGACGCGGTCGTCACGACGGGGATGGGGCACGTCCCGCACGCGATACCCGTCCCGGCCGAACTCATCGAGGAGCTGTCACAGTATGAATACTTCGCCCTCCCCGGCGAGCTGCGGCCCTTGCTGTTCTACTACGCGCCCGGGGCCGACCCGGACGTGATCCAGTACGACCGCGACAACCTCGCCGACTCCCTCGCCCGCGGTCAGCTCACCACGGGCATCCTCCCCTCGTTCACCTTCGACCAGGCCGCCATGCGCGTCGGACAGGTGAACGGCCCGGTGCTCGTGCAGTTGGGCGAGTTCGACGGCCTCTTCCCCGGCGCCCTGGCTGACGGCGAGGCGTCCTTCTTTACCAGCGCGTCGAGCGTGAACGTGCAGCCGCTCCCCGGCGTCGGGCACGACTTCAACACGCACTTCCGCAACCACGAGGGCTGGAAGCTCATGGACGAGTGGCTCAGCTCGAAAGGGTTCTGAGGCCGACTCACGTCTGAGAAAAAGAGAGGAGGGCGACCCGCAAAGGTCGCCCTCCTTCTTTGCAACCCGAGAGGTTGTCAGACGGCTTAAGTCTCGCTCGGCCCTTCGGTCGTTGACTTCTTCGTGCGGGGCGAGGAGGCGCGCTTGGTCGAGCCCTTGGCCGCGCCCTTCTTCGAGCCGGCGGCGGCGCGCGGGCGCTTGGTCGCGGCCAAGGGCTGGGCGGGGGTATAGCCGACCGGGGTCTCGGCCTGTTCGCCGGTCGAGGCGGGCGCCTCGGTCACGGCGTTGACGAGGCCGGAGACGACGCCGGACGCCTGACCCAGGAACTCCGTGACCGTGTCCACGACGTTCGACGGCAGGTCGCGAACCGACTGCGGCAGGACGGACTCGGCGGCCGACTGCGCGGCGGAGGCCGCGGCGGCGAGCGACTGGGTCGCACCCGGCGGCTCGGGCTGCGGGTTGAGCATGTTGTCCCAGCGGTAGAGGTTCTCCTTGCGCGGCTCGGCGAGGCGGCGGAAGACGAGGTCGGTGACGGCCTTCGTCAGCCAGTTGTGGTAGAACTCGCCGACCGAGGCCACCTCGGCGTCCGGCGCCGGGTTCATGAAGTCGATGGCATAGGGGATGCCGTCCTTGATGGCGAACTCGACCGTGTTGATGTCGTAGCCGAGGCCGCGGTTGAGCGTCAGCACGTCGGCGGCAACACGCTCGGCCAACTCGGGCGAGAGGTACGTCGGGTTGTGTATGTACTGCTCGCCCGACAGGTAGCCTTTGCGCGGGTCGTACGGCATGATCATCACGTCCTGCTGCCCGATGCAGTAGCAGCGCACGAATTGATCCCAGTCGATCATCTCCTGCAAAGTCATGCAGAGTGTGTCGGTCGTGTCGTAGACCTGCCACAACTCTTCGAGGTCGTTGACCCGGGAGACGTTCTTCCAGCCGCCGCCGTCGAAGGGCTTGATGATGGCGGGGAAGCCGACGTAGTCGGCGATGTCCTGCCAGTCGAGCGGGAATTCGAGGTTGCGCAGAGACTCGCTGGTGATGCCCTCCATGTAGTTCTTCTGCGGGAGCAGGACGGTGCGCGGGATGGCGACCCCGAGCTTCGTGGCGAGCGAGAAGTTAAAGAACTTGTCGTCGGCCGACCACCAGAACGGGTTGTTGATGACGACGGTGCCTTCGAGCGCCGCGCGCTTGAGGAAGGCGCGGTAGAAGGGCACCTCGTGCGAGATGCGGTCGATGATGAGGTCGTAGCCGACGCCCGCGTCGTGGCGCACGCCGCCCACCTTGACCAATTCGGCGACGACTTCGCCGCCGCCCCGCTCGTTGATGCTCTCGATGAGCGAGACGGGGAACGTCCGCTCGCGGCCGACCAGCAGTCCTACTTTTTTCACTGTTCCTGTCCTTTCACATCTTAAGTCTGTAGTCCACAGCCCGGGGCGCGGAGTCAAAAACAGCGGGTTGGTCTTGACCTCAGACCCTCACTCCAGACCCGAGACTTTTACAACTATGATGAAAACATTGGACTTTACAGGCCGCCGGGCGGGGTTGTCAAAGCGCGGGCGGGCATCCGCCGCAAGGCCATTAGCATCAATTGTTTTGGACGGAAAGGCGGCGCCGGGCCGCTGGGGCTACGCGCGCGCGGATGTGTTACAATCCGCCGAAGTTCGGCCGCCGAACCTCTCCTCCGGCGCGGCGCCCCGGGACGGGGCCGCCCGGTGATCAACCCAGGAATGGAGAACAACTCAGTGTTACGACGCTTACTTGTGTGCTCGCTGTCGGCGATCCTGTTCGCCGCGGCAGGGGCGCACGCTCTCGCGCAGGAGAAGGACTCGAAGGCGAACGAGAAGCCTAAGAAGGAGGAGTCCAAGAAGGAGGAGCCGTCGAAGCGCCCGGCCAAGGGCGAACAGAACGTCACCGCCGACCAAGTCGCGGAGACGGTCGTGCTCGTCTACGGCACGCGCCCCGGGCTCGCGCAGATCAGGCGGACGGGCGTCGAGCGCGGGCGCATCACGCGCCCCGGCCAGGACGGGCGCCCCGAGGAGATCGCCTACGAGCTGACCTTCAAGCGCGGCGAGACCTACGAGAAGGACAAGATCCGCTTCGACCAGCACCTCTCTTCGCTCGACTACACGCTCGTCTACAACGACGGGCGCGTGACGGGCATCCTGCGCGGCACGCCGTTCACGCCGAAGCAGGCGGACGTGACGAGCCTGATGACCGACCGCGTCCACGGCCTCGACGCGCTGCTGCGCTACAAGGAGAGCGGCGCCGCCGTCAAGTACGTGGGCAAGGAGAGCCAGAAGGGACTCGACCTCTGGATGCTCGATCTGACGGACAAGGAGCAGCGCGCGACGCGCTTCTACGTCAGCTCGAAGACGGGGCGCGTCCTCTGGCTCGAATACGAGGAGGAGGGCACCAAGTACCGACGCACCTACCACGACTACCGCGTCGTGCAGGGCACGCTCGTCCCCTACCGCTCCGTCCTCTACGCCGGCGACCGGCAGGTCGAAGAGTCGCAGGTGCTCACCGTCACCTACGGCGTCAAGACCGAAGACTCCGTCTTCGCCGCCGAGGCGGCCTCCGCACAGCAGTAGACAGTAGCCAGTAGAAAAAGATCGCGGCGCGCCTTCAGCCTTCGGGCCGGGCGCGCCGCTTTGTATTCCTACTGTCTACTGACTACTGTTTCTCTCTTTGTTGGCGACGCCAGAATTGATGTGATAGTATCCCGCCAACTCGTTACAGCGCGTTTGACAGGGATACAGCCGGGCCTTGCCGCCCGGCGCGGCGGCGGCCGAAGTGTAGCCCCTCGCCCCGACGAAACATCAAGTTAAGAGCGTCCGTCCTACTGTTTCACCCCGTCCGAGGAGAGTGTTTATGAGCAACCGACTCGTCGAAATCATGAAACTCGGCCAGTCCATCTGGTACGACAACATCCGCCGCGCCATGCTCACGACCGGCGACCTGAAGAAGAAGGTGGAGGAGGACGACCTGCGCGGCGTCACCTCCAACCCGACCATCTTCGAGAAGGCCATCACCGGCTCGACCGACTACGACGAGCAACTGAGCAGGCTCGTCCAGGCCGGCAAGGGTGTGGGCGAGATATACGAAGACCTCGTCGTCGAAGACATCGGGAACGCCGCCGACGTGCTCAAGCCGGTCTACGACAAGACGGACGGGCTCGACGGCTACATCAGCCTCGAAGTCAGCCCCAAGCTGGCCTACGACACGCAGGGGACGATTGACGAGGCGGCGCGACTCTTCGAGCGCGTGGGGCGCAAGAACGTGATGATAAAAATCCCCGCGGCGCAGGAGGGGCTGCCGGCCATCGAAGAGTCGATCTACCGCGGCATCAACATCAACATCACGATGATCTTCTCCATCGAGAACTACGAGCAGGTGGCCGAGGCTTTCGTCAAGGGCCTGGAGCGCCGCGCCGCCGAGGGGAAGAACGTTGACGGCATCGCGTCGGTCGCGAGCTTCTTCGTCTCGCGCGTGGACACGGCGATTGACGCCGACCTCGAATACAAGGCCCGGCACGCCTCGTCGCCCGAGGAGAAGCAGCGGCTCGAAAGTCTCTGCGGTCGGGCGGCGGTGGCGAACGCCAAGCTCGCCTACCAGAAGTACAAGGAGATCTTCCACGGCCCGCGCTTCGCCGAGCTGAAGGCGAAGGGCGCGCAGGTGCAGCGCTGCCTGTGGGCCTCGACCGGGACGAAGAACCCGAGCTACTCGGACGTGCTCTACGTCGATAACCTCGTCGGCCCCGAGACGGTCAACACCGTCCCGCCCGCGACCTACACGGCCATCCGCGACCACGGCCGCGTCGAAGTAACAATCGAAGAGGGGCTCGACGAGTGCCGCGCCCTCATCGGGCAACTCGCCGAGGTCAGCATCGACCTCAAGGCCGTGACCGAGAAGCTCCAGAAGGACGGCCTCTCGGCCTTCGTCAACTCCCTGGACACGCTCTTCGAGTCCATTGAAGCCAAGCGCGACGCGCTGCTCTCCGGCATCAACGAAAGGTTGAGCGCGTCGTTGGGAAAATACGCTGACGCGGTGAGTGCGGCCATCAGGGAAGCCGAAAAGGGCGACGTGATGCGCCGCGTCTGGCGTAAAGATGCTGCACTGTGGAAGTCGGAAGAGGCGCACCAGAAGATCATCAAGAACGCGCTCGGCTGGCTCAACGTCGCCGATCAGATGATCGGCGTCGAAGACGAACTCGTCGCCTTCGCCGAACGCCTGCGCGAGAAGGGTTTCAAGCACGTCGTCCTCAACGGCATGGGCGGCTCCTCGCTCGCGCCCGAAGTCCTGCGCAGGACGTTCGGGAAGCAGGAGGGCTACCCGGAACTCCTCGTCCTCGACTCGACCGACCCGGACACGGTGGCCGAGTACCGTGAAAAGATCGACCCGGCCAAGACGCTCTTCGTCGTCTCTTCGAAGTCGGGGACGACGACCGAGCCCCTTTCGTTCTACCGCTACTGGTACGCGGAGGTCGGCAAGGTCAAGGAGAACCCGGGCGAGAACTTCCTCGCCGTCACAGACCCCGGCACGAAGATGGAGGCCGACGCCACGCGCGACAAGTTCAAGCGCATCTTCCTCAACCCTTCGGACATCGGCGGGCGCTACTCGGCGCTCTCCTACTTCGGCATCGTGCCGGCGGCGCTGATGGGCGTTGACATCAGGAAGCTGCTCGACCGCGCCGAGCGGGTCATCCACGCCTGCTCGCAGGTCGTGCCCGCGGGCGAGAATCCCGGCGCGCGCCTCGGCGCCATCATCGGCGAGTGCGCCAAGGCCGGCCGCGACAAGCTGACCATCGTCGCCGACCCGAAGGTCGAATCTTTCGGCCTCTGGGTCGAGCAGCTCATCGCCGAATCGACGGGCAAGGAGGGCATCGGCGTCGTGCCGATTGCGGGCGAGCCGCTGGCCGCGCCGTCCGTCTACGGCGAAGACCGCCTGTTCGTCTCCATCGCCGTCGGCAAGCTCGACAGCGGGACCGAGTCGAAGCTGAAGGCCCTGGAGGCCGCCGGCCATCCGGTCGTCTACCGCACGCTGAACGACGCCTACGACCTCGGCGAAGAGTTCTTCCTGTGGGAGATCGCGACGGCCGTCGCCGGCTGGCGGCTCGGCATCAACCCCTTCGACCAGCCGAACGTGCAGGAGTCGAAGGACGCGACGAAGGAGCTGCTCGAAGCCTACAAGCAGGACGGGAGTTTGCAGGAGCAGTCCGTCGTGGCCGAGGGCGACGGGCTGACCGTCTACGCCAACGACGCGACGCGCGCGGCGCTCGCCTCGGACTCCGTGGGCGAGGCTTTGAAGGCGCATCTCGGGCGCGTGAAACCCGGCGACTACATCGCTTTGCTCGACTACTTCGAAGAGTCGGAAGACGCCGAGGGGATAGTCCAGCAGATACGCACGCACCTGCGCGACGCGACGCACTGCGCGACGACGACCGGGTATGGGCCGCGCTTCCTGCACTCGACGGGCCAACTCCACAAGGGCGGCCCCGACAGCGGCGTCTTCATCCAGGTCACCGCCCGCGACCAGCGCGACGTGCCCATCCCCGGCGAGCCCTACACCTTCTCGACGCTCAAGCAGGCGCAGGCGCTCGGAGACTTCCGCTCGCTCTCCACGCGCGGCCGTCGCGCCGTCCGCGTCGAGATCGGCCCGGACGTGACGGCGGGACTGCGCCGGCTCTTTGAACTCATCCGCGAGGCCGCCCCCGTCTCGGGCGCGACGGGCGCATAGCAGAAGTGTGAATTGAAGAGGGAAGACTATGGCGACACCTGAACAGACACCGAAGACCGCGAACATCGGCATGATCGGCCTCGCCGTGATGGGCGAGAATCTGGCGCGCAACATCGAACGCAACGGCTGGACGGTCGCCGTCTACAACCGCCCGCCGAGCCGGGACGAGCCCGACCGCGTCACGACCTTCCTGAAGGAGAACGCGGGCGGCAAGTTCGTCGGCGCGCGCACGCCCGAGGAGTTCGTCAAGTCGTTGGAGCGGCCACGCAAGATCATCCTGCTGGTCAAGGCCGGCGACCCCGTCGATTGGACTATCGACCAGATCAAGCCCTACCTCGAAGCCGGCGACATCATCATCGACGGCGGCAACTCCTACTTCATGGACACCGAGCGGCGCGAGAAGGCTCTGAAGGCCGAAGGGTTCAACTTCATCGGCTCCGGCGTCTCGGGCGGCGAGAAGGGCGCGCTGTACGGGCCTTCGCTCATGCCGGGCGGAGACCGTGATGCTTACGAGCAGATCCGGCCCATCTGGGAGGCCATCGCCGCGAAGGTGGACGACGGGCCGTGCGTGACCTACATCGGGCCGGGCGGCGCCGGGCACTTCGTCAAGATGGTGCACAACGGCATCGAGTACGGCGACATGCAGCTCATCGCCGAGTCGTACGACATCATGCGCAAACTGCTCGGCATGTCGGCCGGCGAGTTGGCCGAAGTCTTCGACGAGTGGAACCGCGGCGAGCTGGAAAGCTTCCTGATCGAGATCACCTCCCAGATTCTGCGCGTCAAAGACCCCGAGACGGGGAAGCCTCTGGTTGACCTCGTGCTCGACAAGGCGGGGCAGAAGGGGACCGGCAAGTGGACGAGCACCGTCGCGCTCGACCTCGGCATCCCCATCCCGACCATCAACGCCGCGGTGGACTCGCGCAACCTCTCCGCGCGCAAGGACGAGCGCGTCGAGGCGAGCAAACAACTGCAAGGCCCGCAGGGCTTCAAGTTCGAAGGCGACCGCGCGGAGATGATCGAGGCCGTGCGCGACGCGCTCTACGCGTCGAAGATTTGCAGTTACGCGCAGGGCATGAACCTCATCCGGGCCGGCTCCGAGAACTGGAAGTGGGAGATCAACCTCGGCGAGACGGCGCGCATCTGGAAGGGCGGCTGCATCATCCGCGCGCGCTTCCTCGGCAAGATCAAGGACGCCTACGACCGGCGCCACGACCTGCCGAACCTTCTGCTCGACCCCGATTTTGACGCCTACATCCAGGGCGCGCAGGCCAACTGGCGGCGCGTCGTCGCCACGGCCGCGCAGGCCGGCATCCCCATCCCGGCCTTCACGGCCTCGCTCGGCTACTTCGACGCGTACCGCACGGCCGACCTCCCGCTCAACCTCACGCAGGCGCAGCGCGACTTCTTCGGCTCGCACACCTACCAGCGAACCGACCGCCCCGACGCCGGCTTCGTCCACACGGAGTGGGAGGAACTGCTGGAAGGGCAAAAAGGGAAAGGTTAAAAGAAGCAGGCGTCAGGCAGTTGGTTTAAAGCAGTGCGTAGTCCGCCGCGGAGCGGCGAGGTGAGTGTAGCCCGGCCTTTCAAGGCCGGGTAACGATTGGGTAAATCATCGCCGCGTCGCGTCAGCGACGCCTGAGCCG
>JBJMGP010000246.1:0-47483 GCA_045807865.1 Pyrinomonadaceae bacterium
CGCACGCATTCCCCGGCCTTGAAAGGCCGGGCTAAACTCAAGCGCCGCTCACGCGGCGTTCGACACGGATGTGCTTGAGCTTCCGCCAAAGCTCCGGCGTGGCACACGTCGAAGTCTATGGCCGGGAGCCCTTCCACTTCCAATTTCGGCGAGCACCCGCTCGTCGTCCTCGCCGCGGCTTTCGCCTCGGGCGTGCTGCTCGCGCGGCTGACGCACGCGCCGCCTTACGCCTGCGTCACACTCGCCGCGCTGACTTCAGCGTCAACATTCTTCGCCGCGTTTAGGAGGAGGGAGGCGGCCGCGCGTCTCGTCGTGCTGGCCTTCGCCTGTGCGGGCGCGGCGCTGTCGTCGGTCGAGTCGAGGGAGGCCGAGGGCGAGTCGCGGCTGCGCGGCCTTTATGAGAGCGGTCGGATACTGTCCGGCGAGCCCGTCGAGCTGACCGGCGTGCTCGAACGCGCGCCGGAGATCGCGCCCGACGGCCTGCTGCTCTCGCTCCGAGTTGAAGCCGTGCGGCACAAGTCGGTCGAGACTTCATGCGGCGGTCGCGTCGAGCTGTTCGCGCCCGTGCGTGACGCGCGTGCGGCCGAAGCTTACGACTCACTTGAGCTGAGGCGCGGCGCGCGCGTGCGTGTGGCGGCGGCGCTCACGCGCGCGGAGCGGTACCGCAACCCCGGCGTCCGCCCCTTCGACGAGTACCTCGACGTGCATGACGTGGACGCGCGCGGGACGCTGAAGAGCGCGCTGCTCGTCGAGCGACTCGACGACGAGGCGGTCTTTCTCCCGCTCGCGCTGCTCGACGGGTGGCGCGCGGAGCTCGTCAACAAAGCCGACGCCTCCTTCTCTGTGGACGCGGCCGGCGTCTTCAAGGCCGCCGTGCTCGGCAACCGCTTCGGCCTCTCGCGCGCCGCCTCCGAGCGTTTCCGCGAAGGCGGCACCATCCACGCGCTCGTCATCAGCGGCCTTCACATAGCCTTCCTCGGCGGGCTCGTCTGGGCGGTTGCGCGCCGCCTTACGCGACGACCCGCCGCGCGCTGGGCCGCTTCGGTCGCGTGCGTGTGGGCCTACACGCTCGGCGTCGGGGCCGAAGCCTCGGTCGTGCGTGCCGCGCTCACCTTCACGCTGGCGGCCTTCGCGCCCGCGCTCGGCCGGCGCTCGGGCGCGCTCAACGCGACGGGCGGCGCCGCGCTCGCGCTGCTCGTCTGGCGACCCGCAAGCCTCCTCGACCCTTCGTTCCAACTGACGTTCCTCTCCGTATTTGCCGTGCTCGCCTTCGCGCTGCCACTCGTCTCGAACCTCAAGGCCGTGGGCCAATGGCGGCCCACGCGCGCGACGCCCTACCCGCCCGCGTGCCCCGTCTGGTTCCGCGCCCTGGCCGAGACGCTCTACTGGCGCGAGCGCGCCTGGCGCCGCGAGACCGGACGAACCCCACACAGCTACGAACTGTTCAAGACGCCGTGGGCTTTGCGCCTCGAACGCCTGCGCTTGCAGCCCGCGCTGCGCTTCGCCTTCGCCGCGGTGTTGACGACGGCCGTCGTGCAACTCGTCCTACTGCCGACGCAGGTCGTCTACTTCCATCGCTTCTCGCTCGCCTCACTCGTGCTCAATCTCTTCGCCGGCGTGCTCCTCGTCGCGCAAGCCTTCGCCGCGCTCGCCGCGATGGCCGTGGGCGAGATGAGCAAGACCCTCGCGGCGCCGCTCGTGTGGCTGGCCGAAACTTCGACCCGCCTCCTCGTCCACGGCGTTGACCCTTTCACGCGCGCGGGTGTCGCGAGCCTCAGGCTCCCGACCTACACGGGCGCGGCTTCGGCCATCTACGCGCTCCACTACGCGCCGCTGTTCCTGCTCGCGCGCTCTCTGCTGCGTTGGCGCCCGATGGACGAGCCGCCGCGCGCCGGAGTCGTTGCCGGTGCCGCTGCCGGTGGCCGACGACTTTTGAAGGGCGTGGGCTGGCTGTCCGTCACGACGACTTTCATCATCGTCGCGCACCCCTTCAGCGCGCCGCGTCCCGACGGCCGCCTGCGCGTGGACTTCATCGACGTGGGGCAGGGCGACGCCGCGCTCGTCACGTTGCCCGACGGCTCGACGCTGCTCGTCGACGGCGGCGGCCGCCCCGCCTTCCACCCGCCGCGCGCTGACGACACGGACGCCGAAGAGTTCGAGCCGGACTCGCGCGGCGTCGGCGAAGCGGCCGTCTCCGAGTATCTCTGGTGGAGAGGTCTGTCCCACATCGACTACGTGCTCGCGACGCACGCCGATGCGGATCATATTGATGGCCTGAACGACATACTCAAGAACTTCGGCGCGCGCACCGCCTTCGTCGGCCGCGCGCCGCTCGACGACGAGGAGTACCTGCGCTTCTCCCTGACCGCGCGCGGAGAGGGCGTGCCCGTCTATCCGGTCGCGCGCGGCGACCGCCTGCGCTTCGGCACGGTCGAAGTGGACGTGCTCTGGCCGCCGCCCGTCGAAACCGACTCTGTGAAAGGGGTGACTTCCGCGAACGACGACTCGGTCGTGTTGCGACTGCGCTACGGCCGCCGGACGCTCCTGCTCACCGGCGATATCGAGTCGCGCACGGAGCGGGTGCTACTGGCCGCGGGCGATGACCTCCGCAGCGACGCGCTCAAGGTCGCGCACCACGGCAGCCGCACGTCATCAACTGCGGCCTTCGTCGTCGCGACGCACCCCGCCCTCGCCGTCGTCTCCGTCGCCCGCGACTCGCCCTACGGCCACCCGCACCCGGAAGTCCTCGCCCGCTGGCGCGACGCGGGCGCACAAGTCCTGACCACGGCCGAGCGCGGCATGATCACCGTCAGCACCGACGGCGAAGACTTGAAGGTCGAGACGTTCGTGGGGCCGTGACGGGCGTAGGGAGGGGGAGACAGAATTTCAAATCAGACGGCAATGAGGACGCGCACGTCGCGGACGTTCGTCCCGGTCGGGCCGGTGACAACGGCGTCGCCGAGTTGGTGAAAGAGTGTGTATGAGTCACTCTCGTCGAGAAACTTCCGTGCGTCGAGCCCCTGGGCGTGTGTGCGTTCGATAGTAGTCTCGTCGGCCAGCGCTCCGGCGGCGGGGCTGTTGCCGTCGATGCCGTCCGTGCCGGCGCAGAGTGCGACCGCGTGTTTCGGGGTGAGTCCGGCATCTGCCCCGCGCCCCGCCAAGACCTTCTCAAGCTCGAACGCGACGCGCAGCGCCGTCTCGCAGTTGCGCCCGCCTGTGCCGCCCCCGCGCACGGGGCAAGAGAATTCGCCGCCGGAGATCAGGCACACGCCGCGTCCGCCCGCCGTGCTCTCACGCGCGTAGAGAGACCAGAGCCTTGAGACGAGTTGGGCCGCTCCGTCTTCGACGTGCTGCTCGACGATGTCGTGCGCGTACTCGACGGCGAGGCCCCGCGCGCGCGCGGCCCGCATGGCGGCTTCGCACGCGCTCTCGTTGTCGAGCAGAACATCGAACGTCCGCCGTGCCTCGGGCGGTGTCCGTGCGGGACTATGCGCATCGGCCTCTTCGAGGGCGCGGAGGACGTGGGCGGGAAGTTTTGAAGTCAGTCCGTAGCGTTCGACAATTTGGGTCACGCCGGGCGAGTCGGTTGGCGCGTCGAGCGTCGGGCCTGAGGCCACGTCGTATGCGCGCCCCCTGCCTACGTCAGAGATGACGAGCGTGGCCTGCGCCGCGTGTGGGGCATGTGCGGCGAGGCCGCCGCCCTTCACGGCCGAGAGGGCGCGGCGCACGGCGTTCACTTGGTCGATGGGCGCGCCGCACGAGACGAGCACGCGGTTCGCCTCGCGCAGCTCTTCGAGCGTCAGGCTTTCGTCGCGCGGGAGTTCCAACATCGCCGACCCGCCGCCCGAGACCAGAAAGACGAAGAGCACCGCCGGGTCGTCGGCTGCGCGCAGCAGCTCGAAGGCGGCGCGCGCCGCCGCGAAGCTCTCCGCGTTCGGCAGGGGGTGCCCGCCCTCGTAGACGCGCCAGCGCTCTGACAGTTTAAAGCCGGAACGGGGGGCCGTGAGCACGCCGGCCGCGAGTGCTTCGCCGAGCCGCTCGTCAAGAGCCGAGGCCATCGCGGCCGCGGCCTTCCCCAACGCGACCGAGTAGACTTTGGGCGCGTCGCCGCGCAGCTCGAAACGTGCTTCGCCGACGCGAAGCGTCGCCCCTTCGAACTCGACCGCATGAAGCACGGCGCGGCGCGCGTCAACTGCGGCGAGCGCGTCGTCGAAGATTTCGCGCGCGGCAGTCCTTAATTCTCCAGGCTCGTTCAAGGCGTCTGCCCATCGACGGTAACGTAGGGGCGCAGTTGCAGGAAGCGGCGCTCGCTGATGCCGCGCACGAGCAGCAGGTGCTCGGCGCGACGGAACCGACCGAAGCGCTCGCGGTGTTCGATGATGCGTGCGGCGAGCGCGGGGCCGATGCCGGGCAGCCTCTCCAACTCGGCGGGTGAGGCTTCGTTGATGGAGACGAGCGGCGTCTCTTGCCGCGTCTGTTGCGCGTGTGCTGTTTGTGAGCCGCCGCCGTCTGCGCGGCGTGGCAATTTGACGCAGGAGATGGCCGCCGAGCCGGTCAGGCAGCACAGGATGATACGCCCGAGACTCTTCCGGAAGAGGGTTGGCAACATGTGCGCGGCCCGTCGTTGCAAAGCCTTCGTGAAGTCTGCCGCGTTATTGTGCAAAATGCTAGAAGTCTAAACTTGTCAGGAACTTGTAACCTGAAAACGCGACTTTTTCACAGGGTTTTCCACAGAAACTGTGGAAAAGTTGTCGAAAGCTTGTCGTGAAAAGAGAGCGCGCGGAGGCGGAGAGATAGCTTACAAAAACGAGGAGACAGTAGTCAGTAGAAGAATCTTCGTCGCTCAAATCTGACGGCCTCCATCCTCAACCTCGGCAAAGCTGAGCCTCCTGACTACTGTCTCCTGACTACTGACTACTGTCTTCATTCCTCCTCCGCGCTGTTCTCCCGCAAGTCGTCCCAATGGTTGACGGTCTCGAAGGCGCGTGCGAGGACTGGGCGGGGCCGCGCGCCGTCGGCCGCGCCGATGAAGCCTTCGCGCTCCAGCCCGTCGAGGATGGCGGCGGCGCGGCCGTAGCCGATGCGCAGGCGCCGCTGCAAGACGGAGGTCGAGGCGCGCTTCATCTCGCAGCAGATGCGGAGCGCCTGCTCGAACAGCTCGTCGCGCTCGCCCGAGCCGCCCTCGCCGTTCGCGGACTCCTCGTCGGACTGCGTGATGGTCTCGTCGTAGACGGGCGCGCCGCCCTGCGCCTTGATGTGCGCGACGATCTTGGCGACCTCGTTCTCGTCGAGGAACGCGCCGTGGACGCGCAGCAGGCGCGAGGTGCCGGGCGGGAGGAAGAGCATGTCGCCGCGGCCCAGCAACTGCTCGGCGCCGTTGGCGTCGATGATGGTGCGCGAGTCCACCTTCTGCGAGACGCGGAAGGCGATGCGCGAGGGGAAGTTCGCCTTAATCAAGCCGGTGATGACATCGACCGAAGGACGCTGCGTGGCGAGGACGAGGTGGATGCCGACGGCGCGCGCCATCTGTGCGAGGCGGGTGATGGCCTCTTCCACGTCGGCGCCGCAGGTCATCATCAGGTCGGCCAGCTCGTCGATGATGATGACGATGTAGGGAAGCGTCTTCCAGGGCTGCCCTTCCTCGTCAAAGTCGAGGACGTTGTTGCGCCGCTCGACCTCCGCGTTGTAGCCGTCGATGTTGCGCACGCCCCACTGCGCGAGCTGCTTGTAGCGCTGCTCCATCTGGCCGACGGCCCACTTCAAAGCGTTCGCCGCCTTCTTCGGCTCGGTGATGATGGGCGTCGCCAGGTGCGGGATGTCCGCGTAGAGGCCCAGCTCAAGCCGCTTCGGGTCGATCATGATGAACTTCACCTCGTCGGGCCTCGCCTTATAAAGGATCGAGACGACGAGCGAATTGAGGCAGACCGATTTGCCGGTGCCGGTGGCGCCGGCGATGAGCAGGTGCGGCATGCGCGTAAGGTCGGCCGTGTAGTTGATGCCGTCGATGGTCTTGCCGAGCGCGAGCGTGAGCTTCGACTCTGACTCGCGGAACTGGCGCGACTCTAAGACCTCGCGCATGAAGATGGTCTCGCGCTCCGGGTTCGGCACCTCGATGCCGACGTGCGGCTTGCCGGGCAGGCGGTCGATGCGGATCGACTCGGCTTCGAGCGCGATGCAGAGGTCGTCAACCAAACCCGTGACGCGCGAGTACTTGACCCCGGGGTCGGGCTTGAACTCGTAAGTGGTCACCACGGGGCCGGGGCAGATGTGCTTGATCTGGCCGGTGACGTTGAACTCCTTGCACTTCTCGGCGACGCGCTGCGCGATCTGCAAAAGCTCCTCGTCGGCCTGCTCGCGGCGCGGCGGCGCGGGGTTGAGGTACTCCACCGAGGGGTAGACGTAGTCGAGCATGGCCGCCGCCACGGCCTTCGTCTTGCGCGGCGTGGCGTGTACGGTCTCCTTCAAGGTCGCGGGCGCGTTGCGCTCGAAGGGCATCTCCTCCTCCCCTTCGGGCACCTCGGTGCGCACGACCGCGGCGGTGGACATCATCTCGGACACGTCGGGCACGGCGGGGCGCGAAGACCTGCGGGGTGCAGCCTCGGCCGCCTCTTCTTCCGAGAGGGTGACGCGGCGCGCCGACGTGCCCGCGCCTTCCGCCTCGTCACGCTCGCGCCTGCGCGTCGTGACGGGTGGCGGCGTGACCTCGGAGGAGGTCGCGGGCTGGATGATGATGGAGGCGAGGTCGGCCTCGGCCTGCGCGAGCCGCGCGCGTATCTCGTCCTCGCGCGTGGACTTCTCTTCAACCGCAGCGGCCGCGGCGTTGCGCTTGATGGCGGCGGCGGGGCCGGCCTCTGCCTTCGCGGCGCGTTTGACTGTGCTCGTCGTCGCGCCCCAGTCGGCGGCCTCTGCGGCGGCGGCCCGAGCATCGGCCTGCGCGGCGGCCTGTTCTGCGGCCTCGCGCGCGGCCACTGCCGCACGGCGCTCCTCGGCGCGCGCGAGAGCCGCGGCGCGTCGCTCGGCTCGCCAGGTCTGGAAGCGCTCGAAGGTCTTGCGGAAGGTGCCCGAGGGGTTCATCACCGCCGCCGCGGTGCGCTCGTAGGCGGAGACGAAGGAGAAGTTGGTGGCGAGCAGGAGCCCGACCGCGGCCGCGGCCGCGAGCATCACGGTCGCGCCCACGGTGTTGAGCACGCCCTTCAGGCTCTCCGCGAAGAGGACGCCGACGAAGCCGCCCGCGTTGAAGCTGCGGTCGAAGAGCGGCTCCGAGACGTAGAGCGCGAGCAGCGACGAGGCGGCGAGCGTGAGCGCCGCCAGGCCGATGACGCGCGACAGCGGCGCGTGAATCCGGCGGGTACGAAAACGCCGCCACGCGGCGGCGACGAGGAGCAGGGGCAGGAGCGCGGCGGCCAGCCCGAACGTCTGGAAGAGCGCCGCGGCGACGTTCGCCCCGATGCGCCCCGTCCAGTTGCGCGCACTCGCCGCGCTCACCGAGACCCACGAAGGGTCGTTGGGGCTGTACGAGACGAGGCAGAGCGTCAGCAGCGCGCTCAGCGCAAACAGCGCGATGGCGAGGATCTCGTTGCGCCGCGTGTTGCGCGGCTGTACGCCGCCGCCCGCCTTCAACCGCGCTTCAATCTGTGCAGTTGCCATTGCTCACTCCGGTTTCACGCGCGCCTCCGCCTTCAGTCGCAGCATTCCTTGAAGATGACGCAATACCACCGTCGGTCTTCGCGGAATTCGAAGATGGCGTACCACGCGATGCGCCCTCGAACTACGTTGACGCGTTTGTTGATTGCCGGGGGGGCAACACGGTTCGGCGTGCCGTTGTGAGAGCCTAACAAGCCCTTGCCCGGAACGGCACCGCCGAGCAAGAGCCTTTCCAAAACTTTCCAGCCGCGGCCGCGCCCTTCGTCCCAATACCTGAAGGCTTCGTCGCGCGAGTCGCCGTCGCCGTTGTCGTCGCCGCCGTACGCGTAGTCGAAATCGGCGGCCATCATCCTCCTGAGCGTCCCGCGGTCGCGTCTCCTGACGGCGCCGCGGAAGGTCGCGTAGAAGGAGGGCCACGCGCGGTCGGCCTCGGCCGTCCTCGTCGCCGCGGCGCGTGCCCGCGGCGCGGGTGCGACAAAGAGCAGGAGGAGGATAACCGAAAGTCTCATTCTCTTTCCACGAGAATCGTTCGGCCGCCCTGATTTTCAAGCCGCGCGGCGCGCGAGGAGATACGCCTTGATGAAGTCGTCGATGTCGCCGCCCAGCACGGCGTCCACGTCGCCGCGCTCGACCTTGGTGCGCGCGTCCTTGACCATGCGGTAGGGCGCGAGCACGTAGTTGCGAATCTGCGAGCCGAAGGAGATGTCCGCCTTGTTCGCTTCGAGCGCCGACATCTCGGCCCGGCGCTTCTCAAGCTCAAGCTCGTAGAGGCGCGAGCGCAAGACCTGCATCGCCACCGCGCGGTTCTGGTGCTGCGAGCGCTGGTTCTGGCACGCGACGACTATCCCTGTGGGCATGTGCGTGATGCGCACGGCCGAGTCGGTCGTGTTGATGTGCTGGCCGCCCGCGCCGGTCGAGCGGTAGGTGTCAACCCGCAAGTCCTTCTCGTTGATCTCGACCTCGATGTTCTCGTCGATCTCGGGCGAGACGAAGAGGGAGGCGAACGAAGTCTCGCGCGTGCCCGTGCCGAAGGGCGAGATGCGCACGAGGCGGTGGACGCCGGCCTCGGCCGAGAGCAGGCCGTAGGCGTACTCGCCCTCGACGCGGAAGGTCGCGCCCTTGATGCCGGCCTCCTGCCCGGGCTGCATGTCGAGCACCTCGGCCTTGAAGCCGCGCTTCTCGGCCCACTTCAGGTACATCTTCAAAAGCATCTCGGCCCAGTCCTGCGCGTCGGTGCCGCCCGCGCCCGACTGGACGGAGCAGATGGCGTTGAATGCGTCGTGCTGGCCCGAGAGCAGCATCTCGGTCTCGGCCCCGGAGACTTCGCCTTCGAGTCGCTCGATCAGCTCGCGCAACTCTTTGGCGCTCCCCTCGTCCTCGGCCGCGAATTCAAAGAGCACCTCGGCGTCGGCGACCGACGACTCGAACCCTTCCTGACGTTTAATCACACGCTCCAGGCGGCTGCGCTGTTGCAGGACTTTCTGCGCGGCCTCCTGGTCGTTCCAGAAGTCCGGCTCGGACGCCTTCGCTTCGAGCTTGGAAAGCTCCTCGCCCTTCGCCGCTACATCAAAGAAACCTCCCGAGCTGTTCGACGCGCGTGCGCAAGTCTTCGGCCCGCAGGCGCAAGTCCCGGTCTTCGCTGTCACTCAACTGCAAGGCTCTCGACATTCAACCTCCCGACGACTCTTCTTCTAAAAGTTAGGCTCAAGCCTCTTCCGCCTGAACGTCAGCGCGATACACGCGAGGCTCAGGAGGGAGCAGGCGGCGGCGAACACATCGCCGTGCTCGACGTAGAAAGTGCGGCTGCCGTCAGAGCGCGCGACCGGCCAAGTGCGCACGGCCTCGACGAAGCGGCCGGTCTCCTCGAAGACGCGCCCCCGCTCGTCGATGCGCGCGCTCACGCCGGTGTTCGTGACGCGCAGGAGCGTGCGCCCCGTCTCGACCGCACGGAAGACGGCGTTCGAGAGGTGCTGTCTGAGTACCGACGTGTTGCCCTGGTACGCATCGTTCGTCATCTCAATGAGCACGTCCGCGCCTTCCAAAGTAAGCCGGCGCGTGATGTCCGGGTACGCCGACTCCAGGCAGATGAAAGCACCCGCGCGCGGCGAGCCTTCGGAGGAGCTGAGCGGAATCAACGTGTAGTGCTCGCCCGGCGTGAAGTCGCCGACGACTCCGCCCAACATCCCCGCTCCGGGCAACCAGCGCGGCAGCGGCACGTACTCGCCGAACGGCATCAGGCGAATCTTATCATACTGCGCCGCGGGCAGACCTTTTTCGTTGACGAGCACGGCCGCGTTGTAACCGCCCCCGCCCGCCGCAGGCTCTAAGGAGTTGAAGAGGAGCGAGACGCGCCGTTCGCCGACGTAACGCGTCAACTCCTCTCGGAAGCGACGGTCGCGTTCGAGCGTGAAGTTCATCGGCGACTCGGGCCACACGACGACCCTCGGCCTCTCGTCAACGGGCGCGCCGAGCCCGCGCAGTCCTTCGTCGCTCAACTCGAAGTGTCGGCGTCGCAGAGCTTCATATTCAGACTCGCTGCGGTTGAAGTCGGGGATGACGTTCGGCTGTACGGCGATGACGACCGCGGACGACTTGTGCTCGACGCCGGGCGCGTCTGTTAGTGTCGCGCCGTAGACGACCAGCGCCACGCACACAACCGCCGCGAGCGAGGCGAGCGCGCCGCGCAGGCTCCGCTTCAGCAGCGCGTAAGCGAGCGCGGCGTTGCAGGCCAAGACGAGGAAACTCACGGCGTAGACGCCGCCGAAGCGCGCCGACTGTATCAGCGCGGGCTCGAACGCCTGCGAGTAGCCGACGGCGTTCCAGAGCTGCCCGATGGCGCCGAGCCTCGCCCACTCGCACGCGACCCACAACGCGGGCGCGAGCAGGAGCGCGGCCGTCCCCCAACGACCGCACAGGCGCGCGAGCGCGAGCGCAAAGAGGGCGGGGAAGAACCCGCCCGCCGCCGCCGGCACGAGCAGCAGCAGGTAGGACAGCGGCGCGGGTATCCCCGCGTAGTGGATCATCGGAAAGGTCAGCCAGTAACAGCTCGTGTAGAAGAAGAGCGTTCCGGCGAGCCAGCCCGAGAGGAGAGATTGAACCGGGCGCGGTCTGCGCGCGAGACGGAAGAGCAGCGGGACGAGAGCGACCCACGCGAGCGGCCACACGTCGAAGTCGGGGAAGGCGCAGGAGAGGAGGAGCGCGGAGGCGGCTGCGCAGAAGGCTTCCGCGGGTGTCGGCAGGAGCGTGCGCGCGCGCGAGAGCCAACGGCTGCGGCGCGCGCCCGAGCCCGCGTCTGTTGAGACGGTCTCCCGCACGCCGCGAGTGTAACAGAGCTATGGGAGGCGCGTCATCGCGTTCGGGCTTCGTCAGACCCTGGTCAAAGAGGGGCGAAAAATTTTCTGAAATGAGTAAAGTGCTGCGGCAAATCGTCGGATGCTCAGGGCCGAAACGACGTAAAACGTCACCCCTCGGGTGACAATTTTTGTCGAGGTGACGCGGCCGCGCAGGCCCTTGTTGCCGCAGAGAGACGGAAGGCGGTTCTGCGGTTGACAGTCTGTCGCCGCGGGTTAACAGTTCAAAAGCGCGGAAAAACGGCGGGTATGTCGAGTTTGGGAAAAAAGTGTCCCAAAAGCGAGAGAACCCGGCCGGGAGGCCAGGTTCTTGATAGGTAGGGGATTTGTAGGGACGCTCGGCGGGCGGCTGGCGTAGCGGCAGGCCACGCTCAGAGAAGTGATGGCGGCGGGGTCACGGTTTAACTTCCTCCGTGCTTGCCGACATTCTCTAAAGCAGTTCGCGTGCCACAAAGGAGGCCGCGCCGGACGTTTCCAGGAAAGCCGCCCCCGCATTTCAGGAAGACGGCCTCGCCCGGCCTACCGGCTCGACCTCCAGGACGCAGCCGCTCGCGCCGACCACACGCACGTTCGCGCCGCCGCGACCGACCGACCCGACGCCGCGCACGCGCGCGCGCCACAACTCGCCCTCGACCAATATGAACCCCTCCGGGTCGAGCGCGCGCTCGACCGACCCGACGCGGCCGACGAGGTTCAGAGGCAGGCGCGAATACTTCTTCTTCTGTCTTGAAGAGTGGAGGACGTATGCGAGGAGCGCGACGGCGGGCGCCGCCATGATGAGCAGTGTGATGAACGGCAGCAGTCGCATCCTTCGAAGGCAAGCGGGTCAGGACCACCCGCTACGGCGAGTGGTCCTGACCGCTATGGCGTCTGTGCTACTTGATGCCGACTTGCAGCTCGCGCTGGAGGGCGATGGCCTCCTGGTTGTTCGGGTCGATCTGGAGGGCGCTCTGCATGTAGGCGGTCGCCTGCGCGCGGTCGCCGCGCTCCAGGAAGATGCGCCCGAGCAGGATGTGCGCGTCGATGAGCCTGTGCTCGGTGTCCCAGAAGATCGAAGCCTTCAACTGGCTGATGGCGGGCGCCAGCTCGCCGCGCCGCATGTAGATGCGGCCCGTGAGGAGGTACGCCTCGGCGTTCATCGGCTCGACCCGGACGACGTTCCTCAGCTCCATCAGGGCCTCGTCGTCGTGGCCGGCCGTGTAGAGCTCGCGCGCCTTGGCCAGCAAGTCCTGAGCGCTCGTGCCCGTCGTGTCGGCCTGCGCCGGGCGCTGCGAGGCGACGTAGTCGGCGCGGTTGAAGCTGTTGCTGAGATGGACGGAGAGCTGCGAGACGGTCTGCGACTGCTCCCACTCGGTCTGCGCCTTGCCGTACGAGGCTAAGAGCTTGCGCGCCTCGTTGTCGTTGGCGGCCGCGGCCTCGGCCTGCCCCGTCTTCTCAAGCATCTTCGCGAGGAGGAAGAGCGCCTCGGCGTGGCGCGGGGCCTCCTTGACGACCGCGCGGAGCTGCTCGGCCGCCTCCGGGAACTTGCCCGAGAGCGCGAGCGCGTAGGCGTAGTTGTAGCGCACGGTCGGGCCTTCGGCCGAATCCTCGGGCGCGCTCTCGACGGCGCGGCTGAGGAAGTTCGTGGCCTGCTTCAGGAGGGCCGCGCGCTTGTCGGCGTTCTTCTCCAGGGTGGCGGCCTTCGTCGAGATGGCGCCGGCGTTATTGTAGATGCTGGTGAGCGGGGCGCGGGTCGAGAGCGGGAGCAGTACGTCGAGCGCGCTCTGCAACTCGCCCGCGCGCTCGTAGGCGAGCGCGGCGTAGAAGGCCGCCTCGGCGTAATGCGTGTCCGCGGGCTGGAGCAGAGAGAAGTTCTCGGCCGCCTTCTTCTGGTCGCCCTGCGCGTAGAAGAGCTGCCCCAGCTCGAAGGCCGCCTGCTTGTAGACCGAGCCGGGGTTGGCGCGCTCGTACTCGCGCATCGCGTTCTGTAGGTAAGCGGGCTTGTCCGCGTTGCCGTTCGGGAGCATCGCCCCCTTGACGTACGCCTCGAACGCCTTGGGCGGCACCTTCGTCGCCTGCTCGACGATGAGGTTCTGCGAGAAGGGCAGCTTGTCGTCCTGCTCGTAGAGGATTTGGTAGGCGAGCTTGCCCTGCACGGCCTGGAGGTTGATTAAGGCGTCCCCGAAGAAGAACTCGTGCGTGGCCCAGCGGCCGTCGGCCATCTGCTTGCCGGCGATGCGCCCCTCGTTGACGCGGACGATGCGGGCGGAGCCGCGCACCTCGGCGACGGTCTTCTCGTCGCGCGGCGAGACCTCGTAGTTGCCGAGCACGACCATCGTCGCGCCGGCCTCCTGCGCCAGCTTGATGGCCGTGGCGCGCGAGGGGATGACCGTGAGCGGCAGGCGCAGACGCCCGTAGGTCAGCTCACGCGCGTCCGAAGAGACGACCCGCAGGCCGTGTGCGCCGAGCAGCTCCGAGAGCTGGTCGGCGAAGCTCTCGCCGACCCAGTTGGCCTCGCGGTTGCTCGAAGTGTTCTCGAACGGGATGATGAGCACCACGTCGCTCAGCCCCTGCGCCGAGGCGCGCGCGGGCGAGAGCGCGGCGATGAGCGCGAGGAATGCGAGGAGCGTGGCGGCGGAACGTCTGAACATCAAAATCACCTTAACTAATAAAAGCGGAGAGGCCGTCGGCGCTCCCGGTTACAAACCCACGGCGTCGGCGGCCTCACTCGAATGCACACCCGAAGGAGCGTCCCGGAAAACGCCCGCGCTCAACCGTCGGGTCTTAAAAATTTGGACGGCACCAATTCTACAGGCAAACGCCTCAACCTGAAAGCGCGGGACGCCTCAAACCTTTCTGAACAGTCCCGCCGGGGTTAGACGCACGAGGTGCCCTGACGGTTGACCAACGCTTGCACGTTTTACGCCCGCGGCGGTTCCATTTAGCCGCTAAGGTTGGTCGCCGCGCCCCGCGAGGCTGGCGGCGACGGCCGCCAGCTCGGCCAGCTCGACCGGCTTGGGCACGTGCATCTGGTAGCCGGCGCGGAGCGCGTGCATGCGGTCTTCGACCCGCGCGTAGGCCGTGAGGGCGATGGCGGGCACGCGGCCGCCGGCCTCGGCGGGCAGGCGGCGGATGCGCCGCATCATCTCGTAGCCGTCCTCGCCGGGCATCCCGATGTCGCTGATGATGAGGTCGGGCGGCGCCTGCTCGATGGCCTCCAACGCCTCGGCCGCCGAGGCCGCGACCCAGACCTCCGCGCCGCACTGCCCGAGCCCCGCCTTCAGCATCTCGCGCGTGTCCGGCTCGTCGTCCACCACCAGCACCTTGAGGCCGTCGAGCCGGTCGAACAGCTCGAAGGTGGGGAGCGTGCTCCGCGCCGCGGGGTGGACGCGCGCGCCCTCCTCGTCCGAGTGGTAGACGGGCGCCACGGGGAGCAGCACCGTGAAGGTCGCGCCCTGCCCCTCGCCCCCGCTCTCGGCCCTGACCGTCCCCCCGTGGAGTTCGACGAGGTGGCGGACGATGGCGAGCCCGAGCCCCATCCCGCCGTGCTGGCGCGTGGTCTTCTGATCGGCCTGCCGGAAGCGGTCGAAGACGTGCGGCAGGAAGTCGGGGGGGATGCCGGCGCCGTCGTCGCTGACGGCGACTTCGACGTGCGAGTTGACGCGCTCAAGTCTGACCTGCACGCGCCCGCCGCGCGGGGTGAACTTGATCGCGTTCGAGAGCAGGTTCCACACGACCTGTTGCAGGCGGACGGGGTCGCCCGAGACGGAGACGGTGCCGGTGTCCAGCACCTTCTGAAGGCGGACGCCTTTCGCCTCGGCCGCGGGGCGGACGGCCTCGACCGCCGCCTCGATGAAGGTGTTCGGGTCTACCGGTCGCACGTCGATGCGGAGCTTGCCCGTGACGATGCGCGACACGTCGAGCAGGTCGTCGATGAGCTGCGCCTGTGCGCGCGCGTTCCGCTCGACCGTCTCGAACGCGCGGCGGGCCGACTCGTCGTTGAACTGCCCCGTGCGGAGCATGTGCGCCCAGCCGAGGATGGCCGTGAGGGGCGTGCGCAGCTCGTGCGAGACCGTGGCGAGGAACTCGTCCTTGAGGCGGCTCGACTCCTGCGCCTCGCGGTAGAGGCGCTCGGCCTCGGCGCGCGCCCTCTGCGCCGCCTCGTAGAGCCGCGCGTTGTCCATCGCGACCGAAGCCTGTGCCGCGAGCCCCTCGACGATGCGCTCGTGGCGCGCGTTGAAGACGCCGGCCTCGGGCGCGCCGAAGAAGAGTCCCCCCAAGACCTCGCCCGAGCGCGAGAGGACGGAGACGGCGAGGTAGCTGACGACGGGGAGGTGCCCCTCGGGCATGCCGAAGTAGGGCGAGTTCTTGCCGTAGCGCGGGTCTTTCTTTACGTCGTCGATGCGCACCGTGCCCTCGCCCTTGAAGGTCGGTGCGAAGATCTCGGTGTTGCGCGGCATGGGGAAGTGCGCGAACGCCTCGCGCGGGACGCCCGAGAGCGTGTAGAGCATGTAGCTCTCGCCCTGCTCGTTCAGCACGTTGTAGAAGAAGGAGCCGAAGCGCGCGCCGGTCAGCTCGGTGGCGGCGTCGGTCACGGCCTGCACCATGCGGTGGAGGTCGAGCTCGGCGGAGATGACGCGGCCCAGCTCGTTGATGATGGCGAGCGCCTCGGTCTGCTCGCGCAGCGCCTCCTCGGTCGCCTTGCGCCCGGTGATGTCCTGCACGACGCCGAGCATCCCGTTCACGCGGCCGTCCTCGGCGTAGAGGCCGCGGCCCCGCGCGAGCACCCAGCGGTGCGAACCGTCCGGCAACATGACGCGGTACTCGATGTCGTAGTCGCCGTGCGCGGCCAGAGACTCTTCGACGGCGAGGCGCGCGCGCTCGCCGTCGTCGGCGTGGAGCAGTCTGCGCATCTCCGCCCAGGTGACGGGCTCGTCCGGCGGCAGGCCGAAGATGTGTGCGGCGGTCTCGGAGAGCGTGACCACGTCGGTCGTCGTGTCCCAGTTCCAGTCGCCCATGCGCGCGGCGGCCATCGCCAGGCTGAGCCGGGTCGCGCCCTCGTCGAGCGCGCGCTGCGCGCGCCGCTGCTCGGTGATGTCGCGGGCGATCTTGGAGGCGCCGATGATCTTGCCGTTGGCGCCGCGGATGGGCGAGACCGTCAGCGAGATGTCGAGGAGCGTCCCGTCCTTGTGGCGGCGGATGGTCTCGTAGTGCTCGACGCGCTCGCCCGCGCGGATGCGCGCCAGGATGGCCGGCTCCTCGTTGATGTGGTCTTCGGGGAAGAGCATGGTGACGGGGCGGCCCACGGCCTCCTCCGCCGTGTAGCCGAACATGCGCTCGGCCCCCTTGTTCCAGCTCATGATGACGCCTTCGAGCGTCTTGCTGATGATCGCGTCCTCCGCCGACTCGACGATGGCGGAGAGCCGCGCCTGCGACATCTCGGCGCCGCGGATGTCTGTGAACTGTTCCGTTGTGTTGCCGGCGTGAGTGTGTTCCCCTGGCGGCTTCTCGATGGGCATAGAGACAATTATCCGGACGCGTTGAAATAGAGGGGGCGAAGGGGAAAGCTCAGGGGGTGGGTTGATTATACAGAAAATAGGAACGGCCGCCATCACGGCGGCCGAACCTTACGCTCACGCTCAGTCTCCACGGCCTTCATCTTTGAACCCGGCCGGCCTCCGCCGGAAGAGCCCGCACCGGGGGGCGAAGGAGGCCACCTCGGAGTTGCCGCCGGTCAGCTTCGTCACCCTCGGTCAATCCGTCACCACTTTGGCGGCTGGTTGGACTTTTTGTAGATGAATCTTTTCTACAATCTCATCGATGGTGGGGGCATACGCACCGTCCGTGGAGACACAAACTGTAGGCACATCTAAGCTCGGGGCTTCATACTCGCCGGCAGGAGGCATGGCGCCTGTTGCCCTGTAAAGCGCAACGCGCCTGTCGCCGTGGAAGAACTCCCGACCCGGATCATCCAGACCCCTCTGTAGATGTCGTCTCGCCGCCACGTCAACGTCTATGGAGCAGACGATGATGAAGGGGCTGCCGATCTCCGCAATGCCGGCCACCCTCGGCTCCCAAACCTTGTGCTGGAATGCGGCCTCGATGATGATTGAAACCTGATGGGCGAGGTATTGATTTACGACGCCGAAGAAAAAGTCGGACACCACTGCATTCGTGTCTGCCGGTAGCTGATCGTGTTTGACCCCGTGTGTATTGACGTAACCCTCTTTGATCTCGTCGCGACTGATGACCGGCATCCGAAGTCGTTCGCCCAGCTTTTTAGAGAGGGTCGTCTTACCGGAACCGGGCCTTCCCGTGACGATGATGCATTGCGGCCTGCCGCTCATCTATCTTCAGCACCCAACTGCTTTCCGAGTCCGCCGAGTCTCACCGCCTCGCCGCACACCTTTGTCAGGCTGCGGCCCGCGCCTGCTTCTTCCGCTGCACAAGCATCAAGACCAGGCCGACGGCTGCGACGACGAACGAAACACAAAGGAGCAGCGCGCCGGGGATGATCCCCATCAGCGCCTCGTCCCAACTCGTCCGCCCATCGGTCAGAGCGGGCAGCAGGAGCGAGACCAGTAACACGCCGCCCCCGAGCAGCACCCCGACGAAGCCCAGAATCAACGCCACCAGCCCCAGTTTACCCATCGCTTCTCTCCTTCCGCTTGAACGAGCCACCACCTTTGAAGGTAAAGGTCATTTCAACCCATTCGCTGTCTGTGATCCGTGCCCCACTCGCACTCTACTCCTTTAACCTATCGCCGGCCGGCAAAGGCGGCAGGCCCAACGCGCGCGCGACCCAGGGCAGCGCCGTCGCCAACTGCCGCCGCTGTACCGCGCGCACGCGCGGGGCGTCGCAGATTAAAGGCAGGCCGGCGCGTGCGGCGAAGAAGCCCGAGACGAAGGCCGCGACTTCCGGCGCGTCCGGCAGAATCTTTTCGGGCTCGATCCCGCTCTCGTAGGCGAGGCTGGGTAGCCAGAACCCGAGGTCGAGTCTGGAGTTGGACAGGCAGGCGTGGTTCCAATCGACGAAGACGGCGCGCCCGGCCGCGAGGCAGATGTTGTCGCTGCGCAAGTCCAGATGCGCCAGGCTGTCGCCCGCGGTCGAGCAGCCCTCTTCGAACTCGATGAGGGAGGGAAGCGCCGCTTCGAGCCAGAGGGCGTCCGCCACCCCGAGCGAAAGGAACGGCCCCGGGTCTTCGGCGACTGCGTGCCAGTTCCCGCCCATCGCCCCGTGGGCCTGCGCGAAGGTTTCCAGAGACGCGGGCGTCTCGTGCAGCGCCTTGATCTGCGCCAACGTCAACTCGACCTGCCGCTCGTCCCAGGGCGGCGGCCAGTGCCGCGAGGAGAGGTCTTCGATGACGAGGACGGGCTCCGTCTCTCTCTCCTCGGAGGCGACGAGGCGCGGCATGAAGTCGCCACGCAGGCGTTGGTAGACGTGAATCTCGCGGTTGAGAAACTGACACGTCAGAGGCGTCGTCCCGACCTTGGCGAAGAAACTGCCGCCGGCCGTCCTGCACAGCAGACGCGTCGCGGGCGTGTAACCGCCCGCGACGCGTCTGTACGACTCGACCCGCGCGCCGATGAGTCTCTCGATGCGACCAGCCAACTCCCGGCCCGGTACGCTGTCGCTCATGTGATCGTCGAAGAGATGTGGCGTCCCGTACGGGACTCGAACCCGTGTGACCGTTGCGAAAGTCCGTCTCGACCGTATTCTATGGGTTAGCACCGGCTCGCACAAGTTTGCGTTTCTTCCATGAGTTCAGTGAGATAAGCATGTCTCTTCGGCACCGCTTTGGATGCTTGATGAGCTTTAAGAACAAAGCCCGCGCCGGATTCCGTTCGCGGGCTTTGGCTATGGAAAGTTAACTCAACCCGGCCTCACGACCAGCCGGCGTCGGCCAGACGATCTCCAAGCCAGCTTGAAATGCTCCGCGCTGAACGTCTTGCGCTTGCGTTCGCTCAACCCGTGTACGCGCTCGACGGCGACGCACGGCCGACTTCAATTCCATGCCGGTGGAATGAATTTTACGGGCGCCGGGGGTGACGCTGCGCGTGCCGGGGGCGGGTTGCCGGGTAGGGGAGAATACTTTTGCGTCGTCGGGGTCGTTACTGCGACCGTCGGGGTGGATTGAGTCGTCGCCGGGGCGGTCTCGACAGGCGTGCGTGTCGGTTTTGCATGAATGCGATTTATCTCGGCACCCGTCAAGATAAATTGAACGGTTGTCGGAGCCATCTCTACGGGAGTGGAGATAGATTTTGTATAAATGCGATTCATCTCTACAAGCTCACATATGAATTGAACTGACTAACAACTCGGCTCTACACGTGTGCAAGTCGATTTTGTATAAATGCGATTTATCTAAACGGGTATGCGGATAAATTGAATTAGCTGTCAGGTCGTCTCGACGGGTGTGCGCGTCATCTCTCCGGGCTGAAAGCTCCGCTCGACACGCCGAGGGACGATCTCTACGCGCGCCGGAGCCATTTCGACGCCCGCCGGAATCCTCTCTACACGGGCCGGAGTCGTCTCGACGCACGGAGAGAGCCTCTCGACACAGGGCGGCGGCCTCTCTGCACGCGACGACGGGATTGTTGACCGTCATCGCCGCGGAGCGGCGTCTGAATGTAGCCCGGCCTTTCAAGGCCGGGGAAGCCGAACATAAAAATAGGCCGCGTCGCGTCAGCGACGCCTGAACCTATCGGTATGTTCAGGCGTCGCTGACGCGATGCGACCCCATGTGCTCGATCTCAGCCCGGCCTTGAAAGGCCGCGCCAAACTAAAGTGTCCACAGACGAATACAGCCACCTTACGGCGGCTGTAGTTCGTTGATTGACTTTGGCGTCCCGTACGGGACTCGAACCCGTGTTACCGCCGTGAAAGGGCGGTGTCCTAGGCCACTAGACGAACGGGACTTGAATGTTTCGTCGGTGTTTGGCGGCGAGGGTTAAGTTACCGTAGAGCTTTGGGCGTGTCAAACGAGACGGCGTGGCCACATTCGAGGCCACATTCAAGATCGAGTCTGGTGCGGAGGCGCCGCCGGCATGGGAACATTTCAAGCCGGCACATGTCTAACGCGTCATGCGCCGCAACCTCCCGCACATTGCCGTCGCCCTGCTCGCCTTCTCGGTCGGGTTTATGACCGCCGACAATTACAAGAATCTCGTCTACGCCTTGCCCCTCTCTTTGCTCACCTTTCTTGTCACCAAGTCAGTCTCACGCATTGAGCTGGACCTTCATTTCATCGTAGTCGTCGTCATGTCCCTCCTGTTGTGGGCCGCGGGACTGGCGGAGCTATTCTCGTCACCCTCCTGGGAGAGTTATGATTGTGTGATCGACTTCACCACCAAAAACACTGAGGTGACAGGCGAAGAGAGCGAAGGCGTTCAGCCGCCGTCTACGGAGAGGCCGCCCGCCGAGGTGCCGCATGACACCTGCGGCGGCACGGACGCATTCCCCGCAAACCCTGGCTCCGTCTGGGCGGGCGTCCTGGACAGGAAGGCGACCATGAAGCCCGCCCCCAACTATCCACCCATAGCTAAGGCCGCTCGCGCCGGGGGGACTGTGGCCGTGTGGGTGCTGATCGACGAGTCGGGGAAGGTCGTCTGGTCGCAGGCCCTCTCCGGCCATCCGCTGCTTAAACAACCCGCGATGCAGGCCGCCTGTTCGGCCCGCTTCTCACCCGTCGCGACGGACGGACGGCCCGTAAGGGCGAGCGGCGTCCTCACCTATAGCTTCCTGCGTTAGCGTTTGATCGGCGGGCGCGGCCTCGTCATACGTCTCGCCCTCTTCATCTCCAACGCCTTCGACTGCCCGCATGCCCCCGCCCAAATGCCGAGGTGGGGGGCGGGGCGTGCATCCCTCAGGCGCCCCGCGGGCATCGGAGTGTGAAAGCAAGACCGCGCCGCCGTCCACGTTCAGGGGGTGCGCTTGCCGTTAGCCCGTAAGCGAGAATCTCTTCAAGCCATTTCGAACAGAGAACACGCGCGGAGGCTCGTCATGAAGACCCTTTGGCCGCTCCTCTTACTCACACTGCTCCTTCAGGCACACACGCCGGCGGCACGCGCCCAGACGCCGGCCGGCGCGTCCGCGGAGGCGGCCGAGGCCGAGCTTGAGCGCAAGGCGCTCGGGCTCGTCGGGGAGGCGCTGGCCGACGCGTCTTCGCTGAAGCTGCCGGAGAACCGCATCCGCGCGCAGGCGACCGCCGCGCGCCTGCTCTGGCCCCGCGACCCGAAGGCGGCGCGCGCGGCCTTCAAGGCGGCGGCCGACGGCTTCGTCGAGATGAACGCCGCCGTAGACACGGAAGACCCGCAGCTCTACAACGTCGCGCAGACCGTCGCGCAGCTCCGCAGCGAGTTGATTACCCTCGCGGCCCCGTTCGACGCGGGCCTCGCGCTCGACTTCCTGCGCGCGACGCGGCCGACGTACGCCGACGCGCTCGCGACCGCGGGCTACGGCCAGCCCGTGCAGGAGCAGGCGCTTGAGATGAGCATCGTCGCCTACATCGCGGCGCAGGACCCGCAGCGAGCCCTGGAGATCGCCGAGGAGGGTCTGACCAAGGGCGTCACCATATCTTTGCTGGGCGTCGTGCAGCAGTTGAGGACAAAAGACCCGGCCTCCGCTTCGAAGCTCGCCGTGGAGATCGCACGCAGGCTCCGCCCCGAAGACCTTTGGGGCCAGAACGAGTCGGCCGCCGTCGCGCAGCAGCTCATTGTGTTGACGCGCCCGGTCGAGAATCCGGCGGCGAACCCGTCTGCGCCTTCGACGGGGCCGGTGGATGTCTCTTATGGGAGGGGCGTGCCCGACGGCGGCGGCACGGCCCTGCTGGACGAACAGACGCGACGCGAGCTGTGCGAGAAGGTGCTGGCGGCGGTGGCGGCCGGAGTGCCGAACCAGGGCAACGGCTACAACCTCTTCTATGCCTTACAGGCTCTGCTGCCGGAGCTGGAGAAGACCGCGCCCGCGCGCGTCGCGGCGCTGCGCCGCAAGGCCGACGAGATGGAGCGCGCCTTCAACCCGTACCAGCGACAGATGAGGCCCTACCAGCAGATCATGCAGACGGGCACGGTCGAGGCGGTGTTGGAGGCCGCGCGCAAGGCGCCCGCGGAGGTGCGCGACCAGCTCTACACGCACGCGGCCTGGAAGGTCTTCAACGACAACGGCGGCGACCCCGAACGCGCGTGGCAGATTCTGGAGAGCCTCTCAAACCCGCAGCAGCGCGCGCAGGTGCGCAGGGAGATGGAGCAGCGCGCGCAGTGGCGCGCCGTGCAGCAGGGCAGCTACGCGGAGGCGCGTCAGGCGTTGGCGCGGCTGAGGACGCCGGAGGAGCGCGTGCAGGGGCTCTTGCAGATCGCCGGGCGGGCTGCGGCCGCCGGCAACGTGGAGCAGGCGCGGCAGACGCTGGAAGAGGCGCGCGGGCTCGTCGAGTCGCAGACGCGCGGCCAGCCGCAGTTCTCTTATCGCCTGCAAGTCGCCAACGTCTACGCGCAGTTCGACAAGGACGCCGCGTTCGAGCTGGTAGAGTCGGCCGTCGGCCGGCTCGACGTGCTGATGGACGCGGCCGAGGTGGTGGACGGCTTCGGCCAGGACGCTTTTCGTGAGGGCGAGCTGAGGGCGCAGCAGGGCGGTTACATCTGGAACGAGATGCTCAGCCAGTGCGCGCAGGCTCTGGCGCTGCTCGCGCGCGCCGACTTCGAACGCGCGGCCGCCGCCGCGAAGAAGTTCCGGCGCACGGAGGCGCGGACGACCGCGCAGCTCCTCCTCGCACAGAACTTGCTCGGCGGGCTCCCCACCAAGCCGGAGTTCCGGGGCCGCGTGGGCGGCGTCAACGTCATCACTAAAGAGGAGTTTTAACTGACCCTGATGAGCTGCGGGCCGCGCTCCGTGACGCGGCCGATGAGGGCGGCGTCGGGGTAGCGCTCGCGCAGGGAGGCGAGGAGGTCCTGGGCGCGTTCGCCCGCGACCGAGATGAGCAGGCCGCCGGCCGTCTGCGGGTCGAAGAGGAGGGCGGCGAGTTCTTTGCTCACACCTTCGCCGAGCGACACGTCCTCGCCGACGTAACGGCGGTTCGACTTGTCGCCGCTCGTCAGCATCCCGGCCGTGGCCAGCTCCAGGGCGCCTTTGATGAGGGGCACGCTCGCCGAATCAATCTCCAAGGTCACGCCGCTCCCGCGCGCCAACTCCCAGGCGTGGCCGAGCAGGGCGAAGCCGGTCACGTCGGTCGCCGCCGAAGCTCCCGCCTCCGTCATCAGGCGCGCCGCCTCACGCCCCGAGAGCAGCATCGTCTCAAGCGACGCGCGCGTCACCTCTTCCGGCGCCTTGCCGAACTTGATGCCGGTGGAGATGACGCCCGTCCCGACGGGCTTCGTCAGGAGCAGCGCGTCGCCGGGGCGCGCGCCGCGGTTGGTGACGACGCGCGCCGGGTCGATGACGCCGGTCACTGCGTACCCGAACATGATCTGCTGGTTGTCCACGCTGTGCCCGCCGAGGAGCGCGACGCCGTTCTCGGTCAGGACTTGCAGCCCGCCGCGCATGATCTCGCCGAGGATGTGGAAGTCCACGCCCTTCTTCGGGAAGCAGGTCACGGCGAGCGCGGTGAGGGGCGTGCCGCCCATCGCCCACACGTCGTTGATGGAGTTGAGCGCGCTGATGCGCCCGTAGTCGAACGGGTCGTCCACGATGGGCGTGAAGAAGTCCACGGTCTGGACGAGGGCGAGGCTCTCCGAGAGACGGTAAACCCCCGCGTCGTCGGCCGTCTCGATGCCGACAATCAGATTCGGGTCGCGGGGTATGTCCAGCCCGCCCAGAACCTGGGCGAGTTCGCTCGGCGCGAGCTTAGCCGCTCAACCGGCGCACGAGACCATCTCTGTCAGACGCATCGCTCGACCTCCTCAAGAAATAATTAACATGGATGGACGGGATGGTCAGGATAAGGATTTGAAATTTCAAATCTTCACTCCCTATCCTGTTTATCCTGTCCATCCCTGTTAATTTTCTTCATCGTAACACGAACCTCGCCGGAGGGACGCGCCGGCGCGCGCTATAACGCTCGCGGTACTGTTTAGAAAGGGCGGGCGGCTTCTTGCAGGCGCTCGCGGTGTTCGAGGATGTATTCGATGAAGGCGCGCGTGGGCGAAGGTTGGAAGCGGCCGAGGGCGATGACGGCGACGGCGCGTTTGAGGTGGTGGCCCGAGACGCGCAGCCACGCGAGGCGGCCGGCCTCGACCTCCTCGCGCACGGCCCACGAAGGCATGACCGAGACGCCGAGGCCGTGCTCGACCATGAGCTTGATGAAGTAGGTGTCGTTCGATTCGAGCGCGAGGTCGGGGCTCAAGTCCACGCGCTTGAAGAAGGCGTCCGTGGCGCGGCGGATGGAGGCGCCCTGCTCGAAGAGGATGAAGCGCTCGCGGCGCATCTCGACGACGCTCGTCTCTCTCTGCCCGGCGAGCTTGTGGCGCGCCGAGGCGACGACGCCCAGCTCGTCCTCGAACAGCTCCGTCACTTGCAGCGCGGGCGAGTAGACGGGCAAGGAAGCGAAGCCCACGTCGGCCGCGCCGTTGAGGATGTCGGCCACGGTCTGCTCGGTGCTGACGGTCGTGCGGAAGGAGAGCTCGATGCGGTCGTGGTCGCGCATGAACGACTCGAAGATGCGCGCGAAGAGGTGGACGAAGGCCTGCGTGGCGGCGGCGGCGCGGACGCGGCCGCGCGGCTCGTGCTCGTCGCCGCGGATGCGCTCGCGCAGGGCGTCGGCCTCTTCGAGGATGCGCTCGGTGTAGGAGAGTGCGAGCTGTCCGGCGTCGGAGAGGCGGACGCCGCGCTTGGCGCGGATGAAGAGCGGCTCGCCCAGCTCGCGCTCCAGCGCCTTGATCTGGTGGCTGACGGCCGACTGCGTCATGTTAAGTTTCTGTGCCGCGCGGGTGAACGAGAGCGCCTCGGCGACCTCGCGGAAGGTTCTTAACTGCGACAGCTCCATCGTTTATGCCTTTCGGGGAAATGTGGATGAATATAGTTAATCCGCCCGATGAACACAATGCGTTAGACGCGGGGGCAAAGGCGTGCCTATCATTTTGCGTCGAACCTACGACAGGAACACGGGGGACATTGAACGCCGCGGCCGGTGGGGCCGCATTCGAGAAAGGAGAGTTTAAGATGATCCCGTTCAGACTCGATTACGTGATTGAGAAGAGTCTCGGCGCAGGCTCGTGCGAGGAGCAGGAGGTGCTGAAGGAGCTGGCCGGCGTGCGTTTGCAGCCGGCCGAGGCGCGGGCCGAGTGGCCGCGCATGCTCGAACACAAGTGGTTCATGAGCGAGCGCCTCGGCCGCGACGTGGGCCTGCGCGTCGCCGCGCTCGACTACTTCGCTAACGTCCGCCTCCCGCGCCACAAGCGCACGTCCTACCTCCCCGCCGCGTCACGGCTCCGCCGCTTCGCACGGACGCACAGGCTGGCGGCGTAAGCCATGAAACAATGAACAGGGATGGACAGGATGGTCAGGCTAAAAGAAAAAAGTATTTGAGATTTCAAATCTGAAATCTATAATCCTGAGCATCCCGTCCATCCATGTTAATTCATGGTCACTTCATCATTCACGCCCCTGCTGCGGATTGAACCTTTCGACGTAACTTCGATACGCCTCGACCTCAACCGAGGCACGTTCGTCATCCCAGCCTAAGAACCTTTGAGCGATCCGGGCGGCGTGCTCCAACGCATCGAGACCGACGCTGCCATTAAGTCCGACCATCGTGCGCCGCAGCAGGCAGTCCGCCAGCGTCTCGGCCAACTCCTCGCGGAAGGCGTAGACGACCTCCGCGCCGATGGAGCCGGTCTCGACGCTGATGACCTGAGACAACTCCGCGTCCGTCCGCGCGAGCCGCAGGACTTCCGGAGCGCGCACGCCATAGACCTTCAGGAGCCTCGCCGTGCTGACGGGCGGGAGCGTGCTCCGCGCTTCGAAGTCGCGCCGGAACGTTTCGAACTCTTCGACGGCCGCGCCGGGCAGAGGCTCGGCGCTCGTCCGGCAGGGCGGGGAAGTCCTGCCGAGCGTGCGGAAGATTAGATCGACCGCGCCCTCCGCCAGAGCGCGGTAGGTCGTGAGCTTACCGCCGACGACGGAGTAGAGGCCGCGCACGTTCGCGGGTTTGATGAAGTGACGGCGAGTGATGCCGCTCTCCCGCCCTCCGGCGACGCGCGGGAGCGGCCGCACGCCCGAGTACGTGTAGAGCACGTCCGCTTGCGTGAGCCGCGCGGAGGGGAGCACGCGGTTCGTCTCGCGCAGGAGGTATGCGACCTCGCGCGCGTTCGCCTCGACGCGGTCGAGGTCGCCCGCGTAGCGCTCGTCGGTCGTCCCGATCAGGAGCTTGTCGTCCCACGGCACGACGAAGAAGGGGCGGCCGTCTTCGACCGCCTCCGTGTAGACGGCCGCGCGCGGCGCGCCCGCGAAGGCGCGGACGACAACGTGGCTGCCCTTCGTCCCGCCTAACAGTTTTTCACTTCCCACAGGCGAGACTTCGAGCACCTCGTCAACCCAGGGGCCGGCGGCGTTGAGGACGAACGCCGCGCGGGCCTCGTGCGTCGCGTTGCCGTGCAGGTCTTTGAAGCCGACGCCGCGCGCCGCGCCGTCTTCGACGAGCAGGCGCTCGACGCGCGCGTACGTCAGGACACACGCGCCCCGCGCCCTCGCGTCCAGAGCGTTCTCGACCGCGAGCCGCTCGGCGTACTCGACCTGTGCGTCGTAGAAGAGCGCCGCGCCGCGCAAGCCTTCGGGTTCGAGTCCGGGCGCATGCTGAAGGGCTTCGGATGCGTCGAGCATACGGTGGCGCGGGAGCGTCTTGGATGACGAGAGCAGGTCGTAGGCGAGCATCCCGGCGCGGATGGTGAGGAGGCCGCGCCGCCGCCCGGCGTAGACGGGGACGAGCATCGGGAGCGGGCGGACGAGGTGCGGCGCGATCTTGCGGAGCAGGGTCTCGCGCTCGCGCAGAGACTCGCGCACGAGCCCGACCTCGCCGTGTTCGAGATAGCGCAGCCCGCCGTGAATCAGACGGGTCGAGGCCGCGGTCGTCCCCGCCGCGAGGTCGCCCTTGTCGAGCAGAAGCACGCGCAGGCCGCGCATCGTCGCGTCGCGCGCCACCCCGCACCCGTTCACGCCCGCGCCGACAATTATCGCGTCAAAGTCCCGGCCTGAAATGTCCCGCCTGACTGTTCTCATCTGACAGAAAAATTAACATGGATAGACAGGATGGTCAGGATTAGAGATTAAGGATTTGAGATTCCAAATTTCAAATTGCTTTATCCTATCCATCCTGTCTATCCATGTTGATTTTCCTCCCTGTCGTCACGCTCCCAGTCTTTGGCGCGTTCGACGGCGCGGAGCCAGCGGCGGTGGAGGCGTTCGCGTTCGTGCTCGTCCATCCGGGGCTCGTAGCGACGCGCGATGCTGAGGCGTTCGGCGATCTCGCGGCGGTCTTGCCAGAAGCCGACGGCGAGTCCGGCGAGGTAGGCGGCGCCCGCGGCCGTCGTCTCCGTGACCTCGGGCACCTCTACGCGGACGCCGAGGATGTCCGCCTGAAACTGCATGAGGAACCCGTTGCAGACCGCGCCGCCGTCAACGCGCAGGTCTTTGAGACGCACGCCGGAGTCGCGCTCCATCGCGGAGACCACGTCGCGCGTCTGGTAGCACATCGCCTCCAGCGCGGCACGCGCGAGGTGCGCGCGGGTCGTGCCGCGCGTCAGGCCGACGACGGCGCCGCGCGCGTACGCGTCCCAGTGCGGCGCGCCCAGGCCCGCCAGGGCGGGGACGAAGTAGACGCCCTCGTTCGAGTCGAGCGAGCGCGCGAGGGCCTCTGTCTCGTCGGCGCTCTTGATGATGCCGAGCCCGTCGCGGAGCCACTGCACGGCCGCGCCCGTGACGAAGATCGAGCCTTCGAGCGCGTACTCCGCCGCCTCGCCGTCCAACTGCCAGGCGACCGTCGTCAAAAGCCCTGCGCGGCTTGCGACGGGCTCGGCCCCCGTGTTCATCAGGAGGAAGGAGCCCGTGCCGTACGTGTTCTTGGCCGCGCCCGGCTCGTAGCAGCCCTGCCCGAAGAGCGCGGCCTGCTGGTCGCCCGCGAGACCTGCGACGGGCACGCGCGCGCCGAAGAAGGCGGACGGCTCGGTGTGGCCGTAGACGAAGGACGAGGGCATGACCTCGGGCAGCGCGGCGCGCGGCACGTCGAAGAGGGCGAGCAGTTCGTCGTCCCAGGCGAGACGGTTGATGTCGAAGAGCAGCGTGCGCGAGGCGTTCGAAGGGTCTGTGACGTGCGCCGCGCCGTTCGTCAGCTTCCAGACGAGCCAGGAGTCAACCGTGCCGAAGACGACTTCGCCCGCAGCGGCGCGTGCACGTAAACCTGCCGTGTGGTCGAGCAGCCAGCGCAGCTTCGTGCCTGAAAAATAGGGGTCGAGCACGAGGCCGGTCTTCGCGCGGATCGAGTCTTCCAGCCCGCGCGCCTTCAACTCGTCGCACATGGCGGCCGTGCGCCTGTCCTGCCAGACGACGGCGCGCGCGACCGGCGCGGAGGTGGCGCGCGCCCACGCGACGACCGTCTCGCGCTGGTTCGTGATGCCGACGGCGCGCAAGTCACGCGCTTCGACGCCGGAAGATTTCAGCGCGTCGGCCACGGCCCCAAGGCTCACGCGCCAGACCTCTTCCGCGTCGTGCTCGACCCAGCCGGGGCGCGGGTAAAACTGCTTGAACTCCGAGTAGCCGCGGCCGCGCACGCGGCAATCCCGGTCGAAGACGAGGGCGGTCGTCCCCGTCGTTCCCTGATCTATCGAGAGCACAAAACCGTCCATCCCTCTTCCCCCACCGGAACTTTGTCTGCCGTCCCGCGAGAGTGTAATATACGCCCACACGTTTTCGGACAAGGGCTGCACAAGTAACCTCATCCGTCACGGGAAAACGGTATCGGAGAAACGGAATTAGCACATGAAAGACCACAACGACTTTTTTGACGAGATGATCGACGTTGACGACGAGTCGGACGGCGAGTCGGCCGAGTTCCTCGAAGAGGAGGACGACTACGACCTGAGCGACGAAGAGGACGAGGAGGACGAGGACGACGGCTCGACGGTCGTCCGCACGGCCCTGCTCCAGAAGAACGACATGCTGGCGCTGCTCTCCCTGAAGGCCGCGCCCGACGGCGGCCAGCTCGTCCGCTACGACCCGCGCCAGAGCCTCCCCTCGATGCGCCGCTACGATTCGGAGGAGGAGGCGCGCAGGTGGTACGCGCGCAGCCTCGCCACCAGTCGCAAGAACGGCTGGGCGGTCGTCTACGACGGGGAGCCGCTGGTCGGCTAGGGGTTAGAGGTCAGAGACAAGAAACAGGAGGCCAGTTGGGAAGTAGATTCCTGACTGGCCTCCGCTGCTAACTCGGAGGGTGGAAGATGATTCTGATTACGGGAGCGACCGGGACGACGGGCAGGGATATCGTGGGAGAGTTGCACAGGCTCGGCGCGAAGGGTGTGCGCGCGCTGGTGCGCGACCCCGCGCGCGCCGACTTCATCCGCGAGGCGGGCTTTGAGGCGGTCGCGGGCGACTTCGAGCAACCGGAGACTCTGGGCTCGGCGCTCGAAGGCGTCGAGCGCGCTCTGCTCCTGACGCCGCCCTCGATGCAGACCTTCGAGCAGCAGCGCGCCTTCATCGAGGCGGCCGCGCGCGCGGGCGTGCGTCACGTCGTGAAGTTCTCGGCCCTGGGCGCCGACGCGGGCGCGCCCGAGGGCTTCGGCAAGTGGCACGGGCAGGGCGAGGAGTTGCTGAAGGCGTCCGGCCTCGCGTGGACGATCCTGCGGCCGAACTTCTTCATGCAGAACCTGCTCGGGCAGGCGAAGCAGATCGCGTCGGACGGCGTCATCGCACAGGCCGCCGGCGACGGCCGCGCCAGCTTCATCGACACGCGCGACATCGCCGCGGTCGCCGCGCGCACGCTCACCGAAGAGGGGCACGAGGGGCGGACCTACACGCTGACAGGCCCCGAGGCGCTCTCGTATACGGACGTGGCGGCGAAACTCTCCGAGGCGACAGGCCGGGAGATCAAATACATCTCCGTGGCGCCCGCGCAGTTCCGCGAAATGGTTCTCGCCCTCGGGTTTCCCGAGTGGTTCGTCGCCGCGCTGGAACGTCTCAACGAAGTCTTTACTTCCGGTGAGGCCGCAGTGTTGACGGACGACGTGCGTCGTATCGGCCGGAAAGAGCCCAACACCTTCGAACGGTTCGCGCGCGACTACGCCGACGCTTTCAAAGGTGAGTGAGGAGAGAATATGAAGGCGATTCGCATACACGAGTTCGGCGGGCCGGAGGCGCTCAGTTTGGAAGACGTGCCGGAGCCGACGCCCGCGGCGGGGCAGGTGCTCGTGCGCGTGCGCGCGGCGGGCGTAAACCCCGTGGACACGTACATCAGGAGCGGCATGCACGCCGTCAAGCCCGCTCTGCCTTTCACGCCCGGGCTCGATGCGGCGGGCGAGATCGAGGCCGTGGGCGAGGGCGTCACGCGGCTCTCGGTGGGGCAGAGGGTCTACGTGGCGGGCAGCCTGACCGGCACTTACGCCGAGCTGGCGCTCTGCGCCGAGTCACAGTGTCATCCGCTACCCGAGCAGGTCACGTTCGCGCAGGGCGCGGGCGTGAACACTCCGTACGCGACCGCCTACCGCGCGCTCTTCCAGCGCGCGAAGGCTCTGCCGGGTGAGATCGTCCTGGTGCACGGCGCGAGCGGCGGCGTGGGGACGGCGGCCGTGCAGCTCGCGCGCGCCGCGGGCCTGCGCGTCGTCGGCACGGCGGGCACGGAGGAGGGGCGCCGGCTCGTCGTCGAACAGGGCGCGCACGAGGTGCTCGACCACCGCGCGCCGGACTACCTTGGACAACTCGGCGGGCTGACGGGCGGGCGCGGCGTGGACGTGATTCTGGAGATGCTGGCGAACGTCAACCTTGATAGAGACCTCGGCGCGCTGGCGAAGGGCGGGCGCGTGGTCGTCATCGGCTCGCGCGGGACGGTGGAGATCAACCCGCGGCTGGCGATGACGCGCGACGCGGCCATCCTCGGCATGACGCTCTTCAACGCGTCGCCGCAGGAGCTTCAGAGCATCCACGCGGCGCTCGGCGCGGGGCTCGCGGCGGGGACGCTGCGACCCGTGGTCGGGCGCGAGCTGCCGCTCGCGGAGGCCGCACGCGCGCACGAAGAGGTCTTGCAGCCCGGCTCTTATGGCAAGATAGTTCTTCTTCCCTGAACGCTCGCGCCCGCAAGCCCGACCGTGAGGGGAGGGCTTACGTCTTTCGTCAAACAGCCCCGCGTTCAATAGCGGCAAAGCCCTCCCTCACGGTCGGGCTTGCGGCCGCGCACCTCGACGTGTGAGCTTTATGAAACAGACCTGTCCGCGCTGCGGAAAGAGCAACGAGACCGCGGCCGAGTGCCCCTCGTGCGGAAAGAGTCCGGGCAGGCCGGCGCGGCGCGCGCGCGCGTACGACGGCTACGCGGTCGGGAGGCGTGTGCTGAAGCTCGCGCCGGCGTGGCTGCTTCTGATCGTCGCGGCCTTCGCGCTCACGCTGCTCTTCTTTAGTTGGATGAACCGGCACGGCGGCGGGCCTGTAGATGAGGCTTTCAGGAACGAAGCGATGAACCAGACGCCGGCGGCGCCGGAGGTCGCGCACGCGGCCAACTCACCTTTGAGGCTGGCGCCGGCGGCGACCCCCACCCCGTCGGCCGAGGTGAAGGATGAGGCCGCCTCTTACTCGGTGCAGGTCGGTGCGTACGTGGAACTCTCGCAGGCGAACGAGCAGGTGTCGCGCCTGAGGGCGGCGGGCTTCGAGGCGCGCGTCGTCGAGTCGGGCGAGGCGACGCGCTTCCGCTTTCAGGTGCGCAGCGGCCTCTACGCGACGCGCGAGGAGGCCGCCCGCCTCGCCGCCGACCTGCGCGCGCGCCGCGCCGCGGGCGACACCGTTATCATCGACCCGTCAAGGTAAGAAGACTCTAGGCGACGAAGACGCGCTTGCCGTTCGTCTGCGGGTTGAGGGCGCGCGCCGGGGAGGTGAGCGCGCCGTAGGTCTCGGCGATGATCTTCTCGGCGCCGTCGGAGTTGACCGGCTTCGAGAAGAAGTAGCCCTGCCCGTTCTCGCACCCGAGCTTCTGCAAGAGCACCAGCTGCTCGTTCGTCTCGACGCCCTCGGCCACCACGTCCATCCCCAAATTCTGCGCGAGCACGATGATGGTGCGGACGATCTCCGTGTTCTCGTTGTTCTCCGACATGCGCGTGACGAAGGAGCGGTCGATCTTCAGGGTGTCGATGGGGAAGCGGTGCAGGTAGGAGAGCGAAGAGTAGCCCGTCCCGAAGTCGTCGATGGCCAGCTGCACGCCGAGGCCCCGGAGCTGGCGCAGCATCTCGGTCGCCGTGTCGATGTTCTCCATGACGACCGACTCGGTGATCTCAAGCTTGACCGACTGCGGCTTGACCTTGGTCTCCTGGAGGATCATGGCGAAGGTGCTGATGAGCGCATTCTGGCTGAACTGCTTGCTCGACAGGTTGACCGTGATGAAGAGCGGGTGTTCGAGCGGGAACATCCGCTGCCACGCGTTCATCTGCCGGCACGCCTCGCGCATGACCCACTCGCCGAGCGGGATGATCATGCCCGTCTCCTCGGCCACGGGGATGAAGTCCATCGGCGAGATGAAGCCGCGCTCCGGGTGCTGCCAGCGCACCAGCGCCTCGAAGCCGCGCAGCCGGAAGTTTTCGAGCGCGACGATGGGCTGGTAGTGGAGGATGAACTCGTCGCGCTCCAAGGCGCGGCGCATGTCGGTCTCCATCTGGAGGAGGTTGATGGCGCGCGCGTGCATCGCCTTGTCGAAGATTTCGTAGCGCGCCTTGCCCAGGGACTTCGCGCGGTACATGGCGGTGTCGGCGTCGCGGAGGATGTCTTCGGCGCGCTCGTAGCCGGTGTCCGAGGGCGCGATGCCCATGCTGACGGTCGTGAAGACCTCGCGGCCGCTGAGGTTGAAGGGGATCGAGAGCTCCTTCTGTACGCGCTCGGCGACCTGGATGGACTCGGCCTCGTCGGTGATGTCTTCGACGAGCACGGTGAACTCGTCGCCGCCGAGGCGCGCGACGGTGTCGCCGGGTCGAAGGTTCTTCTTCAAGCGGTCGGCGATGCCCACCAGCAATTGGTCGCCGATGGTGTGCCCGAGCGAGTCGTTAATGACCTTGAAGCGGTCGAGGTCGAGGTAGAGGACGGCGAAGCGCATCGAGGTGTTGCGGCGCGAGCGCGCGATGGCGAGCTTGAGGTGATCCATGAAGAGCGCGCGGTTCGGGAGGCCCGTCAGCGCGTCGTGGAAGGCATCGTGGTGGAGCTGCTGCTCGGCCAGCTTGCGGTCGGTGATGTCCTGAATCTGGAAGATGAGGTGGACGCTCTTCGAGTACTGGTCGCGCACGAGCGAGACGCTCCAGTGCACCCAGACCTCGTGGCCCGACTTGTGGATGTAGCGCTTCTCCATCTGCGACGCCTGCACCTTGCCCTTCAGGAGCTGGCCGATGTTCGAGAGCGCGGTCGGCAGATCGTCCGGGTGCGTGACGGAGAGGAAGTCGGTCAGCAGTAACTCCTCTTCGGTGTAGCCGAGGATGTGACACAGGCTCCGGTTGACCTGAAGCCAGCGCCCCTCGGTCGAGACGAGCGCCATCCCGATGGCCGCGTAGTCGAAGGCGGAGCGGAAGCGGTCGCCCTCCGAGAGCTTGTGCTGCGGCGGGGCCTCGGCCGCCGCCGCCTCGCGCCCGCCAACGAGCTTCGCGCGCAGTGCCGTCGCCACCAGGCACGCGACCGCGCCGGCCGCGACCGAAATCTCCACGCCCGCGTAGCGCACCCCGAAGGCAGCGGCAGAGGCGGCCGCCAGCGCCGCCGCGTTCCCGACCACCTGCCAGAAGAAGAGGCGCGCGCCGTCCCGCCACGCCGAGAGATTCATCCGGTATGAGCCGCCGAAGGCCGCGACCCCCGCGTTGCAGAAGGAGAGCACGAGCACCGCGGCACACGCGCCGTTGAGCGTGGCCGGCGCGGGCCAGCCTTCGGTCAGGCCCGACAGCGGCCCGACCGTCAGCCTGAGTGTCCAGATGGCGAGCGTGGCCGCGACGGCCGCCGAGCCCGCGCGGAAGCCGACCGCCCACCACCCGCGCGACCCGGGGAGCGCGCAGCAGAAGGCGACGAGCGCCGCCAAGATGACGCCGACCTCGCCCTCGAAGAGCAGCATCGAGAGGAAGACGAACCCCTCGGCGAAGGGGAAGTGCCAGCCGCCCAACGGACGCGAGTCGTAGCGCGCCGAGACTTGCACGGCCATCAGCGCCAACAGCACGGCGGGGAAGCCGAGCTGTCTGAACGGAAGCCACACCGCGGCCGCGAGCAGCGCGACGCCGCCCACGGCGACGACTGCGTTGACGAACTGCCGTGGGAAACGCTGCCCTTCGTTGATCTCTATGGTCATGTCTGTAAAAGAGTGGTTCCCGTCTGTTTTTGAAGAGAGGGTTTCGCGCGTTGCGGCCGGCGGGGCGGCGCGGCTGCCGCCGTCTTGAGTCAAATACGGTGCCAGAAGGGGCGCCGGGGCGCTCTCTTTAAATAACTAGGCAAATAGCCGTTTAGGTCTGACACGACTCCGTGCGGCGGGTCAGTCTTCGGTCAGCGTGACGGGTAAGGGGCAAGCAATCTGACGGCTGTCCCTTCGACTCTATTCAGACTGCTGATGTGGTGTGGTTCGGCGGCAAGCGGCCGTGGATAGCTCGCGCGGGTGCAGAACACCCGGAAATCATCCTAGCACATGGGTTGAGGGTTTGAGGAGAGGTTTTTTTGGTACGTTACCGCGCGCCGGCCGTCGTCTGCCAGGCGTAGTAGAGACCGAACAGAATGCTTGCCGCGCCGGCGAGCAGGCGGACGGGGGTGTCCACGCGGCGGAAGCGCCGTGCGCTGAGGACGAAGGGCAGGCCGACGAGCGTGCTCATCAAGAGCATCCCGCCGACAGAGCCCGCGCCGAAGATGAGGAGGTAGGCGAACCCTGCGAGCCTCGACCCGCCGCGCAGAACATCCGTCAGCACGAACAGGGTCAGCGCGGCCGACCCCGCCAGCCCGTGCACCGCGCCGACCGCCAGCGGGCGCCAGCCCCACAGGCCGCGGTGCCATGCGTGCGAGACCGCCTGGTCGTCCGCGGCAGCGTGCGCGTCCCTGCCATCGTGGAAGTGTAGGTGTGTGTGCGTCCGCCCGTCGTGCGTGTGCGCGTGGACGTGCACGTCTCGACGGCCACGGAGCACGAGGTAGAGGATGCGCGTGCCGAGCAGCACGATCATCAGCGCGACCAGAAGTTCGAGCGCCGTGGCGACGCGGCCGGGTATCCGCACGTTCAGAACGATGAGCACGACGCCCGCGACGAAGAGCGACGCAGTGTGCCCCAACCCCCACAGCCCCCCGACCGCGGCCGAGCGCCAGACCGAGCGGTGTTCGCTGACGATGGCCGAGACGGCAACCAGGTGGTCGGCCTCAGTCGCGTGCTTGAGCCCGAGCACGAAGCCGAGCCCGAGAAGGGGGAGGGCTGAGTCCATGCCGACATCTTATACTCTGTCTCAACCCAAAGTAAGTACGCTCGGCACCATCCTCAAAATTTTAGACAGAAATCGTTTCAAAGTGACCGGCATGCGGTCTCAGCCTGACCGCTTGCCTGACCGTGCCCAACCGCGCGAATTCTAATTTCCTTACAAAAATTGAAGATCGGAAGGGAGATACATTCAGGCACGAACGTTGCCAAAGCCGGGGTGAACGTGCAGCACCCTCGCTGCTTTGAAGTTTGAAAGATTTTGGCTGCGGCGCACGGGGAAGGCCGTCGGGATTTAAGGACGGCGTTCTCCGAAGCAGAAGGTTTGGAACTCTTCACGCGCCGCGCTAACCCTCGTCCCTCGGAGAGCCCGATGAATTACAGAACGCCCTCGCGGGTTGCGACTCTGTTAATAAGCTTCACCCTGCTCGTGCACCTGTGCGTCGGCACGAACGCGGGCGCGGCGGGCAAAGCCGACAAGGCTCCGGCCGCCGCGAAACAAGACAAAGTCTCGCACGCGCTGCGCGACCGGCTGCGCCGCCCCGGCGGCCCGTCTCAGACGGCGCAGACGGCGCAGACGGCCGAAGTCATCCTGCAACTGAGCGGCAAGCCTTCCGGGCGGCTCAACGCACTGCTCAGCCGCGCGGGCGTCCGCGTCAAAGGCAAGCACGACAGCCTCGGCACCATCGCGCTCGACCTCCCGCTCGACACCATCGAAGAGCTGTCCTCGTTCGACGAGGTGCACTTCGTCTCGCCGGACGTGGACATCGTCTCGACGGGACACGTGACGATGACGACCGGGGCAGATGCGGTGCGCAACTCCGGCCTCGTCTCCGGGCTTACCGGCCAGACCTTAGACGGTGCGGGCATCGGCATCGCCATCGTCGATTCCGGGATGGACGTTACCCACAAGGCTTTCGCCGCGAAGCTCGACCTGTTTGGGAGCCGCGTCAAGTTTAAGAAGGACTTCACCGTCGAGGGCAAGCCCGACAAGGACTTCTACGGGCACGGGACACACGTCGCCGCCTCGGCCGCCGGCCTGAGCACGGTCTCGGGCGGCGCCTACGAAGGCATCGCCAGGGGCGCCGACCTCATCAACCTGCGCGTCCTCGACAAGGACGGCCGCGGCCGCGTCTCCGACCTGCTCGCCGCGCTCAACTGGATTCTCAGCCCCGTTGACCCGTACAAGCCGCTCAGCTCTACCAACCCGACGAACGCGACGAAGTACAACATCCGCGTCGTCAACCTCTCGCTCGGCGCGCCGGCCGTGGACTCGTACCGGGTTGACCCGCTGTGCATGGCCGTGCGTAAGCTGGTTGACGCGGGCATCGTCGTCGCCGCCGCCGCGGGCAACAACGGGAAGGACGCTTCGGGGGCGAAACTCTACGGCGCCATCCACTCGCCCGGCGACGAGCCTTCGGCCATCACGGTCGGCGCGACCAACACCTTCGGCACCGACGCGCGCGGCGACGACGGCATCGCTTCCTACAGCTCGCGCGGCCCGACCCGCGGCTCCTGGCTGGACGAGGCCGGCGCGCGCCACTTCGACAACCTCGTCAAGCCCGATCTGTCCGCCCCGGGCAACAAGCTCATCTACGCCGAGGCCGACGACGGCAACAACCCGAACACACTCGTCAAGCAGAACCCGACGCTCGACACGGGGATCGCCGATTCGGACAACAAGCGTTTGATGTACCTGTCGGGCACGTCGATGGCGACGCCGCTCGTGGCGGGCACGGCCGTGCTGATGTTGCAGGCCAACCCGAAGTTGACGCCGAACATGGTGAAGATGATTCTCATGTACACGGCGCAGCCGCTCAACGGCTTCAATACTTTGGAGCAGGGCGCGGGCCAGTTGAACATCGAAGGCGCCATCCGCCTCGCGCGCCTCGTCCGCACGGATCTGAACTCTTCGACCCCGGTCGGCACGCCGCTGCTGACGGGCTCCTTCGGGACGCCGCAGACGACCATCGCCGGCCAGACCTTCACCTGGGCGCAAGGCATCGTCCTCGACTACGGCTACGCGACCGGCGCCGAGCTGGTCTCGAAGTATCAGAAGGTCTACGGCACCGGCATCCTCCTGAGCGACGGCATGCTGCTGAGCGGTGACGGGCACCTGCTGGCCGACGGCACGGCGTGGACGAGCAGCATCGCGTTCGGCGACGGGATACTGTTGAGCGACGGCACGCCCCTCGGCGGCGGCCAGAGGTTGTTCGGCGATGGGATGTTCTTCGGCGACGGGCACCTGCTGGCCGACGGACACCTCTTGGCCGACGGACATCTCCTGACCGACTCCACCACCTTCGCGGACGGCCTCCTGATGTCGGACACGGCCCTGTTCGGCGACTCGACCATCTACGGCGACGCGGCCCTCCAGGCACAGTCGGCGCTGATGGATGGCGATAACACCAACTGCATGCAGTAAGAAGTCAAAGCCAAAAGGCAGAAGGCAAAAGTGAAGGCAGGTTAACTGCTCTCACTTTTGCCTTCTGCCTTTTGGCCTTCTCTTCGGCCGGCGGGCGCGGCGAGGTGTTCGGGCCTCGCCGCGCCCTTCCGCGGGTCAGGCGGTCGGCTCGGGGGAACTCGTGTTGACGGCGACGGCGCGCGCCGCCCCGTTGCCGGCGGGTACGTTCGCCGGCGGCGCGGGCTTGGCCGCGACAGGCTTGGGCTGAGTCGCGGTGGCGGCAGAAGGGCGCGGCGCCTCTGCCTTCTGCGTCCTGGCGGGTTCGGATTTGGGCTGCGCCTGCATGCGGCAGTTGCCTTCGAAGACGGCGCCCTCTTCGATGACGAGGGCGGGCGTCTGGATATTGCCGTTGACGCGCGCGGAGCGGCCGAGCTCGATGCGTCCCGTCGCGATGATGTCGCCGTTGACGGTGCCGTTGATCTTGGCGGAAGCGACCTCGATGTCGGCCTCGACCACGCCGCCCGCGCTCACGATGAGCGAGCCCTTCTCCGAGCGCACGCGGCCCGTAAAGCGGCCGTCGATGCGGAGCATGCCCTTGAACTCCGCGTCGCCTGAGACGACCGTGCCCCCGCCGATGAAGCCGCTGACGACGCCCTCGCGCAGGTCGCGCGCGAGCGCTTCGGATTCGGTGACCGCGCGCGGCGTGGAAGGCGTCGCGGCGGCGGCCGACTGCGCGGGCCGCGCCGGCTGCTCGAAGGCTTGCGCGGAGGGCTGCGTTTGGTAGGTCTGCGCGGGCGGTGCTTGCGGCGGCTGCGCGGGAGGCGGCTGTGCGGGCACGGGTTCGTTGGACTCGACTTTAGGGGAACGTCCCATTCTTAACATTGAAATTATTCCTCCATCCACAAAGGGGTCGGTTCTCGGCGCGCCTCGGGCTCGGGTGCTGGCGGGCGGTAGTCTCCGCGGTACACACCTCGGGCCGTAACGGCGACGGGCTTTGACTGTGATGAGAGCTTCAAAACGAGGCAAGAGCACTCGGGAAGAGCAGAGCCATGATATGCCCCGTGCGCGCGGCGTTCGTTGCGATGAGATTATCTTTCGGTTGCGGAGCGCGCGGGTTATGATTCAAGGCGACCCGCTGTTAAGAAACCGATATTAAGAAACCGAAGGCGGTGCTTCACACTTGAGTATCATCGAGACGGAACGGCTCTCCTTGCGCGAGATGTCGGAGGCGGACGCCGGGTTTATGCTCGAAGTCTTGAACGACCCGGGCTTCGTGCATTTCATCGGCGACCGAGGGGTGCGGACGCCCGAGGCGGCCGCCCGCTACATCGACGAGCGTTTCGTCGAGAGCTACCGCCAGCACGGCTTCGGCCTGTGGCTGGTCGAGACGAAAGACGGGAAGGCGCCCGCCGGCATCTGTGGGCTTATTGAGAGGGGGCCGCCCGTGCCCGGCGTCGAGGTCGGCTACGCCTTCCTGCCGCCGTTCCGTTCGAAGGGCTATGCGTATGAGGCGGCCGCGGCCGCGGCGTCCTACGCGCGCGCGGCGCTCGGCCTGCCGCGCCTCTACGCCGTCGTCAACTTCGACAACGCCGGCTCGATTCGCGTGCTCGAAAAGCTCGGCATGCGGTTCGAGCGCGCGGTCAGGCTCGCGGGAGAAGAGCTCGACATCAAACTCTACTCGACCGATCTTTGAGCAGACACACGTTCGAGCATCGGAAGGTTTGACGCATGCCGACTGTCAATCAGAGAAAAGCCCTGCTCTTTTCGCTCGCCCTGCTGCTGCTCTTCGTCAACCCGCAGACCGCGTCCGCGCGCGGGAAGTTTGTGACGACGCGGGGCAGGGAGTTCGTCACACCCGACGGGCAGCCGCTCCTGCTGAGGGGCATCAACCTCGGCAACTGGCTCCTGCCCGAGGGGTACATGTTCAAGTTCAAGACGGCCAACTCGCCGCGTCTCATCTCGGCGGTCGTCAACCAGCTCGTCGGCGAGACGGAGGCGCGACGCTTCTGGAAGACTTACCGCGACAACTACGTCACGGCCGAAGACATCCACTTCATCAAACAGTCCGGCTTCAACTCCGTCCGCGTGCCCTTTAACTACCGCCTCTTCGTCATGGAGGGCGAGACCGTGCGGCTCGAAGGCGTCGGCTACGAGCTGCTCGACCGCGTCGTCGGCTGGTGCCGGCGCGAGGGGCTCTACGTCATCCTCGACATGCACGGCGCGCCCGGCGGCCAGACCGGCGACAACATCGACGACAGCTGGGGCTACCCCTTCCTCTTCGAGAGCGCCGAGGCGCAGGAGTTGACCGTCCAACTCTGGCGGAAGCTCGCCGCACGTTACCGCGACGAGCCGGCCGTCATCGGCTACGACCTGCTCAACGAGCCCATCGCGCACCACTTCGACGCGGCGAGCCTGAACCCGAAGCTCGAACCCGTTTACAGAAAGATCGTCGCGGGCATCAGGGAGGTGGACAAAAACCACGTCGTCTTCCTCGGCGGCGCGCAGTGGGATACGAACTTCAAGGTCTTCGGCCCGCCGTTCGACGAACGTGTCGCCTACACCTTCCACAAGTACTGGATGGAGGTGAAGCCGGAGGCCGTGCAGGAGTACCTGGACTTCTCCTCGAAGTACAACGTGCCGGTCTGGATGGGCGAGTCGGGTGAGAACAAGGACGAGTGGATCGCCTCCTTCCGCGAGCTGCTCGAACGCAACCGCATCGGCTGGTGCTTCTGGCCCTACAAGAAGCTCGACGCGACCTCGTGCGTCGTCTCTATCACGAAGCCCGCCGACTGGGACGCGGTCGCGGCCTTCGCCGACCAACCGCGCACGACCTTCGAGGAGGTGCGGAAGAGCCGGCCGCCGCAGGCGCAGGTCGGGCGCGCTCTCGCCGCGTACCTTGAGCAGATCAAGTTCAAAAACTGCAGGGTCAACGGGGGCTACCTCAAGGCGCTCGGCCTGCGCTGAGGCGGTCACAATTTTGTCCCGGCGCGATTAGCACGGCTAATGCGCGCGATTGAAATAAGTACGGCGAGACATAACAACTTTGACACACGCGGTTCGTACGATATTTCTGTGCACGGCGTAGAAGGCCGCGCAGAGTGTTATCGAAACGGATCGTGTCTGGAGGAAGTTATGTCAAACAAAATCGAGTTTCGTCGTATCGTAAGCGAGTTGCTCTCAAACTATCTGAAGCACCAGAGCTGGAAGGCGCACGAGGGATTGTTCATGCCCGTGTCGTTCGCGTCGGGGGAGCCCGCGGCGACCGCCGCCGTCGAGCAGAGCGCGCGCCGTCTGAGGCGTTCGCTGAGGAAGTTGGCGGGCGTCGAGCTGTCGGCGCGTGAGGCGCGCGACGTGTGGCCGAGCGTGCTCGAACACAAGTGGTACCTGGGCGAGCGGCTCGGGCGTGACGTGGGCCTGAGAGTCGCGGCCGTGGACTTCTTCGAGAACGTTCACCCGGCCCCGCGGCGCGCGCCCGCCCGCGCACACAGCGGCGGTCTCCCGCCGCGCCTGCCAATGATGATGCCCCTCGGGCAGAGGTCTTAAGGTAGTCGTCGGTTAAGTATCTGGTTCCGGCCTTTCAACAGAGAGACGCAGAGCCACAGCTTGAAGATGGATCGACCTCAGGCCGTGGCTCTGCGTCTCTCTGTCTCCGTCTGAAATGGCTTCCCGTCGATGCTCGACTGAAGAAGGCGACAGGGCGCGCCCAAAAAAAGTTCTTGTGTCCCGCGGCGCGCAGATGCTAAGTTCGATGTGGCTCTCGCCGGGAGGGTCTTCCTTGACCCTCCCGCTTCTCCGTCAGAAAGGCCGCCAGGCCGCACGCCTTTAACCCTCCGCGCCGCGCCGGCCACGCCGAGCAAGCGACCCCTTAGAACAAGCTGGAACAAGCCCGTCCACCCCTCTTCCCGAAGGAGGTTGCCCCGATGCAGCCCCAGCTCATGTCCATCGTAGAGAGTATCCAGCACGGCGCCACGCGCGAGTTCGTCCGCGGCGTCTTCGAAGACCTCCGGCGCCTCCTCGGCTATCTCGACGGCGTGAGGCAGGCCGTCGGCAGCAGCAGCGGCGCGGCCGACCAGGCGCTCTTCCTCTTCGAGGTCGTGCGCTGCGAGGCGCTGGCGACGGCCGGCGGCCTCGACTACTTCTGCGTCTGTCAGGAAGCGCCCGACGCCCTCTCCGAAGAGTTGGAGCGCGTGAGCTTTGCCGTGCGCCACGAACTGCGCGCCGTCTTCGGGCGCCTGCTGCCCGCGGCGCAGGCCGCCGGGGAGACCGCCGCGGCGGGCACGCTCCTCTCGGATGCGCACGACCTGCTCCGCAACTGCTTCGAGCAGTCAACGGTCTCGGTCGCGCGCACGTTCCGCGCCGACACGGACGCCGCCGACCTCTTCGAGGACCTCCGCGCCAAGCGCGACAACTCCCTGCGGCTCTACGAAGACCTCGACGCGCTCTTGCGCAGCGCACGCTACGCCGAGTGGCACGAAGGCGCGGAGGCGCTCGTCAACTTCTCCGAGCGGCTCGAACTCTTTCGCGCCGAGAGCCTGCGCCACCTGATGCAGAAGGATCAGGAGACCTGCCGGGACTTCATCGACGGCCTCACCCTGCCCCTGATCGGCGACCGCCGCTCGCGCCGTCTCCACCTCCACCGCTTCACCTGCTACCTCGAACTCCTTCTCAAGCACGTCTCGATGCGCTCCGTCCTCAACGAGACGGCGCTGAGCGCCGCCGCCTGATTGACCGTCCCTTAACAGTGGCAGTCAACGGCCACGACCACGCAGTCCGCGTAACAAAAGCGACGGGGGCAGCTTTGCAGCTATCCCCGTCGCTTTTGTTACGATGAGCCGAGCAGGACTCGAACCTGCGACCCAGTGGTTAAAAGCCACTTGCTCTACCAACTGAGCTATCGGCCCATGCGTGGGTGATTATAGTGACCGGCCTTCGATAATTCAAACTCATTCCGCCGGGGCGTCGGGCGGCTGTTCCTGGTGGTGGCGCATGAGGGCGCGGAGGGTCGCTGAATCTTTGTCGGTGAAGCCGGAGAACTCGACGCCGAAGCCCACGTCGCGGAGGTAGTAGAGGACTTCGCCGCGCACCTCCCACCACTCGCGCTCGGGCAGAGGGATGCGGACGTAGATCGTCTTGCCGAAGAGCGGCTGGATGGCCTCGGTCTGGAGCAGGCAGCCGCCGCGGCTCAGAGAGGTGATCTTGCCGTGGTGCTCGTAGCGCGGCGTGAGTCCCCACTCGACGGGGAGGTCGGTCGCCACGCGCACAACTTTTCTGCGCCCTTGCTTAGCCAAAGGGGACGCGCCCTCACTTTCAGGGTTCGAGCCAGCGCGCCAGCGCCGAGTCGCGGACGAGGATCGTCTGGCTGCGCTCGGGGCCGGTCGAGACCAGCCCGACGGGGACGCCGATCTGCGCGGAGATGAACTCGACGTATGCGCGCGCGGCCGCCGGCAACTGCTCAAGCTCCGTGACGCCCTCGGTCGAGGTGCGCCAGCCGGGCAGAGTCTCGTAGACGGGCTCGACCTCGCGCAGCTCTTGAGAGACGGCGGGGAAGGATTCGCACGCCGCCCCGTTGCGCCTGTAGCCGACGCAGACCTTGATCTCGTCGAGCGCGTCGAGGATGTCGAGCTTGGTCAGGGCGACCGTGTCGAAGCCGTTGATCTCGGCGGCGTAGCGCGTGGCGAAGGCGTCGAACCAGCCGCAGCGCCTCGGCCTGCCGGTCGAGACGCCGTACTCGTGGCCGCGCTCGCGGATGAGCTGGCCGATCTCGTCCTCGCCTTCGAGCATCTCGGTGGGGAAGGGGCCTTCGCCGACGCGCGTCGAGTAGGTGCGGACGATGCCGAGCACGCCGCTGATCTTCTGCGGCGCCAGCCCCAGCCCCGCGCAGACGCCGCCCGAGGTCGTGTTCGAAGAGGTGACGAAAGGGTACGTGCCGTGGTCTACGTCGAGGAGCGTCGCCTGCGCGCCCTCGACCAGCACGCTCTGGCCGGAGCCGACGGCGCGGTTGATGAAGTGCGTCGTGTCCGTGACGAACGCCTGCATGCGCTCGGCGAGCGGGGCGATCTCCCCGTAGACCTCGTCGGGTTTGAGTTCCGTGCCGCGGTACTCGCGGATGATGAGGTTGGCGTCCGCGATGTTGCGCTCGATGCGCGAGCGCAGGACATCGGGGTTCATCGCGTCGGCGACGCGGATGCCGCGGCGGCCCGCCTTGTCCTCGTAAGCGGGGCCGATGCCGCGCAGGGTCGTCCCGACCTTCTCGTTCCCCAGGCGCTCCTCGCTGGTGTGGTCGAGGGCGCGGTGGTAGGGGAGGATCAGGTGCGCGCGCGAGCTGACCTTGACGCGGTCGGGCGTGACCTGGAGCCCTTGCGCGGTCAGGCGGTCGGCCTCGGCGAAGAAGGCGATGGGGTCGATGACCATGCCGTTGCCGAGGACGCAGGTCTTGCCCGGGTGGATGATCCCCGAGGGGATGAGGTGCAGGGCGTAAGACTTGTCTTCGACCTTCACCGAGTGGCCGGCGTTGTGGCCGCCCTGGTAGCGCGCGACTATGTCGAAGCGTTCGGCCAGCAGGTCGACGATCTTGCCCTTGCCTTCGTCGCCCCACTGAGCGCCGATTACAACGATTACTTTAGACATACTCAAGTAGTCAGTAGACAGTAGTCAGTAGAAGAACTCTCGTTAGTCGAAGCGCCCGCGTGTTACCCGCAACATTCATAAGGCGGAGCCTACTGACTACCGTCTACTGACTACTGTCTACTGCCTTTCAACTCGCTCTTTCCAGCTTGATCGGCTTCTCGATGAAGTAGAAGCTGCACGTGCCGCGCACCTCCGCGAGGTCGCGGGTGTCGATGGGGAAGAGGCGGCACTGCGAGGGGCGGTCTTCGTAGATGCCGCAGGTCGTCGTGCCGTCGCCGTGCTTCTTGAGGAAGGGGCACTTGAAGAGTATCTCGCAGCAGGCGCCGCAGCGGTTGCAGTCGCCGCGCCGCAGGGCGAGCGCCGCGATGACCTCCTCCTTCTTGAAGCGGATGCGGACGAAGCGTCGGAGCTTGCCGTGCGCCTGGCGGGCGCGAAACTTGGCGTCCGCGACGGCCTCGGCGCGCTTCGCGGCGAGCCGCTCCTCAAACGAGCGGCGCTGCCGTGCGGCGCGACTGGCGGTGGTGTGTCTCATTTACTCGCGGCGGACACCGGCGAACACGCGAGCGGCGCGGCCGTCCGTCCCCGGAAGGGTGGTACGCCCGCGCCGCTCCACAGGTTCAGGCGCTGGCCGCGCCGCTCTGGACGTGCTTGTCGATCATCCGCGAGATGGCCTCCTTCGAGGTCGCGCCGACGACGCGCTCTTCTTCCTTGCCGTTCTTGAAGAGGATGAGCGTCGGGATGCCCTTGATGCCGTAGCGCTGCGAGACCGCCGGGTTGTCGTCAACGTTGAGCTTGACGACCGAGGCGCTCCCCTGGAAGTTCTGCGCGACGGCTTCGACCGTCGGCGCCAGCATCCGGCAGGGCGCGCACCAAGGCGCCCAGAAGTCCACGAGCACGGGCTTGTCCGAATTGAGCACGTCCGACTCGAAGTTGTCGTCGCCTACTTCCTTCACGTATTCACTCATGAGTTTAAATCTCCTCCGACTGCTTTAACTGCTGCTGACTTAAAAGCCCCGCGTCCTTACAGGTCGAACAGCGCATGGTAGAGCCTGACATATTTGCGCGCCGCCGCGCCCCAGGAGTTGTCCACCCGCATCCCGTTCAACTGTATCTGCCGCCACGCATCCTTCTGCGTGTACCAGTAGAGCGCCTCGCGCACCTTGTCGAGGAGCGCCTGCGCGTTGTAGGGGCCGAACTTGAAGCCCGTGCCCGCCCCCGCTTCCGGGTCGAACTGTTCGACCGTGTCGTCCAGACCGCCGGTCGCGCGCACGACGGGCACCGTGCCGTAGCGCATCGAGTACATCTGGTTCAGCCCGCACGGCTCGAAGAGCGACGGCATCAGGAAGATGTCGGCGCCGGCCTCGATCTGGTGCGCCAGCGGCTCGTTGAAGCCGCGGTAGATGCCGACCCGGTTCGGCGCGCCGTCCTTGAGCCACTGGAAGAAGACTTGGTACTCGTGCTCGCCCGAGCCCAGCGAGACGAAGAACGCGCCGTCCTCGATCATCCGCCGCGCGACCTGCTTGACGAGGTCGAAGCCCTTCTGCGCGACCAGGCGCGAGATCGAGGCGATGACGGGCCGGTCGGGCTCCTCCGGCAGTCCGAAGCGGCGCAGCAGCTCCAGCTTGCACTCGCGCTTCCCCGAAAGGTCTTCCGCCGAGTAGTGCGCCGGCAGGTGCGGGTCGTCCGCCGGGTTCCACACGTCGTAATCGACGCCGTTGGTGATGCCGACGAGCCGGTCGCGCCGCTGCCGCATCAGCCAGTCGAGCCCGTGGCCCTGCTCGCCCCCCTGTATCTCGAACGAGTAGCGCGGGCTCACGGTCGAGATGGCGTCGCACGTCATGAGCCCGGCTTTCAAAGACGAGGCCGCGCCGTTCGACATGAAGACGTTCGACTCTTCGCCGCCGCGGAAGCCGAGCCGGTACAGATCGCCCGGGTCGAAGAGACCCTGGTAGGCGAGGTTGTGAATCGACATCAGCGTCCGCGTCTGCCCGAGGAACCCGCCCCACGCGCGGCCGGCCCAGAGCCATGTGGTCGCGAAGCCGCACGGCCAGTCGTTGCCGTGCAACACGTCGGGCGCCTGCCCGAGCCGACCCAACAGCGCGAGCGCCGCGCGGCTGAAGAAGGCGAAGCGGTAGTGGTCGTCGCCGAAGCCGTAGACCTTCCCGCGCGCGAAAAAGTCCGGCGCGTCTATTAAGAACGCCGGCGCGCCCGCCGCGTAGGACAGGTAGACCGAGACCGTGCGGCGCCCGCCGAGCCAGTCCACTTCGAGGTTGTCAAAGACCTTCTCTTCGATCAGCCCGCGGTCGGTCGTGTCGTAGAGCGGGTGGATGAGGCAGGCGTCCACGCCCTCGCCCACGAGCGCCTTCGGGAGCGCGCCGGCCACGTCTCCGAGCCCGCCAGTCTTGGCGAAAGGCACGGCCTCTGACGAGAGAAACGCGACGCGCACTTGTCCCCTTAACCACACCACGCCCCACCGAGAGGCGCGAGCCTGTGAGCCAAACTTAAATGCTAAATCAGGGGATAATATCGCGAAGCCGCGTCGGGTTTGTCAAATAAAGCCGCAAACCGTGAACCGTGAACCGTGACAAGAGGCAAGCCACTTGTCACGGTTCACGGTTCACGGTTTGCGGTCTTTAGGTCTGCATCGAGGCGAGGAACTCGGCGTTGTTCTTGGTCTTGCCGAGGCGCTCAAGGACGACCTCCATCTGCTCGACGGGCGAGAGGGGGTTGAGTACGCGGCGCATGACCCAGATGCGGTTGAGGTCTTCCTTCGAGATGAGCAGCTCCTCTTTACGGGTGCCAGACCTTTGGAGGTCGATGGCCGGGAAGAGGCGCTTGTCGGAGAGCCGGCGGTCGAGATGGATTTCCGAGTTGCCGGTGCCCTTGAACTCTTCGAAG
>JBJMGP010000247.1:0-25092 GCA_045807865.1 Pyrinomonadaceae bacterium
CCTCGCAGCCCGCCGGCGCACAGACCCTGACCCAGACCGAGGCGCAGGCCACACAGCCCGCCGGCGCAGCCCCGCCGGCCTCGTCCGCCGCGGCCGGGACGCAGCAGGCGCGCGGCGGCATGCGCCAGGGTGGCGGGCGCGGCGCCGCGGCGGCGCAGAAGACCGAGGCGAATAAGCCCAAGACCGACCTCTCCTTGCTGCCGCAGCCGAAGCCGGCCGGGAAGCTGACGCTGCCGCCCGTGCAGCGGCGTAAGCTCTCGAACGGCCTCGACGTGCTCGTCGTCGAGCACCACGAAGTGCCGGTCGTGAGCATGAACCTCGTCACGAAGATGGGCGCGGCCGGCGACCCCTCGAACAAGGCGGGGCTCGCGAGTCTGACGGCCGACATGCTCGACGAAGGGACGACGACGCGCTCGTCGCTCGAAATCTCCGACCAGCTCGCGCGCATCGGCTCTTCGCTCCGCATCAACGCCGGCTGGGACTCCTCGACGGCGAACTTGCAGACGCTGACGCGCCACCTCGACCGCGCGCTCGACATCTACGCCGATGTCATCACGAACCCTTCCTTCCCCGACAAGGAGCTGCAACGCCTGCGCGCCCAGCGCCTCGCGGGCCTGCGCGCACAGCGCGACGACCCGAACAGCGTCGCCAGCCTCGTCTTCCAGACGGTGCTCTACGGGCGGAACCACCCGTACGGCCACCCGCTCGCGGGCGACGAGGCGTCGCTCCAGTCGCTCTCGGCCGAGGACGTGCGCGGCTTCTACGAGAACTACTTCCGCCCGAACAACTCGGCGCTCATCGTCGTCGGCGACGTGAAGCCCGACGCCGTGGTGGCGAAGCTCGAAAAGGCTTTTGCCAACTGGAAGAGCGGGCACGTGCCGGCCGTGGACGTGAGCGCGGCCCCGGTGCAGCGCGACCACTCGGCGATCTATTTGGTTGACCGCCCGGGCTCCGTCCAGTCGGTCATCCAGATCGGGCAGGTCGGCGTGCCGCGCTCCAGCCCGGACTACTTCCCCATCTTCGTGATGAACCGCATCCTCGGCGGCTCCTCGGGCTCGCGCATCAACCTGAACCTGCGCGAGGACAAGGGCTACACCTACGGCGCCAACTCTGCCTTCAGTTTCCGGCGCGGCGCGGGGCCGTTCATCGCCTCGGCGCCCGTGCAGGGCTTCTCGACCAAGGAGTCCGTCTTCGAGTTCATGAAGGAGATACGCGGCGTGCGCGGCGAGATTCCGGTGAGCCCGGCGGAGCTTGACGCGGCGAAGCAGGCCATCGTCCGCGGCTTCCCGCGCAACTTCGAGACGCCCGACCAGATCGCCAACCAGTTGGAGCTGATCGTCACCTACGACCTGCCCGACACCTACTTCAACAGCTACCTGGAGCGCGTGCAGGGCGTCACGCTCGAAGACGTGAACCGGGTGGCCAACCGCTACCTCCAGCCCGACCGCATGGCCGTCGTCATCGTCGGCGACCGCTCGAAGATCGAGCAGGGCCTGCGCTCGCTCGACGGCCTCGGCGACCGCATCTCCTTCGTCGACAGCGAAGGCCGCCCCGCCACGCAGGGCGGCGGCTCGTCCGGCGGCGGGACGCAGTAGTAAGGCAACAGTAAGAGAAGAAGAGCGCGGCTCTCATCATCAACTGATGAGAGCCGCGCCGTCTTTACCTCTTAACTTTTGCCTTTTTACTTTTGACTTACTTCCCCGCCCGACGGATGGTGATGACGATGGCGAAGAGCTGGCCGGGGCGGCTGGAGTTGAGAGTGCCGACGAGCGTGGGCTCGCCCTCGCGGACGCTGAGCTGCGTCACGACGCCCACATCCTCGTACTGTATGACGGGGTAGCTGCCCTCGCCCTTGTCGTTCTTCACGGACGCCGTCTGGAAGGGCACACGCATGCCGAACCGGAACTGCTGGATGTTGATCGACGGCTGCGCCGACGCGGGGTCGATCAACCTTACCGAGCTGAGCGCAATCTGAAAGACGGACGGCTGCGAAGGAGACGCCCCCTGCGCCGCGCCGGAAGGGACGCCGCCCACGGTCTTGACATCGAAGCCCCCGCCGTCGCGCACGCGGTCGATGAAGGTCGCGGCCAGGCGGAAGTCGGACGGCGGCAGCGTCGCCTTCAACTGGCGCACGACGCCGTCGAGCGACTGCGGCACACGGGGCGCGCCCTCAGCGCCCTCGGCCGTGACGAGCAGTTGGATGACGACTTCGTGATTGACCTCGGCGCGCGTCGGCGCGCTCTGCCGCGGCGCGTCCGAGTCCTGCGCGCGGGCGGCGGCGGACGCGAAAAGGGTGCAGGCGAGCGCGAGCAGCAGCGCGCTCCTGCCTTTGCGATTCGGCATGGGAAGACTCCTTCTTGTCCTGAGACGATTGAAGCCAGCGGGGAAAGTGTCAGGCTAAGACACGCGCCGCGACCCGCACGGTTCCGCAAAGATGCGCGGGGCGCCTAACGTTCGTCGTCGCTTCTCTTCTTGTAAATCTTCTTGAAGTCGCGGTGGATGCGTTTGACGCGGGACTTCTCGTCCTGCGCCTTGCGCTGATCGACGAGCGTCGCGGCGTGGCGCATCTCGGCCTGCATCTTGCGGTAGTTGCGGTAGCGCTCCGGGTCGAGCTCTCCCGCGTCCAGGGCCTCGCGCACGGCGCAGCCGGGCTCGCCCCCGTGGCGGCAGTCGGTGAAGCGGCAGCGGCCGGCCGCCCGCTCGATCTCTTCGAAGGTCTCGCTCAGGCCGAACTCGCTCACCAGCAGTTGCAGCTCGCGCATCCCCGGCGTGTCGAGGACGAGCCCGCCTTCGGGCAGCACGAACAGCTCGCGGTGCGTCGTCGTGTGTCTGCCGCGCGCGTCCGCCAGACGCACCTCCTGCGTCCGCTGCACCTCCGCACCCAAGAGGCGGTTCGTGATGGTGGACTTCCCCGTGCCCGACGAGCCCATCAGCGCGACCGTGCGGCCGCGGCCGACGTAAGGGAACAACTGTTCGACGCCGACGCCGCGCTTCGCGCTCAGCGCGAGTACGGGGACGCCCGGCGCGACGCCCTCTATCTCAAGCCTTCGCCCCTCGACCTCTTCGAGCAAGTCCGCCTTGTTGAGGACGACGACGGGCTCGGCGCCGCTCTCCCAGGCCATGATGAGGTAGCGCTCGACGCGGCGCGGGTTGTAGTCGTCGTCGAGCCCCGTGACTAGAAAGACCGTGTCCACGTTGGCCGCGACGATCTGTTCGAGCGTCTCGCTGCCCGCGGCACGGCGCGAGAACTTCGAGCGGCGCGGCAGTATCTCGTGAATCTTGGCCTTGCCCTCGCCGGCCACGCGCCGGAAGGCGACCCAGTCGCCCACGGCCGGCAGGTCTTCGGCGCCACGCGCGTGGAAGCGCAAGCGCCCGGTCGTCTCCGCCTGCAACTCGCCCGCCGCCGTGTAGAGCATCAGCGCGCGGTTGTGCTGCAAGAAGACGCGCCCCGCCTCGAAACCCTCCGCGGCAAAGGGCTCGAACGCTTCAGCAAAGAAGTCGTCCCAACCGTACGTCTCTAAATTCTGCCGCTCTTCCACTGAAGGATTAGACTACTTTCTTCTTGCACCCGGCTGCGGCGGCTCGGCTTCCGCCTTCGGCCCCGTGTAACGGTAGTGGCCCGTGATCTTCCAGGAGAAGAGCACGTCCTCCATCTTCGGCCCGGCGCCGATGTTGTGGACGATCTGCAAGCGGTTCGCGTCCGCCTCCGAAGGGACGGCGACGACGAGGCCGATGTGCGTGAGCCCGCCCGGCAAGTCCCACGTCACCACGTCGCCGGGCTTGTAGTCGCGCGCGTCGTCGGTGACGGGCTGCGCCGCGCCCTGCCGCTCGAAGTAGACCATCAGGTTCGGCACGCGCCGGTGGTCGATGTTCGCGTCCGTCTTCTTCAAACCCCACTTGTGCGGGTAGAGCGCGAAGTTCGCCTTCATGTCCTCGTGCACGAGCTGCTGCAAGTCTATGCCCACCGCGCGGTAGGAGCGGACGACCTCGTCGGTGCAGACGCCGACCTCGGCCGGCACGTCGCCGCCGGGGTAGTCGATGACGAAGTAGGTGGGGTCGTAACGCACCTCATGCCCCGTGCGCTCGACGGCGGCGTCGGACAGGCGGTCAAGGAACGCCGAGCCGCTCGAAGGCTTGGGCCGCGCGTCCGGCTGTCTCGCGGTCTGTGGCGTCGCGGCCTGCGCCCCGCCCGCACGCACCGCGCGCGCGTCACCGCGCGACGCCGAGCACCCGAAGGCCAGGGCCGCAGTCAACAGCAGGCACGGAAGTACGAACCTCTTTAACATCTTCTCTCCTCCCACCTGACCGTCACCACGCAGGGCGTTTGAGGTAGAGCATGTCCTGCACGGCCTCGGCCTGCGCCTGCGGGTGTGCGATGACCGAGACCAGCTCCCAGCCGTCGCGCCCCGCCTCTTGCAGGTAGTCCCAGACGTTCGGGCACGACTCAAGCGAGGCGCTCGTGTCCGCGCTCATCGGCAGCCGGCCGTGCCAGTTGCCGTTGACGAAGGTCACGCGGCCGTACTGCACGGAACAGACCTGGTATTCGAAGCTCTGCATCGTCAACCCCCTGCGCCCCGGCGGCATCTAAGCCCCTCGGTGATTTACGCCGGGCGCGCATACGCGGGTTCCGCACCCGGCGCGAATTTTTATAGCCTATTCCGGCGCCACCCGCACGCCCCCGCGCTGTGTGCGTGCCGCCGGGACGTTGTAGAATTGCCGAAGCCGATGAGAGAGAAGACGCATCTGACGGGTCTGACGAAGGCGGAGCTTGAGCGCTTCGTCGGGGAGTCGGGCGAGCCCGCGTACCGCGGCCGCCAGCTCTTCGGCGCGTTGCAGCGCCGCCGCCTGCGCTCGTTCGAGGAGATGACAGACCTGCCGAAGCCCTTCCGCGCGCGCCTGTCCGAGACGGCGACCGCCTCGACCCTCACGGTCGAGTCGCGCTACGTCGCGCAGGACGGCACGCGGAGGTATTTAATGAAGACGCACGACGGGCTGCCCGTCGAGACCGTCTACATCCCGGAGGAGCGGCGCGACACCATCTGCTTCTCCTCGCAGTCGGGCTGCCCGCTCCAGTGCGACTTCTGCCTCACGGCGAAGCTGGGCCTGCTGCGCACGCTCACCGCGGGCGAGATGGTCGAGCAGATAGTCATCGCCCTGAACGACGCCTACGGCGTGGGCGCGAAGACGCCGCGCGGTACCAACCTCGTCGCGATGGGCGCGGGCGAGCCCTTCCTTGCCTTCGACCCTCTGATGAAGGCGCTCGGCGTGATGGCAGACCCCGAAGGACTCTTCATCGTGCCGAACCGCGTGACCGTCTCGACCGCCGGCGTCGTGCCTAAAATCAAAGAGCTGGCGCACACGCCCGAGCGCCCGCACCTCGCCATCTCTCTGGCCGCGCCGACCGACGAGCTGCGCGACCGCCTGATGCCCATCAACAAGCGCTGGCCGCTCGCGGAGCTGCTCGCCGCGTGCAAGGAGTTCGAAGAGTCTCTCAGACCGGGCGAGCGCTTCACCTTCGAGTACGTGCTGCTCGACGGCGTCAACGACTCGGACGAGCACGCGCGGCAGTTGGCGAACCTGCTCAACCGCCACCAGCTCCGCGCGAAGGTGAACTTGATTCCGCACAACCCGGCCGAGGAGCTGCCCTACAAGCCCTCGCCGCCCGAGCGCGTCGAGGCGTTCAAGGCGCTGCTCGAAGCGAAGGGCGTCCACGCATACGTCCGGCGGCCGCGCGGCCAAGACATCTACGCCGCCTGCGGCCAGCTCGCCGCGCGCCGCGTGAGCGCGCCCGCGACGCCCACGCTCCATCAACTCTCCTGAAGCTCGACCCGACCCAGACCTTTTGGAGTACACGACGCATGAAAAGAGACTCTGTCATCCGACTCGCCCTCGCGCTGCTCCTGCTCGCGGCCGCGCTCGCGCCTGTCCCACCCGCGGCCGCGCACGAGACGAAGTCGAAAGAAACGACGGCGCCCGAGCCCGAGCCGCAGTCGAGCAACATCGGCGTCAACGGCTTCTTCTCCGTAGACCCGGCGCAGCAGGGCAGCACCTTCCAGGCGGCCGTCGTGATGGACATCCCCGACGGGCTGCACGCGAACTCGAACCAGCCCGGCCAGAAGTTCCTCATCCCGACCACGGTCAAGGTCTCCGCGCCGAAGGGATTCCGCGTCACGCCCGTCACCTACCCGCGCGGGGCGTCGCGCCGCTTCAAGTTCTCCGAACAGCCGCTCAACGTCTACGAGGGGCGGGCCGTCTTCCGCTTCAACGTGAGCGTGCCGGCGAACCAACCGCTCGGCGTCGAGACCGTGCGCGTCAACGTCCGCTTCCAGAGCTGCAACGAAGAAGCCTGCTTCCCGCCCGCGACGCGCGACCTCGCGCTGCGCATCGCCATCGTAGACCGCAACACGCCCTCGAACCGTGTCAACGGCCAACTCTTCGGCGGCGGCGGGCGCAAGAGACGTTAAGGTCTCATCCCGATGACGGAGAGCAGGCGCCCCGTGCGGCCGTAGAGCTTCCTGTCCTGGCGGTAAGAGAAGAAGAGGTCAGGGCGGCACATGGTGCAGAGTGGGAGGAGGTGGATGCGCTCGGGCGCGACGCCGGCCTCGACGAGCTGCCGCCGGTTCGCTTCGTGCAGGTCTACGAGCGCGTGTCCGTCTCGCGTCTGTTTGAAGAGGGAGTCGGCGTCCTTGAACTTCGCGCGGAAGGGTTCGACCACCTCGTCGCCGACCTCGTAGCAGCAGCCGAGGGCGGCCGGGCCGAGCGCCGCGCGCACGTGCGCGGGGTCTGTGCCGAACTCTTCATTCATGCGGACGAGGGCGCGCTTGACGATCTCGGCGAGCGTGCCGCGCCAGCCCGCGTGCACGGCGGCGCAGGCCCCGCCCCTTGGGTCGCCGATGACGACGGGCACGCAGTCGGCCGTCTTGACGCCGAGCAGCAGCCCCTTCAAGTTCGTCGCGAGCGCGTCGCAGCGTTCGCTCTCGGAGCGCGGGTCGTCTGCGTCGCGCAGGGCGAGCACGTCGCTCCCGTGAACCTGCCAGCAGGCGGCGAGCTTCCACTCGCCGCCGAGCGCCGAGATGAAGCGGCGGCGGTTCTCGCGAATGTTCTCCGCCGTGTCCTGGTCGAAGCCCGCGAGGTTGAGCGAGCCCGCGGGGAAAGGACTGACGCCGCCGCCGCGCGTCGAGAAGGCGTTGGCGAACCCCTCGCGCTCTAAAGGCTCGCACGCAATCGCGCGCACGCCTTCAAGCCCTTCGAGCCAGCGGAAGCCGGCCGGTGCTACTTCGTTCTCAGCCGTGATCGTCTCCATCGGAATAGACATTATCGAAATCCGCCGCGTGCGTGAAGTGCTCACGCGCACGCCGCGCTTCCGCGACCGCGTCTACACCGAAGACGAGCGCGCCTACTGCGACTCGCGCGGCGCGAACGCCGCGCAGCACTACGCCGCGCGCTTCGCCGCCAAGGAGGCGGCCTTCAAGGCGCTCCGCACGGGCTGGCGCGACGGCCTCTCGTGGCACCACGTCGAGGTCACCTCCGACGAGCTGGGCGCCCCCCTCCTCCAACTCTCCGGCCACGCCCGCGAACTCTTCGAAGGGCTCGGTGCCACGCACGCGCACCTCTCCCTCTCCCACACCGCCGAGCACGCCGTCGCGCAAGTCCTCTTCGAAAGACGTTGAAGGGAACGCGCGGATTCGCGGCCCCTTTCCGCGGGGCCGCCGGGCGGCGTTGTGAGCCCGCAGAATCGTTCTGTGGCCGGGCAGAATGATTCTGCCGGGCGGCAGAGCCGTTTTGCAGCCGGGCAGAATCATTCTGCCCGGCGCCGGGACGGTTTTGCAGCCGGGCGGCCACCCGCTCCCCGCCGGCAGAACCGTCCTGCCGGGCGGCGGAATCATTTTGCACGGGCGGAATCGTCTTGCAGGCCGGCAGAATGGTTCTGCCGGCGGGCAGAATCGGTTTGCGAGCGTGCGGAATGGTTTTGCAGGCAGGCGGAATGGTTCCGCCCGTGCGGAACCGGTTTGCAGGCGGGCAGAATGTTTCTGCCGCCCGGCAGGATGGTTCTGCCGGGCGGCAAAATGGCTCCGTCAGGCTCGCGGCGTGGCCCCGCGAGCCGCAGAACAGCCGTAAATCCTTGAATTACTGCTCCTGCAAGTTGCCGGAGCCTCCGGGCGGGGCGCTCAGGTCGTTGGTGAGGCGCCGGCGCCCGTCGCGGCCGACTTCGGCGCGCGTGGCCCGCGTCTCTGCCTTGAGGGCGGGCGAAAATTCTACCGGGGTTTCCGTCGCGCGCACGACCGCGGGCTGCGCGTAGGCGGTGCGCGTCGGGGCCGTGTTGTAAGTCACGACCGAGGGCGCTTCGACCTGCACGGTCGGCGTCAGGCCGGAGGTCGTTGACGAAGCCGCTAAGGCCATCAGGCCCCAGGGGTCGCCGTGCAGCGAGCACTCGTGGTCGGGGACGAAGGCGGGGGCGAGCGCGACACGTTCGCGCTGCGGGCAGGAGGGCGAGGCGATGAGCCCCGTCTCCGGGTCGATATCCACGAAGGTGACCGACGCCGGCCGCGCGAACTCGGCGCCGCCCAGTTCCGGCCGCAGTTCGACGGCGCGGCGGACGAACTCAGTCCACGCGGGCAGCGCCGCGTCCGCGCCCGTCAGGTCGAGTTCGCCGCCGTCGTCGAAACCGACCCACACGACGCAGACCAGGTTCGGCGTGTAACCCGCAAACCAGCCGTCGCGCGAGGTGCCCGTCTTGCCCGCGACGGCCGTCCCCTTGAACGCGCCGCGCGCGGCGCGCGCAGTCCCGTGGTCGATGACGGCCGAGAGCATGTCGGTCAGCATGTAGGCGGTCGCCGGCTTCAAGACCTGCTCGCTCGTGACCATCCCTTCTTCAAAGTTCGAGCCGCCGCCCTCGACGCGCAGGAGCGGCGCCGGGCGCACGACGCGGCCGCCGCCGGCGAGCGCCGTGTAGGCCGTCGCCACTTCGAGCGGCGTCGCCTCGGTCGTGCCGAGCGCGAGCGAGGGATAGGGCTTCGGCCGCGGCAGCCCGAGCCTCTCCGCGAGCGAAGCGACGCGGGTCAGGCCGGCGCGCATCGCCACGTCCACCGTGACGACGTTGAGCGAGCGCACGAGCCCCGTCCGCAGCGTCACGTCGCGCATCGAGAAGCCGCCGCCGTAGTTCGCCGGCCGGTAGCGCGCGCGCACGTCGTAGGTGAACTCGCGCGGCGCGTCCGTCGAGAGCGTGAGCGGCGAGATGCCAGACTCCAACGCCGCCGCGTAGACCACCGGCTTGAAGACCGAGCCGGGCTGGCGCCGCGCGTCGGTCGCGCGGTTCAACTGCGACTCCGCGTAAGACGTGCCGCCGACCATCGCGAGGACGTGCCCCGTCCTCGGGTCGAGCGCGACCAAAGAAGCCTGCGGCCTGCGCTTACCCTTAAAGAGTTTTTCGAGCCGCTCGACCTGCCGGCCGACGGCCTCCTCGGCGAGCCGTTGCAGGTCGAGGTCGAGCGTCGTGTAGACGCGGAGGTTCTGCCCCGACTCATCCGTCGAGTCCGAGAGGCGCGACTCGGTCTCGCGGCTGACGTAGTCGATGAAGTAGGGAGCGATGGCGCCGGCGCGCGCAAGCGGCGCGACGCTGACCGGCTCGTCGCACGCGGCGCGCGCCTGCTCGGCGCTGACGGCGCCGTCGCGCAGCATCCCTGCCAGCACGAGGTTGCGGCGTGCACGCGCGGCGTCCGGGTGCCGGTCGGGCGCGTAGCGGCCCGGGCTCTGGATCATGCCGGCGATGGTCGCCGACTCCGCGAGCGAAAGGTCTCTCAAATCCTTCCCGAAGAAGACGCGCGCCGCCTGCCGTACGCCGCGCACGGCGATGGAGCCGCGCTGGCCGAGGTAGATCTCGTTGCAGTAGAGCGCGAAGATGTCCTGCTTGGACATCCGGTTCTCGACGACCGACGCGAGCGCGGCCTCGCGGAACTTGCGTTGCAGCGTGCGCTCGGGGCTCAGGTAGGTGTTCTTGACCAACTGCTGCGTGATGGTCGAGCCGCCCTGCTTCAACTCGCGCGCGTCGTCGCCCCAACTGAAGGCGGCGCGCGCGATGCCCCAGAGGTCTACGGCGCCGTGCTCGAAGAAGCGTCGGTCTTCGATGGCAAGCACCGCGCGGCGGAGCGTCTCGGGCACCTCTTCGTAAGTGAGCGCGGCGCGGTCTGAAGTCTTCTCGGAGGCGTCGATGGTGAGCGGCTCGGGCGCGAGCGTGTAGGAGTCGAGCAGCGCGCCGTCGCCGCGAATCTTCGAGACGCGCCCGCCGCGGTCGAACTCGACGCGGACGACCGACGCGCCCGAAGCGTCAGACAGGCCCGGCGCGTCCGAGGGGAAAATTTCGACCGCATCACCATCAACTTTAAAGCTTCCGTTCCAGACGCGGCTCGCCTCGCCCTCGACGTAGCCGGCGCGGCGCAGCACCGCCGTGAGCTGCTCGGCCGTCATGCTCTGCCCCTCGCGCAGCATGCGCGGCGCGGCGTAGAGACCCGCGCGGCTTGTCAGATAGCCCGAGGCCAGACGTGCGTCCACGACTTTTGAATAGTGTGAATAGAGGTATGCGAAGGCGGACGCGGTGGCGACGACCGCGGCGACGGTCAGCGCGCCGAGGGTGCGGAGCACGCGCTTGAGTGTAAAGAGGCGCCTGACGCTCCTGTCACGGAAGAAGGAAGCGCGCGCGGGGCGCCTTGGCGAACGACGTACGTTCTTGGTCTGCGTTTGAGCGCCCGCCGCCTGAAGAGTTGTCGCCATTCATCCCCCCAGCCTGCGGGCACACCTCTGCCCGTGGCTGTCCGTTCTGCTTCCCTCTGCTGTGCCGAAAGTAAACTACTAATCGCCACGGATTTCTTATCTGCGAGAGGCGGGGAGAGTTTTCCTTAAGCCCCCATTAACCTGCCTGACCTCACTCAGCCGAAGATCGACGAGAACGCCGCCGTCGAGACGGCCAGCGTCACCAGCACCATGATGACGGCGAGGAGTTTCATGAACTCGTCGGCTATCTCTCTCATCTTGCCCTTCCCCCTTGTGCTTAATGCGTCCCTTCACGAATGCCTCTGCAATGGACATGCCGACGACCGGCGCTCATCACCCACAGGCGTAAGCTTCCCTTCTTTAACGACTTAAAAATTCTCTTCGATTTACGCGCGCGACCGCTCGGCCGCTTTCAGTACAAAGCGCTGGTGACGGCGACGAGGTTTCGCGTTTTGAAATGAGTCGGCAGGCCCGTCTTGTGGGAGAAGAATTAACAGAGATGGACAGGATGTGCAGGATAAAGATTGAAACTCTTATCCCGACCATCCTGTCCATCCCTGTTAATTTCAGTCTTTCGTGACCTGGCGGCCGCGGCCGAAGTTGAACCAGCCGTGGCTCTCTTCCGCTTGAGGTTCGAGTAGCTCTTTGATGGCGGGCATGGCGGCGCGCGCGGCCTCGGCGCCGGCTTCGATGAACTCGTCGGCGCGCGCCAGCTCGTCCCAGCGCAGGTGCCCGACCGCGGGGCTGATGCAAACGTCGGCGAGTTGCCTCTGGTGCTCGACGGCGACGCGCTGCACGACGAGCATCGACTGCAAGAGGACGCCGATGACGGAGGCCGGCGGCCCCATAAACTTCGCGCCCTCCGAGTTCACGTCCACGGCCACCGTCACCTCCGCGCCGAGCGCGCGCACGACCGAGACGGGCAGGTTGGCGACGAGCCCGCCGTCCACGAGCTGCCTTCCTTCGGAGTCGGTGACCGGCACGTACCAGCCGGGGATGGCGCAGCTCGCGCGGATGGCGAAGCCGAGGTCGCCCTCGTCGCGCAGGACGACGCGTGCGCCCGTCTGCAAGTCCGTCGCGACGGCCGCGAAGGGCACGGGCAGCTCCTCGAAGCGCGTGACGGGGAAGCGCGCGCGCACGTACTCCTCAAGGGAGACGTTCGACTGCACGCCGAGCCTGGAGAGCGTCATGCGCCCGAGGTCGCGCCAGCGCAGGGTGCGCCCGACCTTCTCGATCTCCTCGATGGCCATCCCCGCGGCCAGCGCGCCGCCGACGAGCGCGCCCGCCGACGTGCCGGCCACACAGTCCACCCGGACGCCGTGCTCGGCGAAGACCTTCAGCACGCCGACGTGCGCCAGCCCGCGCGCCGCGCCGCCCGAGAGCGCGAGCCCGAGCCGCGGCCGCCTGCCCTTCCTGTCAGCCTTGCGTAACATGAGAGTGTTCGGGGCGTGCGTCTCAAAAATTCATCGACGCCCGTTGTTAAAAACGCGCGGGGAGGGTTCTGAGGTTCGGGGAGCGAACTTCTTCAGGGCGTGCGGGGCCGCGGGGCGCGTGCGGGCGCGCTGCGATCCGGGGCGCCGCCTTCGGGCTTTTGCACGCCGTCGCCGAGCGACTCGTCGAGGAAGGTGATCTGCGCGGCGGCGCGCGCCTCTTCGAGGAAGCCGTCGGTGTCGGACTCGATCTTACGCTCGATCAGCTCGGACTGTATCTCGTTGTACACGCCCTTCAGCTCGGGCACGACGACGCCGGGACGCTGGCGCCGGTGGCGCGGGACGTAGGCCTCCTTGTAGTAGTTCTCGACCTCCTGCGGGGTGACGACGGTGAAGGAGCGGAAGCGGAAGTCGAGGTACTTCTCCATGTCGATGCGCTCGTGGACGATCTCGCGCAGCTGCGCGACGGTGAGGCCGACGCGCTCCAGGCGGCGCTGGAACTCTGCCTGCGAGGGGAAGCGTTTGACGAGTTCGTTAGTCGCGTCATCGATCTCCTTCTCGGTGGCGTGGACGTGCGGCAGCTTGTCCGCCTCCTGCGTGACGAGCCGCTGGTCGATGAGGAGATTGAGCGCCCGCTTGAGGTCTTCGCGGCGCGGGCTGTCGATGGGCACGTTCGGCTGAAGCGCGAGCTGCCACAGCAGGTCGGAGTAGGTGATCAGCTCGCCTTCGTTGACGACCGCCACCATCCGGTCAACCACCTCGCCCCCGCCGGCCGCCGGGGCCTGCGCGCGCGCCGACGCGGCGAGCCCGACGAAAAGGATTGTCAACAGCAGTCGCTTCATACCCAAGACCTCGAACTTCAAATCCTCAGAACGTTTGCCCGAACCTGAAATGAATCTGGTTGTTATGCAGGCGGTGGATGGCGGTGCCGCCGCCGAACTGCGGGACGACGAACTCGGGCGGGTTGAGCAGGTAGGCCCAGTCCGCGCCGATGGAGCCGAGCGGCGTCTTGAGCCGCAAGCCCACACCCACGGTATGCGTCCACTTCTGGCAGGAGTTCGGGTCTCGGCCCGCCTCACACTTCCCCGGGTGGAAGAGGTCGCTCGCGCGGTCGAAGACGTTGCCCCCGTCGTAGAAGGGGACGGCCTGGATGTTGCGCGTCAGCGCGACGCGCGCCTCAAGGTTGAGGACGGCCATCGCGTTCCCGCCGATGGGCACGGTGAACGGGTTGACCGTGACGACCTTACCCTCCTGGTCGTGGAACGTCCCGCACGGCGGGAGGAACTCGGGCGGCGGGTTGGTGTTCGGCACCGGCCCGGGCTGCGGCCCGAAGGTGCAGAAGGGCGCGACGACGCGCGGCCCCGCCTCTTCAAAGCTGAACCCTCTGAGCGAAGTCGCGCCGCCCGAGAAGAAACGCTCGCTGATGGGCAGGCGCCGGTCGGGGTCGTCGATCACGCCGTTCTCGTTGCGGTCTGAAGGGTTGAAGAGGCTCGCCAGCCCGAGTTGCACGCTCGCCGCCAGCACGGTGTCGCGCAGGCGCCCCAGCGAGTAGTAGCGCTGGTACCTGAGGTTCAGCTTGTTGAAGGAGAGGTTGCCGCCGAGCGCCTTCGCCGCCAGCGCGTAGTCGACCGCGAGGAAGTCGCCGCGCGTCGGGTCGAACTGCCGGTCGCGCGTGTCGCGCGCGAGCGACGCGCCGAAGCGCGAGAGGCGCACGTTCTGGTCGGGCCGCAGGGCGTCGGCGATGAGCAGGCTCTCGATGTTGAAGAGGCGCACGTCCTCGTAGTTGTAGCGCAGGAAGAGCGTCGTGCGCTTGCGCTGCGCGCCCGCCGGCGTCAGCTCGTATTCGAGGTCGCGGCTGGTCTCCAGGTTGACCGTGAAGCGGTTGATGGAGGGGCCGCTGACCTCGTTGCCGAACTCGTCGATGAGGTTCCCGTCCTCGTCGAAGCGCTGGACGACGCCGTTGGTGCCGCGGTCGATGGTCGTGCGGAAGAAGCGCGTGACCGAGGTGTCGCGCTGGTACTGCAAAGAGAAGTTGAGCGGCGCGAAGCTCTTCTCGCCGTAGCGTCGGAAGCGCGGGTCGATGTAGTCGAAGCGCGCGAGCTGTTGCAGCCGGCTGAAACGCGTGCGGATGGCGCCCTGCCGGAGCCGGCCGAAGAGGTTCGAGTTGCGCAGCTCGAAGCCGCCGAGCGCGCCCGTGTCGGTCGAGAAGCCGACGATGTACTCGGTCGTAATGCTCTTGCGCTCCTGCACGTCGATGATGACGTCGCGGCGCTTGAAGCCGCCGGGGCCGTCGGGCGCGGCCTCGGTGCGGATAATCACCTGCTGGAACGCCTCGGCCGTGTTGAGGAGCGCGCGCTCGCTCTCGGCCAGTTCGTCGCCGCGCAGCACCGTGTTCTCGCGCAAGGGTATTGCTTCGAGCACGGCCTCCTTCTTCGTCCGCACCAGCCCGTTGACGTAGATGTGGTTGATGTAGAACTTGTCCGACTCATTGATTTGATAGACGAGTCGCACCTGCGCGTCGCCGTTGGCCGCCGCCGGCAGTTCGTCCAGAGAGACCTGCACGTCGGCCTCGACGTAGCCGTGGCGGACGTAGTGGGCGCGCATGCGCTCGCCGTCGGCGCGCGCGGCCGTGCGCGAGTAGGGGCCGCCGACGACCAGGCAGCCCTCTTCGGGCGGGAGCCCGGCCGGCGTCACCTCGGTCGAGGCGGTGCCCAGCGCGCAGCGCGCGTCGCGCAGCTGCGCGGCCGTGTAGATCTGATTGCCGCGCACCTCCACGTCGGCGACGCGCGTGAGCGCGCCTTCCGTGACGGCGAAGGTGATGATGAGATTGTCGCTCTCAAGCGTGATGCCCTGGCGGACGGAGACGACGGCGTCGCGGTAGCCCAGGTCGCGCATCCGCGCCTCGATGACGCGGCGGTCGTGCTCCAGCGCGTCCTCGCTCGTGTAGCCGCGGCCGTAGCCGAGGAGCGGGATGATGCCGAGCACGTTCGCCGTCTGCGTCCGCAGGTCGGCGTCCACGTCCGCAATCGAGAGCCTGTTCGTGCCGTCGATGCGCATGTCGGTGAGCTTGAAGCGGCGACCGCGCTCGACCTGGTAGGTGATGGTGACGTTGCTGTTGGCCAGCTCGTCCGGGTTCAAAAGCTCGCAGGGGTTGAACTCGGCGCCGAGCGTGTCGGGCGGGGGCGCGAGCGGCGGCGTGACCGCGCAGACGGCCGTGACCTCGTTGAAGAAGAAGCCTTCGGTCTGGAGCCGGTTGCTGATGCGCCGCCGCCCCTCCTCGATGGCCGAGTAGTCGATGGTGCCCTCGCGCTCGACGGGCAGTAGCTCGCGCCTTCGCTTCTCGCTCAGCTCGTAGCCGGTGATGTTGACCAGAACCTTCGGGCCGACGCTCCCCTTGAGCGTGACCGCAACGCGGTTGTTGGCGGAGTCGAGACGTATCTCGGGCTCCTCGAAGCGCGGGGCGAGGTGGCCGGTCTCGATGACGGCGCGGCGCACGAGCGCCACGTCCTCGCCGAGCGCGGCCTGCGTGAAGCGCGCGCCGGGCTGGAGCTGCAACGTGCGGCGGACTTCGGCGAGCGGCGCGCCGTCGAAGCCCTTCAACTGGATGTCGAACGATTCGAGCGCGGTGGGCGTGCCCGGCCGCACGTCGAAGACGACCGTGGAGCGCGTGCGCGTGGGGTCAAGCCGCGTGTCGTAGGAGACCTCGGCGCGGTAGAAGCCGCGGTCGTGCAGGTAGGCCACGATGGCCTCGGCGCTCTCGCGCAGAGAGAGTTCCGAGAGGCGCTTGCCCGGTTCAAGGAGCGTGAGGCGCGAGCGCAGCTCGTCCTCCGTGATCTCCGCGCCGGAGTCGGCGCCGATGGTGAACTCGACGCGCTCGACCGACACACGCGGCCGCATGACGAAGCGCAGGGCGACGCGGGGACGGCCGTCGGGGCCGGCGCCTGCGGCGTCGCGCGCCTCGACGCGCACGTCGGCGACGCGCCCGGTGTCGAAGAGCGCCTCCAACGACTCGCGCACGAGCACGGCCGAGAAGGTCGCGCCGGCCGCCACGCGCAGTCGCGCGCGCAGCTCCGCCAGGGCGGCCTCGTCGAGCGACGCCCCCTCCACGTCGAGCGTCACGCTCTCGACCGTCCGCCCCTCGTACCGGCTCAAGTCGGGCGCGAGGCGCGCGGCATCTTTGGACGCCACGGCCGCGGGCGCCAAGAGCACCAGCACGAGAGTTAGAAAGATGACCCGCTTGATAGTCACAGTAGTCAGTAGTCGGTAGCCAGTAGAAAAATCTTTCGTCAGTCGAACCATTCGGTTGTCAGTGTCAACGTCCGTCAAACACAGAACCTACTGACTACTGACGACTATCTACTGACTACACCCCTTCAATACCTCTTCCGGAACCGCAGCTCGAAGTTGAAGTTGTTGTTGCGCGTGCTCAGCGTGTCGGTCGAGCCCTGCTGGTACTGCGCGATGAACGAGAGGCGGTCGCTGACGCGGTATTCGACGGCGATGACCTGGTTGGGCTCGCCCGTCACGTTGGTCGAGTAGGTGATGGCGAGGTTGCGGTTCACCTGCCGACCCACCGTGAGCCGCGCCGTCGGGCTCTGGCCGCCGCGCCCCGCGATGACGGGGTCGAACTCGAAGCGGTTCAGGCCGAACAGCTTGTCGGTCGCCTTCTGCACCGGCGCGTTAATGAGCGTGTCGGTTAAGAGACTGGTCGCCGTCCCGAGCCCCGTCTGCGCCAGGGTCGAAGTCCCTTCGGGGCCGCCCGAGAGATTCCCGGTCGTGATGAGCGCGATGACGTCCGCCTGCGGCAGCGGCGGGTCGGACGTGGCCGTCGTCGTCAGGCCGCCCGAGATCGGCCCCGACATCGTCACCGTCACGCGGTAGCCGCGGATGTCGGACTGCGCCTGGAGGTTGATGACGGGCGGCGCGTCCACCCGCGGCGGCAGGTCCACGATGGCGCGCAGGATTTCGTAGCGGTCGTTGCGGAAGGCCACGGTGCCGCGCGTCGCCGTGATGCGCCCCGAGCTGACCGGCGCGTCGATTGGCCCCTGCACGCGCAGGTTGAGCGAGCCGACCATGTCGGCGAGGTTGTTGCGCACGACCAGCGCGTCCTGCCCCTGGATGGTCAGGTCAACGGTCGTCGGCCCGAAGAAGCCCGCGCCCGCCCCGGCCCCGCCGCCGCTCGAAGTGATCGGCACCTCGTTGCGCCGGTCGATGAGGTCGGCGAGGTCGATATCCTCGGTGATCTCCGTGCGGCGCACCTTGACCGTCCCCTGGGCGATGACGCCCTCGGGGCCGCCGCGGATTTCGAGGTCGGCGTCGGCCGTGGTCGGCAGGTCGCCGAGGAAGGCCGGCAGCGTGACGAAGGCCGCGGCCGGCACCGTCACGTTCTCGCCGCGCGCGACGAGCCGGAACTGCGTCGGCTGGAAGCCCGAGATGAGCGCGCCGCCCGTCGCCGAGACGCGCCCGCCGCCGAGGCGCCCCGTCAAAGATTCGAGGTTCGCCTGGTTCGAGTTGAAGCGCACCGTCCCGTTGAGCTGCGTCGCCGTCAGGCGCGCGTTCTGGAGGAGCAGCGCGAGCGAGGCGTTCTCGACGGAGGCCGTGCCCGTCACCTGCGGCTGCTCGAACGTGCCGGCGACGCCGACCGCGACGCGCGCCACGCCCGAGAGGAAGAGGTTGCGGCTCGCGCTCGAAAGGAAGCGGAGGTTCAGGTCGCCGTTGACCGAAAGGTTCATGCGCCCGCCCGAGGCGAGCGCGGCCGTGCCGCCGAAGACGATGTTCGTCCCCGTGCCGGTGAAGCGCGTCCGCTCGAACGTGACCTCGTTCGGCTTGAAGGTGACGACGAGCGGGTTCTCGGCCCGCAGCTCCACGTCCTGCACCTGCACGGCCAGCTCCGAGAACTCGGCGCGGCCGGAGAAGGTGTCGGCGATTGAGGCGTCCTCGTCCTCGGGGAGCAGCGCGCCCGAGGCGCGGATGGTTCCGGTCGCGCGCCCCGTCATCTGCACGTTCGGGTTGTTGAGGAGCGCGGCGAAGAGCGGCGTCAGGTCGGCGCCCGTCAGCGTCGTCTCGGCCGTGACGGGCATGTTCTCGCCCGCGAGGTCGAGCGTGGCGCTGACGACCTGCGGCTTGCCGAAGAGTCCGGTGGTCAGCTCCGCAATGAACTTATGCTCCTCGGTCATGTGCCCGACGAGCGTGAGCTGGCCGGCGGGCTGGCCGTTAATGGTCACGTCGCGCCCCTGCGCGTTGATGTTGGCGGTGATCGAGGTCAGGTCGGCCGTGTCCCCCGAGAGCGTCGCCGTGAAGTCGGCCTTACCCGAGAGCGCGGGCAGCCGCCCGCCGCCGGAGAGCGCCGTGACGAGCGCGAGGTCTACGTTCTTGCCTTCGACGCGGAAGTCCTTGACGCTGGCGCTGGGGATGCCCTCGCGCCCGGGCTTGCCGAGTTCGATCCCGCCGGCCGCCGTGATGCTGCCGTCGCCGAGCTTTACGTTGAAGGAGTCGAGCATCACGCTTGAGCCGTTGAAGGTGGCGCGCGCGACGATCTCATCATAAGAGGTCGTGCCGATGCGCCCGCCCGCGACGCGCAGGTCGGCGTTGCCCTGCATCGCGCCGGGGTAACCCGTCACGCTCACCTTCCCCGAGGCCGGCCCCATCCCCGAGAGGTTGCCGAGCATCGCGCCCGTGCTGCTCTTCTCGTCGCCGAGCGCGCCGAGCAGGTTGCCGGCGTTGACGTTCTCAAGCGTCGCGTCGAACGCGATATTGTTCTCGCCCGTGCGCGGGAGGACGGCACTGAAGGTGACGCCGCCGCCGTCGGGCTCCGCGAGGCGGCCGTTGTCGATGCGCGTCTCGGTCGCGTTCGAGGCCACGTCGGCCGACACCGCGCCGAGGTCGCGCCCGCGCAGGTTGAGCGACTGAAGCTCGAAGCGCCCGTTCACAATCGGCGCGTCAAGGTCGCCGGTCACGTTCCCTTTGAAGCTCAGGTTGCCGGCGAGCCCGACGGCCTTGATCTTCTCCTCGTAGTCGGAGAGCAGGCCCGTCGAGAGCGCGATGCTCTGCAACTCGGCGGCGTCCGTCGAGTTGAGGTTGACGGCGAGGTCGGAGCCGCCCTGGAACGAGAAGCGCCCGGTGGCCGTCAACTCGGTCGCGCCGGCGCGCAGGTTCGCGCGCTCTATCTGGAAGAGGCCGCGGTCGGCCGTCAGCGCCAACTGCCCGGTGAGAGGCGTGCGCGCCGACTCGTCCCGGCCGGTCGCGCCCTCGAAGGTCGCGTCCACGCGCCCGGAGGCGAGCTTGAAGTTGGTGCCGGGGAAGGTGAGATTAACCGTGCCGGTGGCGGCGCCGGTCAAAGGCACGGCGTTGCCGGAGGTGAGCGCGAGCAGGCCGCCCGCGTCCACGTTCTCGAAGGTCGCGCGGACGCTCGAAGCCGCGCGGCCGGACGTGGCGATGGTCGCGCTCCCGCGCGCGCTGCCGTTGAAGAGGTCGGCGACGAAGTCATTCAACTGAATCTGGTCGTTCGACGCGACGACGGCCGCGCGCGCCTTGCCCAGGTTCAACTGGCCCAGCACGCCGCCGCCCAGAGACAAGTCCGCGCTCGCGCGGTAGCGCCCGCCCGGCTCAAGCGTGAACCGGGGCCGCGCGAGCCGCACGTTATCGACGCGGCCCTGCTGCGGCGCCGCACCCTTCGAGGTCGGCGGCACCGTGAAGGCGACCGTCCCGACGCCGATGTCGTTCGACGTGCCCTCGACGCGCCCGCCCGCAGAGACGGCGAGCCGCACGCCCGCGACGTTGAGGCTGCCGGTGCGCGCGCCCGCCGCGTTCAGCCCCGCCACGTTCAGGCGCGCGACGGTCGCCGTGGCAGAGTTGTCGGGGTTGACGGTCGCGTCGATGCCCGCGGCCTGCACGCCGCCGATGGTCGCGCCCTTCGCGACTATCGTCCCCGCGCGCGCCGAGTCGGCCGTGACGTGCAGACGCCCTTGCGGGTCGCGCTCGGCCTTCACGCCCGCGACCTGCCCGCCCGCGACGCGCCCGCCGTCGAAGGCGACCGCGTCGGCCGACGCCGAAGTGGCGCTGCCGCCCGCGACCTCGCCGTCCTTCAACTCCGCCCGCGCGTCCTTCACGAAGAGACCCATCACGCTCGTCGAGCCGCTCCGCGCCGAGGCCGCGCGCAGATCGCCCAGCCAGCGGAAGTCCGAGCCGGTGCCCGTCACGCCGCCGACGAGCTGCACGAGGTTGAGTTGAAAATCTCCCGCGGTCAAAAGCTCCGCGACGGCCTTACCCTGCGCCTCGTAAGCGCTCCCCTGCCCCGACGCCGTCGCGTTGACTTGCAAAGCCTTCAGACGTACGCCGTCGGCCGCGAGCGCGTCCGAGACGACGCTGCCCTCGACCTTATACTTGTCGCCCTCGCCCTCGACCTTCCCCTCGAAGCGGCCGGCGCCGCGCATCGTCGTCTCAAGCCGCAGCACGTCCGAGGTCTGCGTGAGGTCAACGTTGGCGCGCACGTCCATGTGGTAACGGAGCGCGCGCCAGTCGTCGAGCGCGCCCGTCAGGTGCGCCTCCGCGACGGGCGATTTGAGGACAAGCTCCTGGATGTCGGCGCGCACCTGGTTGGCGCGCGCGTGCAGCTCGATGCCGATGGGGTTGACCGTGCGCCCGTTCATCGTGAAGGTCGAGCCGTCGGATGTGAAGTCGATCACGTTCATGCGACTCTCGGCGGGCGCGTTGGGGTCGTCGGGGCGGACGGCGGCGCGGACGTTCCGGGCCTCGCCCGAGATGTCGTAGCGGCGGTCGTCGTAGTGGACGACGGCGTCGTTGACGTTGACCTGCGCCGTCGAGTAGGCGAAGAGGATGCGTTTGTTCGGCTCGGGCGGCGGGATGGTCAGTCCGGAGAAGTTTGAGCGCCCTTGGGCGTCGTACGTGACCCAGATTTCCGGCCGGTCTACGACCAGCTTTTCGAGGTTGACATCGCGCGTCAGCTTCAGCGACCAGAGGTCTTCGATGCGGACGGTGGCGACGATGCGGCCGACGTTGCCGATGGGCGCGCCCGTGACGGAGTTGTAGAGCTTGAGGTCGTTGATCTCGACCTCGCGCGGGCCGAGGCGCGTGCTGAACGAGCCGATCTCGGCCCTGACGTTGTACTTGGCGAGCGTCGAGACGATCTGGCTCGCGACGTAGCGGTCGATCTGCCCCGTGCGGTAGAGCAGGAAGATGATGAAGGCCAGCGCGACGACCGCGACGACCGCGACGATGCCCGTCCACATCGCGTTGCGCCGGTTGACCACGCGCCGCAAGCCGCGGCGCCGGCGGACGGCGGGCGTTCCGACCCCGGGACTTTCGTCGGGCGGAGTCGGTGCCAAGGGGCCGGGGCCGCCCTGCGGCTCGGGTGTCGGCTGAGCGTCTCGCTCGTCGTGCTCGTCCGTCGGCATAACTTTTCCGTGAAGTGCCGCCCGGGGGAGTGGCGGCCGAGAAAGAGAAACGAAATCGGGAAGAGACCCTAACGGGGGTTAGACACGGTCTTCAAGCTTAAGCCGGAGCGGCGTCCGGCCCCGAAGCCTTCGCCTCCCTGAACCCGCGCTCGTCGCGCGCCGGCGCGCCCAACGGGACGTTGCCGACGATCTCCAGCTCGAAGCCTTCGAGCGCGGAGACGCGCGGCGGGTGGTTCGTGAGCAGCAAGATGCGGCGCAGGCCCAGCTCGTGGAGAATCTGCGCGCCGACGCCGTAGTCGCGATCCGAGCCGTAGCCGGTCTGGAGGCTCGCCTCCTCCTTCGACAGGCCCCGCTCGCCCATGAGCTGGTAGGTGCGGAGCTGGTGGACGAGGTCGAGGTTGTTCTGCCGCTGGCGCAGGTACAGGACGACGCCGCGCCCCTCGGCCGCGATGCGCTCCAGCGCGGCGTGGAGCTGGAACCCCGTGTCGTCTACGAGCGAGCCGAACATGTCGCACGTCACGTTCTCGGTATGGACGCGGACGAGCACGGGGTCTTCGGTGCGCACCTCGCCCATCACCATCGCGAGGTGCACCTCCTCGCTCAAGACGTTCTCGAAGGCGATGGCGCGGAAGAGGCCGTAGACGGTCGGCAGGTCGGTCTCGACCGCGCGCCGCACCAGAACCTCTTTCCGCATCCGGTAGCGGACGAGGTCGGCGACCGTGATGATCTTGAGGTCGTGGCGCGCGGCGAACTCTTCGAGCTGCGGCAGGCGCGCCATCGTGCCGTCCTCGTTCATGATCTCGCAGATGACGGCCGAGGGGTTGAGCCCCGCGATGCGCGCGAGGTCAACGCTGGCCTCGGTCTGACCGGGACGGACGAGCACGCCGCCCTTCTTGGCCCGCAGGGGGAAGACGTGGCCGGGGCGCGCGAGGTCTTGCGGGCGCGTCTTGGGATCGACGGCCGTCAGGATGGTCGTCGCGCGGTCGGACGCACTGATGCCGGTCGTGACGCCTCTGCGCGCCTCGATGGAGACGGTGAAGGCCGTGCCGAGGAAGGAGGTGTTGTCGGCGACCTGCATCGTCAGGTGCAGTTCGTCGCAGCGCTCCTCGGTGAGCGGCATGCAGATGAGGCCGCGCGCGTGCGTCGCCATGAAATTGATCTTCTCGGGCGTGACGAGTTCGGCGGCGCAGACGAGGTCGCCCTCGTTCTCGCGATCCTCGTCGTCCACGATAATAACCATGCGGCCGTCGCGCATGTCGGCGGCGGCCTCTTCGATGGAAGCAAAAGGCATCGGTTCCGGCCTTTAAAATCAGCTGTGGAGAGCTTTAGCGGTCGGCGTTCATGTTACCCGAAACCGGCCGTTTTGGCGAACGGATTGTGCCGCGGGCCGGCGGCGCGCCAAAACGTCCGGCCGGCGAAACCTTTGGAGAGTTTCGCCGGCCGGACGGGTTGCCCCGAGAATTCCGAGCGCTGCTATTGGGGGCCGAAGCGGCCGCGGTACTCGGCCGAGTCGATGAAGGCCTTGACCATCTCGGCGTCGAGGTAGTTGCCGCCGAACGTGTTGAGCTTCGCGAGCCAGTAGTCGTAGCCCTGCCAGTCCGCGTCGCGCCCCTCGTTCGGGTTGCGCCTCAGGTATCCGAAGTACTCCATCAACACGAAGGCGTGGTTAAACTCCTGCCGGCTGAAGTCGGCGTTCAGGGCCAGCTTGCGCAGGACGGAGGCGCGCGTCTCCGTGCCGGCGGCGAGCCCCTGGATGAGTCGGTCGCGGTCGGAGGCCGTCAGAGCGCTGCCCTCGTTCTCGTTCCAGGGGTGCGCGATCATCCGGTCGAGCGCCTCGACGTACTGCGCGGGCGTCAACGTCTCCGGGTAGCGCGCCTTAAACTCCGCGCGCGCGCCGAACTCCTCGGCGAAGCGCTGCTGGTTCTCTCCGAGCTGACCCTCCCAGCCGGCGCGCCCCACGACGATCCCCTCGGCGGTCTTGCGTGTGTCCGCGAAGAACTCGGCCATGCGCGGCATCGCGCCGAAGGCGGCCTTGTGCATGAGGTAGACGTAGAGGCCCGTCCGCTGGAACTCGATGGAGAGGAAGAAGGCCGCCGAGACGTTGGCGCGCTTCACGTCGGCGCACGGCGAGGGGAAGAAGGGGCAGTTGGCGTTGATGTCGCCCGTCCAGAAGGTGAGCCCTTCGGGGTCTGGCTCGCGCCCGAGGAAGTCGATGTAGTGCTGGCTGACGAAGAAGGCGGTGTCGTCGAGCGGGTTCATGGAGGCGGGACGCGCCGTGCCCGCGGGCGTGAACGGCGCGCTCGTCACGCGCGTGCCGTCCGGGAACTCGACGCTGACGGTGAAGGTCTCGTTAGCGGGCAGCGTCCCGAGCGCGAAGATGCGCTTGTCGCGCTTGGCCACCAACGTCGAGGCCTGCCCCGTGAAGCGTTCGAGCTTGACGCGCGTGACGAAGTCGTTGCCCGAGCGCTCGGGCGCCTTCCACTCGGAGACGCGGTAGCCGTCGTCCGGGAACCACAGCTCGACGCCGCTGAAGGTGACGCCGCCGACCGTCCAGACGGTGTAGAGGACCTGGCTGCGCGTGAGCGAGGCCTCCTCCCAGTGCTCCGTAATCTGGTTCGGGTCGAACGTGACGGTGCGGACGTTGCGGCCGCGCGACTTGACGTTGAAGGTGTAGGTGCCCGGCTCCGCGGGCAGCGTGCCGAGGTCGAAGAAATACTCTTTGTAGACGAGCGCCTGCGTGGTGAGGCCCGTCCAGCGGTCGATGACGAAATCGACGGAGAGGTCTTTACCCTGTCGCGTGACGGCGCCGACGCTCGTGACGCGGTAGCCGCCGTCGTTAAAGGTGAGGTTGACGCGCGCGTACGTGTGGTCGCCCGCGGTCCAGGCGCGCACGGCCGTCTGCTCGGCGCGCAGGATGAAGGGCTCGAACGTTTCGGTCTGCGCCCGCGCGGACGGCGCGGCCGCGACCAGCAGCAGCGCGGCGAGGAGTGCGGTTTTGCGGATGAGTGTGACGCGAGGAATGTACTTCATTGGACTGCTCCCTTCGGGCTCGAAATTATTCTCCACCCGAAAGACGCCGGCAAGTCGCCAGAGCCCACGCGATTTTTTTGTTAAGCCCTGCGCCGCGGCGCGTTTATTTGTATCCCAGTTCGGCCAGTTTTTCCACGGTCAAAGTAGGCTCGCCCTGGCGGGCACCGACCGAGAGGATGCGCTCGACGTACTTGGCGATGATGTCGGCTTCGAGGTTGACGGGGTCGCCGGGTCTTAGGTGAGAGAGGTTCGTCACGGCCCACGTCTTCGGGATGGCGGCGATCTCGAAGTGCTCTTCCGAGAGGGCGGCGACGGTGAGGCTGATGCCCTCGACCGCGACCGAGCCCTTGAAGACGAGGTAGCGCGCCAGCTCCGGCGGGTAGCCGATGCGCACCGTCCAGGAGCCCCCGTGCTCTTCGGCCGAGAGGAAGCGTCCGCGCGCGTCCACGTGC
>JBJMGP010000248.1:0-15275 GCA_045807865.1 Pyrinomonadaceae bacterium
AACAAGTACCAGGATATGTTCGTGCCATTGCTACCGCCCCTATCGGTTTACCAACCCGAAGTCAGATGCGGGTTCCTGCTCATGAGCGCGAGAGGATACGGCGCTCACGGGATGTACAATCCTACGGCGGGTTGATTGCGGGCGCTGGTGCGGTGCGCACCGCCGATTCGCCTAACAACGGCATGCACCCGACCGCCGACACGCTGCCTGTCATGTACATCGATTCGCTCAGGGCGGCGGGTGATGCCGGGCGTTAGCTGGCTTCCTTATATTCACGGTGCGTATATGCATAGCAAAGTTCATGCTGCCTTAGGCATCCTCTTATTGTGTGTCACTCCGGGCCTCGCCCAAACATCTCTCAGGGATTATGCGGGATTAGGGTGTCACCCGATAGATTCCGCCCACAGGTCGGTTTACGTCTCCTACGAAGCTGTCGGCCCCGATACCTCCGGCCGCGCCGGGGAGTCACAACGAAGGGTGTGGCTTCGTCTACACAACAACCTCTCTTGCGGGATTCGCGTCCCCACGGCGTTCGATATAGAAGTGACCTTGCCCGGCGGCGAGAAGACCGTCGAGCTGTTGCCTGACGATGCCCGCGTGGCCGTCATCTATAGCGTTCAAGATTACAAACAAAAGAAGGTGGCGAAAGCCGCCCCCGAGTTTTCCGGCATTCACATGATAGGTTGGCCCATCTTACCGCCTGGCAAATCCATTACGTTCGGGGTCCCAGTGGATTATTTCAAACGGAAGTTCAACGTCGCCGTCGCTTTTGTTTATACTTGGGAAGGCTTTGATTCTCAGTCATTAGTTCATCAGGTCTATTTCCTTAATGATGAGTTGCCAGAAAAGGCCATACAATGAGACGCGCGTTTACCAAGCTTCACACCAGCTAACAACGGCATGCACCCGACCCGCGACACAGCGGCTCTCATCTTCGCCACAATCTTGCGGGCGGGCGGGTGATGCCGGGCGTTAGGCTGCTCGGGTTCATAAAACCTATGACGGAGACTCGCGATTGGCAGCGGCGCGCGGCTCTTTCCCAAGCGGGCGTACCCATTTTCCCCGAAGGGCCGCGCTTCGGATTGTCTTTCACGGGGCGTCGCGGGAGGTGCGTGGCTTCGGGTTTCGTGGGTGGCGGGAGGGGCGCGATGTCTCAAGCACGCACCCGAACAAGCCAATGCACCCGACCGCCGACACGCAGGATGTCATCAACAGCAAAGGTACGGGGCGGCGCGTGATGCGCGGCGTTATACAGCGCAAGACGCGTAGGAGGATGTTGTGAACCAGAAGGAATTGCGAACAAAGTTCAATCACCCTACTCCGGAGTTGCCAGTCGCGGACGTGGAACGGGCTCAGCAGCACTACCGTGCTGCACTCGGTTTCGAGATTCGTTGGCTCTACCCCGGAAAGGAGATCGGTGCTGTATCGCGTGACAATATCGCGATTTTCTTTCGCCAAAGAACCCAGCCCTTCGAACCTGCCGTTCACTGGGTGTCTGTTGCAGACATTGACGACACATACGAAGAATTGCGTTCGTCGGGCGCGCGGATCGTTGAGCCTCTTGAAAAGAAACCTTGGGGTTTGCGGCAGTTCACAGTGGAGGACATTGATGGCAACCGCTTCTACTTCCACAGTGACTGAGCTAGCGCTGTCTAACAACGGCATGCACCCGACGCCCCATCACGAAGTCTCTCATGCACGTTGTGTAGGGGCGCGGGTGATGCCGGGCGTTTGGCCGCTTTCACTGGAGAAAGGTGGTGGAGGGGATGAGAAGATTCTTCGTTAATCTTGCGGTCGGGTTGGTGGCACTCCTAATCGGGATCACTGCCGCCCACCTCTACCATCACTTCCAGTCGCCGTGGAGCGAGGCGAGTCTAATCACGCAGGAGACACCTGCCATGCCGCCGCTTGAGGTAAATCATTCTAAAAAGGAGCCGCGGAATCTGAGCCCGGAGGCGGCGGAGGTTGTCACATACGCGGAGTACTTTGTTTGCTGGAACGGCTACACCCACCAGCGCTGTGGGGGCACGGGTAAATTGTACTTCGAGCCTGGGGAAAACTCTGATGACTGGGACGGGATTTGGGCGAGGCGGCGCGACACGCTGGTGGGCAGGGCGTACGGCCTGACGCGGGTGGGGAAAGGTCGCAGCACGTTCTGGACGGTCGTGTTCCGGTACACGGAGCGGGCCGGGAAGCTCCGGGAGGAGTACGGGCGTGCGTACGTCGTGGAGGACGACCACGAGCCATTCGCGAGGCGCTACTTCAGAAGTTTCCACCGCGACATCCAGTTGTCGAAAGTGGATAAGAGGCTATAAGTATGGGGCGCGGCCGAACAACGGCATGCACCCGACCGCCGACACGATAGTTGTCATGTAAATCGAATGGCTCGGGGCGGCGGGTGATGCCGGGCGTTAGGCGTATAACTTGAGCAATGAGAAACCAGAGTAGAGAAGAACGGATTGAGCAGGCGCAGGAGTTGGTTGGTTATTTCCAGCGCACTTTAGAGTCCGTGGGGGAGAAGTGGGCGCTTGGATTATTCATGGCTAAGCAATGGCTGCGAATTGTCAATGAACCAAGACCTGATGTAGAAGAATTGAAATTGATGTTGCGAGCTTTGGAGGCTGAAAAAGATAACCAGGGTGTTCGCTGGTGGGATTTATATTGGCGCGTCAAAGTCCTGATTGAATTAATCGAGCAGGATAGTCAGGGATGAATCAAATACTTTTGCTTGGCGATACGCCTAACAAGCGGATGAACCGGACTCGCGAACAGCGGGGCTGTCATCCTCCAAGTTGCGGGCTCGCCGGTTATACGCGGCGTTAGGCGGTTGTTTATTATGGGCGAGTGATGGAAGCGAACCTACGCGAACTATGGAGTGCCATCGAGGCGAGAGATGCTGAGAGGGTGGAGTTTGCTTTGTACGACTGCTATAAGGCGGGTCTCACGCCGGAACACGTCCCCGCGCTGATAGAACTTCTCGGGCAGGCGTGGCATTACCGGCATGAAGATGTCGTACACGCCCTGCAAGAGCTGAAAGACCCGCGGGCGGTTGACGCGCTGTATGAGGAGGCGCACGCTTCCTACGAGTATCTCGCCTACGACGAGTTCTATGGGCTCGCGAGGAAGTGCACTTGGGCATTGGCCGACATCAGGTCGCCCGAGGCGAAAGCGAAGCTGGAGATGTTAGCGCGGGAGGGCAACGAATTAGTCGCCGAGTATGCCCGGAAGAGGTTAGACCGGTGGAACAGCGAGTTAGCCCGTAAGGGCACGCCTAACAAGGGGATGAACGCGACCCGCGAACAGCGCGGCTCTTAAACTCAACCTCGCGGGCGGGCGCGTTATCCCCGGCGTTAGACCTCTTCCTGGTCGCGGCAGTTGAATAACCCTGATGAGAAAAATACTTGCCTTGTTGTCAATCGTCCTGCTTCCCGCGCCAATTGTGGCGCAGACAGAGCCTGTTTCGCCGACTGAGTCGCTCGCGTTCACTCACGTCACCGTGATCGATATGACGGGCGCGCCTCCCAAGCTTGACATGACGGTGGTGGTGGTTGGCAATCGCATCGCCGCAATCGGCAAGGCGTGGAAAATCCGCGTACCGAAGAACGCCCACGTCATTGATGCGACGAGCAAATATCTGATTCCGGGGCTGTGGGATATGCACGTGCATGTCTTTCACTATCGCCTGCCGCTGCCGCCTGACGAGTATGTCTTTCCCTTGCTCATTGCCAACGGCGTCACCGGCGTCCGGGAAATGTGGACAAGAGTAGATAAGATGGGTCAGATACGGCTTTGGCGTAAGCAATTTTACGAACATCCCGGAACAGTACCGCGCTTCGCAGCCGTCGGCACACTCGTGGACGGGCCGCCTGCGACGTGGGCAAATTCCGACACCGTGTCAACAGCAGACGAGGCGCGGCTGATGGTCGACAAAGTCAAGGCTGGCGGCTTAGACTTTTTCAAGGTGTACAACCGACTTTCCCGGGAAGCCTACTTTGCCATCGCCGATGAAGCGAGAAGGCAGCATATACCTTTTGCCGGGCACATGCCGTTCGCGATAACTTTGCGGGAAGCCTCGGATGCGGGGCAACGAAGTGTTGAGCACCTCACCGGCTTCCTAACTGTTTTCGGCCCCGGTTGCCCGCCCGCACTCATAGAGCGAATGGCAAAAGAGGATTTGCCGAAAGCAATCGCGACAGGCTCGCCTGAGCGCCGCATGTTAGAACAAGTGTTGGAGCTTTGTGATGAGAAAAAAGCATTCGCCCTCTTCCGGCATCTTGCGGAAAATGGCACGTGGCAGGTGCCGACGCTCGTCCTCCGTAAAATAGACGCCACCGCTTCGGACACTTTATACGGGGACGAGCGTCTCAAGTATATGCCCGGCGGGAAAGACCATTTCAGCGATTGGGGTGAGTTCCACAGCCGCCGTCAGAAGCGCACAGCAAAGGAGTGGGATGACGAACGAGGCCACCTGCAGAGAGCCTTTGAAATAGTCGGGACTATGCACCGGGCCGGGGTGAGATTTATGGCGGGGACGGACGTTTCTAACCCCTACGTCTATCCGGGCTTCAGCCTGCATGACGAGCTTGCGTTATTCGTCGAAGCCGGGTTAACGCCCATGGAAGCCTTACAGACTGCGACGCGCAACCCGGCAGAGTTTCTCGGCCTGTCGGATTCGCTTGGCACAGTCGAGAGAGGAAAGTTCGCCGACCTCATTCTGCTCGAAGCAGACCCGCTTGAAAATATCAGCAACACGCAACGCATCAACGCAGTCGTTGTGAACGGCAGATACTTGTCTAAGGAGACGTTACGAAAGATGCTGGCTGTCGCCGAAGCTAACGCTAATAAGAGATAAGATCAAGGTGACCGCCGGGCGATGTCTAACAACGGCATGCACCCGACCGCCGACACGACGGCTCTCATGCTCCGCGAATCATGCGGGGCGGCGGGTGATGCCGGGCGTTAGGCATCTTTCATAGGAGGAAAGACGTGCATGAAAAAATGCTTACCCCTCATGTTTGCGTTGCTCGCTGTGTGCGCCACAGCCCCTCACGCCCTCGGGCAAGACAAGACCGAACAGCTTAAGGGGTGGTAGTCGCCTACCATCTGGATGTCCCCGACTGTCCCTGCGGTTTCTGTGGCGGCTCGGTGATCTTGCGCATTGAAAAGGCGGGGCGGCAGCATCCGTGGTATGCCATCATAGACTTCACGTACTCACAGAACACATCCCCTATGAAGTGCTCACGGCCAAGAAGGAGTGGGAGCTCACGGTCGTCAGGGCCGAGGAACAAGACGGCCCACTGAAGGGGTTCTACCCCATCTGGGGACAGGACATGAATATTCACGGCGAGTGTGCCGATGCGCGACTGGTCGCGCGAGGAGGTTGATTTCTGTGTCGCCGGCGCTAAACTCGCGGAGGCAAGCTTCTCGGTGGTCATCCTCGACGCTGGCCCGCACTGGAATCCGGTGAAAGACCTCGTCTGCGACGAGACGGCATCGCGCAAACTCTTCTGGACGGACGAGCGGGTCACGGGAGGCGAAGACCCCGTGGAACTCGGCTCAAATAATTCTGGTCAGGGCGTCGGCGGCAGCACCGTACATTATTCGATGGTGGCGATGCGCGCCCACCGGAAGATTTCCGCTGGCACACGCTCGAAGGCGAAATCACGGGCGCAGACGTGTACGTGATCGTCGCGGGTTACGCCGTCGAGACGCCGCGCCTGCTTCTCAATTCGGCCAGCTCACTCTTCCCGGACGGCCTCGCAAACTCGTCGGGGCTGGTGGGCAAGTGCTTCATGGTTCACACAGGCGAGCAGGTCTTCGCAAAGTTTCCCGCGCGCATCAACCAGTACAAAGAGCCGCCCGGGGGTGCCATCACTGTCGTCCCGCCGTCGTCTCCGATTTTACTCAGAGCCCGCGGATAATCCAGTGACCACTTCACACGATGACGACGGGCGAGCTCTCGCGGTGTAGAATTATTCTCTGAAACGTTCCCACTCGTCATTGCATCAACCGGTTCCCAAGTTCGGGGCGCAGGAGGATTATCATGGAAACAGTCTCCAGGGAAGAACTGAAAGCTAAGATGGATAGCGGCGAAGCGTTCACGCTGGTCGAGACCCTTCAGGAGGTCGCGTACCAGCACGAGCACCTTCCGGGCGCGATCAACCTGTCGCCCGACCGCGTGCGCGAACTCGCGCCGAATCTTCTACCCGACAAGTCGGCAGAGATCATTGTCTACTGTTCGAGCCCCACCTGACACGCGTCGGAGAACGCCGCCCGTGAACTGGCGGCGCTGGGGTACGCGAACGTCGTGGACTATGCTGGCGGCAAGTCGGACTGGATCGAGGCGGGGCTGCCCACCGAGAGCGACCACAAACACATGGAGGGGAGGTGAAGGCCGTGGAAGCGACCAGAGTCACAGTAGACGAAGTAAGAGAGCGCATGGAGAGGGGCGAGCAGTTCACGTTCGTGGACACGCGCAACCCGCAGGCGTGGGGCGAGGCCGAGACCAAACTGCCCGGCGCTGTCCGAGTCCCCGCGGACGAATTGGAGCAGCACCTCGACGAGATTCCGCGCGACCGCGCGGTCATCACCTACTGCACTTGACCGCACGAAGGGTCGAGCGCCAGTGTGGCGCTCCAACTGCTTGAGCAGGGTTGGAAGAACGTACATCCACTCTACGGCGGGTTCGACGCCTGGCAGGACGCGGGGCTACCCGTAGAGCCTAAGTGACGGTAATGGAGGCCGTGCCGTTACCGTATGACGGAAGGGAGTAACAGTTCACCGGCCGGGCGGCGTTCGACGGAATGGGACGCCGCCTCCTACCACCGGCTTTCCGCCCCGCAGTTCTCGTGGGGCAGCCAAGTCCTCGACCGCCTTCGGCTGAATGGGGACGAAACGATCATAGACGCAGGGTGCGGGACGGGGCGTCTCACCGCGGGTCTGCTTGAGCGGTTGCCCCGCGGCCGCGTCGTGGCCGTTGATCTCTCGCAGCACATGCTCGCGGAGGCGCGCTCGCACCTCACGCCGCGCTTCGGCGGGCAAGTCGAATTCGTCCGCGCGGACCTCGCCGCCCTCCCCTTCGACGAAAGTTTCGACGGCGTCTTCTGCACCGCCGCCTTCCGCTGGGTGCCCGACCACCCGTGCCTGTTCCGCTGCCTCTTCGCGAGCCTGAAGCCGGGCGGCTGGCTCGTCGCGCAGTGCGGCGGCGGCCCGAACATCGCGCGGCTGATGCGCCGCGCGTCGGTGCTGATGGCGACTGAGCCTTACGCCGCATACTTCGCCGGCTGGAGGGATACGAAGGTGTTCGCCGACGACATGACGACCGCGGAGCGTCTGCGCGCGGCGGGCTTCGCCAACGTGGAGACCGGACTCGAACTTGCCCCGACCGTCCTCTCGGGCGCGGACGAGTTCCGCGAGTTCCTCACCACCGTGAACATGCACGCGCATCTGGCGCGACTGCCGGAAGGACGCTTGCGCAGGCGATTCGTCGAAGAACTCACTGAGCAGGCGGCCGCGGACGACCCGCCATATTCGCTCGACTACTACCGGCTGAACATACGTGCGCGCAGGCCGGATTAAGCCTACGGTTGCCGTGAGCACAGAGCCATGACACCGCAGTTGGACTTCTTCGACGGCGCGGGCGACGCGCCAGGAGCCACGCCGAAGTTCCCTGAGGGCTTTCGGTACCGGCCCGAGCTCGTCAGCCCGGCCGACGAGGACGCGCTCCTCGCGCGGGTGCGCCAACTGCCCTTCCGTGAGTTCGAGTTCCACGGCTACACCGGCAAGCGCCGCGTGGTCTCCTTCGGTTGGCACTACGACTTCTCCGCCCGCCACCTGCGGAAGGCGGACGACATCCCCGACTATCTGATCGCGCTCCGGGCGGCGGCCGCCGCTTTCGCCGGCATGGAGCCGGGGGAGTTTCAGCACGTACTCGTCACGGAGTACGGGCTCGGCGCAGGGATAGGGTGGCACCGCGACAAGGACGTCTTCGGCCGAGTGGTCGGCGTCTCGCTCCTCTCCCCGTGTGTGTTGCGCTTCAGGAGGGCGGTCGGCGCGAAGAAGTGGGAGCGGATGAGGGTGACGGCCGAGCCGCGCTCGGCATACCTCCTGAGCGGCCCGGGGCGGACGGAGTGGGAGCACAGCATCCCGCCTGTGGACGTACCGCGTTATTCCATCACCTTCCGCAACCTGCGCGAAGCCTGAGCGGCCCATCGCAAGCGGGGTCGGGCGACTTCCCGAAACCATATCGGGCGAATAGTGCCGAGGGTGATCACCATGCGGTTCCGGCGTGCCGCGGATTATTTAGGGCTGGAGCGCAACGTGGCCGTCGTGTCGGCGGTCGTCTTCCTGCTCGGGTTCGGCGAGGAGTTGTGGAAGCGCTACCTGCCCAAGTACCTGGAGGCGCTCGGGGCCGGTGTCGGGATAGTCGGGCTCTTCGGCACGACGAAAGATTTCTTCGACGCCATCTACCAATACCCCGGCGGCTGGCTCGCCGACCGTGTGGGCCGCCGGAGGGCCTTCCTCTCCTTCATCGCGCTCGCCTCTGCCGGTTACCTCGTCTACCTGCTCAGCCCCTCCTGGCCCTACGTCTTCCTCGGCCTCGCGCTCTCGATGAGCTGGGCCAGCATGGCGAGTCCCACCATTTTCGCCGTCATCGGCGACGCGCTCCCGAAGGAACGGCGGGCGATGGGCTTCACGCTCCAGTCGATGCTCAAGCGGGTGCCGATGGCCGTCGCGCCGCTCGCCGGCGGGGCGTTGATCGCGTGGGCCGGGGTCGTCTCGGGCGTGCGTATCGGGCTACTCATCATGCTGGCGCTGGCGGGCGCGGGCGCCGCCCTGACGCTGGCCATCAACCTGCCGGTGATAGTCGGCGCGCCCGCTAACATCCGCGGCGTCTGGCGCTCCTTCCACGGCGCGCTCAAGCGGCTCCTCATCTCCGACATCATCATCAGGACGTGCGAGGGCATGGCCGACATCTTTATCGTCCTCTACGTCACCAATGTGACCGGCATCAGCCTGCCGCAATACGGGGCGCTCGTCGCCGTCCAGATGGTGACGGCGATCCTCGTCTACATCCCGGCGGCGAAGGTCGCAGACCGCGTTGGGCGCAAGCCCTTCGTCATCGCCACCTTCGTCTGCTTCGCGCTCTTCCCCGTGGCGGTCGTGCTGGCCGGGAGCTTCGCCACGCTCGTCTTCGCTTTCCTCATCGGGGGGCTGCGGGAGATCGGCGAGCCGTCGCGCAAGGCGATGATCGTAGACTTCGCGGAGCCGCACCTGCGGGCGCGCACCGTAGGACTGTATTACCTCGTCCGCAGCCTGACGATCACGCCGGCCGCAGCCGTCGGCGGGCTGCTGTGGAAGGTCGAGCCGCAGACGCCTTTTATCACTGCCGGTATCATCGGCATCATCGGGACGATAGTCTTCGCCGCGACCGTCGAGGAGCGGTACGCGGGCTGAAAGGGGCAAAGATGAAGAAAGTTTCAAGGCGTGAAGCCATGACCAGGGTGGTTGCCGGAGGGGCGGGGCTTGCGCTCCTGAATCTCACCGGCGTGGAAAGTGCCGGCGCCGAACAAGGGAATACCGCGCAGGGGCAGACGCCCGCCGCCGCCGTCCCGCAGGCAGCGCGGGCGTTCCGCGGGCAGCACCAGCCGAAGCCGCTGCCGTTCGACCCGGCCAAGCTCAAGGGGCTGTCGGAGAAGTTGATACGCTCACATTGGGAGAACAACTACGGCGGCTCGGTCGGCGCCCTCAACGCCGTCGAGAAGCGGCTCGACGCGATGCTGCGCGAGAAGGATTTGCCCGCGTACGTCTACGGCGACATCAAGCGCGAGGAGTTGCACCGCACCGGCTCGGTCGTCCTGCACGAGCACTACTTCGCCAACCTCGGCGGCGACAACCGGCCTGGCGGCGAAGTCCTCGACGCCATCAAGCAGTGGTACGGGAGTTACGAAGGGTGGGAGTCGGAGTTCAGGAGGACGGCGCAGGCGTTGGCCGGAGGCTCCGGCTGGTCGATCCTGACTTTCAACCTGCACACGGGCGAGCTGCACAACTACTGGGCGTGGGATCACATGCACAACGCGCCGACGGGGCGGCCGCTGCTCGTGCTCGACATGTACGAGCACTCCTACCACATGGACTACGGGTCGGCGGCCGCGAAGTACGTCGAAGCCTTCATGGCAAACGTCAACTGGGAGGAGGTCAACCGGCGCTACGTCGGGGCGAGAAAGATGGCCGAGCTGGTCTGAAGCATCATCCGGCTTACAGCCACACGGCCGAGGCGCCCCAAGCTACTCGTGCACGCGCCGAGGTAATTACCCGCGGGCGCGACCAGCGCTGGGCCGGCGAACTGCTGGTAGGAGTGCACGTAGACCACGAGCGGCGCTTCGGAGCTGAGCGGCAACACCGTCGCGGCGAGAAACTCCACGCGAAGAGCGTCAAGAGTGCGACGATCATCGTGTACATGCGCCCTGTCAGAGTGTACATGCACCCTGTCAGATGCGCCCTCGTTCCATCTATTCACAGTCTGCGTAGGAGTCCCCGTCGCCCGTTAGTTTAATCGCATGCTCATCATTTCCTGAACAGTCCATCAAAGCGTCGTACCCCATAGTGACACATACAAACACTTCCTTATACGCCCTTGCTCGCCAATCTATGGGTCCGCAAAGGAGCCGTAAGTGAACCCGTGTAGGGTATTCTAATAATCATTTTGAACCTGGACACTCGCATGTTGATGATGGTCGTCGATAGTGATGCCATAGTTATTCGAGGTTTAGGCTTTTCGGTGACTTGAATCGGCGCGCAGGCTGTTGTAGAAGGGGTCTCTGTTAATCAGCAATGAGTAGGCATTGCGCTCCTCACTCGCCTTCTCCAACCAGAGTCGCGCGTCTCCCTCACGCCCGAGCCTCAGGTAAGCGCGCGCGTAATGTATGGCCGGGACGTATTCGCCCCTCTCGGCCTTCGCGTTCAACCTCTCCAGCTTCGCGCGCGCCAACTCCCTCACCACCCCCGGGAAGCCTTCTTAGTTGAAGACGCTATCAACCGTCCCGGCGAGTTCGTTGTCTCCGGCAAGGATTAACCCCTTATGCCAAGCCGCGAACCTCAGGGGCTAAAAAACTACTTCCAGCCCCTCGCGCTGATTTACGAAAACAACACTTCTCGGAAATTACGATAGCTATTGATAGCGGGTGATATAGAGAGCTACCGGGATTTTGATTGGTAACGAAAAAACGTGTTATGTGTACCTAGTGTAGACCAAGGTACGGTTTACGGTTCACGTCGAGGTTCCGCCTTGAAGACATACGAATATTACGGCAGCTCTCCCGACGGCTGGAACGTCTCCGGCACGCTGAAGGTGGAGGGCAACGAGCGGTTCGACTACTCGGAGGGGTGGACGGACTACACCAACGCGAGCCTCTCCGGCGGCGCCACGGGGACGTGGCGGCGCGACGGCAACGTCCTCTTCTTTCGGGTCGAAAAGGTATACCCCCCGATCTACTTCCCTTGGGCGGTCTGGAGCCAGTTGAGTGCCGTGGAGCGGGGGGACGAGCTCGACTTCGGGAACGGGTGGGCGCTATCCCTGAAGACGATCCCCATTAAAGAGATTCCCGTGCGTAACGACAGCGCCAAGCCGAAGACCCTCGTGCTCGAGCCGTGGGGCGTCCGCCGCACGCTTGAGCCGGGCGAGCGAGCGCGCATCGTGACGCAGGGTGAGTTTTGGTATGGACAGCGCGAGAAGGTCGATTACGGCGACGAAGAGATCGTGTACCACGGCTGGGGCGGGACGTGGGCCATCGTCGTCCCCGAACCGCCGCCACCCCAGCCCGCCCCGCAGCCGGAGTCGAGTGCGGCCGCGGCCGCGCCTGCCGCCGAGCCGCCTATCAAACCGCCGGTTACGGTGCCCGCCCCTTTCCCCACGGGAGCGCGGTTCGAGAAGCGCCTGCCCTCGCGCGAGTTGACCACACTCCTCTTCAAATGGGTTAACGAGCTGGACCCGTACGACCCGGTAAACTCGTTTCACCGCACCTGCAGAGTGTACGGCGCTATCCCGCTCGGCGGCAATCAATCCCATATGTGGGCGCTGCGGACGGACGGGCTGGTGCTGCGCTTTGAGCGCGATACATTCGCCCCGCCGGGGGTGCCGGAGGAGGACGCCGAGGTCGCGTACGGCATGATCGCGGCGGGCGCCGAGAGGCACCCCGAACTGCTGGAGTTGCTCCCACCTGACCGCCGGAACGACTGACGAGGAGGAGGTCTCAATGATGAATTCGGGCGAGTATTACAACGGGCCGGCGGTCGAGTGGGCGCGGCGGAGCCTCGCGGCCCCCGTGAAGATAAAGTTGCTCTTCAGCTCGAGGGCGGGGCAAATCTTTATCTACGCGCTCCTGTTCAGCATCCCGGGGGCCTTCCTCGCCCTCGGCCTCGTCATGTTCGCGCTGGGCTCGAGGGACCGGGCCACTGTCCTCGGGCCGTTCTTCTTCGCGCTCCTGTTGTGCATCACCTGCGGCGTCATCGCCCTGGTCGGCGCGTACGTGCGCCGCGGGTTCGCGAAGTCTCTCGACGCCGAGGGCGTTAGCGGGTCTTTCGGGCAGAGGTTTCCGTGGGGGAAGCTCTACTACGTGGACCACGTCACGAAGCACTACGTGGCGGGCCGGGTAAGCCGCAAGGTTAGGGACAACCAGCTCGAGCTGGTCTTCGAGGGCGGCAAGCTCATCATCCCGCCTCTCATCCACGACCGCGCCCGCGTCTGGGATTTAGTCAACAATATGCTGGCCGAGGTCAGGGACGACGGCGTCCCGCGGGAGGCTCAGCCCGTCGCCGACTCGGCGAGGAGTTCATGAGGTTCCTCAACTCGCTGCCCGAGCAGCCCCGCGACTGAAGTTCAGTTGCGGCAGCCCAACAACGGCATGCACCGACCCGCGACACGACAGCTCTCATGTTCCTGCAAAGGCTCTGGCGGGCGGGTGATGCCGGACGTTGGGCGCCTCTTTATCACAGGAAACGGGCACTTCGTCACAAAAGTCTTCCCTCCGGGCGGTGGGCCATATAAATCTGTTTGGGTGGCTGTTGATTCCGCGTGAGGGAGGCGCGCCGGGCAGGTATATGTGCTAAGAAAAAACCTTGGGGCGTCGGCTCCCGCCCCCTCATGATCGCCGCGCTCCTGTTTGTCTGTGCGGCGGTCGGGCGCCCCCAGCAGCACCAAAGCCTGGAGGCCGGCAGGGAGTTCACACGGATGTGATGGCGTAGAGTGATGTCCTGGTGCTCGAGAGCACGCCTTGCGGAGAAAGGGGTTCGACGACTGTGATCACACGACGAGAGTTCATCGCGCTCGCGGCGAGCTACGGCGCGACTCTGGCGTTGGGCGGACCAGCGAGCGCGCGTTCCAAGGTAACCTGGCGGGAGCGACGCGACCTATTCCCGGAAGGCGTCGCTTCGGGCGACCCGGACTCCGGCAGCGTGATTCTGTGGACCCGCAGGCTCTTCGGTAAAGGCGAGCGCCAGATACTGACGGTTGAAGTCGCCGAAGACGAGGGGTTTCGCCGGGTCGTGGCGCGGGCGCGCGTTCCGGTTTCGTCGGTGACCGACTGGACGGCCCGGGTGCTCGTCGGCGGCCTCAAGCCGGCGCGGGTCTATTGGTATCGATTCACCGACGCGGACGGCAACGGCAGCCGCATCGGCCGCACGATCACAGCGCCATTGCCAAACGATCCCCGCCCGGTGAACTTCGCATTCGTCAGCTGTCAGGATGTCAACGAGGGCACGCTCAACGCCTATCGCCGGATGATTTACGAAGATGAACGCGCTCCCGCCGCCCAACAGCTCGACTTCGTTCTGCACTTGGGCGATTTCATCTACGAGGTGGTCGAGTATCCCGACGAGGTGAAGACACGCTACGATCGCACGATCTATGAGGTTGCGCGCATCCCGGATGGCGACAGGGTCGGCAAGTTCCACTTCCCGCTGACCGTCGATGGCTACCGGGCCATCTACAAAGGCTATCTCGCCGACCCCGACCTTCAGGACGCTCGCGCGCGTTGGCCGTTCGTCTGCATCTGGGACAACCACGAATTCTCGTGGCAAGGCTGGCAGAGCATCCAGAAGGCCGGCAAGGCGCGGCCCGGCCAGAGCATCAAGGTCGCCGCCAACCAGGCATGGTGGGAATATCTGCCATCGCGTTGCAAGAAGGTCAGCGGACCCTCGCTCGAAAGCTTCGATCCGCCCGCGGTGACGAATGTCGCAATCGAAAAGTGGGATGAGAACGGCCTTGGCGACGAGCCAAACAACCTGGCCGCGATCAACAGCCTGATCGGCTACCGCTCTTATCGCTACGGCAAACACCTCGACCTCATCATCACCGACCAGCACAGCTATCGCAGCGCCGACCCGTTCAGCGACCCGGCGGCCGGAGCTTTCGGGCCGGAGTTCCCGGGCATGTTTCCGGAGGACGTGGCACAGGTTCTCGACGGCGGCCGTGCGTTCAACGGCGGGAATCCGCCGGCGGAGGTCAGCTTCAACGGCGCGCATGTTCCCAATTCGCAGCGCAACGCACCGCCGCAGACGATCCTCGGCGCCGAGCAGAAGGCCTGGTTCAAAGACCGGCTCCGCAATTCAACCGCGACGTGGAAAATCTGGGGCAATTCAGAAGGCGCACTTGACTCGCGCGCCGACCCGCAAAATCTGCCGCCGGGTCTGACGAAGGAAGCGTGGCCGAAGACCACCTATGCCACGCTCCCCATCGGCGATTACGGCACGGCCTACAGAGAGCGCGCCGAGATCTACGACCTCGTGCGCGACGCAAAGATCACGGGCTTCGCGATTGTTTCCGGCGACCGCCACACCTTCTGGGCGGGCTACGCGACCTCGGAACTGCCGCCGGGCAAGTTCGATCCCGTAGGCTTGAGCTTCGTCGGCGCCTCGCTATCGAGCGCAGGAACCATGGAAGCCTACGAGCACAATTTTCCCAAGACCGATCCGCTGCGCCCGCTGTTCCTCGCCGACCGGCCGGACGGCGCGAAGCCCGACTGGACGTACAATATGCTGCTACGGCATGGTGTCCGCTCTTGCCTTGAATATGCGAAAAGCTTCGACCACAAGCGCGCACGCGCGCTCTCGAACCCGCAGCTTGCGCCGCACCTCGAGTTCGTTGACCTGGGCGGCCACGGCTACGCGAAGGTGCGCCTCACCGGCGATGAGATGCGAACCGAGTTCGTGTGCATCCCGCGGCCGATCAGCCGCAGCGCGAGCCCGGATGGGGGGCCGATACGCTACCGCGTCGCGCA
>JBJMGP010000249.1:0-6705 GCA_045807865.1 Pyrinomonadaceae bacterium
GCTGAAAGCTCACATGTACATACAACTTTTCTGTATGCACACGCTCGTCAGCCGCGCAAACACTGCCTGTTGTCTCATACACATACAAAATTTAGGAATATAAAGTCGAAAGCGGCTCTTCCGTGACGCCGCCGAGCAGGAAGACGAAGTCGAGCGGCGAGCGCGAGAAGATGGGGAGACGTTCCATCTCGTCGCGCGTGACCGTGCCGCCGGCGACGGTGCGTGTCGTGTCGATGAGCGGCGCGTCGCGCCCGCTCAAGACTGTCTGCTCGACGGCGACGCCGGCCGGGCGCAGCGTGAAGTCGAGTCGCACCGTCTGACCGGCGAGCGTGAAGACTTCCCTCATCTCTTCGACGGCGAAGCCGGCACGCTCGGCGCGCAGCGTGTAAGCGCCGGGTTGAAGCTCAACCAATCGATACCGTCCTTCGCCATCTGTCACGGCCGCGCGCGCGGCACCCGTGTTGATGAGGCGCGCCGTGACGCTCGCGCCGGGCAGAACAGCGCCGTGCTCGTCGGCGACGACGCCCGCGAAAGAGACTTCGTCAAGGTCTTGCCCGAACGCCGTCGTGTGACAGGCGAGGATGAGAGTGAGCTGGACGAAAATCAGAACAAGCTGAGTGCGGAAGGTGGAGGTCTGGCCGTTCATCTGTGCTTCCCCCGGCGGCGCCCCGGAACGGCATGGCGGTGAAGTCGAGGCGCGCGTAAAAGTCCGAGAGCCTTGCCGGGGTCTCAGACCGAATCAGTTTTTAAATTGGAGACGCCACCTGGCGGGGTGAGACGTGCGTCGCTGCTGTGTGTCGGCGGGCGCGGACTTTATCACCGGCGCCCGAGGCCGCGCAAGAAAATTCGGGGCGATGTATTTCCTCTCCCGTCGCGCGCTCTGTTCCGCCGGTTAGGTTATTTCGGGGCGCCGACAGCGCGGCGCTCCTGTACAAGGGGTTTCGGCTTCAGGCTTCTTGCCTCCCTGCCGCCACCTACGGCACACGGGCTTTCATATTTTCAAAGAAGGGCGCCGCCCTTCGACCCAAGGAGAAACATCATGTCCCCGACTCGTCCCCTCGCAGGGCTCGCCCTGCGCGTTATGAAACTGCGCCTCGCGCCGCTCCCGCTCCTGGCACTCGCCTTCGCCCTGCTCGCCTCTTTGAGCGCGCGGGCTCAGACCGCGACGGTCTTCGGCTCGCTCTCCAATTTCGACGTGGTCAACAACACCGAGCACGAGGCGCACGGCTTCGAGATCGAGTTAGAAGGCTTGCAGCCCAATGATGTCTACGCCTCGTTCGGCGCGCAGCGCTACGGGGTGGCGCAGATCATCACGACCGCGACCGGCGTGCGCGTGCATTGGGAGAGCGCCTACGACCCCGGCCTCGGGCAGTTCACGCAGACCACCGTCAAGCACGCACCGAACACTCCTTTCGCGGGCACCTGTTACATCTGGAACGGCGCGGCCTACGCGACGAGCGGCTGCGAGCACTTCGGCGTCTCGCTGTTGAAGAACGCGACGAAGACGACCTACCGCTGGCTGGTCGAAGACGCCGCAGCGCCCGGCACGCTCACGCCCTTCGACCCGCCGGTCGCCATCCCCGGCCCGGTCTACGTCGTTACCCCGCCGGCGCAGGAAGGCGAGGCGCCCGTGCTCGAAGCGGAGATCGAAGCGCCCGAGGCGCCCGAAGGCCCCGAACTCTACGGCGACGCGCAGTGGGTCAAAGTCTTCAAGACCGAGCTTCAGCGCGAGGTGACGCTCGACGAGCTGATGAGCGACAACGCCATCGTCCCGCAGGACGCGGCGCGGGTCGAGGTGGAGTGGGAAATCCTTCAGGCCGACCCGCCGTCGAACAGCAACGGCAGGCAGAACCGAGGCCGGCGCGGCAACTCCGGCCCGCTCGCCGCGGGCACGCGCGCGGTCGTCCGCCGCTACGAGATCTATCAGTTCACGGGCGCCTACGACCCGGTCACGCACGAGGCCCTGTGCGCCGACGGCCTTTGCAACGCGCCGGCCGAGGGCGAGGTCGGCGACTTCATCGGCGCGCAGATGGCGGCGGCCAACGTCGGCGTGCCGTCGGTGACGGTGGGCATCGCGGGCGGAGGCAAGGTCGCCTCGGCCGACAGGTTGATTAGCTGCGGCTCGAAGTGCTCGGCCTCTTACGACGCGAACGCGCAGGTGACTCTGACGGCGAGCGCTGACTCGGGCTCGGTCTTCACGGGATGGACGGGCGCGTGTGCAGGGCAGCAGGCCGTCTGCACGCTGAACATCAACGAGGCGCTGAATGCCACGGCGAACTTCGCGCCGTTCTTCAAACTCGTAGTGAAGACCGCCGGGTCGGGCTCGGTGACGAGCAGCCCCGCGGCCATCGACTGCGGCGCGAGTTGCTCGGCCAAGGTCGCGTCTGGGACGCGCCTGACGCTGACGGCCGCGCCCGCCGCGGGGCAGAAGTTCACGGGCTGGGGCGGCGCGTGCTCCGGCACGCTGCTGACGTGCAGCGTCACCGTCAGCAAGGACACGCAGGTGCAGGCGAACTTCAAGTAAGCGGTGAATGGTAAGCAGTGAGCAGCAGGCGGCGGCGAGGCTTTTGAGCTTCGCCGCCGCCTGCTTGTCTCGAAAGAATAATCAAAACGTAACACCCCTCGCGGGCATGAGGTTTAAAGTAGATTGTTTCCAAGGCGCTTGCCCTTTTCTCTCCTCGCGGCGGTCTGCACGCCGCCCGATCTCAAACTACAAATGGAGTTCGACAATGAGCATTAAAGAGACCCGACCGACTAGATTCCTGACCGCGGCCTTCGGCCTGACGCTGGCTTTGACCGCGGCGGCGTCGGCGCAGGTGGCGGCCCCTTCTTCAAATAACCGAAGCCTGACGCAGGTCAACACGCGCCCCGTCCCCGTCGGCGCGAAGGTCAAGTTCCGCGGCGTCATCGTCCGCCGCGACGCGGACACCTTCGTCGTCCGCGACGCGAGCCGCAACGACACGCAGGTGCTCATCACAGACGAGACGAGCATCAAGACGAAGGGCGGGTTCCTCCGGAGCGGTAAGAGGTATCCCGTCACAGACCTCCTGACCGGCCTCATCGTCGAGGTCGAAGGGCGCGGCGACCGGCAGGGACAACTCGTCGCCGACAAGATTCGGTTCAACGACTCGGACATGAGGGCCGCCATCACGACCGAGACGCGCGTCGGCCCCGTCGAGGAGAACCAGCTCCGCCTGTCGGGCCAGATCGACGAGCTGAGCGCCGTCGCCGACGAGGCGCGCCGCGAGGCGGCCGCCGCGCAGGAGACGGCCGACTCCGCCCACGAGCGCATCTCTTCGCTCGACGACTACGACGTGCAGGATGAGGCGGTCGTCAACTTCGCGCTCAACAGCGCGGTGCTCTCTCCGGAGGCGCGCCGGCAACTGGACGACCTCGCGACGAAGGCTACGTCAGCGCGCGGGTTCGTCATCGAGGTCTCGGGGCACGCCGACGCGACGGGCAGCGCGTCCCGCAACTTCCAGCTCAGCCAGCGCCGTGCCGAGGCGGTCGTGCAGTACCTCGCCGTCAACCACCACATCCCGATGCGCCGCTTCATCACGCCGATGGGCTACGGCAAGACGGCGGCCGTCGCCGACAACTCGACCGCCGCGGGCCGCGCGCAGAACCGCCGCGTCGAAGTCAAAGTGCTCATCAACCGCGGCATGGCCCGCCCCGTCACCTCCGCACGCAACCCTTGATGTGAGTTGACCGCCGGGTAGGAATTCAACACAGAGACACGGAGACACAGCTTTGAAGTCATAATGCTTCGAGCTGTGTCTCCGTGTCTCCGTGTTTAGCACCTCAACACTAGACTCAAGCCCCGCCGGGAGTTAGGATGTCCGCCACGTTCTGAAGTCTTACCAAAGCCTACGGACATCCCGTCCGCCCGAAGGAATACGAAGATGAAAACTTTGGCGAAAGCGACGCTCGCTCTCCTGATGCTGACCTCCGCGTCCGCGGCGCAGACGGGCACGCCGGCCGCTTGGACGCCCGAGCTGCAAATCAAGGTCAGGGCCATTGCCACGCCGCGCGTCTCGCCCGACGGCAGGCGGGTCGTCTACGCGGTCAGCGACGCCGTGACGACGGCAGACCGCAGCGAGTACGTCTCGCAAATCTGGATGGCGACGGCCGACGGCCGAGAGAACGTCCAGCTCACCTTCGCCGACAAGTCTTCGACCAACCCGCGCTGGTCGCCCGACGGCAACTGGATCGCCTTCACCTCCACGCGCAAGGAGAACAGGAACAACCTCTACCTGCTGCGCGTCACGGGCGGCGAGGCCGAGCCCTTAACGGATTTGAAGGGGAGCATCGCAGACTTCAACTGGTCGCCCGACGGCCGCTGGCTCGCCTACACGATGGCCGACCCCAAGACCGAGGAGGAGGAGAAGAACGACAAGGCGAAGAACGATTTTCGCTGGGTGGACGAGAACTTGAAGATGGCGCGGCTCTACCTTCTCCCCGTCCAGAAGGACGCGACGGGTAAGCGCGAGCCGCGCCGGCTGACAACCGAGAACTATAACGTCAACGAGTTCGACTGGTCGCCCGACGGCAAGGCGATAGCCTTCGGCCATTCGAAGAGTTCCGTGGCGAATGACTGGACGACCTCGGACGTGTCGGTCGTCGATGTGGCGACGGGCAGGATCACGGCCTTCGCCAACACGCCGGCCGCCGAGAGCGGCCCGCTCTACTCGCCCGACGGCAAGTGGGTTGCCGTCTCCGTCAGCGACAGCCCGCCGCGCTGGGCGCAGAGCGGCACGCTGCAAATCTTCCCCGCCGCCGGCGGCCAGCCGAAAGCCCTCGCCGCCTCCTTCGACGCGCAGCCGAACGTCGCGGGCTGGTCGGCCGACGGCCGCCGCATCTACTTCAGCGAGGCGAAGGGGACGGGCACCCAGGTCTACGCCTTCGATGTCGCGTCCAACCGCATCGACGAGATCAAGACGACGCCCGCCGTCTACACCGCCCTCGACCTCAACCGGACGGGGACGGCCTTCGCCTTCGTGCGGCAGACGCCCGAGGCGCCGCCCGAGGCGTTCATCGCCCCGGTCAATGACTTCGCGGCCACGCAGGTCAGCCGCGCCAACGCAGACCTACGGCTTCCGCCGCTGGGCAAGACCGAGGTCATCCGCTGGAAGTCTGCGGACGGGAGAGAGATTGAAGGGCTGCTGACCTACCCGGCCGGCTACCAGACGGGACGCAGAGTCCCGCTCATCCTCAACATCCACGGCGGCCCCGCGGGGGTCTTTCAGCAGACCTTCATCGGCGGGCGCGGCGTCTACCCCTTAGCCACCTTCGCCGCGCGCGGCTACGCCATCCTGCGCGCGAACCCGCGCGGGTCGAGCGGCTACGGGGCGGAGTTCCGCCGCGCCAACCTCAAGGACTGGGGCGGCGCGGACTTTCAGGACTTGATGACCGGCGTTGACAAGGCGATTGAGATGGGCGTGGCCGACCCCGAGCGTCTGGGCGTGATGGGGTGGAGCTACGGCGGCTACATGACCTCCTGGATCGTGACGCAGACCAGGCGCTTCAAGGCGGCCTCGGCCGGCGCGCCCGTGACCAACCTGATGAGCTTCAACGGCACGGCCGACATCCCCTCCTTCATCCCCGACTACTTCGGCGGGCAGCACTGGGAGGCTTCGGAGCTTTACCAGAAGCACTCGCCGATGTTCAACGTCAAAGGCGTGACGACGCCGACGCTGATCGAACACGGCGACGCAGACATCCGCGTGCCCATCTCGCAAGGCTACGAGTTCTACCGCGCGCTCAAGGCGCAGGGCGTGCCCACGCGCATGCTCGTCCTCCCGCGCCAGCCCCACGGCCCCACCGAGCCCAGGATGCAACTGGCCGCCATGCAGGCCAACCTCGACTGGTTCGACAAGTACCTCGGCGTGGAAGTGAGTAGGCAGTAGGCAGTTGTCGTCGTTGTCCATCGGGCGGGTAACGGGAGCGATTTAACACAGAGACACAGAGACACAGAGGCACAGCTTGAAGAGCTATTTCTTCAAAGCTGTGTCTCTGTGTCTCTGTGTCTCTGTGTTCGACACCTCTCCGCCGTGCGCAACTGTGAATGACAATACAGCCCCTTAACACTCCGAACTGCCTACTGCTCTTCGGGCGTGCGTTCGAGTTCGAGTTCCATGCGGAGGCGTTGGAAGGAGTCGCGGGCTTCGGCGAGGAGTTGACGGCCGCGCGCGGGGTCACCGTGCGCGAGTTCGTGGCGCGCCCAGTCGCGCAGGGTGCGCGCGCGCTCGGCCTCCATCTGGATGCGGGCGAAGATGGAGAGGCTCTGCGAGAAGCACGCGGCCGGGTCGCGCGGCTCGCCGTTAATTTCAATCGCGGACTTTAAACCCGAGGCAAGGAGACCGAGTACGCGCCACGCCTCGGCAAGGTGCTCGTGGTTCTCCATCTCGCGCCCGAGTTCGAGCGCGCGCCGCGCCGCCTCCTTCGCCTCGGCAAAGAGCCCGCGCCCGAGCAGCGCCTCGGCCAGGAAGCGATAGTTCTCCGACAGCCCGACGTAGCCGGCCGCGGTCGCCATCTCTATCGTCTGGCGCAGGTTCGACTCGGCCTCCTCATACTCGCCCAAACCAATGCGCGCGGCGCCGAGGTTCGAGAGATAGAGTATCTCGCCGTTGCGGTTGCCGATCTCGCGCGCGATCTGGAGCGCCTCACTGTAGCGCGCGTAGGCCGCCGCGTAGTCGCCGCGCAGCC
>JBJMGP010000250.1:0-40424 GCA_045807865.1 Pyrinomonadaceae bacterium
CGGCGGCCCGCGAGCGAGATGGTCTCGGTGAAGGCGCGCTCGACCGCGTCCACGTGGCTCCGCGGCCCGCGGATGCGGATGCGGTCGGGCGTGACGGCGGCCGGGCCGCGCGTGAAGCCCGCGGGCGGCTCGCCCTCGAAGCGCGCCTCGACGGGCACCTCGCGCTCGTCCACGGGTTCGAGGTGGAGCGTCAAACTGCGCGGCGTGATCTCAAGGATGCGGACGCCCTCGGGCAGTTCCAGTGAGACGTTCTTCTCGGTGAGCCGCGGGTTGCGGTCGCCCGGGAGCAACGTCGTCACGTCCACCTGCGCGACGAGGTCGCGCGAGGACAGCACGGCCAGCTTGTCCTGGCTGCCTTCGAGCATCACGTCCACCTTGTCGAGGGGGTCGTTGCCGATGTCCACGTTGTCGGGGAGGAGGAATTCGAGCGGCACGTCGTGCAGGCGCTTGGTCGCCGGCGCGCGCTGCGTCGTCACGGCGTACCAGAGGCCGAGCGTGATGAGCAGCGCCAGCGCCTTCAGCGTCCAGTCTTCGAGAAAGAGCGCGCGCAGCCAGCGCCGCGCCGTGCCGCCTTCCCTGCCCTTTATCTTCTGCCGGGATGCCATGTCTCAGAGGTCAGTAGTTGTCCTGATGTCGATGCCAAAGGTTAACAAGACCATTCTTAACTGACCTCCGACCTCTGACCTCTGACCTCTCCGCTCAAGTCCGCCTCGGCCTGCCTCTCGCCTTCCGCCTCCGCGTCGCGCGAGCGCGGCTCCATCGCGTCGAGGATGGCGGCGCGCAGGCGCGTGCCGTCGAGGCCGCGGCGGATCTGCCCGCCCTGCACGAAGGAGACGAGGCCCGTCTCCTCCGAGACGACGACCGCGACGGCGTCCGTGTCCTCGGTGATGCCGATGGCCGCGCGGTGGCGCGTGCCGAGGTCTTTCGAGAGTAGAGGGTTCAACGTCAGTGGCAGGAAGCAGGCGGCGGCCGCCGCGCGGTGGCCGCGGATGACGACCGCGCCGTCGTGCAGGGGCGTCGCCGGGTTGAAGATGGTGACGAGCAGGTCATACGAGAGTTCGGCGTCGAGCTTGACACCGCCCTCGATGACGTTGCGCAGGGAGATGGCGCGCTCGACGACGATGAGCGCGCCCGTCTTGGTCGAGGCGAGCGTCGTCGCCGCCAGCACGATCTCGTCGTAGACGCCCTCGCCGAACTGCCCGCGGTGGCGGATGAGGAACGGCATGCGGAAGCGGTTGCCGAATTTGACGAGCGCCTGCCGTATCTCGTTCTGGAAGAGGACGACGACCGCGACCGAGACGACGAACGGCGAGAGGCGCAGGATGGATTCGAGCGTCGCCAGATCGAACCGCACCGCCGCCCAGTAGAGCAGCGCCAGCACCAGCAGCCCGGCCGCCATCGGCGCCGCGCGCGTCCCGCGGATGGCCCGCAGCAGCGCGTAGACCAGCAGGAAGACCAGCGCGATGTCCACGAGGTTCCGCGGCTCGCGCAGGCTGTGCCAGTACTGGTTGTACGACTGAAGGAACATTATCTGGCTGTTAGCTGTTAGCTGTTAGCTGTTGGCCTTTATCCGTCAACTTCTCGCCTTGCTCAACAGGCCCGAAGCTAACAGCCAACAGCTAACAGCTACCCGATGTGCAGCGGGATGGGGGTGTCGGGGCCGGGCTCGCCGCGCCGCGCCGTCTCCAGGAAGATCATGTCCACCATCGGCTCGGCGGCCTTAATCTTCTGCTCGACCTCGTTAATCGTCTGCTCGATGTCGTCGGTCGCCAGGTCGTCGCGGAAGTTGACGTGCGCGTTGATCAGAATCTTCTTCGGCGCGAGGTGCATCGTCAAAAGCTCCACCACCTCGCAGACGTTCGGGTGCGAAAGGATCGCACCCCGGATGGCTTCGAGCGACTTCGGCGTCGCCGCCTCGCCCAGCAGCAGGCCCCTCGACGAGCGCGCCAGCGCAAAGGCGACGATGGCGAGCACGACGCCGATGGCAATCGACGCCACGCCGTCCCAGTAGGCCCCGCCCCCCGGCGCCGCCTGGTGCTCGGTCAGGTAGAGCCCGGTCGCCGCGATGACGATGCCGACGAGCGCCGCCGAGTCCTCGAAGAGGACGGTCTTGGCCGTCGGGTCTTTCGACTCGCGCAGGTACTCCGAGAAGCTCATCCCCTCGTGGCGCGCCTCCCTCACCTCCTGGTAGATCGCCAGCGCAATCGACCCGGATTCGATGACGAACGAGGCGGCGAGCACGCCGTAGGCCCAGCCCAAATTCTCCGGCGGGTGCGGGTGCGAGAGCTTAACGATGCCCTCATAGATGGCGTAGGTCGCGCCGACGCCGAAGATAAAGATGGCCGCGATGAACGACCAGAAGAAGCGCTCCTTGCCGTAGCCGAACGGATGCTTCTCGGAAGCCGGCCGGCGGTAGAACCTCAGGCCCAGCAGCAGAAAGACCTGGTTCGTCGTGTCCGCCAGCGAGTGCAACGCCTCGGCCATCATGCCCGAAGAGCCGGTCATGGCGGCCGCGATGAATTTGAGTACAGTGATGACCGCGTTGGCGAACAGCGCACCGAGCACTGCCAACATAAGCGACCTCCGCCTTGTCTGATTTACACGCCTCCGCGCCAATTATGGGGCATAAACGGCCGCGAATCAATCACGTCAGTTTCCGGCCGGGCGGCGGGCGCGCTTTGCCACACGCCCCGCCGTCTGCCATACTCCCGCGTCGCGCGCCGCACTCCCGGACGACGCGGCCGCACCGACTCAGACGCACCGCACGCCCCGAAACGTCATGACGAAAAAGACCTCCAGGCGACTCGCGCTCATCCTCTACACATTCCTCCTACTCGCCGCGCCCGTCGCGCACGCGCAGCAGCGCACGGTGCAGCCCGCGCCGCCGCGCGACGCCGCCGGCTTCTTCGCGCGCGCCGTCGAGCGCCAGCGCGCCGGGAGTTTTAACGAAGCGGTCGAGGATTACCGGCAGGCCATCAAACTCAAGCCCGACCTGCTCGCCGCGCACGTCAACCTCGGGTTGGCTTATGTGCAGCTCAAACAGACGGACGACGCGGTCGCGTCGCTCAGAGAGGCGCTCCGGCTCGCACCCAACACGCCGGAGCTTCACTTCAACATCGGCGTGGCTTACGCGTCGGCGAACAGGGACGCCGAAGCGCTCAGGGCGTTCGAGGAGGCGCTCAGGCTCAAGCCCGACTGGGTGATGGCGCAGGTCGCGGTCGGCGTGGCGCGCAGCCGCACGGGTCGCCACGCGGAGGCCGTAGAGACCATCTACGCCGCGCTGCGTGCGAAGCCCGACGACCCCAACATCCTCTTCCTTCTCGCGGAGGCGCAGAGTGCGGCCGGGCAGTTGGAGGCGGCGGCCGACACATACCGGCGCATCACTCTGCTCCTGCCCGACAGCCCCGAGGCGCACTTCGACCTCGGGCTCACCTACCAGCGGCTCGACCGTTACGCCGAAGCCGTCCCCGCCTTCACCAACGGCCTCGCGCTGAAGTCCGACGACCCCGACGCCTACTTCCAACTGGGGCGGGCTTACACCGTCCTCGGCCGACACAGGGAGGCGACAGAGTCCTTCCGGCAGGCGGTCGAGTTGGAACCCGACTTCGTCGATGCGCACTACATGCTCGGGCGCTCTTACGTCGAGTTGGCGGAGTACGAGAAGGCGCTGGACTGCTTCAAGGAGACGGCGCGGCTCAAACCCGACCACACGGCCGCCTACTACTGGCAGGGATACATGTACGACTTCCTCGGGAGAAGGAAGGAGTCCGTTGCCCCGTTCATGCAGTACGTCCGCCTGCGCCCGCTAGACCCGGAGGCACACTTCGACCTCGGCAACACCTACATGATAATCGGGGAGTACGCTAAGGCTCTGGAGTCGCTCGGCGAGGCGTTGCGGCTTAATCCCGATCACGCGCTGGCGCAGGAGCGCCTGCGGGTGACGCGCGCCCGGATTGAGTCCGTCGAACAGTTCGACGTGCTGAAGGAGGAGGCCGAGCGGCGCCCCGAAGACTACGCAGCGCAGATCAAGCTCGCGCATCTCTACTACGTGCTCGCGCGCCACGACGAGGCCGAGCGCGTCTACAAACAGGCCATCCGCCTGCGGCCGAACGACTACCAAGCTTATAATCTTCTCGCTATTGATTACGCGGAGGGCGGCCGCTTCGCCGACGCCGTGGAGTACTTCAAGCGCGCGGTCGCCCTCAAGCCGCACCACGTCATCTACGACGGCATGGCCAGCGCGTACCGGCGGCTGGGCAAGAACGAAGAGGCCGCCGAAGCACTCAAGGAGGCGGTCAAGCTCAAGCCCGAATTCTTCGAGGGGTACTACGAACTCGGCACCATCTACATCTCGCTCGGTAAGCATGCCGAGGCACTCGAAGCGTTCAGGGAGGCCGTCCGCGTCAAGCCGCGCAGCCCGGACGCGAACTTCCGGCTCGGCATCCAGTACATCCTCACGGGCGACCCCGTCGGCGCGCGCCAGCAGTTCAACATCCTCAAAGACCTCGACCCCGAAGCCGCCGAGATGCTCCGGCGCTACATCGAAAAGTAGTTTTAATGTTGAGGCTTATTTGACCGTCTGCGTGCGGCGCTTGATGCGTCCGCGGAGGAGGAGGCCGACGAGTTGGCCGGCGTCGTCCACGACGGCCAGCGCCCCGGCGCCGTTCTCGTCGAGGAGGCGCTCGGCGCGCGCGAGCGGGGCCGTGGGAGGGACGAAGAGTTCTTCCGAGACGGGGCGCATCACCTCTCGGACATGCGTCTGGTGCCAGCGCTCGCGCGGCAGCGCCTTCAAGTCCTTGAGCGTCAGGATGCCGTGGAGCCGGCCGCCGCGGGCGACGGCGAAAGCCTCCTGCCGGTGGAGCGTCAGGACGTGGTCTATGAAGTGGCCGACCGTGGTGTCGGGCTCGACCGCGACGGCCGCGGCCATCGCGTCGCCGGCCGTGCGCAGGGTCTTGCGGCGGCGCGTGACGGCGCGCGCCGCGTCGAAGAGGAAGAAGCCGACGAGCGCGAGCCACAGTCCCATGAACGGGTCGTGCAGGAAGAGGTAGAAGTATCCGCCGAAGACGACGAGCGCGCCGCCGATGAGCTGACCGCCGAGCCCCGCGACGCGCGTCGCGTCGTCGAGCCGTCCCGTCCGCTTCCAGAGGAAGGCGCGCAGCACGCGCCCGCCGTCGAGCGGGTAGCCGGGCAGCAGGTTCGACGCCGCGATGGTGAAGTTCCAGTAGCCGACGATGGTGAGCGCCGCACCCAGGGCGTCGAGCCCCGCGAGTTGCGAGACGTAGAAGCCGACGAACGACAACACCCCGATCATAAAGCTCGCGCTCGGCCCCGCGATGGCAATGCGGAACTCCGCGCGCGGGTTATCCGGCTCGCGCCTGAGCCGGGTGAGTCCGCCGAACGGGTGCAGCACTATCTCGTCGCTCTCAATCCCTTCGGCGCGCGCGAGGAGCGCGTGCGACAGTTCGTGACCGAAGATGGAGAGGAAGAGGCCGAAGGTCGTCAGCACGCCGGCGACCCACGCCGCGCCCGTGCCGAGCTGGATGTTGTGTGTCATCGGCGTCTTCTCGCGGAACATCACCGCGATGACCCACGCCGAGAGCGCGAAGACGAGGAACCAGCGGTAGTCGATGCGCACGGGAATGCCCGTCACGCGCGCCACCTGTATCTGCCGCCTGAAGAGACGAAGGATGTTCATAAAACAGTAGACGGTGGTCAGTAGACAGTAGTCAGTAGAAGAATGTTCCCCGCCCCGGCGGTCAATTTCGATGTAGCGGCGCTTGGGGAGCGGAGCCCTACTGGCTACTGTCCACTGACTACCGTCTACTCAAATGCTCCCGCCGTCTCGTCGAGGAGGTGCGACTGCTCGTTGCGCGCGACGCGGCGCAGGAGGAGCGGCTCGTCGAAAAGTTTTGATAGTCCATGGACGATGGCGTAACGCGCGTCTACGTCTTCGGGCATGCGCGTTGAGAGGTTCGTCTCGCGGCTGAGAAAGTCGGCCATGCCGTCGAGGAGCGCGCCGCCGCCCGTCAGGATGAGCCCGCGGTCGTAGAGGTCGGAGGCGACCTCGGGTTGCAGCTCGCCGAGCGCGCGGTTGACGACGCGCGAGATGCGCTTGACGACGCCCTCGGCCGCGATGCAGACCTCCTCGCTCGTCACGTCCACGGCGCGCGGCGCGCCCGTCTGCACGTCGCGCCCCTTGACGCTCAGCGCCCGCGCGGGGTTCGACGGCTCGACGGCCGACCCCAGCTCTTTCTTCAACGTCTCGGCGGTCGGCGCGCCGATGATGAGGCCGTGGTGGCGGCGCAGGCGGTTGGCGATGGCGTCGTCGATGTCGAGGCTCCCGACGCGCTCGGCCTGTGCGTAGACGATCATGCCGCGCGCGACGACCGCCACGTTCGTCGTGCCACCGCCGATGTCCACGACGGCCGAGGCGTTCTTATCTTCGATCGAGACGCCGGCGCCGATGGCCGCCGCCAACCCCTCTTCGACCATGTAGACGCGGCCGATGTGCGCCGACTCGGCCGCGGCGAGCAGGGCGCGCTGCTCGACCTGCGTGATGCCGGAGAGGACGCTCATCACGGCGCGGCGGCTGAAGTGCGAGATGCCGCTGCGCGCACGCCGGACGAACTGGTCGAGCATCTTCTGCGTCCGCTCGAAGTCCGCGACGACGCCGTCAACCAAAGGGTAGACGAGGCTCACGTCGCGCGACTCGCGCCCGAGCATCTCGTGCGCCTCGCGGCCGACGGCGACGGCCTCGCCCGAAATCTTGTTGACGGCGACGACCGCCGGCTCGTCCACGACGACGCCGCGACCCAGGACGGCAATGATGACCGAGGTCGAGCCGATGTCGATGGCCATCGAGTCTGACACGAGGTCGCGCCACCCCTGTAGGGAGAGCAGCGACAGCGGGCCGCGTTTAAATGAATTTGGAGACATAGGTGGTTAAGTATGAACGACGAACGATGAGTTGAAGACAGAGATGCCCGCGGCCTTCAGCTCACCGTTCGTCGTTCATAGTTCAGCGTTCTGTGCCTGCTTCCAGTCCACCTCGAAGATCGGGACGGGCTGGACGCGGTTCTTGACGGTGATGGGCGGGCGCGGGTGGAAGTCACAGCCGGCCCCCTCGGCGACGCGCGCCGTGGCGTCGCTCAGGATGATCTGGCCGGGCAGTGCGTTCTGCTCCAGCCGCGCCGCGAGGTTGACCGTATCGCCGATGGCCGTGTACTCCGAGCGCCGCTCCGAACCGATGTAGCCAACGGTGGCCACGCCGGTGTGGAGCCCGATGCCGATGGCGATCTCGGAGAGCCCTTCGGCGCGGAGCTGCGCGTTGATTCCCTCCATCCGCCGCTGCATCTGGACGGCCGCCGCGACGGCGTTGCAGGCGTCGTCGGGCGACGCGGTCGGCGCGCCGAAGAGCGCCATCAGCCCGTCGCCGAGGTACTTGTCCAGCGTGCCGCCGTGCGCGAAGATCACGTCCGACATCGCCGTGAAGTAGTTGTTCAAAAGCTGCACGACGCGCTCGGGCGGCGCGTGCTCCGAGAGCCGCGTGAAGCCGCGGATGTCGGCGAAGAGCACGGTCAAAGTCTGGTTGATGCCGCCGAGCTTGAACGAGTCCGGGTTCTCAAGAATCTGCTGGACGACGTACTCGGGGAGGAAGCGGCCGTAGTTGGCGCGCGCCACCTCCTCGCGGGCGAGGCGGGCGTGCGCGCGCGCGTTCTCGACCGCGACGGCCGTCTGCGCGGCGACGGCCGAGACGAGTTCGAGGTCGTCGCGGGTGAACGCGGTGAAGGGGTCGAGCCGGTCGGCGTAGAGCGCGCCGTGGACGCGCGTGTCGGCGACGAGCGGCGCGCAGATGGTCGAGTGCACCCCCTGCGAGACGATGGAGTGGACGCCCGCGAACTCCATGTCGGCCGCCGCGTCCTGCGAGAGGAGCGCCTGGCGCTCGCGCATCACTTTGCGCGTGATGGTGCGGCCGATGGGCTGCTTGCGCGCGTGCGCGGCCCGATGCTCGTCGCGGAAGCGCATGGCGACGACATCCAGGTCTTCGTCGCCGTCCTGCTTCGCCTCGTCGCAGAGCAGCGCGACGACGCGGTCGGCCGGCGTCGCGCTGAGAATGACCTCGCAAGCCTTCTCAAAAATGGGGTCGAGGTCGAAGACCGAGCCCAGGGTCTTCGACATCTCGTAGAGCAGGGCGAGGATGCGCGCCTTGCCGCGCAACTCCTCCAGCTCCACCTCCTGCGCGTTGCGCGCGGCGAAGGCGGCGCGCTCGGTCGTGGCCGGCGACGGCGAGCGGGCGCCGAGCGCCGCGCGGATGACATCGTTGGCCGAGACGAGGAGCTGCGTGTGGCCGAGCGGCCGGTCCTCGAAGCGCGCCTCCGGCTCCTTCTTGCGCTCGTCGGAGAGGTCGAGGCGCAGGCGGCTGGCGCCGATCTGGATGGAGTCGCCGTCGCGCAGGGCGTGCTCTAACCGCTGCTCGCCGTTGACGAAGACGTGGTTGGCCGAGCGCTTGCCGTCGAGGTTGCCGTCGATGAGGACGTAAGCTCCGTTCTGGAACTTGACGTGCGCGTGGTGGCGCGACGCGCGCGGGTCGTTCAGGACGACGCGGTTGTCGGGCGCGCGCCCGATGGTACATACGTCCTGCGGCGAGAGCGGCAGTTGCCACGCACGCCCGCCGGCATCTGTGATGTGCAGAAGAGCCATAAGACCCGAGACCCTATCAGGGAGGAGTACTCTGACGCGGATTCTACATGCAAAGCTCAAGGGTGACAACGGGGAGGCGAAAGGAGGTTTCAGCCTGAGGGTTAGCGGTTTAATTTAAAGGAGCACACCCCGCGGCGATTTTGTTAATCTTCGCGTAACCTTTCGTTCGGATACGTGTGGTATAGGATTAACGGCGCGCGTCCGCGACGCCATTTCGACTAAACGTCTTTGGCCCGACCCGGGGCCTTGCTGGTTGGTGAGAGGGTTCTTCACCGAAAGGATGATTCTGATGCGCCAGTTGATTCTACGCGCGTGTGCGCTCGCCGCGCTCACCGCCTACTCGGCCGCGGGCGCCCGCGCGCAGTCTGAAGCCGCCCCGGCGGAGCAGCCCGCAGCCCCCGCGGCCGGCTCGCAGTCGAAGACATCGGGCGGCCTCTTCGCGCTCGAAGAGGTCGAGCGGCAGTTGCGCGCGCAGCGCGAGGAGATCGAGCAACTGCGCGCCGCCGTCCGCGAGCAGTCGCGCCTGATAGGCGAGCTGCGCGCGCACGTCGAGGAGACCGAGCGGCTCGCGGCCGCACGACCCGGCGGCGGGGCGTTCGTGCGCGAAGCGGCCTACACAGACGCGGCCGGGGCGGCGGCGCCCGCCGGGCCGCAGGCGGCCGCGTCCGGCGCGGGCGGGAAGCAGGGCGAAGGGCTCGAAGCGCGCGTCACGCGCGTCGAGAAGACGGCCGACGCGGTCTCCAAACAGCTCGGCTCGATGACCTTCTTCGGCGACCTGCGCTTCCGCTACGAAGCCTTCTACGGGCAGGAGAACCTGCTGGCTTCGAGCGAGAACCCGGCCGCGCTCGGCAACCCGCTCACGACGCGCCAAAGGCTGCGGCTGCGCGCCCGCTTCGGCGCCCGCGGGAAAGTCGGCGAACAGTTCGACTGGGGCCTGCGCCTCGCGACGGGCAATTACGCCGACGTCATCTCGACCAACACCACGCTCACGGACTTCTTCACGCGCAAGCCCGTCGGGCTCGACCTGGCGTACATCAACTATCACCCGAAGGCGCTCCCCGGCTTCCAGGTGCAGTTGGGCAAGTTCGACACGCCCTGGACGCGCACCGAGCTGACGTGGGACAACGACATCACGGTCGAGGGCCTGAGCGAGAGCTATACGCGCACCTTCAAAAAGTCCGCGTTCAAAAACTTCGCGCTCGTCGCCTGGGAACTCCCCATGCTCGAACGCAACTCGGCCTTCGTGCTGGGCGCGGACGGGCACGTAGACCTCTCGGCCTCGGGCCGCGCCGGGCGCGACCTCGCACTCTACGGCGCGCAGGCGCGCACCGAGGTTGCGTCGAAGCACGTCTCGCTCAAGCTCTCGGCCTCCGACCTCTACTTCTCGGGGACGCAGTTCATCACGCCCGCGCAAATCTTCGGGGCGAACATACAGTTCCCCGTCACCGTCGTCATCCCCGCCTCGGGTACGACGCCGGCGCGCACGGTCACGACGCAGGTCTCCGTCCCGCGCGACCTGCTCGTGACGGGCAACGCCAACCTCGGGCTCTCGCTCGCGAACACGAACGCGGTCAACCGCGACGGGCGGCTCTCGTCGGGCTACAACCTCGTGGACTTAATCGCGCGCGCCGACATCACGCGCAGCCAGAAGTGGCCCGTCATGCTGCTCTTCGATTTCGTCACGAACACGCAGACGCATGACGTGGTGACGGCCGGGGCCGGCGGGGCGGACGTGCTGCTGCCGAACGACCAGGGGCAGGGCTACTGGGCCGAGTTCCAGGTCGGCAAAGACCTCCTGCGGCTGCCCGTCGACAGGATCGCGCGCGGCGACGCCTTCTTCAACTACGCCTTCATCCGCGCCGAGAAGGACGCCATCCTCTCGCCCTTCAACGGGAGCGACCTCGGCCTCTCGACGGACATGCGCGTGCACCGCGTCCTGGCGGGCTACGCCCTCGACCCGCGTGTCGCGCTGACGTTCACCGGCTTCTTCACGCAGCGGCCGACCGGTCTGCTCGGTGCCTTCGGCCAGACGCCGCCCGGCTCGCTCAACCGCACGCTGACGCGCTTGCAGTTCGACACCATCCTCCGCTTCTGAACGGGCCGGGTCGCGAGGGAATGAATTAACAGGGATGGACAGGCTGGATAGGATCAGGATTTGAGATTTCAAAGTTGAAGTCTGAAATTGCTTAATCCTATCCAGCCTGTCGATCCCTGTTAATTGCTCTTACGGTCGGACGTGAGGGGCGCGCATCGCGCTCTCCGGTGAACGGGCGGCGCACGCTTTTTGCCTGTGAAGGCTCGCCGGCTGTTGCAATTTCGACAAGAATTCCGGCGCGACTTTCGGGGCGAATTCAAATCCTTGACCCGCGCCGGGGCGGCTTGTTACACTTTCGTTAGATTTAATGAACCGCCGGCGCCGCGCCGCTCAATCCCCTCAAGGGAGCCCCAACCCGACCTTGCGACGCGGCTATGTTTTTTGTAACACAGGAGGTGTGTGGTGGGTTTCAAAGTCGGCCAAAAAGTTGTCTACCCCAATCATGGCATCGGCACCATCGAACGCATAGAACAGAAACAGATCGGAGCGTCTTCCCTGCCTTTCTACACGCTCCGCCTTGCCCAGACCAACTCGGTCGTTCTCGTCCCCGTCGCCAACGCCGGCGAAGTCGGCCTGCGCTCACCCATCACTTCTGGCGAGTGCGAGATGCTCATCAAACACCTTTCGGACGACTTCCGCGGCGCGGCCAACGACTGGAAGGATCGCTTCAAGGAGTTCTCCGACAAGATGCGCACCGGCGACGTGTTCGAGGTCGCCGACGTGCTGAAGAACCTGACCTACCTGAGCCACTCGAAGCCGCTCTCCTTCCGCGAGCAGCGCATGCTTGAGCGCGCACGCTACCTCGTCGTCTCCGAGCTTGCCGCCGTCTGCCGCCAGCCCGAGTGCAACGTCGAGCCCCGCGTCACGGAGGCACTGGCGCGCGCCTGCGCACGCCACGAGCGGCGCCCCGCGCGCGCCGGCGTCGCCGCCGGCGCCGTCGCCGGTCACTAAGCCGACCTAACAACCGCTACACACAAAAACACGACCCGCGCCGCGAGGCTCCCCTCCACGGCGGGACTGTCTCTCCGCGTTCGTGAACGAAGTCGGAACCGCCCGCTACCGCAGGCGGTTCCGACCTGTGCTCATTTAATCTGGAACTGCACGCCGTGCGTCAGAGGCTCTGCGCCGGCTTTGAAGACGAGGACGTAGGTGCCCGTCGTCAACCCCGTCGTCTTCAGGTTGTAGATGTAGCCGTCACCCGCGAAGCGGAAGTTATCGTCCGGGTTAGCCTGCCCCGCGTCCTCGACCTCGCCCGGCGCGAAGTCCGAGAGGCGCACGGTGCCGAGCGCCGTGACCGTCAGCCCTGCCGCCGAGAGGTTCCCGCCCGCGGCATCGTACAGTTGCAGCTTGATGAGGATCGTACTCCCGGACTTGTGCGCCTTCGTCTGGTCGTAAAGCACGCACACCCCGTAGCCGACGTTGTACGTGAACGTCTTCGTCGCCGTGTTCCCCGCGGCGTCCGAGGCCACGACGGTGAAACTCTTCACGCCGACCGACGAAGTGTCTATCGCGCCGCCGTTCGCCGCCGTGCCCGCGCACAACGCGATGCCCGAACCACCATCCGCGCAGGTGTAGTTGGCCGCGGCCGCCTGACCCAACGTGTAGCCCGCGCCCTGTGACGGCGAGACGAAGTTGATGTCGGGGGCCTTCCTGTCAACCTTGTTCCCCGCGACGGGCCCGGCGGTCGAGCAGTTGCCCGCGTTGTCGCAGACCTGCCGGCTGTTGGTCGAAGCGTTCGCATCCCCGGCGCCCGCCGGCACGTTCGTCGAGAGCGTGAACGACGCGTCCGAAGCGTCGGCGAGACCCGAGGCCGCGTCGCTCGCCGTGCAGGCAATCTGCACGTCCGAGGTGTGCCACCGGCCGTCGGCCGTACCGCAGTTGGCCGAAGGCGCGGTCGTATCCCGCACCTCGATGGTCACGGCGTCGCCCGCCGTTCGGCCCTTGCCGTCGTCCACCTTGAGCGTGAACGTGTGCGTGCCGAGCGGGAGTTGAAGGTTGACGAGATCGGCGTTGCCGACGACGTTGTCCGCGGAGTCGCGCCACTCGAACGAGAGCGCGTCGCCGTCCGGGTCTGAAGAGGCGGAGCCGTCGAGGATGACGTTGGTCGTCGCGCCCGTTGCCTCTATCAGCTGGTCGGGGCCGGCGTCGGCCACGGGGGGAGAGTTGGGCGGCGCCGAGTGGATGGCGGCCACGTCGGCGATCTCGGCGCCCGACGCCGTGACGTTAGGCACGAAGAGGTTGTCGAACCGGAGGCGCGAGACCTGAGCGCCTTCGGGGAGGCCGAAGTCGTCGAGGTCGACGCGCGCGACGTTGATGCGGAGGTTCGCGCAGTCGAAGTAAGTGGTCGGCAGAGGCGTGTAGGTGTTGGGCGCGGTGAACTGGCCGTTGTAGAAGACGGAGAGGGTGAAGGGTTCGTTGCCGTTGCCGCTGCCGATCTCGAAGACGGCAAGGTCTTCGCCGGGCAGGTTGACGACGCGGTTGTCTACGAAGTCTGCCTCGAACTCCGCGTCGCCCTGCGTGGAGGTGGCGGGGCAGCCGTCGGTGAGCGCCGACTTGACGCGCTGTGCGATGGTCGTCCCCGCATAGTCGATGCGCGAGCAGAACTGCGCCGTGGCGTCCGTGCCGACCTTCGTCGGCACGGCGTCGTCAACGAGCGCCGAGCGCGGGAAGACGAGCCCCGCTATCTCCACCTCGTCCTCCTCGCCCTCGAACTTGAGGACGAAGCCGTCATTGGTGCTCCCGCCCGGGTCCTGCTGGAAGGCGCCGGCGGTCGGGCAGAACTGCGTGGCCGAAGTGCACTTCGTCGCCACGGTCGCCGTCGTGAGTCCGCCGACGTAGACGGCGCCGTCGGCGTCGAGCGCGACGCCGCGCCCCTCCCCGCCGAGCGTGTGCGAAGGGATGACGAGTGCACCAACAGCGTCCAGCTTGCGCAGCGCGTTGGTGCCGACGACGTACGCGTTGCCCGCGCCGTCGGCGGCGACGCCGAAGCCGCGCCGGAAGCCGTTTGTGCCGAGATAGGTCGAGTAGACGAAGCCGCCCGCGGGCGAGAGCTTCGAGAGGTAGGCGTCGGACTCAGGGCTTCCGCCGTAGGCGGCCGTGACCGGGTTGAGCGTGGGGAAGTTGGTTGAGCTGGTCGTGCCCGTCACGTAGACGTTGCCCGCCGGGTCGAGCGCGACCGCGCCCGCGCTTCTGTCCTCCTCGCTCGCGCCGCCGAGGAAGGTCGAGTAGAGCAGAGACGAGCCGGATGCGTTGAGCCGCGTGACGAAAGCGTCGGCGAGGCCGCCGCCATACGACCCTTGTGCGGCGCCCGCCGTCGCCGGGAAGAGTTCCGACTCGGTGCGGCCCGAGACGTACGCCTCGCCCGCGGCGCTTACGGCGATGCCGAAGCCCGTGTCGTCGGGTTCGGCGTCGCCGTTGGCGCTCCCCACCAAGCGGCCCAGGCCGCCGAGGAAGGTCGAGTAGGCGAGTCCGCCCGCGGGCGAGAGCTTGGTGACGAAGGCCGCGGAGTTTCCGCCGCCTTCGTTGAGGAAGGGGAAGTCGGTCTGGTACGCGCCCGCGGTGACGGGGAAGGTGCGCAAGGCAGCGTTGCCCGTGTCGTAAGAGCCCGTGTTGCCGGTGACGTAGGCCGCGCCCGCGCCGTCCACGGCGATGGCCTGCCCGATGTCTGGGCGCCAGCCGCCGAGGTAGGTCGAATAGGAGAGCGCCGCGCCGTTGGCCGAGAGCTTGGCGACGTAGGCGTCGATGAAGTTGTTGGTCGAGCCCTTCGACGGCTGGAAGGCGTTGACGGCCGGGAGATTCAGAGAGTCCGTGATGCCTGTGATGTAGGCGTTCCCCCCGGCGTCCACGGCGAGGCCGCGCGCGTCTTCGTTGCCCGAGCCGCCGTAGTATGTGGCCCAGAGCAGCGTCGCCCCGTCGGCCGAAAGTTTAGCGACGAAGGCGTCGGACGTGCCGTTGAGCGAGTTGGACGCCCCGGGCAGGTTGGAAGAGGTCGTGAGCCCGGCGACGTAAGCCTCGCCCTGCGCGTTCACGGCGACGCCGAGCACGCGGTCGTCCGCCGAGCCCCCGAGGAAGGTCGCGTACTCGACGCACGGGTCGATGACGAGCGCGCGCGTCCGGTCGTATGCGCCGAGGCCGAGACGGACGCGGACGCCCTCGACGCGGTAGCGCGCGGTCACCTCGACGCGCGCACCGTCCTCACTCAACTGATAAGCGGAGGGCCTGAGCAGCCGCACGTCGTCGCCGCCGCGGGTGGAGATGAGCAGGTCGCCGCCGGCGCCCAGGCGCAGGCCGCGCGTGCCCTCGAAGCCGAGCGCGATGCGTGCGGGATCTGCGCCCGCCGCGACATGGAAGTCGTATTCGAGACGATGTTGGTGGCCGTAGTACTCCACGTCAATGCCTTCGTAGATTTCCCGGTAGCGCACGCGCGCGAAGTGGGGCACGCCCTTGAGCCAGCGCGAGGAATCGCCGCCGAGGAGGTAGTTGCTCACGCCGCCGAGCGGTTCGAGCCCCTCCCCTCGAAGCGCCGGGGAGACGACTTCCGTCCCGACGAACTTCATCCGCAGCGGCTCGGCCGCGCCCCCCGGCCGGAGGACGGCCTCCGCATTCGTGAGCGAGACCTCGTAGCCGGCGCCGCGCACGACGAACTGCGCGGAGGGGTCGGCCTGCCCTCGGTTCGGCTCGAAGCGGAGCGGTAGCTGTCCGTACAGTGAAGTGGTGCGCGCGTCGGCCCCGGCCGACTCCGCCTTCACCTGCGGCGGGGTGGCGCGCGCCTGTGCGCGGCGCTTCCCGGCGTGCGCGGCGGGGGCGTCCGCCCAGGCGGAGGCGAGCGCGAGGCACGCGAGGCAGCCGGCGACGGTGCCGAGAAGGTTGCGGCGGAGTCTGCGAGGTGCGAAGCGTCGGCGTTTAATTCTGGGCATCGTAAATTCTCCTTGGGGCAAGGGCGACGCGCGGGGCTTTCGACGGATGCCGCGCGCCGTGTGGTTTGTGAGTGACCGCGCGGGCGGACGAGGTGTGCCCCCGCCGGCGGGCTCGCTTCTGAAAAGCAGAGACAACAGTGAAGACAAAAAGAGCCGGGCTCTCATCAGTTAATGATGAGAGCCCGGCTCTTTTTGTTACTCTTACTTGTGCCTTACCCGCAGGAACCTACCAGACCTGGCAGCGATCCTTCTCGGGACGCACCATCGGGTCGCCGGCCTTGCACTGGTAGGCGGCGGCGAACTGCGGCATGTTCGAGAGCGGGCCGTTGACGCGGAAGCGGTCGAGCGGGTGCGGGTCGGCCTGCGTGACGAAGCGCGCGAACTCGGGCGTGTACTTCGACGCCCAGACCTGCGCCCACCCGAGGAAGAAGCGCTGCTCGGGCGTGAAGCCGTCGATGTTCGCCGGGCGCGGCTTGCCCTCCATCGACTTCTGGAAAGCGTCGTAGGCCATCATCAGACCGCCGAGGTCGGCGATTGATTCGCCCGCGACGAGCTTGCCCTGGATGTTCAACCCCGGCTCGACCTCGAAGGAGGAGAACTGGTTGATGACGCACTCCGAGCGCGACTCGAAGTTCTTCAGGTCGGCGGGCGTCCACCAGTCCTTGACGTTGCCGTTGAGGTCGAACTTCGCGCCCTGGTCGTCGAAGCCGTGCGTGATCTCGTGGCCGATGACCGCGCCGATGGCGCCGTAGTTGACGGCGTCGTCGGCCTCGGGGTTGAAGAAGGGCGGCTGGAGGATGCCGGCCGGGAAGACAATCTCGTTGCGGAACGAGTTGTTGTAGGCGTTGACGGTCGGCGGCGTCATGCCCCACTCGGTCTTATCAATCGGCTTGTTGATCTTGGCGAAGTCGCGCGCCTGCGCGAACTCGCTGGCGCGGAGGATGTTCGCCGCGTAGGAGTCGCGCGCCACGCTCAGGCGCGAGTAGTCGATCCACTTCTCGGGGTAGCCGATCTTCTGGCCGAAGGCGGCGAGCTTGGCGGCCGCGGCCTTGCGCGTCTCGTCGCTCATCCAGTCGGCCTTCCGCAGGCGCTCGTTGAAGGCCGCGATGAGGTTCGAGATCATCTTCTGCATCCGCGCCTTCGACTCGGGCGTGAAGGCGCGCGTGACGTAGACCTGACCCAGGGCCTCGCCGAGATTGCTGTCGGCCGACGAGACGCAGCGGCGCCAGAGCGGGTACTGCTCCTTGCGCCCCGAAAGGGTCTTGCCGAAGAAGTTGAAGTTCTCGGTCTCGAACTTCGACGAGAGCGCGCCCGCGGCGGAGTTGACGAGGTTCCAGCGGAGGTAGGTCTTCCAGTCGGCGACCGGCACCTCGACGAGCGCCTTGTCGGCGGCCTGGAAGAACTCGGGGTGCGCGATGTTGACCGTCAAATCCTTCGACAGGCCGAGGCCGGCGAAGTAGTCCGCCCACGAGAAGTTCGGCGTGAGCTTGGCCAGCTCGGCCGGCGTCATCGGGTGGTACTGCGTCTTCGGGTCGCGCAGCTCGATGGGGCCGCGCGAACTCCCGGCGAGGCGCGTCTCGATGGCCATCACGGTCTGCGCGTTCTTCGCCGCCGCGTCCGCGTCTTCGCCGAGCAGCTGGAACATGTTCGACACGTGCTGGACGAAGTCGGCGCGCAGCTTGACCGACTTCTCGTCGGTCTTCGTGTAGTAGTCGCGGTTCGGCAAGGAGAGGCCGCCCTGGCCGGCCGTGGCGATCTGCATCGAGCTGTTCTTGAAGTCGGGGCCGGAGCCGAAGCCGAAGAGCGCGGGCAGCCCCGCCTTGTGGAAGGCGGTGATCTCGGCCTCGACGCCCTTGAGGTCTTTGATCTTGTCGATGCCGGCGAGGTAGGGGGCCAGAGGCTTCGCGCCCTCGGCCTCGCGCTTCGACTCGTCCATGCAGGTGGCGTAGAAGTCGCCGACCTTCTGCTCGTTCGAGCCGGCCCGGGCCTTCGTGTTCCTGGCCGACTCTTCGAGAATCTCGTGCAGCGTCTTGCGGTTGTTCTCGGCGAGGATGTTGAAGCTGCCCCAGGCGGGGTAGGCCGCGGGAATCTCGGTCGTCTTCAGCCAGTTGCCGTTGGCGTACTGGAAGAAGTCCGTGCAGGCCGCGACGGTCTCGTCCATGCGCGCCTTGTCGAAGCCGCGCCCGCCGCCGCCGGTCTGCGCCAGCGCGACGAGGCAGAGCGCGCAGGCGGCGAGGGCCGCGGATGCGACGCGGAAGTTAATAAAACGCATGAGTAGGCTCCTTATCTAAAGTTCGGGTTTGTGGAATCGGGGGACTCTCAGCCGTAGACGGGATTATATCCGGTGACGGTTTGAGCCGGTTAATACGGCCGGGCCGCGTGCTGGTTTCAAAACGAGGCGCGACCGGCCGTGCGTGATTTAACGGGGGAGTTTAGCCGACGGTTTCAACGCCGCGGGGGATTTGTGACGAGCCGCTTGCATCTTGTGCCAAGCGGGACGAAAGCAAGGACGAAGTCAGAGCCGCTTCACTTCCCGTGCAACTTCTTCCATGCTTCGATGTACCGCGCGGCCTTCGGGTTCTGCTCGTTCCAGCGGGGCTCCTGCGCCGAGTCGGCGAGCGAGAGGAGGGCGCGGCCGGCGGTGCGGACGATGCGTTCCATGTTGGCGAAGTCCACCTTCTGCCACTCGTCGCCGACCGCGTGGTAGTCGGGGAAATCGAAGGCGACTCCGGCCGTGTGCGCCGGCACGCCCGCGTCGGCGAGCGACTGGTTGTCGCTGCGCGAGAAGTATGCGTCCGACTTCGTCGGGTGCTTGTAGACGCGCACGCCCTCCGCCTCGCCCGCGCGCTGGACGACGGCCCCCACGTCCGAGTAGTCGAAGCCCGTCACGGCGAGCGTCCCCACCTGCGGCCCCTCGCTGTCGTCCGTGCGCCCGATCTGCTCCATGTTCAACTGCGCGATGGTCTGCGCCAGAGGCACGAGCGGGTGGCGCGCGTAGTAGCGCGAGCCGAGGCCGCCCAGCTCCTCGCCGAAGAAGGTCAGGAAGAGGATGGAGCGGCGCGGCCGTGGGTTCAGCTTCGAGAGCGCCGCGGCCAGCTCGATGACGCCCACCGTGCCCGAGCCGTCGTCGTTCGCGCCGTTGTTGATGCAGTCTTCCTTAGAGGCGTCGCAGTTGTCGCGGACGCCGATGTGGTCGTAGTGCGCCGAGACGATGACGTACGTCTCTTTCAACGTCGGGTCAGAGCCGCGCAGGATGCCCGCCACGTTACGCACCTTGACGGGCGCCTCGGCCGGGGCGGGGATGCGCACGTCGGCCGCGGCCTGTGTGGCGCCCGCGGGCAGAGTGTCGTAGAAGCGCGCGGCCGCCGCGCCGTAGACGAAGACGACCGGGGCGGTCTGCGTGCCGCCGAGCCCCAGGGAGGGAGTGTTGCGCCCGGGGCCGCCCTGCTCCGGGTCGAAGACGCGGGGGCTGCGCCCGCCGCGCACGCGCTCGCTCCGGCGTTCGAAGGCGAGGACGAGCGGCGAGCCGAGCCCGCGCATGCGCGAGAGGAACTCGTTCTCCTCTTGCAGCAGTTGGCGGGCGCGCCCCATGTCTCCGCGCGGGAAGGCGGGGAGTTCCGTCACGACCACGCGCCCCTCGACCTGCTCGCGCTTGAGCGCGTCCGGTGCGCTCGCGTAGTCAACCTTGACCAGCGACGCGCCGCTCAAAGAGAGCTCGCCCGCCGGCTCCCACAAGTTGAAGCCCGCGATGCTGAAGCCGACGCCCAACTGCTCGGGGGTGACGTTGGGCGCGGGCGCCGTGCCGCCCGAGAGGCTGAGGCGGAAGGCCGCGGCGTCGCGCGCCGACAGCCGCCAGTCCGCGGTCTGAAAGTAGCCGTCGTCACCCGCCGGCTCAAGCCCCGCGCGCCGGAACTGCGCGGCGATGTACTCGGACGCGATCTCCAGTCCGCGCGAAGGCGTCTTCCGCCCTTCGAGCGCGTCCGAGGCGATGAACGAGAGGTGCCCCTTCATGCTCTCGGCCGACACCTGCCCGAGCGCCGCGCGCCACTGCGCCGGGTCGCCCTTCGGCTGCGCCGGGTTGGCCTTCGGCCGCGCCGCCCGCGTCCGCGGCCGCGTCTGCGCCGCCGCGCCCCACGCGGCGCAGAGCACGCAGAGGGCCAGCGCGACCCTCGTCAACAGGCTCAGCCTCTCCGCCCTCATTCGACCCTCACGCCGCGCCAGAAGGCGACGCGGTCTTTAATCTCCTGCGCGGCCTCCTTCGGCTCCGGGTAGTACCACGCCGCGTCCGCGTTCACCTCGCCGCCCACCACCACGTCGTAATAACTGGCCAGGCCCTTCCAAGGGCAGGTCGTGTGCGTCGCGCTCTCTTTGAAGTGCTCGCGTTTGATCGACTCGGCCGGGAAGTAATGATTCCCCTCCACGACCACCGTGTCGTCACTCTCGGCCAGCACCGCGCCCTTCCAGGTCGCCTTCATGATTTGCTCCCTCCCTAGTGTCGTCACCCGCGCGTCAGTTGGCGGTACTTGATGCGGTGGGGCTGTGTGGCGTCTTCGCCGAGCCGCGCGCGCTTGTCCTCTTCGTAGTCGGAGAAGTTGCCTTCGAACCAGAAGACTTTACTGTCTCCCTCGAAGGCGAGGATGTGCGTGGCGATGCGGTCGAGGAACCAGCGGTCGTGGCTGACGACGACGGCGCAGCCGGCGAAGTTCTCCAGAGCCTCTTCGAGCGCGCGCATGGTGTTCACGTCGAGGTCGTTGGTCGGCTCGTCGAGGAGGAGGACGTTCGAGCCCTCCTTCAACATCTTGGCGAGGTGGACGCGGTTGCGCTCGCCGCCCGAGAGCGCGCCGACCTTCTTCTGCTGGTCGGAGCCGGAGAAGTTGAAGCGGCCGACGTAGGCGCGCGAATTGACCTCGCGCGGCCCCAGTTTGATCGTGTCGGAGCCGCCCGAAATCTCCTCCCAGATGCTCTTCTCCGGGTCGAGCGTGCGCGACTGATCGACGTAGCCGAGCTGCACGGTCTCGCCGACGCGGATGTTTCCCGCGTCGGGCTCTTCCGCGCCCGTGACCATGCGGAAGAGGGTGGTCTTGCCCGCGCCGTTCGGGCCGATGACGCCGACGATGCCGCCCGGCGGGAGCTTGAAGGTCATCCCCTCGACGAGCAGGCGGTCGCCGTAAGCCTTCGAGACTCCCTCGGCCTCGATGACGACGGCGCCGAGGCGCGGCCCCGGCGGGATGTAGATCTCAAGCTCGCGTGCGCGCTGCTCGTTCTGCTGGTTGAGCAGGGCTTCGTAAGAGTTGATGCGCGCTTTCGACTTGGCGTGGCGCGCCTTGGGCGCCATGCGGATCCATTCCAGCTCGCGCTCCAGGGTCTTCTGCCGGTCGGACTCCTGCTTCTCCTCGCGCCGCAAGCGCTCCTGCTTCTGTTCGAGCCACGAGGTGTAGTTGCCCTTCCAGGGGATGCCTTCGCCGCGGTCGAGTTCGAGGATCCAGCCCGCCACGTTGTCGAGGAAGTAGCGGTCGTGCGTGACGGCGATGACCGTGCCGGCGTACTGCTGCAAGTGGCGTTCGAGCCACCCGACCGACTCGGCGTCGAGGTGGTTGGTCGGCTCGTCCAGGAGCAGGATGTCGGGCTTCATCAGCAGCAGGCGGCAGAGCGCGACGCGGCGCTTCTCGCCGCCCGAGAGAACCGCGACCTTCGTCTCGCCCGGCGGGCAGCGCAGCGCGTCCATCGCCATCTCAAGACGCGAGTCCAGGTCCCACGCGTCCTGCGCGTCGAGCTTCTCCTGCACCTCGCCCTGCCGTTCGAGCAGCCTGTTCATCTCGTCGTCCGACATCTCTTCGCCGAACTTCGCGTTGATCTCGTCGAACTCTTTGAGCAGGCCCACCGTCTCCGAGACGGCCTCTTCAATCGTCTCGCGGACGGTCTTCGACTCGTCGAGCTGCGGCTCCTGTTCGAGGTAGCCGATGGTGTAACCGGGCGAGAGCACGGTCTCGCCCGTGTAGCCTTTGTCCACGCCCGCGATGACGCGCAAGAGCGTTGACTTGCCCGAGCCGTTGAGGCCGATGACGCCGATCTTCGCGCCGTAGAAGTAGGACAGGTAGATGTCCTTTAAGACCGCGCGCTTGTCGTAATGGCGGCTGACGCCGACCATCGAGTAGATGATTTTGTTGGGCTGTGTGCTCATTTAAAAGTGCGAAATCCTCTTTCCGAGATGTTTAAGGGTTGAGATGTACAAGGTACGACAGGCGTGGGGGAAAGGCAAAAGCAGGTAAGCGATAGTTAGACGAGAGTAAGCGGTCAGTACCGCCTGCGGTAGCGGGCGGGTGGGTCTAACTCAGAAAGGCTTTAATCAGTAAGCCTGACCCGCCCGCTACCGCAGGCGGTACTGACCCATTCTACTTCGGCTTCACTTCGATCACGTTATTGACGTTCCCGGCCTCGTCCTCGGCCGTGTCGGGGTTAAAGGGGTCGAGGAGCCAGTCGCCGTCCACGATGAATTTGTACTGGTAGACGCCGGGGTCGAGGTCGAGGCGGCAGACCCATTCGTCGCCCTCGCGCGCGAAGCGGAGCTGCGACTGGTTCCAGGCGTTGAAGGTGCCGGTGAGGAAGACCAGAGCGGCGTCGGGGTGCCCCTTGAGCCTGAAGGTCGTTTTCCCCTTCAGCGAAGGCGGGGGCAGTTCCACGCGGCGCGCCGTGTAGGGCTCGCCCTCGTAGACGAAGGTGAGGCTCGTGACGTGCCCCTCGTCGTCGCGGCCGAAGGTGACGGGCGTGCCCGCCACCTCGTCGGTGTAAGAGTCGCGCCCCTTGCGCGCGAGCCGCCGCCGCTTCACGTTTGAAGGTTTGAGCCACAGCTCGCCGCCCGCCGCCGTCACGTCGAGCGTCGAGACGGGAATCAGACCCACCTCCAGCTCGTACCGCCCCGCGTAATCCTTGAGCGCCTCGGCCTTCTTATCCACACCCCTCGCCTGCGCGGGGGCGAGGTGCAGGACGAACGCGAGGATGAGCGTCAATACCGCCATGTCGAGCTTAATGTCAGCAGGTATTCACACGGATGGACGGGGTGAACAGGATCAATCTTTAAGCATTTGAAATTGCCTTGTCCTGTCCACCCTGTCCATCCATGTGAATTGTCTTCCGGTCTCACTCAGTACTGCCAGTTGACGTTGACGAAGCCGGTGCCGCTCGTCGGCACGGTGTAGGTGTGGTTAGAGCCGGCCTCCCAGGTGACGGTGCCGTTCGCGGCGATCTTGATGAACTTGAACTGGATGGTCTGGCCGGCCGGGACGCTGGCGGTCAGGAACCAGTTCGGGTAGTTGGGCGCGAGCATCGGCCCGGCCGCGGCGTCCCACGTCGTCCCCCAACTGCCCAGCTCCACCGTGTTCCCCGTCAGGAAGATGTAGTCGCCCGTCACGGTCGGGCTGGCGTTGAAGACGGTGAAGGTGACGGGGATGAGCTTCGCCGTCAGGACCGTGAACTGGATGCCGTTCGAGACCTGGCTGGACGAGTTGGTGACCGTCACCTGGTAGCTGCCGTTCGCCACCGCGGGCACCGTGGCGACGATCTGCGTCGCCGACCACGAGTTGACCGTCGCCGTGGTCGTCCCGAACTTCACAGTCCCCTGCGTCGTCCCGAAGTTCTTGCCGCCGATGGTGACTTTCACCCCCGGCTGTGCCGAGGTCGGGCCGACGGAGCCGATTTGCGGGAAGCCGCCCGTCTCGGTCACCTGCCAGACGGCGACGCTGCCCGCGGGCAGAGAGAAGGCTGCGACCGGGTTGTTGCCGCCCGTGCCCGCCGTGACGTTGATGTTGACGCCCGAGAGCAGCCCCGTCAGGTAGTCGTTGTAGGTGCCGACGGGCAGAGACGTGTTGAGCCCCGTGACGTTCGCCGCCGCGGCGCCCTTGTTGATGGCGACGAGGACGACGTTGCCGTAGAACTTCCGCTCGTAGACGTAGACGTCGTTGTTCATCCAGCGCTGCTGATGCGAGCCGTAGGGGACGGCCGTGTTGTTGCGCCGCAGCGTCGAGAGGCGGCTCGTCAGGGTGTAGGCGGTGGTCGAGGTGCTGAAGGCATTCATCATTGGGCGGTTGTAGGGGTCGGTGCCGCCCGAAGTGTCGTTGTGCAGGTATTGCTCGGTGCCGTAGTAGATGCAGGGAATGCCGCGCGCCGTGAGGATGAAGGCTATCGCTTCGTGCAGCCGGGTGTTGTTGTTGTTCACGGAGAGGAAGCGCGCCATGTCGTGGTTGTCGATGAAGGTGACGAGGTCTTCCTTCCAGGTGAAGTTCGAGCCCTCCTGCGTGAGGACGGTGTCGAGGTCGGAGAAGTTCGCGTTCGAGGCGAAGACGTTGCGGATGGCCGTGTTGAGCGGGAAGTCCAACAGCGAGATGCCGCTCTTGTTAGCGAACTTGTAAGAGTCGTGGTAGAGCGGATCGTTAGTGTTCCCCTGATACCACTCGCCGAAGAGGAAGCTGTCGCCGTTGGTGTAGATGGAGTTGGCGAAGCTGTACTCCCAGCCCCACGTGACGTGCTTGACGGCGTCGATGCGGAAGCCGTCCACGCCGTGCTGCTGGAAAGCCAGCGCCGATGCCTTCAGATAAGCATCGACGGTGGCGTGCTCCTGATTTAAATCCGCGAGGTCGAAGAGCGTGAAGTACTCGACTTGGTAGCGGTCGTCCCAGCCGCCGCCCGAGATGTTGGCGTTGTGGTGGAAGTAGCCGTTGGTGTCGTTGGTGTAGTTGCCGACCAGTGTGCCGTTGTCGTAGAAGGCGCCGAACTCGCCCGCGTTGTCCTGCGTCGTGTGGTTGGGCGCGAAGTCGATGATGACCTTGAGGCCGTTGGCGTGGGCGGCCGTCACGAGGTTGTCGAAGTCCGTCCAGGTGTTGGTCGAGCTGCCGAAGTGCTCCTCGATCTTCTTGAAGTCGCGCCCCTGGTAGCCGTGATAGGAGGCCGTCGGGTTGCCATTGCCGTCGGGGATGTTGGTGTTGAGGTTATCGACGGGCGGCGAGATCCAGATGGCGGTGACGCCTAAGCCGGAGAGGTAGGACATCTTCTGCTGGATGCCGGCGAGGTCGCCGCCCCAGTAGGCGCGCCAGTTCGTCTTCGTCGAGTCGTAGAGCCCGGAGGACTGCGGCGGGTTGTTGTTGGCGGTCGAGCCGTCGAAGAAGCGGTCGGTGATGATCTGGTAGACGACCTCGCGCTTGAAGTCGGCGCCGAGGGCGGCGGCGGGCACGAGCGTGGCGAGGATGAAGAGGGCGACTGAGAAGGCAACGGCCTTCCCCCTGGGCAGTCTGCGCAGCATGGTGGGACTTACCTCCTTGGCATACCGTTCAAGAATGGCGGCGGCCTCGGGCCGAGGCGCCGCGCGGCGAGGTTCGTTCGCGTACGACTTCGGGGCGGATGGTGAAGCGAGGCGGAGTATAGCGCGGAGCCTTGGAAAGGGGAAGGGTAAAAGGGAAGGGGGAAGGGATGCCGCACGCAATCCCTTCCCCCTTCCCCTTGACCCCTTGCCCTCCCTTACTGCGCGGGCTTCTTGTACTTCTCGATGAGCTGCTGCAAGCCGTCGGTGGAGTTCTTATGGCGGTACTTGTAGTAGGGCGTGAGCCGCTCGCGGAAGGCGGCGTTGGCCTGGGCGAACTCGGGCTTGCCTTCGGTCAGGGCGATGGCGCGCGCATAGGACTCGATGACGCGGTCGAGCGCGGCCTCGGCCCTCTGCGTCGCGGCCGGCTTGTCGGAGGGCGCGGCGACCATGCTCTCCTTGGCGCGCAGCTCGTAGACCTCGTTGTTGAGGTCGCTCAGGAGGAAGTAGATGGCCGCGTCGGGCGAGTTCAGCTCGACGGCCTTCTCCAGCAGCGGGATGGCCGCCGCGTTGTCCCCGGCCTTGAAGGCGAGGATGCCGGTCTCGCGGTAGAGCGAGACGAGCGACTCCCTTTTGAAGTCGGGCCACTTCGCCGCGTCGTACCCCGCGGGCACCTTGTCGGCTTCGAGCAGTGCGATGGCCCTGGCGCCGTAGTCGCGCCCCTGCGCGATGAAGGCGTTGTTCCCCTTGATGGCCTCTGCCGAGGCGAGGATCGTCAGGTTCCGCATCACCGAGATGTCGTCCGGGTGCTTGGCGAGCCAGTCGGTGCCGAGCTTCAGCGCGTCCTGCGTCTGCCCCGTGTTGATGTAGGAGTTGAGGAGCGAGCCCGTAACGAGTGACGCCTCGCCGGGCAGGTTGAAGATGTCGAGGAAGGTCTGCGCGAGCGAGCCCTTGGCTTGGTTGTCGGTCGTCTCCGCGATCTCGCGGGCGATAGCTTCGGCGATCTGGCCGCGCAGGGGGCTCTGCGGGTACTTCTTGACGAAGGCGGCGGCCAGCTGGAGCCTGGCCTCAGTCCCCTTGGCCTTCTCGATCTTCTGCGCCGCCTCGCGCTCGCCGCCCGAGACCTTCGGCCCGTCCTGCTTCGGCTTATCCTGCGCCGCCGCCGCGACCGCGAGCGCGCAGGCGAACGCCAGCGCCGAAAGAATTCTGAACATCATCTCCTCGCTCCTTACTTTTAAAATTGCTCTGCTTGAACTGTACGCCGGTGCCCGCTAGGTTACACCAGAACCACACATTGATGAAGCCGTTGCGGTAACGGATGTCTCCGCCGCGTCAGCGGCGGGATGAATTTAGCCCGGCCTTTCAAGGCCGGGTTGAGGTTGAGCAAATGTCGCTGCGTCGCGTCAGCGACGCTTGAATGCCGCCGCCTGATTCATACGTCGCTGACGCGACGTACTATCTCCTTGCCCCGACCCTCCCCGGCCTTGAAAGGCCGGGCTAAATTCAAGCGCCGCTGACGCGGCGCATCATCAAGCGCGGCCTGTGACCTCGCCGGTCTGCGTGTTGACGCGGACGCGCTCGCCCTCCTCGATGAAGAGGGGGACGCGTACCTGGAGGCCGGTCTGGAGCTTGGCGGGCTTGAGGTCGCGGCCGGCGGCCGTGTTGCCCTTGATGCCGGGCTCGGTCTCGGCGACGGTGAGTTCGACGAACTGCGGGAGTTCGAGCGCGACCGCCTCGCCGTTGTACTTCAAGACCTGCACGACCAGGCCGTCGGTCAGGTAGCCCTGGTCTTCGCCGACCTGCTCGGCCGGGAGCTGAAACTGCTCGTACGTCTCCTCGTCCATGAAGTGGTAGCCGTCCGCGTCCGCGTACATGTAGGACGCGCCGGCGTAGGCCACGTCCGGCTCCTCGAACTTCTCGCCCGTCTTAAAACTCTTCTCCAAGACCGCGCCCGTCAAAAGGTGGCGCAGGCGCGTCCGCACCATCGTCGAGGCGCCGCGCGCCGAGGGCGACGCGAACGTCACGTCCACGACGGCGTACGGCTCGCCCTCCACCTTGATCATCATCCGCCGCTTCAACTCGTTCGCACCTATCAGAGCCACCTTCGTCTCCCTCCGCTCTCCTTAATCTACCCGAGCAATCCGGCAGTTGTCGGAACTTTCCTGCGCCCCGCGTCGCGCCCCGCCATTCGAGAGCCACGCTTTCCCGCATTTCCGCAGCGGAACGCCCGTTGCACTAACGCACAAGCCGGACGCGCTACGCTCCGAGCCGGCAAAAGATTTAAGCAAGACAGGAAAGGCTATCATGACAAACAGAATCTACGCACTCGCCCTCGCGCTCCTCTTCACGCTCGCACCCGTTGCACGCGTCTCGGCCAAGACGCCGGCGCCGGCCGCCGACTGGTCGGCCGTCCAGGCCCTCTCGCCCGGCCGGAAGGTCAGAGTCAGCACCAAGGACGGCGACCGCCTCAAGGGGCGCTTCGAGTCGGCCACTGACACGGACATCAACTTCACCGAAGACGGCCGCAGGGTCACGCTCAGGCGCGACAGCGTCAAGCGCGTCGAGACCGGCCGCGGTAGCCGCATGTGGGGCGCGGTTGGCGGCGCCGTCCTCGGCGGCGGCGCGGGCGCCGGCATGGGCACATTTCTGCTCTCGCGCACAGACCACCTGACCATGAGGGCCATCCCGGCCGGACTCGCCATCGGCGCCGGCGCGGGCGCGGCCCTCGGCGCGGCCCTCGGCCTCGGCATAGATTACGAGACGGTCTACGAAGTCCGTTGAAAGGGTGTTGGGTGTTAGGTGTGGTGAAGGCAGAGTGTTTTTACCCAACACCTGACACCCTGCGCCCAAAACCCTTCTCAAGCGTTGTCGTAGTCGAACTTCAGCGGCGCCTGTGAGGGGCGGACGGTGATGACGACCGACTTGGAGGCGGGGGTGTTGCTCTTGTCTGCGACGCTGCGGACGGGGACGAGGACGTTGGCCTCGGGGAAGTATGTGGCGGCCGAGCGGCGCGGGACGTTGTAGGGCACGACGAGGAAGCGGCGGGCCGTGCGCTCCTCGCCCTCGAAGTGGCTGTAGAGGTCTACGACCTGCCCGGCCGAAAGACCCAGCTCCTTCACGTCTTCGGGGTTGAGGAAGATGACGCGCCGCTCGTTTCGGACGCCGCGGTAGCGGTCGTCGAGCCCGTAGATGGTCGTGTTGAACTGGTCGTGACTGCGCACGGTCATCATCAGAAGCTGTCCCGGCTCTAACGCATGACGCGGCAGCTCGTGGACGGTGAAGTTGGCGCGGCCGGTCGAAGTCTGGAACACGCCTTCACGCGCGAGATTCGGCAGGTAGAAGCCGCCGGGCTCGCGCACGCGCGCGTTGTAGTTCTCAAACCCCGGGATGACGCGCTCGATCAGATCACGCACGCGGTCGTAGTCCTCGACCAGCCACTCCCAATCCACCTTACTCCTCCCGCCCAACGTCTCGCGCGCGAGCCGCGCGACGATGACCGGCTCGCTCAAAAGCTCCGGCGACGCCGGCTCCAGACTCCCGCGCGAGGAGTGGACGACGCCCATCGAGTTCTCGACGCTGACGAACTGCTCGCCCGACCTCTGCGCGTCGCGCTCGGTGCGCCCGAGGCAGGGGAGGATCAGAGCCTGCTCGCCGGTGACGAGGTGCGAGCGGTTGAGCTTGGTCGAGACCTGCGCGGTCAGGCGGCAGCGGCTGAGCGCTTCGGCGGTGAACTCCGTGTCGGGCGTGGCCGAGAGGAAGTTGCCGCCGAGGGCGTAGAAGAGTTTGACGCGCCGCTCGTACATGGCCTTGATGGTCTCGACGGTGTCGAGCCCGTGGCGGCGCGGCGGCTCGAAGTCGAACTCGCGCGCGAGCGCGTCGAGGAGTGTGTCGGCCGGGCGCTCCCAGATGCCCATCGTGCGGTCGCCCTGCACGTTCGAGTGGCCGCGCACGGGGCACGCGCCCGCGCCGGGGCGGCCCAGGTTCCCGCGCAGCAGAAGGAGGTTGACGATCTCCTGTATGTTGGCGACCGCGTTCTTGTGCTGCGTGAGCCCCATCGCCCAGCAGACGATGACGCGGTCCGACTTGAAGTAGATCTCCGCGGCCGCGCGCAACTGTTCGCGCGCGACGCCGCACTGCTCGACCAGGTCGTCCCAACCGACCTTATCCAACTCGCGCGCGAACTCTGCGAAGCCGTGCGTCCGCCCTTCGATAAACCGGCGGTCGAGGACTTCGCCCGGCCTCATCTTCTCCTCCGCCAGTATCTCCTTCATCAAGCCCTTGAGGAGCGGCACGTCGCCGTTGACGCGGACTTGCAGGAAGAGGTCTGTCAGCTCCGTGCCGCCGCCGAGAAGGTCTAAGGGGTGCTGCGGGTGTCTGAAGCGCGCCAGCCCCGCCTCGGGCAGAGGGTTGACGTGAACTATCTTGCAGCCGCGCCGCTTCGCCGCGCGCAGCGTCGTCAACATGCGCGGGTGGTTCGTGCCCGGGTTCTGGCCGACGATGAAGATGCAGTCGGCGAGGTCGAAGTCTGCAAGGGTCACGGTGCCTTTGCCGACGCCGATGGTCTCGGTGAGCGCGCGCCCCGAGGACTCGTGGCACATGTTGGAGCAGTCGGGCAGGTTGTTCGTGCCGAACTGTCGGACGAAGAGCTGGTAGAGGAAGGCCGCCTCGTTCGACGTGCGCCCGGAGGTGTAGAAGGCCGCCTCGTCGGGCGAGTCGAGAGCGTTCAACTCTGCGGCGATTAACCGGAAGGCTTCGTCCCAGCCGACCTCTTCGTAGTGCGTCGCGCCGCGGCGGAGCACGACGGGGTGCGTGAGGCGCCCCTGCTTGCCGAGCCAGTAGTCGGACTTCTGCGAGAGGTCTGCGACGCTCCACTCGCGGAAGAAGTCGGGCGTGACGCGCCGCGTCGTCGCCTCCTCGGCCACCGCCTTCGCGCCGTTCTCGCAGAACTCTGCGTGCGCGCGCTCGCCGTCCGGGTCGGGCCAAGCGCAGCCGGGACAGTCGAAGCCGTCCTTCTGGTTGACCTTCAGAAGCGTGCGCGTGCCGCGCACCAACCCCGTCTCGCGCGTGATCTGCTTCAACGAAGACCAGACGGCCGCCAGGCCCCCCGAGGTCTCCGCCGCGCCCGCGAACCCTCCGCCCGTGAACTCCTCCGGCGGCTGCGCGCGCACGCGCGAAGGCTTAACGTCCCGTTCCACGCGCTGCGGCGCGTCGGCGCGCGCGGGCTCTTCGGCCTCCATCCGCGAGTGCCAGTGCGTCGCCTGCGTGGCGGCAGACTCCTCGGCCGCCTCGCCGCGCGCGGCATTCGTGTCGCCCCGAATCTCTTTCTCCGCTCCCATCTCTGTTCGCTCCCGAACGCGGAAATCTTACTACAGGCGCGCGGGATTCAACGTGGCACCGGGATTGACTGTTCTAGTCACTCGGACACTTTTCACGTACGGATATAGTTCAAGGGCGGGCACAACCCGCACGAGGAGGAGAACACTATGAACGCTTTTCAACTGCTGAAGGAAGACCACCAGAAGGTCTCCGGCATCTTCCAGCAACTGGAGCCGACGACCGAGCGCGCCGAGAAGACGCGCACCGAACTCTTCGCCAAGCTCAATGAGGAGCTGAGCCTCCACGCCAAGATCGAGGAGTCGATCTTCTATCCGTCCATCAAGCAGGCGGCCGAGACGCGCGAGATCGTGCTCGAAGGCTTCGAGGAGCACCACGTCGTCAAGATGCTCCTGAAGGAGTTGGAGTCGATCCCCGTCGATACGGAGCAGTGGACGGCCAAGCTCAAGGTGCTCCAGGAGAACGTCGAGCACCACGTCGAAGAGGAGGAGCAGGAGATGTTCCAGAAGGCGCGCCAGGTGCTGAGCGAGGACGAGATCAACCGGCTCGGCGCCCAGATGGAGGAGATGAAGCAACAGCTCAAAGAGCAGGCCAAGTCCGCCGGGGCGTAGTCCCGTTTCAAATTAAACACAGAGACGCAGAGACACGGAGACACAGCTCGAAGAGGTATAACTCAACCAGCTGTGTCTCTGTGTCTCTGCGTCTCTGTGTTAAATAGCTTACTCAGACCCGCCCGACTCGCTTTCAGGAAGCAGCCTCGCCTTCAAGATCAATGTACACGAGATGCCCTGCGTAATCTCCCCATCCAACACCATGCGGACGGCCTCTGCAAACTTAATCTTCAAAGGTTGCAGGCTCTCGGTGGCCTCCGTCTCCGGCTCGCCGAAAGTGAGGCCGCGCGCGAGGAAGAGGCGCGCCGGCGAGTAGACCTGCGAGGTGATGGCGTCCACGGGCCCGAGGTCAACCCACTCCTCTGCCTCAATCCCCAGCTCCTCCTTCAGCTCGCGCCGCGCCGCCGCCTCGGGCTCCTCGCCCTCCTCCATCCCGCCCTGCACCGTCTCGACCGACTCCTTGCCGACCGCGTAACGGAACGTCCGGACGAGGTGCGCGAACCCTTCCCCGTCCAGCGCGAGCACGGCCACGCCCTCCTTCATCCTCATCGTCACGCGCCGCTTCGTCTCCACGCCCGGCCGCGACACCTCGTCCACCCACACCTCCGCGAACTCGTCCGCGTAGAGGCGCTCCGAAGACTCCAACGTCCACGGCCCGTGCTTCCGCGCCATGAAAAACCCTCCTTGAAAGTTCCCCTGCTTAAATAGTGCTTTACCGATTCGCTACTTTTTTGTACGCTACGCGACGTTGGATGACAGTTTTGTCCCTTCCGCTTTCTCCCTTTCGAGCCACGGGTAGAGTCGAGGCACATGCCGCCGCGCTCCTCGGAGCGTTTCACTGTCAAGGATAAATGGCGCCCTTCCCCCGGCACGCAGCGTGCAGTGGGCGCCGTCGTCCTGAAGCCTTTCAGGCAACAGATGGAGGGAAAACCGGCCCGATGACCGACGAAGAGACCAGCGTCAACCGTGCCCCCAACCTTTCAACCAACCACCCACAAACTTCCCAGCTCTTCGACTACGGCGTGCACTTCGCGTCGCGCACGCTCTTCCTGTTTGAAGAGATCAACCGGCCGACCGCCGCGAAGGTCTTGATGGGCTTGCAGGTGCTCGGGGGCGAAGGCCCCGTGACCGTCAAGATCAGCACGCGGGGCGGCTGCCGCGCCGCGGGTCTCTCCATCTACGACGGCATGCAGGCCTGCCCGGAGGTGCGCGCCGTCGGCTACGGCGAGGTCTGCTCGATGGGCGCCGTCATCCTCCAGGCCGCGGCCGTCCGCGAGCTGATGCCCAACGCGGTCGTCATGGTGCACCCGGGCTATTCGAGCGTCGCCTTCGACCACGACGAGAACACGCAGCGCACGGCCGAGTACGCCAAGCGGATGCGCGACCGCTGCTGCGAGATACTCGCCGAGAGGATGGGCATCACCTTGAAGCAGTTCCTCCGCCGCTTCACCTGGGACACCTACCTTTCGGCGCGGAAGGCGGTCGAGCTCGGGCTGGCAGACCGTGTGCTTGAGCCGCACGCATCGCTCTCGCTGGTGACGACGCCCGCACTCAAAGCCTGCTGACTCGGAACGGGGAACGCGGGCTACAGATTTGTCGCCGGCCCGCGGCGCCCGGACACAAATGTCTCTCATGCGGCCGAGCGGCCGTCGTCCGGCGAGAGTCTCTCCAGAGCGCCCCCCACGCACGCGCCCCAGACGGCGTGCGCGGCGATCATCAGGGCGTTGCGCCGTGCAGGGTGCTCGGTCGCGGGCGAGATGATCCCCGCCGCGGGCAGCCACCCCAGATAACTCCCCGCCCAGACGGCGACACCAAACCCCATGCCCGCGAGCAACGCCTGCTTATCAAGCCTCTCCCCCGAGACGGCGCCATAAAGTGCCCCGCACGCCGCGCCGTAGGCGAAGTGCGAGACCCACGTCGCGGCCTCGCGCTCATCTTCGTCAAGATGCCTGTTAACGCCGGCCTTCTCCGCCAGCCCTTCGGTCACCTGCCGCGGCGGCAGGGGATACTGCTCCTCGCGCGGGAGCTGCTCGTGCATCAGCTTCATCGCCAAAGTCATCGGCCCGGTCGCCGCCAGCCCCGCCAGCGCGCCGAGCAGGATTCTCTTCATAAGCACTCTCCGTCCAGGGTTTCCCGACATCATACCTGCAAGCCTGCCCCTCCGTCCGTCCGTTTGCCGACCCCGTCCCGGCACGGCTAAACTCGACGCCGATGACGACACAGCAGACCAAGCGTGCGGCGCTCTGGGACGTGGACGGGACTCTCATCGACTCGCGCGAGTACCACTGGCTCTCCTGGCGGGGCGCGCTCGCCGCAGAGGGTTTTCAGGTCACGCCCGAGCAGTTCGCGGACTCCTTCGGCCGCCGCAACGACGAAATCCTGCGCGGCTACTTCCCCTCCTACTCTTCCGAAGAGGTCACGCGCGTCGGCGAGGCGAAGGAGGTCGCCTACCGCCGCCTCGTGCGCGAGCGCGGGATAGACCTCCTGCCCGGCGTCCGCCGCTGGCTCGACAAATTGCACGCGGAGGGCTGGCGACAGGCGGTCGCCTCTTCGGCCCCGCGCGCGAACCTTGAGGTCATCATCGAGGCGCTCGGGCTCGAAGATTACTTCGCGGCCGTGGCCGCGGCCGAGGACGTGACCGAGGGCAAGCCCGACCCGCAGGTCTTCCTCGTCGCCGCCGCCAAGCTCGGCGCCGAGCCGGGCAACTGCGTCGTCGTCGAAGACGCGCCGGCCGGCACAGAGGCCGCGCGCCGCGCGGGGATGCGCTGCGTCGGCGTCCTCTCCTCCCACGCCGGACTCGAAGCCGACATCGTCGTCCGCACGCTCGAAGAACTCCCCGACACGGCCTTCGACGACCTGCTCAAGAGAAGATCATGAGGATGAGGACAGCTCTCCTGACGACGTTGCTCCTGTTCGCGTTGCTCGGCTGCGTGAAGACGAACGGCGCCGGCCCGTTCGTCGATTCGGCGCCGGCTCAGGCAGGTACGCAGTCAACCTCGCCGCCCGACCTCGCCTCCTACTTCAAGCCCTTCCCCGCGGGAGCGTTCGTCCTCTACGATTTGAAGCGTAACAGCTACGCGCGCTACAACGAGGCGCGCTGCCGCGAGCGCTTCTCGCCCTTCTCGACCTACAAGATTCCGAACTCGCTCATCGGCCTCGACACGGGCGTCATCAAAGACGCCGAGCACGTCATCAAGTGGGACAGGCAGAAGTACCCGCCCCACGACGAGGAGACCTTACCCTTCAAAGAGTGGTGGCAGGATCAGACCTTGCGCACCGCCATCAGGCGCTCGGTCGTCTGGTACTACCGCGAGCTGGCCACCGCCGTCGGCAAGCCGCGCATGCAGAAGTACGTGCATCAACTCCGCTACGGCAACGAGGACGTGTCCGGCCCGATCAACAACTTCTGGCTCGCCGGCTCGCTCAAGATATCGGCGGACGAGCAGGTCGAGTTCCTCAAGCGCCTCTACAAAGAGGAGCTGCCCGTCTCCGAGCGTTCTATCAAAATCGTCAAAGAGATCACCACGCTCGAAGAGACGCCCCGATACAAGCTGCACGGCAAGACCGGCGGCGGCCCGCTCGACGAGAACCGCTTCCTCGGCTGGTTCGTCGGCTACCTCGAAACGAAAGACGACACATACTTCTTCGCCACGCAGATCGAAGGCCCCACCTACCTCTCCATCCGCGACGAGCGCATCGCCCTCACCAAGCGCATCCTCGCCGACCTCGGCCACCTGAAGCCGTAGAGACTGGTTGTTAGAGGCTGGAGGCTAGCAGAGTTAATGCCTTGTGGGATTCGCCAAGTACAGGCTAACAAGCGGAGCCGCTAATGGGCGGTGAAATTGAATAAGCCTTATACTCAGCAAAGAAGAATCGCTCCCTATGGACGACGCCATTCAAAAACCGAAACTCACTATCGCACTCTTGCGGCAGGAAGCCCGTGCTTTCTCCCAGGCCGAATCAACATTCCCCGAGCCGTCCCTTTACGGCGTGACGGACGGGAAAGCAATCGGCACTTACGTGGAGCACAAGTTCAAGGCTTTCCTCGCCAGCAAGTACGAGTTCGGATCGGGAAATTCGGCAGCAGGCATTGATCTGCCAGACGTTGAACGTATAGCGATTTGCACTTGGATGCGACTGGTGCGGAAGGCGGCAAGTCAGTACCGCCTGCGGTAGCGGGAGGGTCTCGTGCGCGCTACCCGCCCGCTACCGCAGGCGGTACTGACTCATCCGCGGTCGCACTCATGCGCAAGCCGCTATAGACATAAAAGTAACCAGCATCACGCAGCCGCAATCTTCCTGCCCCTTCAAGGCCGCCCGGCAAAAAATCTTCGGCTTGGGTTATGCGCTCCTCGTTTTCGTTTATGAAAAGCACGACGACCTGGCCGCTCAGACCGGTACGCTCAATATTCTGCATACGATTCACGTGGAGAAAGAGCGCACCGGCGACTATCAGACCACCAGCGGGCTTTTGCGGATACTTGCCAACGACGCCAACGAGGACGACCTCATAGCCTTCATGTTCGAGCGGAACCTGCCGCTTGACGAGATCGAAGCAACGAACATCGCGAAAGAGTTGCTTGGCGGAAAATCACTTGTCGAAGGCTACCTGACAATTTCTAACGCCCTGCAATGGCGGCTCCAGTATTCGAGAGTAATCGCACAGGCTGGGCAGGTAAGTGGGATCATTCGCGTCAGGTAAGATAGCCGAGGCATGGCAAAGACCAAAGAGAAGGCAGAGTTCGGAGACTTCCAGACCCCGGAAGCACTGGCGGCGCAGGTATGCGCCCTGCTTGCGAGGCTCGACTGCAAACCCGCGTCCCTCATCGAGCCGACGTGTGGGGAGGGCAACCTACTGTTTGCCGCGCTCAATCACCTTAAGACCGTGCGCCGCGCTGTAGGACTGGATGTGTCCCCCGACTACGTAGCGGCCGCGCGGCGCCGACCGGCGCAAGAAGCGCACGCCGCCGCCGAGGTGAGGATAGAGCAAGGTAATTTCTTCGATACCGATTGGGGCTCGCTCATAGCATCCCTGCCCAACCCGTTGCTTGTGATAGGAAATCCCCCCTGGATCACAAACGCGGCATTAAGCACGCTTGGCAGCTCAAATGTCCCGACGAAAACGAACTTTCAGAAGCATGTTGGCCTCGACGCGGTAACCGGCAAAAGCAATTTCGATATTTCTGAATGGATGCTTATCCGCATCCTGCATTGGCTCGACGGCAAAGATGCGACGTTAGCCATGCTCTGCAAAACGTCCGTTGCCCGCAAGGTACTTGCCTACGCCTGGAAGCATGGGGTCACGGTTTCCCACTCCGCCATTTACCGTATTAACGCGGCCATGCATTTTGGTGCTTCCGTAGATGCATGCCTTTTGGTCTGCGATTTCGCGCCACTCACCAGCAACTTCGACACCCCCACATTCAGCAGCTTAACGGCGACAGAGCCGGAGCAGATCATAGGATACCGGGACGGCGAAGTCATCGCTTCGGTCGAAGGCTATGGCCTCTCGAAGCACCTGCGCGGTTACGAAAATAACAAATGGCGGTCGGGGATAAAGCACGACTGCTCAAAAGTGATGGAGTTGACCCGGGAAGGCGACCGCTACCGTAACGGCTTGGGCGTGCTGGTAGAGTTGGAGCCTGATTATCTTTTCCCGATGATGAAAAGTTCCGAGGTCGCTGGCGACGGGACACCGACGCCGAAACGCTGGATGCTCGTCCCGCAGCGATCTGTGCGTGAAGATACCGCGCCAATCAGGGACGTGGCTCCCAAGACGTGGGAATACTTAGAGGCTCACGGGCATTTGCTCGATAAGCGCGGAAGCTCGATTTATAAAAACCGGGCTCGATTCTCAGTCTTTGGCATTGGCGAATATTCCTTTGCAGAATGGAAAGTCGCCATATCAGGCTTCTACAAGAAATTTAGTTTTAAGGTCATAGGAAGCTACGAAGGAAAGCCTATCGTACTTGACGACACGTCGTATTTTATCCCATGTGAGACCAGGCAGGAGGCAGAGCATATTGCTTCAATGCTTAACACCCCGGAGGCTAAGGCATTCTTCGAATCTTTCGTATTCTGGGATACGAAAAGACCGATTACCGTTGATTTACTGCGACGCTTAGACCTTGATGCTTTAGAGCGCGAGGTGGGACTGGCCTCTAGCCTCTAGCCTCTCGCTTCTCTCTTTGATAGATTCTCCCTTGAACTTCCAACCCGAAAATTTTTGAGGAGCGGCTTTCGTATGAGCCTGATTGATTCCGTCCACGCGCGCGAGATTCTGGATTCACGCGGCAACCCGACCGTCGAGGCCGAGGTCTACTTAGTCTCCGGCGAGGTCGGCCGCGCGGCCGTGCCCTCGGGCGCTTCGACGGGCGAGCACGAGGCGGTCGAGCTGCGCGACGGAGACAAGCGGCGCTACTTGGGGAAGGGCGTGACGCGCGCCGTCGAGAACGTCAACGACCAGATCGCGCACGAGGTCGAGGGGCTCGACTCGCTTGACCAGACCGAGGTGGACGCGACGCTGCTCGCGCTCGACGGCACGCCGAACAAGTCGAAGCTCGGCGCCAACGCCCTGCTCGCCGTCTCGCTCGCCACGGCGCGTGCGGCCGCGGCCTATCTTGAGCTGCCGCTCTACCGCTACCTCGGCGGCGTGAACGCGCGCACGCTGCCGCTGCCGATGATGAACATCCTCAACGGCGGCGCCCACGCCGACAACAACGTGGACTTTCAGGAGTTCATGGTCATGCCCGTCGGCGCGCAGACCTTCGCCGAGGCGCTGCGGACGGGCGCGGAGATTTTCCACTCGCTCAAGAGCGTGCTGAAGAAGCGCGGCTACGCGACCGGCGTCGGCGACGAGGGCGGCTTCGCCCCCAACCTGCGCTCGAACGAGGAGGCGGTCGAGACGATTCTCGAAGCCGTCACCGCGGCCGGCTATAACGCGGGCGTCAACGTCATGCTCGCCTTAGACCCCGCGGCCAGCGAGTTCTACGACGGCAAGAACTACGTCTTCAAGAAGTCCGACGGCCGCAAGCTCTCTTCCGCGGAGATGGTCGCCTACTGGAAGAACTGGGCGGAGCAGTACCCGATCATCTCCATCGAGGACGGCATGGCCGAGAACGACTGGGAGGGGTGGAAGCTGATGACCGACGAGATGGGCGAACGCGTCCAGCTCGTCGGCGACGACCTCTTCGTCACCAACGTCGATTACCTCCGGAAGGGCATCGAGCTGGGCGTCGCCAACTCGATCCTCATCAAGGTCAACCAGATCGGCACGCTCACCGAGACGCTGGACGCGATAGAGCTGGCGCGCACGCACCGCCGCACGGCCGTCATCTCGCACCGCTCGGGCGAGACCGAGGACACCTTCATCGCAGACCTCGCGGTCGCCACCAACGCCGGCCAGATCAAGACGGGCTCGCTCTCGCGCACAGACCGCATCGCCAAGTACAACCAGCTCCTCCGCATCGAGGAAGACCTGCGCGAGGCCGCGCGCTTCCCCGGCCTCTCGGCCTTCTACCAGCTCGCGCGCCCGGCGTCGAAGCCGGCCGGCCGGCAGAAGTCCGCGAAGAAGTCGGCGAAGAAGGTGCGGGCGGCGAAGGGTTAAAGAAAAGCAATTTAACAGGGATGGACAGGATGAATAGGATAATTTCAAATCTCAAATCCTGAACATCCTGTCCATCCCTGTTAAATTTCTCCTACACAATCATTCATCGCGGGGGAACAAGGTTTTGCTGAAACAGAAGGGGCCGCTCGCGCTCATCATCCTCGACGGCTTCGGCCACAGCGAAGCGCGCGAGGGTAACGCCGTCGCGCTCGCCAAGATGCCCTTCTACGACGAGCTGCGCGAGAAGTACCCGCACACGCTCATCGAAGCCTCGGGCACCTGCGTCGGCCTGCCCACAGGCATCATGGGCAACTCCGAAGTCGGCCACCTCAACATGGGCGCGGGCCGCGTCATCATGACGGACATCCGCCGCATCGACTACGCGGTCGAGACCGGCGAGTTCTTTAAGAACGAAGCCTTCACCAACGCGTTGGAGAGCGCCAAAGCTCGCGGCGGCGCAGTCCACCTGATGGGCCTGCTCTCCGACGGCCTCGTCCACTCCTCGCAGCAACACCTCTACGCGCTCATCCGCCTGGCGCAGGAGCGCGGCCTGAAGCAGGCGTACGTCCACGCCTTCCTCGACGGCCGCGACACGCCGCCCTCCTCGGCTCATCTCTATGTCAAAGCCTTGCAGGAGAAGATTGCGGAGATCGGCTTCGGCGAGATCGCGACCGTCTGCGGGCGTTACTACGCGATGGACAGGGACAACCGCTGGGAGCGGACGAAGCGCGCTTACGACATGCTCGTCAGCGGCGTCGGTGAACACGCGACCGACCCCGTCGCCGCCATCAAACGCTCCTACGAGCGCGGCGTCACCGACGAGTTCGTCGAGCCGGTCGTCATCGAACGCCCCGACGGCTCGCCCACGGCGACGATTAAGGACGGCGACGCCGTTATCTTCTTCAACTTCCGCGCCGACCGCGCGCGCCAGCTCACAAGGGCTTTAGCCGTGGACGACTTCGACGGCTTCCCCGTGCCCGACCGGCCGCAGGTGGACTACGTCTGCTTCACGCTCTACGACCAGACCTTCGGCCTGCCCATCGCCTTCCCGCAGCTCCGGCACCAGAACATCCTCGCGGAGGTCTTCGCCGCCGTCGGCGTGCGCAACTACCGTTTAGCAGAGACCGAGAAGTACGCGCACGTCACATACTTCTTCAACGGCGGCACGGAGCAGGAGTACCCGCACGAGCGCCGCCTGCTCGTCCCCTCGCCCAAGGTCGCGACCTATGATTTGATGCCCGAGATGGCCGCCTTCAAAGTCACCGACAAGATTCTGCGCGCCGTCGAAGAGAAAGAGACGGACGTTTTCATCGTCAACTTCGCCAACCCCGACATGGTCGGCCACACCGGGAATTTAAAGAAGACCATCGAGGCCGTCCAATACATCGACACCTGTTTGGGGTGGATCACCAAGGCCATCAGGACTGCCAAAGGCCGCTGCCTCATCACCGCCGACCACGGCAACTGCGAACAGATGATCGACCCACACACGGGCCAGCCCCACACTGCCCACACCACCAACCCCGTCCCCTTCCACCTCATCGACCCAGACTCCCTCGGCGTCAAGTTACGTGCGGACGGCGCCCTCGAAGACGTGGCCCCCACCATCTTAGGGATGCTCGGCCTCGACCAACCCGCCGACATGTCCGGCCGAGACCTCCGCGAACTCTAGTGCCGGCTGAAGCCTCTGCATAAAGCGCCGCTCCGCGGCGCTTGAATATCGCCGCGGAGCGGCGCTTGAATGTCGCCGCGGAGCGGCGCTTGAATGTCGCCGCGGAGCGGCGCTTGAATGTCGCCGCGGAGCGGCGTCTGAATGTAGCCCGGCCTTTCAAGGCCGGGTCGAGTTTGAACAAAACGACGCCGCGTCGCGTCA
>JBJMGP010000251.1:0-89694 GCA_045807865.1 Pyrinomonadaceae bacterium
CACAGCCGCAGCGGCCGTGGCAAGAAGCGTGAGGCCGATGATCAGCCACATGTGCTTGCGCACAGCGCGCAGGTACTCTCGGAAGTGATTTTCTTCCGCACCCTCAATGTCACCGTAGCTGGCGTAGGTGGCGTACGGCGTGAGCGAGGCCCCTGGGGCTTTTGGCCTGTCGAGGTCTTGCGGCTCGGGGAGCGCGTAGGGCTGACCGTTACTATCCTTCATGAGACTTTCTCGCTTACTTCGAGCATGGAGACTGGCTTAAAGAGATGTACCGCGCGTGAAGACTTAAAACCCCTCACCTGATCACCTGCACCGGCATGTTCCCCACGGACGGGACGACGGTGTTGAGGAGGCTGCGCAGCATCCGCTTCCCGCCCGAGACGGGGACTTCGATGACGTCGTTGGGGCGGATGATGACGTCCTCGGCCTTGTGGGTTTCGATGGCGCTCAGGTCGACGGGTATCTCCTGGCTTTCAGCGCTGCCGGGAATGGGTCGGAGGATTTTCAGCTTCTCCTTCTTGGTGTCGGGCAGGCGGCCGCCGGCCATTGCGAGGGCGCGGGTGACGGTCAGGTTCTCGTCCCTGAGGAGGACGGGGCCGGGACGGAGGACGTTGCCGATGACGTAGGCCTCCTTGGCCTCGGGCAGAGTGATGACGTCGCCGGGCTGGAGGAAGGGGTTCGCGCCCTCGCCGCCCTTCTGTGTGTCTTCGAGTTTAAAGGTGAGGAAGGTCGGCGTCGTGGCGTCGTCGATCACGGTGGCCGCCTGCTGCGCGCCCCCCGCGTTCGCGGGCTTGGCTTCGCACATCCCGAGCACAGGCATGCGGAAGATCTGGATGCGCCCGCCCGAGCGCTCGGTCGCGCCGCCGGCGTAGAACTGTAAGAGCTCGAGCAGACGCACGGGGCGGCGCAGCTGGAACTGGCCCGGCTTGGCCACCGCGCCGTTGATGGCGACGGGCTGCGAGTTGTACTCCTTCACTTTGACGACGACCTGAGGGTTCCGCTTGTACTTGGTGTAGAACTGGCGCAGCGTCTCCTGCAGCTCGTTCGTCGTCATCCCGGCCGCCTTGACCTCGTTGTGCTCCTCGTTCTGGACGGAGAGCAGGGGTATCATCCCGCACTCGTTCACCTCCATCGCATCGGCCGAGAACTGCGGGACGATGTCGGGGGCGGTGACGCGGATGGTGAGCACGTCGCGCGGGCCGATGTGGTACTGCTCGCCCGTTGAAGCGCGCGGCTCGTCTGAAGGGGTTCTGCCGGCGGCGGCGACCGCGACCGACGCGGCGGCGGCGGCGCCCTGCTGCTGCGCCGCGGCCGAGACGAAGCCCGAGAGACAGAGCGCGGCCAGAAGGCCGCAGCAGCTGGCTCTGGTGTAGAGATTCGAGTTCATAGCTTTAACCTATCCGGCGGTGTCTACTTGGCTGCGAGACCTATCCGGCGCGAGAGCATCGCTTCGCGCAGGTGGTTCGGGCGCGAGAGGTTGAGCACGGTGTTGCCGAGCACGACGTCGAGTTCGACGCTGCGCTCGACGAAGTGGCCCTCCAGGGGTTTGTCGCCGGTCTTGATGACGACGCCGTCCCGAACCCACTGCCAGAACTGCGCGGAGGTCGTCCAGAAGGACTTGCGGTCGTGGCAGACGACCATCGCCGTCCGCTTCGCCTTCCTCTTCTCCGCCTTCCTCTTCGCGCTGCTCATAGCTTTATCTCTCCCCTGCCCCCTCGATACACCCCCGCCGCCACGTGTCCTTAAGTGTTTCGCCCCCGCAGGAGCTACTAACCCGTCACGTCGAACCCCCCGCGGGGGGAAGCCTCTCAGGCGAGGCGCCTAATTTTTTTACGGCCCCTGCCGTTCGGTCAGGGGCCGTTCCTCTCGTATGGGTCTGTGCGCCAGCCCCCCCGGCCGTTGCCGCCGCCCACACCCGCCCCGTCCTCGTGCCGGAGAAGTTTCGAGATCAGCTCCCCGCGGCGGCGGACGCCGAACTTGATGAAGAGGTGGCGCATGTGGAACTTGACCGTCTGCTCGGTGATGCAGAGCCGGTCGCCGATCTCGGCGTTCGTCAGACCCTCGGCGCAGCAGAGCGCGACCTGCGCCTCGCGGCGGCTGAGGTCGTAGCCGTTCACGACGCGCTCCAGGGCGGGGACAAAGCCCTCGCCGCGGGCGTGGCTCTGGTACTCCTTCGGGTAGGGCTCGATGCCGGCCACGCGGCGGCGCTCGAAGATCTCCTCGGCGCCGTAGACAAGGTAACTGCTCCCGGGCCCTTCCTCAACCCCTCCGTCGTCCGAGGCCGCGCGCTTGCAGTCAATCGAGAGCTTCGAGACGAGCCCGGCACGCGCCCGCCTCAAGGTCGTGTAGCTCCCGAGGCCCGTCAGTTCGAGCAGTTGGCGCAGGCTCAGGCTCCCCACGCACGACTGATGCTTGCCGCACGTCGCCGCGCGCAACGCCTCGTAGAGCGCCTGTTCGACGGGGGAGTGGCTCAGGGCCAGGAGCGCCATCGCGCCTTGAGGGGTGGTGTCCATAAATTCCCAGGAGGTTAGGTTGATTAGCTGCCGGGGCACTCACGCTTCTTTAGGGGTGGCAAATAACTACTCGCAGGTAGACGTAAGGGCGAGGTGTATACATTTTCTCGGATGTAATGCCTGAGACTTAAGGGCGCGAACGGCAGAAGGTTTTGGTTTCGAACCGGCGGGATGCTCTACCCTGACCAGCCCCGTGGAAAATCGGGTAACTCAAAGGTGGCGAGGCAGCGGAGATTTTAACAAATTCTTCACTATTGTCAAATTATTTCTCCTAATGAGGGCAGTAGATATATTTCATGCCCGAGGAGACCCGACAGCGACCGTTAGCTACCCAACATCCTCCGCCGCGACTTGCGCCGTCTTTTGCAGTGGACAGTCGAGGTCGCCCAAGTCCACTAAAGTCTCCTATCGAACAGTCGGGTGTGTAAAATATCCTCGATTTTCAATCAACATAAATACAGAAGCCCTTACCGCGGGACACCTGTTGCCGCTCCCCGCGGGATGCCGAGGGCGCACGACACTGCTCCCCGACATCCGTTCGATAGCCTCTACCGGCAATGTCATCCGCGCGCGAAACGTTTCGCTCACACGACGCGGCCCGAGAATTAAAGACTTGAAGGCGGCGCAGCCGTCCCGAGTCGCGCGCACTCCTTCTAATAAATGGAGGCAGCGCAGCCGCCGCTATTGCTTCACGCCGACGACTCTGGTACTGATACAGGCATCCGCCCGCACCCGAGACTTCCAAGGAGAAAAGCGAATGACACGTCTGAGACTACTACTGCTCGCCTGTGCGCTCTTCATGCCCGTCGCGGCCGGCAGGTCTTTGGCGCAGACGCCCGAGCTGCCGAGCGAGACGCCCGCGAAATTCACGCCGACCAACGAGGGGTTCGAGTACGTCCGCCGCGAGGTGTTGATCCCGATGAGGGACGGCGTGAAGCTCCACACGGTCATCCTCGTGCCGAAGGGGGCGAAGAACGCCCCGATACTTTTGACGCGCACGCCCTACGACGCCTCGGCGCTGACGACCCACGCGGAGAGCTCGCACCTCGGCCCCTCCCTCGAAGGGTACGACAACGCGACGGACGTGATCGTCGAGGGCGGCTACATCCGCGTCGTGCAGGACGTGCGCGGCAAGTACGGCTCGGAGGGCGACTACGTGATGAACCGCCCCCTGCGCGGGCCTCTCAACCCCACGAACGTTGACCACTCGACGGACACCTACGACACCATCGACTGGCTCGTCAAGAATCTGCCCGAGTCGAACGGCAGGGTCGGCATCATCGGCATCTCGTACGACGGGTTCCTGCCTTTGATGGCGCTCGTCAACCCGCACCCGGCACTCAAGGTCTCGGTGCCGATGAACCCGATGGTGGACGGCTGGCGCGGCGACGACTGGTTCCACAACGGCGCCTTCCGACAGCAGGGCATGTCCTACATCTACGACCAGGAGGCCACGCGCAAAAACGAGACCAAGTGGTGGACGAGCAACTTCGACCCCTACGACATGTTCATGCAGGCCGGCTCGGCGGGTGAGCTGGGCAGAAAGCGCGGGATGGAGCAGCTCGGCTTCTGGCGCAAGCTCTTAGAACACCCGTCCTACGACGCCTTCTGGCAGGGGCAGGCGGTCGATAAGATACTCGCCGCCCAACCGCTCAAGGTTCCCGTCATGCTCGTCCACAGCCTCTGGGATCAGGAGGACATCTACGGCGCCGTCGCCGTCTATAAAGCCATCAAGCCGAAGGACACGAACAACGACAAGGTCTTTCTCGTCCTCGGCCCCTGGCACCACGGGCAGGCGATCCGCGAGGGCTCCGCGCTCGGCGCCCTGAAGTTCGGCAGCGACACGGCGCTCACCTTCCGCCGGGAGGTGCTGCGCCCCTTCCTCGACCAGTACCTGAAGGACGGGGCGCCGAAGGCAACCGTCGCCCCCGTCACCGCCTTCGAGACGGGGACGAACCGCTGGCTGCACTTGAAGTCCTGGCCCTCCGGCTGCGAACGCGGCTGCACGGTGCGGCCGACCCCGCTCTACCTCTCCGCGGGGATGAGGCTGAACACCGACGTCCCCAAGCCCGGCGACACCCCGTTCGACGAGTACGTCTCCGACCCCTCGAAGCCCGTGCCCTACCGCTCGCGTCCCGTCAACGACAGCACCTGGCGGCAGTGGCTCGTCGAAGACCAGCGCGAGGCGTCGGGGCGACCCGACGTGCTCGTCTACACCTCGGACGTGCTGAGGGAGCCGCTCAAGATCAGCGGCGAGCCGGTCGTCAACCTCTACGCCTCGACCTCGGGGACTGACTCGGACTGGGTCGTCAAGGTCATCGACCTCTACCCGGACGAGGTCGCGTCGCAGCCCGAGATGGGGGGCTACCAGTTGATGGTCTCGGCCGACATCTTACGCGGCCGGTACCGCGAGGGCTTCGAGACGGCGAAACCCATCGAGGCGGACAGGCCGCTCCTCTACCGCTTCAGTCTGCCCACGGCGAACCACACCTTCCTGCCCGGCCACCGCGTCATGGTGCAGGTGCAGTCGAGCTGGTTCCCGCTCTACGACCGCAACCCGCAGACCTTCGTCCCGAACATCTTCTGGGCCAAGCCCTCGGACTACCGCAAGGCGACGCAGAGGGTCTACCACGAGCCCGGCCGCCTGAGCTTCGTCGAGCTGCCGCTCGTCACATGGCGGTAGGGCCGACGCGTCCGTTTTGCGGCCGTCCGGTAACAGAGTGATGAGCGCAGGGAAGATCAGGATCACGCGGCTGCTGCGCCCGTACCGGGCCGCGCTCGCCGCCGCGTTCGCCGCCGTCTTGGCCGAGAGCGTCACAGACCTGCTTGAGCCCTGGCCGCTGAAGCTGGTCTTCGACTATGTCTTCGGGTCGAAGCGGATGCCCGGCTGGCTCTCGGGGCTCGTCGGGCGCGTCGCCGGGTTTGACAAGGTCTCCGTCCTCAACTTCGCGGCGGCCTCGGTCATCCTCATCGCCGCGCTGGGCGCCCTCGCCACCTACGCCGAGAAGTACCTGACGACGAGCGTCGGCCAGCGCGTGCTGCACGACCTGCGGCTCACGCTCTACAACCACATCCAGCGCCTCTCGCTCTCCTTCTTCTCCGAGCAGAAGACGGGCGACCTCATGGTGCGCATGACGAGCGACATCGACGCCGTGCAGGACTTCGTCTCGACGGCGCTGCTCGGCGCGGTTGTCAACTGCCTGACGCTCCTCGGCATGCTCGGCGTGATGCTCTACCTCGACTGGCGCTTCACGATCATCTCGCTCTCGGTCGCGCCCGCGCTCTTCCTCGTCGTCTACAGCTTCACGCGCCGCATCAAGAGCGCCGCGCGCGCCGTCAAGCGGAAGGAGGGGGAGATCGCCTCCGTCGTGCAGGAGTCGCTCTCGGCCGTCCGCCTCATCAAGGCATTCGCGCGCGAGGACTACGAGAGCAGCCGGCTCGACGAGAAGAGTCTGGAGAGCGTCGAGCTGGCGCTGCTCGCGCGCGGCGTCAAGGCGAAGCTCACGCCCTTCGTCGAGCTGATCGTGGCCGCCGGCACCTGCCTCGTCCTCTGGTACGGCTCGCGCCTCGTGCTCGCCGGTCAGATTTCGCCGGGCGCGCTCCTCGTCTTCATCCTCTACCTCGGCAAGATGTACAAGCCGATGCGCGACCTCTCGAAGATGTCGGACGCGGCCTCGAAGGCCGCGGTCGGCTTCGAGCGCATCCGCGAGGTCCTGGAGACCGAGAGCCAGGTGCGCGACCTGCCCGGCGCACGGCGCGCGCCGCGCTTCGAGGGTCGCGTCGAGTTCGAGCGGGTCGGCTTCGACTACGGCACGGGCCGCCCCGTGCTGCGGGACGTTTCACTCGCCGTCGAGCCCGGCGAGTTCGTCGCGCTCGTCGGCCCGACCGGCAGCGGCAAGTCCACGCTCCTGAGTCTCATCCCGCGCTTCTACGACCCGACCTCCGGGCGCGTCACGGTTGACGGCCGGGACGTGCGGTCGTTCACGCTCAAGTCGCTGCGCGACCAGATCAGCTACGTCCTCCAGGAGTCCTACCTCTTCCGCGCGAGCGTCTGGGAGAACATCGCCTACGGCCGGCCCGGCGCGACGCGCAGGGAGATTACGGAGGCAGCCCGCCTCGCCAACGCCCACGAGTTCATCGAGCGGCTGCCCGAGGGCTACGACACGATCATCGGCGAGCGCGGCGAGACGCTCTCGGGCGGGCAGCGCCAGCGCATCTCCATTGCCCGCGCCGTCATCCGCGACACGCCGATCCTCCTCCTCGACGAGCCCTCCTCGGGGCTCGACGCCGCCTCGGAGGAGCTGGTCTTCGAGGCGCTCGGGCGCCTGATGAAGGGCAAGACCGCGGTCGTCATCGCGCACCGGCTCGCGACCGTCATGCGCGCCCGTCGCATCTACGCGGTCGAGGGCGGCCGGATCGTCGAGAGCGGGACGCACGCGGAGCTGCGCGCGCGCGGCGGCCTCTACTCGCGCCTCTACGAGATTCAGTTCGGGGCGCGGGGGCGGGCGGAGGCCGAGCGCGTCGATTACTAGTGAGGGCCGCCGGCCACTTCGCCCGCGAATAATCTGAACGACGCCGTCGAACAAGACCGTAACGCCGCGGGGATGATTTCGTAACGCGCCGGCTGTAATGGAAACGGGGAAGGAGGCAGAGGGATGATCTACAGGACTCTGGGTAGCACGGGCGAGAGGGTGTCGGCCATCGGCGTCGGCGGCTGGCACCTGAGCCTGAAGCACGTGGACGAGGAGCTGAGCCTGCGCATCGTGCGCGCCGCCATCGACCGCGGCGTCAACTTCATGGACAACTCCTGGGACTACAACGAGGGGGAGAGCGAGCGCCGCATGGGCAGGGCGCTCAAGGACGGCTACCGCGAGCGCGCCTTCCTCATGACCAAGATCGACGGGCGGACGAAGAAGGCGGCGGCGAAGCAGCTCGACGAGTCGCTCAAGAGGTTGAAGGTGGATTACGTAGACCTCGCGCAGCACCACGAGGTCATCCGCTTCGAAGACCCGCACCGCATCTTCGACGACGAGGGCGCCAACGCCGCGCTCGTCGAGGCGCGCGCGGCCGGCAAGGTGCGCTACATCGGCTTCACCGGCCACAAAGACCCGCGCATCCACCTCCACACGCTCGAAGTCGCCGCGGGGCACCGCTTCCGCTTCGACGCCGTCCAGATGCCCTTGAACGTGATGGACGCACACTACCGCAGCTTCGAGCAGCTCGTCCTGCCCGAACTGGTCGAACAGGGCGTCGGCGTGCTCGGGATGAAGCCGCTGGCGAACGGCATCCTGCTCAGGTCGAACACGGTGAGCGCGGTCGAGTGCCTGCACTACGCCCTGAGCCTGCCGACTTCGGTCGTCATCACCGGCATCGACAGCATGGCGATCCTCGAACAGGCGTTCGGGGCCGTCGAGACGTTCCGCCCGCTCGGCCGCGACGAGCGCGACGCGCTGCTGGCGAAGACGGCCGGGGCGGCCGCCGGCGGGCAGTACGAGCCGTTCAAGACGACCTCCATCTTCGACAGCACGGCGCAGCACCCCGACTGGCTCGGCGAAGAGCCGCCGAAGGTGCAACAGCTCGTGCAGCCTTAGCTCGTGCAGCCTTGACGGGCGTCGCCGGCCCGCCCCCGGACTGGGTCTTCGCGCCGCCACGCGATGAACGCCGACTATCAGGTCACCTACGTCAACGACTCCCGCCGCCTCGTAAGCCCGGAGTCGCCGCGCGGAGAGGGAGTGTGTGAGCGGGGCCGTCGGTGGCAGACCGACTTTGGCGGAGTTAGTAGTGGTAGCGCGCCTGAAGGAAATCGACCCTCTCTTCACCCACGAGGTACACGAGCCGGTGCTCCTGCGTGAGCCGTCGCGACCAAGCCCCGGCCAGCAGATACTTGAGCGGCTCGGGCTTGCCGATTCCGGCGAAGGGATCGCGCATCACCGCCTCGATCAAGTCGAAGGCCCTGAGCGCGACCTTTCGATCCGTCTCCACCCAGTAACGTAAGTCCTCGATGAATTCCGGGTGGAACGCGGCCACACGCTCTCTCTTCTCCCGGGGGCGGTCTTTATCCCTTTTCGCCAAGGCCCAGCTCCTCACGCAGGGAGGCGACGGTCTTTGGCTTAGGCCGACCGGCCCTGGCCCGGTTGAGCGCGGTCAGGAGCCGCTCCACGTTCTTGGGAGACCTGAGCAGGTGCGCCGTCTCCATCAGGCTCGACAGCTCTTCGGCGGAGACCAGGGCAACGTCGCGGGAGCCGCGGCGGTTGATGATAACGACCTCCCGGTTCTCGGCCACCTCCTTACACAGCTTGGCCAGGTTCGCGCGCGCGCTCGTGTACGTCGTCTGGATGGGCATGCTATAGCTCCTCTTCTTACATGTACAGCAATACTGTACGTGTCGCCGACCGGCCGGTCAAGCCCCGCGGCGGGCCGGTTTGAATTACGGGCGAGGGCCTTCCCCTCACAGCGGCCCGCCGTCGCCGGGAGGCACGTGCCGGCTCCGGCGCATTAAACACCTCCGGCCGGCGACCTCCTGTGCGAGAGGGGCACGGCAAACAAAGGTCACGCCCTGTCCGCCGGCGGGAGGGACGGGAAACTCGAAGCGGTGGAGAGCCCTGACCCCACGTCCGCTGACCACATGTTGAGCCCGAACGCCGAGGGGGCGCCGCGTTTTCTGGAAACGCGGCGCCCCCTCGGCGTTCGGACAGACCACTCCCTTCCAGCCTTTCAAAGCCATCGTTCGTCCCCTCACTTTAAATAAGAGCGGACTGCGTCGGCCCGAGACCGGAGGCGTCAGGGTGACCGCCCGATTGACCTGCCTCGGTCATTCTGGCGGGACAGGGCTGCGACTTTCGGGGATTTTGCCGGGAATTTTAGCGGCACGGTGGTTGATATAGGATCGGCGTCCCATAGCGCCGGATGCCGGGCGCTTCAACTTGGTAAGGTTCCTCAAAGAACAGCTTATGAAAAAGAATAAAGCCCCCAACGCCGCCAGGAAGATAGCACTCTTCGCTCTGGCTCTCGCGCTCTGCTGCGGGATCGTGATCGCCGACCAGAGCATGCTTGTGCGGCACGCTCAGGCCAGCTCGGACAAAGGCCCCGGGCAGGGCAAGGCCCACAGAAAAGTCTCGCCCGACCTGCGCGGAAGGAAGTCGAGCCAGTCACTGGTGAAGGTGATCCTTCAACTGAGCGATAGGCCGAGCAGCAAGCTCAGACAGTTGCTCAGGCGCAACGGCGTGCGCGTCGGCGACTCGTACAAGATCTTCGAAGGCATGGCGGTCGAACTGCCGGAGAGCCTCGTCGGCGAGTTGGAGGAGTTCGACGAGGTGGCTTACGTCTCCGTGGACAGGGAGACGCAGTCGCTCGGCCACGTCTCGCTGACGACGGGCGCGGACGCGGTGCGCCGGCAGACCGACGCCCTGGGCAGGAGCTACAACCTCGACGGCACGGGCGTCGGCATCGCCGTCCTCGACTCGGGCATCGACGTACAGCACAAGTCATTTCTCGGCGACAACGACCTCTCGCGCGTCGTCGTGAACAAGGACTTCACGGGCGAGAACCGCACGACCGACCCCTACGGCCACGGGACGCACGTCGCCTCCATCGCCGCGGGCAACGGCCGCGTCGCGAACGCCAAGTACGTCGGCATCGCGCCGAACGCCAAGATCCTGAACCTCCGCGTGCTGAACGCGAACGGCACGGGCACGGTCTCCGGCGTCCTGAGCGCCCTCGACTGGGTGTTGGCGAACCGCGCCATCTTCAACATCCGCGTGGTCAACATGAGCCTCGGGATGCCCGCCATCGATTCGTACAGGGACGACCCGGTCTGCAAGGCCGTCCGCCGACTGGTGGACGCCGGAATAGTGGTCGTCGCCGCCGCGGGCAACAACGGCAAGGACAGCGCGGGCCGGAAGCTCTACGGGCAGATCCACTCCCCCGGCAACGAGCCCTCCGCGATCACCGTCGGCGCCACGAACACCTTCGGGACGAACCCGCGCAACGACGACGGGGTGACCACCTACAGCTCGCGCGGCCCGACCCGCAGCTACTGGACGGACGAGAACGAGGTCAGGCACTACGACAACCTCATCAAGCCCGAGCTCGTCGCGCCCGGCAATAAACTGGTCGCGGCCGAAGCGGACGACAACGCCCTCGTGACGAGGCACCCGGAACTCGACGCCGGCGTCAGCGAGGCGGAGAACCGCCGCGAGATGTTCCTCAACGGCACTTCGATGTCGACCCCGGTCGTCGCCGGCGCGGCGGCGCTGCTCCTGCAGGCAAACCCGAAGCTGACGCCGAACATGGTCAAGGCCATCCTGATGTACACGGCGCAGCCGCTCAGGGGTTTCAACTCGCTGGAGCAGGGCGCGGGGCAGCTGAACGTCGAGGGCGCCGTCCGGCTCGCGAAGCTCGTCCGCACCGACCTGGCGGCGACCACCCCGCTCGGCGCGCCGCTGCTGACGACGCTGACGGCCCCGACCCCCAAGACGACCATCGCCGGGCAGACCTTTAACTGGTCGCAGGGGCTGATCCTGGGCAAAGGGTACGCCAAGGGCAGCGACCTGATCACCAAGTACCAGAAGGTCTACGCCCAGGGCGTGGTCATCGGCGACGGCGTGGTCATCGGCGACGGCGTGATCATCGGCGACCCCCTGATGATTTCGCTGGGCGTGGTCATCGGCGACGACATCATGATCAGCGAAGGCGTGGTCATCGGCGACGGCACCCTCTTCAGTGACGGCGTGATCCTCGGCGACGGCGTGATCCTCGGCGACGGCGTGATCCTCGGCGACGGCGTAGTCATCGGCGACGGCGTGGTCATCGGCGACAGCGTCCTGATGAGTGACTTCACCCTGCAGGCGCAGTCGGCGACCGAGGGGGGGGACGAAACTACTGCGATGCCTATCGAAGTCGATACCGGGGTGGACTACCTGGACTGCCTGTAGTCCGTGCGCCCCGATTAACGACGGCATCTAATTCCCCTGACCTGAAGGAGTGACTCATCATGTTCCCCTCGTCGACATTGATGAAAAGAGAGGCCGCGCAGGCACGAACGTCGCCGATCTCCCCCGGCGCCGTCCCGGCCGCGCAGCCCCTCACGGAAGAACACAAGGAAGAGGTGCTCGGGTTCCTCGCCTCCCGCCCCGTGCACACCGTCGTCATGGCGGGCTTCATCCGCGACAACGGGATGGAGAGCCCGCTCAACCGCGGCGCCTTCTACGGCTGCCGCGACGCGGAGGGGCGGCTGGTGGGCGTCGCCCTCATCGGGCACGCCACGCTCGTCGAGACCGAGTCGGACGCGGCGCTGGCCGCCTTCGCGCGCGTCGCCAGGGACTGCCCGCGCGCCCACGTGATGATGGGCGAGAGCGAAAAGATCGAGCGCTTCTGGGAGCACTACGCGGAGGGCGGCCGCACGCCGCGCCTGATCTGCCGCGAGCTGTTGATGGAGCAGCGCTGGCCGATCCAGGTGCGCGAAGCGGTGCCGGAACTGCGCCCCGCGGCCCCCGAAGACCTCGACCAGGTGATGACCGTCCAGGCGGAGCTGGCCTTCGCGGAGTCGGGCGTCAACCCCCTGGAGACCGACCCGGAAGGCTTCCGCCGGCGCTGCCTGCGCCGCATCGAGCAGGGGAGGGTCTGGGTCTGGGTCGAGGAAGGCCGCCTGGTCTTCAAGGCCGACATCGTCTCGGAGACCCCGGCGGTCAAGTACGTCGAGGGGGTCTGGGTCGCCCCCGAGCAGCGCGGGCGCGGTTACGGCCTGCGGTGCCTCTCGCAACTCAGCCGCGAGCTGCTCGCCAGGTCGAGCGCGGTCACGCTGCTCGTCAACGAGAAGGCGCCGGGGGCGGTCGCCTTCTACCGCCGCGCCGGCTACAAGCTGCGCAGTTACTACGACACCATCTACCTCCACACGGGGCACTGAGCCCGCCGCGGGGAGGCGGGAGGCGACACACCACGTGGAAGACGCGACGCCCACGCAAGATTCGGCCAACAGGTTCATGTGGCTCGTCATCGCCGCCGGGGCCATGGTCTGCCTCTTCTCGGTCTACGAGCTCCCGGCCTACTCGCTGCCGCTGCTCGACCTGCCGTTCGTCTTCGTGGTCGTCGTCACCGCCGTCATCGGCTCGCGCGTGGCGGTCGAGATACCGCGCATCGGCGGCCAGATCACCGTCTCGGACACCTTCATCTTCCTGGCGATGCTGCTCTACGGCGGCGAGGCGGCGATCCTCCTCGCCGCCCTCGACGGCGTCTGCACGACGGCCCGCATCAGCCGCAAGCTCCGCACCTTCCTCTTCAACTCGGCGGTGCTGAGCTGTTCGACCTTCCTCACGGTCTGGACGCTGCGCCTCTGCTTCGGCAGCATCGTCGAGCTGCCGCGGCACGACATCTCCGGCGCCTTCATCACCGCCGTCTGCGTGATGGCGGTCGTGCAGTACGTCGTCAACTCGGGGCTCATCGCCGCGACGCAGGCCCTCCGGCTGGGCCGGCCGGTCTGGGAGACCTGGTACAAGTACTACCTCTGGAGTTCGGTGACCTACTGCGCCGGGGCCTCCGCCGCCGGGATCATCGCCAAGCTCGTCAACTCCGTCGGCTTCTACGCCGTGCTCGTGACGGCGCCGATCATCGCCATCGTCTACTTCACCTACTCCACCTACCTGAAGAACATCGAGGCGTCGGCGAGGCAGGCCGAACTCGCCCAGCAGCACGTCGAAGAGCTCTCGCGCTACATCACGGAGCAGGAGCGCATCCGCGAGCAGTTCGCCCAGATGGAGAAACTCTCCGCGCTGGGCGAGCTGGCCTCGGGCGTGGCGCACGACTTCAACAACACGCTGGCCGGCATCCTCGGCCGCGCGCAGCTGCTGATGATGCGCACCAAAGACCCCGAGGTCGTCCGCAGCCTCCGCATCATCGTCAAGTCGGCCCAGGACGGCGCGAACACGGTCAAGCGCATCCAGGACTTCGCCCGCCAGCGCCGCGACAAAAACTTCGAGCTGGTCGCGGTGGATCAGCTGCTGCTCGACACCATCGAGATCACGCGCCCGCGCTGGAAGAACTCCGCCGAGGCGAACAACGTCCAGATCAGGTTCGAGTCGCGCATCAGCACCAACGCCTTCATCATGGGCGACGAGTCGGAGTTGCGCGAGGTGCTCGTCAACATCATCTTCAACGCCGTGGACGCGATGCCCGAGGGCGGCCAGATCACCCTGGCCGCGGAGGAGCTTGCGGGCGCGGTCTCGATCTCGATTGGCGACACGGGGATAGGGATGAGCGAGGAGGTGCGCTCGCGCATCTTCGACCCCTTCTTCACGACGAAGGGGAAGGCGGGCCTCGGTCTCGGGCTCGCGGTCAGCTACGGCATCCTCAGCCGCCACGACGGGAACGTGGAGGTGGAGTCGGAAGTCGGGAGCGGCACCACCTTCTACATCACACTGCCGAGGGCCGAGGCCGAGGCCCAGGCCCACGCACGCCGCGAGGAGAAAGAGCTCGCCGAGGCGTCCCCACCGCCCCGGCTGCCGTACCAGGCGCGGAGGCTCAGGATCCTGGTCGTCGACGACGAGGCCCCGCTGCGCGAGATACTCGGGGAGATGCTTGAGCGTGAGGGGCACGAGGTGCGGCTGGCCGAGGGCGGCCGCCAGGCCCTCGAACTGTTCGACGCCGAGAGCTTCGACGCCGTCTTCACCGACATCGGGATGCCGGGCATGAACGGCTGGGAGCTGGCGCGCTCGATACGCGCCCGCGACGGCCGCGTCCCCATGGCCGTCATCACCGGCTGGGGCAACGCCGTCGGGACGCAGGAACAGAGTGAGGCCGGGGTCAACTGGGTGGTGACGAAGCCGTTCACCGCCGCCCGGATCAGCGAACTGGCGCACGAGGTCGCGCGCCACCTGAACGAGCCCGTCGAAGACGCAGAGGCGGCCGCCGCCTGAACTCTCGGGGTCGCGACCCCGCCCCGCACCATAAAAGGCCGACGCGCGCGGAGCCGGGTGATGTCCCGGCTCTGCGCGCGTCGGCCCGTCTTGGGCGGCGTCGGTTAAGACCGGCGGTTCTGGAGCGCCCGCTCGACCGTCTGCATGATCGCCGCGAGGTCGAAGGGCTTCGACAGGAAGCCGGCGGCGCCCTTCACCCGCAAACGCTGTGCGAGTTCCCTGTCTTTCGAACCGGAGATGAAGATGACGGGCGTGGAGGGGCTGTTCGTCCTGACATAGCCGAGGAGGCTCTCGCCGCTCATCCCCGGCATCGAGATGTCCGTGACGACCAGGTCGTAACCGTTCGACCTGAGCAGCTCGAAACCCTCTTCCGCCGTCGCGGCGGCGTCACACCGGTGCACGCCGGAGAAGAGTTCGAGCAGCACGTCGAGCAGAGTCTTGTCGTCATCTACCAGTAAGAGTGAAGGCATAAGGTCTCTCCCGTGGGGCCAGTATTCAAGAGTCAGAGGCAGTGGGTGATGATGAAGCGGGAACGGTTGACGGCGGGAACGCCATCATCCGGGCCCGTGTCCGAGGGGAGTTAACAGAGTGCGCTCCTAAAGGGGGGCCCACACCGGCGGCTGCCCCACCTCATCCCCCGCCGGAGCCGGCGGCTCTTCCCCCGACTCGTCCCAAGACCCCTCGTCGGCCGTGATGATGCCGAACAGCTTGCCGCTGTTGTCGTTCACGGAGAGTCTGGGGGGGCGCCTCATGTCGGAGGTCGAGAAGCCCCACGCGCGCAGTCCGACGCTCGCCCAGGTCGAGAGCCGCACCAGCGTCACCAGGGACTCTTCGGCGTCGCGCCAGTTGGGGTCGGATTCCGAGTCCGCCACGGTGGCGTCGATCATCAGCCCGTCCCGCAGGTAGATCGTCGCCGCGCGGTGGTTGATGGCCTCGTCGAATTGACCGTCGGCGTCGGTGAAGCGGCCGGTGCCGCGGGCCGCCTCCACGGTCGCCGAGTCCCAGTTAAGGCAGATGTAGCCGTTCATCCGGCTCCGCTGCACCATCTCCAACAGGTCTGCGAGCGTGAAAACTTTGTTGAGTTGGATGGAGGAGAAGACCTCGGCCGGCTCTTCCGCCGGCTCCTCCGCCTTCCCGGGCTGTTCGGGAAGGTGCGCGGCGTCCGGCTGACCCTCCGCGACATCCCCGTACAACTCCATGGCGCGCTCCACTGACATGTACACGTCCAGGAGCTCGAAAGGCTTCACCAGGTACTCGAAGGCGCCCATCTTGATGAGGCCCTCCGCGTAATCCTTGTCTCGAATGCCGGAGATGATGATGACCTGTATCTGCGGCCAGCTCTGTTTGATGTGTCCGAGCAACTCCAACCCGCTCATGCCCGACATGGAGATGTCGGTCAGCACCAGGTCGATGGCCTCGGTGCCGAGCCGCGCCAGCGCCTCCTCGGCCGACTTCGCCGTGGCGCAGTAGTACTTATCCGAGAAGAGCTCGAACAGTAGCTCGCGTAAGGTTGGGTCGTCTTCGACGACCATTAACGAATGCATGAGGGCGACCTTTCTCGAAGGTTGGTAAGTTTCAATCCTGCGGCGGCCGACGTGCGGGTGGCTCGGGGCGTCCCCTTCGGGAATCAAGCCGTCCGCCCGTGCACGCCTCCGCGCTGACTATATTAACAATCCACGTGCCGTGGGCGCGGGGTAAGACACCCGGCGGGAAGTCTCCGCTGGAAGGCGGCTTCAGGAGAATGCAGTGTTTAGAGCACGGGAGGCCAGACCGCCGTACGGTCAGAGTGTCCTGACAAATTGTCAGGGGGCTGACAATTTTGTCAGTCTGAGCCGATAAAATTTTTCCACCCCTTTACGCCCGGCCGGCGGCGTGTGTAAGTTAGAGGTCGGGAGGGGCGAGTTGTCGAAGACGCGATGATCTTCAAACCGATTCGGAATTTACTGGGCCGCTTACGGGGAACGGTCGGCAACCGACGCCGCGCCCCGCGATACGACGCGCGCATTAATTTTAGCGCGGCGCTGCTCGACGGGGCCGCCGGTCGTGAAGGTGCGCAGCCGCCGCAGCCCCGGACGCTCGTGGGCCATACGCGCAACCTGAGCGAAACGGGCTTGGGACTCATCGTCCCCTCGCTCCGCCTCGGCACCAGCAGACTCGACAAGGTGGACGTCGTGACTTTGCGACTCATGCTCGACCCGTCGAGGGGGCCGGTCGAGATACAAGTGGCGCCGGTGCGCAGTTACCCGCTCGGCGCGGACGATAAGGAGACGGGCTATTTCATCGGCGTGATGATCACACAACTGAGCGATGACGCGCGCGCGCAGCTCGTTAAATATCTGCGCGGCCTCCCGTCGCCCCGTTGAGCGGAGGGCCTCCCCGCGGAGCTAAAATTTATCCGGAACAAGACGCGCGGGCGCCCCGCCGGCTCGGAGGTGACGCAGGGTCGAGACGGACGAATATATTTCTGAAGAGATGCGTTAAAGATTTGTGACCGGTTGCGGGTTTAATGCCCCGCGTCCGACGAGTTTGGGGGAACGAGTCGGGCATCTAGTGGTTAGGCGGGCCGCTTTGGGGGAGGCGGCCCGCTTTCCTTTTGCACCCCGCGGGGCGGGAGGCTTATGCGCACGGAAGACGAAGAGGGCACACGGGCGGGGCGGAGTGCCGGAGCGGACGAGCGCGACCTGTATCTGTCGGAGATCGCGAAGGCGCTCGCGTTGATAGTCTCGGAGTTGAAGGAGGTCAACACCTCCCTGAGGGCCATCGCCAGGAGCCAGGCGCAGCGTGCGACGCAGAAGCGCTCGCCGCCAGGTTCCTGAAGCGACGCGCACGCGCGCGGCCGTTCGAGAACAAGGGGAATTTTCGGAATGTCTTTAGACCCGTGGCAACTGTCCTGGCGCCTGAGGCGGCTCGTCCGCCGCGCCGTCTGCGAACGATTCGGCCACAGCTGGCGATTCGCCTCAGACACCTTCCACTGCCGCGCCTGCCGCATCACGGCGCAGGACGCATACTACCGCCCCAGACGCCGACACGAACTCGCCCGCTGACCCCGCACCGCCTCGCCCCTCAACGACCGGCAGACCTGACGATTACGCCGCCGCGGCGACGCGGGCCACGTGCGAGAGGCGCGCGAGGCGACGTTTGACCTCTCCGGTTCTGACCGAGCATTCGAGCCGCTCATCTATCCACGCCCCGACCTTGAGCGCCGCGCCGTACGCGCGACGTGCGCGCCCGACTTCGAACTCCAGAGAGTTGTCAGAGGCCCGCGCGCACGGGGGCTCGCCCGTCGTGCCGAACTCGTCGTCGAGAGTCGGGAGCCCGGCCGCGGCGCGGGCGCACGCCAGATGATAGTCGCCGAGCAGCAGCGCGAAGCCGTAGCGCCGGTGGCCGCTCTCCGAACGGCGCGAGTGCGCGAGCCGCGCGAGCAGCCCGCCGGCGAGCGCGTGCTGACCGGCGTAGAGGTATGCGCGCACCTGCTCGCAGCCGAGCAGGAAGCGCGCCTCGCCCCAGTCGGCCCCCGCCAGCGTCTGCGCGCCCGCGCGCGACCGCTCGACGGCCTCCGACGCGTCGCCCTCGGCCCGCGCCAGCCGCGAGAGCATCACGTACTCGTAGGCGCGCCGGACGGGGCTCCGCTTCTCCTCCCTCTCGTACTTCTCGACCCACCTCTCCTTGTACCTCTTCGCGTCGGCGTGCTCGCCCTGCGCGAGCCTGATGCGGAAGAGCCCCCACTGGTGCGTCGAAGGGAAGAGCTTCGGGCAGCCCGCCGTGGCATACGCGGCCCCCTCCTGCGCCACGGCGAGCGCCTGCGCGTAGAGGCCGCGCTCGTAGAGCAGTTGCGCGCGGTAGTAGAGCAGGCGGCTCTGCCAGTCCCGCTCGCCCGCCGCGCGGAAGTATGCGTCGGCCTGCTCGCAGGCGCGCTCGATGACCGAGAGTCCGACGGGCAGGCGCACCGCGATCTCGACCTGGTCGGTCATGCTCCCGTAGACGCAGCAGGCGCGGAAGCCGTCTTCGGTCGTCTTCGGCATCTCGGAGAGCACGGCCAGCGCCTCGCGCAGGCGTTCGAGCGTCGTCAGCTCGTCGGCGAACGAGCGGCGCATGACGCCCCTGTACCAGTTGGGCACGTCATCGGAGGCGTCCGCGAGCGCCGTCGCACGCCGGTAGAGTTCGGCCGCCGCGTGGTGCTGCCCCGCGCCGTAGGCCGCCTCGCCCGCGTTCCACAGTTCGTACACCTTGTCCCAGTCCCCGTAGGACATCTCTCTTCTCCTTACAAGGCGCGGCGTCTCAGCCGACCAGGTCTAGCTCCTCATCCTCCGGGCGGTAGCGGAGAAGCAGGTCCGTGTCTTCGAGCGACATCGAGCAGAGACGCACGAGGTGGCTGTGGACGGCCTCCGCGTTCGAGGGCGTGAGCAGGTTGTGCGAGTAGAGCAGGGCGCTATGGTAGACGCCGAGCATCACCTCGCGCACGAGGGGGTTGCGCCGGTCTTCCGCGACGAGCCTGCGCACGAGCGGGTTCTCCGCGTTGAGCGAGAGCCGCCGCGGGCGTCGGCGCCCCTGCTCAAGCGCCTCGCGCGCGATGTCGTCGAAGGCGTCGGTGAGCGCGAGCGCCGTCAGGCGGCTCTCCAACTTGCGCTCGGCCTCGGACTCGGGCGTCTCGATGATGACGGCCGGCAGGTCGGCCGGCTCGAACCGGCGCACCTGCACGCGCACCTCCGTCGCGCCCGAACGCAAGAGGTGCCCTTCCATGTCCAGCTCCAACTGCCGGAACTGCTCCAGCTCGGACTCCGAGAGGCGGCCGAACAACTCCGGGGCGTCGGTCGCGTCCAGCCGTTCGAGACGCACGCGCCCCGCGTGGCGCCCGGCGTACTTCTTGAGCAGCTCCTCCTCGAACGAGTAGCCGGCGTTGATGACGAGCAGGCCGCGCGCCTCGGCCAGCCGGTAGAACTGCGTGGCCGCGCCGCGGTATGCGAAGTAGTAGACGGGCGTCTCGCGCCCTTCGTCGGCGCGCGCGGCCGACTCGGCGACGTAGCGCGCGAGCGACATCATGCCGCAGTTGGTCTCGAAGAGGAGCATCTCGCCGACGCGCTCGAAGAACTCGTCGTGATGGAAGGCCATCCCCTTGAGGTGGTAGTGGTGCCAGCGGTTGATGCGCTCGAACTTTGCGGGCTCGAACTCGGCCAGATATCCGAGGCGCTCGACGACGCAGTCGCCGAGCCGCTGCTGGATGTATGCGAACGAGGGGTGCGTGCGCTGCACCTGGTCGCGTGCGGCCGTCGGGCAGAGGTCGGGCGTGTCGATGACGCCGCGCACGAACTTCGCCCACGGCGGGAGCAGAGCGTCGTCGCCCGCCCGGATGAGCATGCGCCGGACGTAGATGTCCAACGTGCCCGCCGTGTTGATGTCGGGGAGGCCGCGGTCGGAGATGAAGAGCGCGCCGCGCGCCTCGTACTCGCCCGAGACCTCGAACGGTATCACGTCGAGGATCAAGTCCGGGTAGCGCCGGTTGAGGAAGTCCGAATAGGCCGCCCCGCGCGCCTCGTCCGAGGGCCAGCCGGCGCGGTGCCAGGGCGCCTCGACGGCGTTGACAGGCCCGCGCCCGTTGATCGAGACGGGGAACTGTATGAACTCGCAGTAGCGGACGACCGTCTCGCGCAGCCGCGAATCCTCCAGCAGGAACGTGTAGTCGGGCGAGACCGAGACGACGATCTCCGTGCCCACCTCCTCCTTCGAATCTTCGAACAGCTCGCAGTCCACCGAGCCCGAGTTGTGCCAGGCGAACCCTCGGGGCTCGCCCGCTTTCCGCGTGCGCACGACGACGCGCTCGGCCACGACGAAGGCCGAGAGCATGCCGATGCCGAACTGCCCGATGAGTTCCAGGGCCGCGCCGCCCTGCGCCCCGAGTTCGCGCCGCGTGGTGCCCGTCCCCGACGAGCCGATGACGGAGAGGAACTCGCGTATGTCGCGCCTGTCCATCCCGAGCCCGTTGTCGCGGAAGACGAGCGTGCGCGACGAAGGGTCGATCTCGATCCCGATGCGCCCCGCCAGGTCGGGCTCCGCGCGGCGGCGCCGCACGATGCTGTCGCTCGCGTTCTGCACCAGCTCGCGGACGAAAACGTCCGGCTCGCTGTAGAGGTGCTCGGCCAGCAGTTTGATGAGACCCTCGAAGTTGGTCTCCATCTTGAATCTTTCGGGAGCCGTGCCCGTCATGGTTTTTCGCTTCCTTTCAGGTCGCCTTACGCAAGGCGCACGCGGGGCCGCCCGGCCGCGCGCGGCGGCCGCCGGCTTCCAGGTTAGATTGGGAGAGAGTCTCTTTCGCGCGGTGCGCCCGGAGGGATCGCCGAGGGGCCGCGCACCCGGCCCCTCGGCGTTCGAGTGGTGCGGGTCTTAGCGTGTCTTCCGGCCCATCCTGCGCAGGAGCGAAGAGTATCCGAGGAGCTTGCGACTCATCTTGTCGCGCCCGCGGTCGGCGAGCGCGTCCGTCACGCGCAGCAGATCTTCCGAATCCTCCGCGACCTCCGCGTCGCCGGGCCGCGCGGCGCAGTAGGCGAGCGACGCCGCGCGCGCCCCGGCGATGACGTTGACGGAGGCGGCGTAGTCGCCGCGATCCATGTGGGAGACCGCCTCGCGCCGTGCCCGCGCGTTCATCAAAAGCAGGACGGCCCTCGTCACCAAAGGGTTCGCGGGCAGCGCTTCGACCTCGTGTGCTTCGGCGAACTCGACCTCGAAGGCCTGCTTCAAGACCTCCGCCGCGCGCGCCTCACGCGGCGTGTAGCCGACGCGCAGGTCGAGTATCCGCATGCGTTCGCCGGCCGCGCGCTCGGGCAGATGAAGCCTGAGCACGATGTCCAAAGGCGAGCCCGCCTGCAAGTCCGGCAGACGGTAGCGCCCGGTCTCGGTCAGCTCGAAGTCGTTGAGCACGTCCGTCACGCGCACGCCGTCCGAAGGCACGAGCCCGAGCGACACGTCGTGCGCGAACTGCGCGAGCAGGCCCTCCAACTCGACGGCGAAGATGCGCTGCATGTCCGCGGCCTCGGCGACGTGCCAGGCGTTGCCGCCCCCGGCGCGCGCCATCGGAATCAGCAGGTCTTCGTTGAAGTCCTCGCCGATGCCGACGGTCGAGGTGCTGACGCCGCGCTCGAAGAGACCTTCGACCTGCGAGACGATCTCGTCGGTGCCCGTCAGGCCGACGTTGGCGAGCCCGTCCGTGATGAGGAGCACGCGGTTGACGGCCCCCCCGTCCAGGTGTTCGCTGACCTGCATCCCGCCGCGCACCCAGGCCTCGTGCAGCGCCGTCGAGCCGCGCGCGTCCACGCCCGCGATGAGCCGCTTCAGGCCCGCCTTGTCCTCGACGGGGCCATTCGGGATGAGCACTTCGACCACGTCGTCGAAGACGACGACGCTCAGGCGGTCGGCCGGCAAAAGTTGATCGACGCAGTAGCTTGCCGCCTCCCGCGCGCGCGCCATCTTCGCCCCGTGCATCGAGCCGGAGCGGTCGAGCACGGCCGCGAGGTTGAGCCGCCGGCGCGCCGAGCCGTCCCGCCCCAACTCGGGCGGGGTGATGCGCACCAGCACGTCCAGCGTCTGCTCCCGACCCGCGGCGAGCCGCGCGCGCTCCGTCAAGACTTCGACCTTCAACTGCTCTTGCGTCATGGCCTCTACTTCCTCCCGCGCCCCGGCGAGCCAGCGCCGCGCGCCCTCAAAACGTTCAGAAACATCTGCGACAGACGCCGCAGCGTGCCCTCGTCCCGCGGCGCACGATAAGCGTCGCTCACGTGGAGTTCGAGCCCGGGCTCAAGCTCCACGCGCGCCCACGTCTCGCGCGGCGCCGCCGTAGGCAACCCCGAGAATGGAGACGGGGGAGCCTGCGCAGCCAACGGCGGCGCCGCAGTCGGGAGCGGGGCCGAAGGGCTCTTATGCAAAAGCGACGTAAGATAGTTGAGCGCCTCACCTCTCGCCCCACTTTGAGGAGCGCCCGGCGACTGCCCCTGCTCCGTGCCGAGCAGCCTCTCCAACTGCCGCTCGGTCTTGCCCGTGACCAGCTCGCGGATGGCGCGAATCGGCAGCCCCTCGGCCTGCAACTTCTTCACGACCAGAAGCTGTAAGAGGTGTTTGAACCCGAAGACAGACGCCGTGCCCTGCTTCTCCTCGGCCGGCGGGATGAGCCCTTCGGCGAGGTAGTACCTCACCGTCCTCTCGTCGGGCAGCTCCGTCACGGTGCCCCGCCCCTGCCGCGCCGCGCCGCTCTCGGCCAGGATGCGCGCCGCGGCCTCCGCCAGCCCCGCCACGCCGACGTACTTCCCGCCCCGCGCCGCCTCAAGCCACTCCCTCATGTCGCGAGAGTATAAGGCCGACAGGATTTACTGTCAACAGTAAATCCTGTCGGGATGGGATGTCGCTGAAAGACCGTTGCCTTGAAGCGCTAACGCTTCGACGCAACGGTCTTTCATGTCGGGCGCCGGAGCGGCCGTCTCAGGAAGTCTGCCGACCGGACGGCGTAGAATTTAAACTGCCTCGGCAGCCTCGCCCTCTCGTCAAAGGGCTGATTCAATCCGACCAGGGCCTCTATCGGGTCGGGCCACCTGCCCAATAACGCAGGCAGGGCGCGCGCCGGGTGGCGCAGCGAGACGGCCATCGGCTCGCGCGGCAGATGGTCGGCCGTCGTGGGACGCTCCCACTGCCGCAGCACCTCCGCGACCAGCCAGGAAGGGGCGCGTGTGGTCTGCGCCTCTTCGGGCATCCCTCCACGCCGGGCGCCGAGCAGTCCGCGGGCAAGGTCGATGACGCACGCGACCCAGTTGCGTCTGAGCGCGTCGTCGCCGAGCGCAACCTCCCAATCAAAATCGGCCGGCGCCGATTCGAGCGCGGCGGCCACGTCGCAGAGCCAGACGGGCCGGTAGCCGCTGTGACGCAGCAGGTGCAGGCAGAGAAAGCGCAACTGGTCTTCGCGGCCGAGGAGACGAATCCGCGACCCGTTCAAGTCCACGAGCCGCGTGCGTGCGTAGAGCGCGTCCCACCCGCCCGCGCCCGAGAGCGCTTTGCAGTCGTGCTTGAGGTCGGTGACGCTCGTCCCCAAACGCCCCGGCCCCCACAGCGCCGCCCTTGCCGCCTCATACCGTTCCGGCCTGACGCAGAGGTCGATGTCGCCAGTCGGCCGCAGGCCCCGCTCCGGGTAGAGCACGGCCGCGGCCCAGCCCTTCAGCAGGACGGGCTCGACCCCGTTCGTGCGCAGCAGCCCGAAGACGTGCTCGACCTCCCACTCCTGTAAGGCGGACTGCAAAGTCTGCCGGCGGTAAGACTGCCTCAAGCTTTCGGCCGCCGCGCATCCCTCCAAAGCAGAGCCGCGGACTTTCCACCACGCGAGCGCGGACGCCCCCGAGCCTTCGAGCAGAGGGACGACGCGCGCGAGTTCCTCGCACGAAAGCTCCGGCCCGGGAGGAGAGACGCGCCAGGAGCCCGCGAGCGCCTCCGCCAGCATCAGCGGCGCGGCTTTGGCCCTCGCCTCAGACATGCACACTAAACTCCGTCGGGCTCGCAGATTCCGGCCTGGCACGTCGTCCCCGGCGGGCAGCTCGTCTCGTCGCATGGGCTCTGCGCCATCGAGGGGGTCGGCGAGATAATCGACGTGACGAGCGGCAGCGCGACCGCCGCCGCCAGCCCGAGGCGCCGCATCAACGCGCGGCGCGAGACGAGGCTTGAAGCCGGCGCGGGAAGAGAGTCGTCCGGCGCGAGGAGGCCGCGGTCGGCCAACTGTTCGAGCGCCAGCCGCACCACCTCCCCCACCATCTCCTCGGGGACGCGCGCCGAGAGGCGCTCGCCCATCTGCCCGGCGATGCGGGAGACGGTGTTCCGGCCGTCACACAGTTCCCAGACCAGCGCCGCCGTGCGGTTCAGGCAGTGTGCGCGGTGTCCATCAACGTCGTAGACGAGCGTCTCGTCGGCCAGCTCGCGCACGACGAGCTTCGACCTCTTCGCAAGCGGCCTGTAATGTTCCGCCATCCTTACGCCTCCAGACTTCTTAAAATTGCGCGGGCGACAGACGCCGCCTCGCCGCGCGGGCCGGCGAGGGCGTACGCCCCCGCGGCCGCCTTCGTCAACGTGCTCAAGGCACGGGCCGGACTCCTGCGCGCCGGCACCGTGTTCGAGAGCAGCTCCAGCACGCACTCGCCCGGCGTGAGCCGCCGCGGGCCCCAACTCACGCCCTGCTCGTAGCGGCCGACGACCACCAGCCCGACCGGCAAAGGGTCTACACCGGCGCGCCCGCCGAACTCATCTACCGTCCGGCGCGTCTGCCTGAGCCCTTCGCCTTCGCGCACCGCCAGCGGCCTCGCGTAAGGGTGGACGCGCCCCTCTCGGTCGAGGACGGCGTACTCGTCCGAGTAGTATTCGGCGCCCGCCCTGACGAGTTCGACGACCAAAGTGGTCTTGCCGCTCAGGCTCCGCCCTGGGATGATGACCGCCCGGCCCTTCCAGCCGACGACGCCCGCGTGGACGAAGAGACGGCGCGGCGCGCGCTCGGCCACGTAGAGTTGCAGGTCGGACTCGAACCGCTCGAAGACGGCCTCCGCGTCGAGCGAGCGGGCGATCAGTTCGGCCCCGGCATAGAGCAGTCGGAAGCGCCGGACGCCCCGGCGTCCTCCGTGGCCACCGCCCGCGATTAGCGAATAGAGCCTTTCGACACGGGGCGAAGCCGCGGGCCTCCAACCCGGCGGCAGACGCTCCAGGACCGAGCCCAACACGTGCGGGTCATCAACCCTGACGCCGACGCTCACGCCGTATGCCCTGAAGGTCATGCCGGCCGCCCACCCGAGGCGGTCGAGTCTGGCCGTTCAGGCGTTGGAGGTCTCAAGCCTCGGCATGAGCAACGCCGTCGCGCTCACGGTGCTCCCTCCACCGAGAGGATGAACTGGTATGTGCCGCCCCTCATCACCCCGAGCAGGAACTCCACGTCCACGCTCTGGCCCGCGGCCAAAGGCGACGAGAGGGTCAGCGCGCCGTCTATTAAGAGCCCGGCGTTGATGCCGCCTCCGTTGCTCTGCACGGGTGCCGTCTCAAGCTTCGTCGCCTTGAGACCCGAGAGACCTTCGAGCGTCGCGTCGAGCAGGCGCAGTTCTGCCTGGCTGCCGAAGATCTGCCTGCTGTTCCAGGTCGAAAGGTCGGCCACCCTGAAGCGCAGCTTCGAGAGCGACTGGCCCGTGTTGTTCGTAAACCGCCGCCGCAGAGAGAGCGTGCCCAGCGAGCCGTTCGTCACGGCCGTGGTGCGCCGCACGCTGGAGGCGACGAACGGCGGCACCGTGACTGCGAACCCGCCGTTGCGTGAGACGAGTCCCGTTCGATTCTCCGGGCCGGGTGCGCCGAGCGCGGCCGCGCCGTTGTTGAAGAGGCTCGGGTTGGTCGTGACGAGCGTGAAGTCTGCGCGGTTGTCGTTCGTGTCGGCCGGGCGCCCCGAGCCCTGGCTGCGCACGAAGCTGTGCTCGACGTTTGCCGTGACGCCGCCCGGCGGAAGGAGCCCCGTCCCCTCTCTGAAGAGAACGGCCACGCCTTCGAAGCCGACGGCGTCGAAGACGTTCTGCGCGATGAAGTGCGAGCGTTCGGCCGTCTTGAAGAGCGCGAGCCCCATGTAGTCCGCCTCGCCGCCCGCGTAGGCCGGCGGGTCGTAGCTCAAATCGGGCGCGGCCAGCGCCGAGAGGCTGTAGCCCGTGCCGGCGGCGAGGTAGTGCCCGCGCGCGGGGATGACCGTGCCGGCGGGGATGACGAAGCGCGGGACGTTCGACACGGCGCCTTGCAGGTCTACGAGCGCCCAGCCGCACGCCTCCGCCGGCCCCGTGTTGATGACTTGCAGCGCACAGGTCGAGGGGTCGGCATCCGTAACCGTGATCTCCTGATCGCTGTTGTTATAGAGCTCGACGAACTCGTCCGCCTCCGCGCCCGGCCCGCGCAGACGGAACTCGCTGATGAGGACGGAGCCGGCCGCGAAGGGCTGTGTGATGTTGGCGACGCCCGAGCCGTCCGCGATGGCGGCGTTCGATGGTGAGGACAGGTTCAAGGTGAAGGTCTCCGTGCCCTCAGAGACCACGTCGGCCCTGACGGCGACCGCGACCGTCTTCGAAGTCTCGCCCGGCGAGAAGGTGACGGTGCCGCCCAGCGGCGCGTAGTCGCCCGAGGCGCTCGTGGCCGTGCCGTCGGCGGTCGTGAAGTTGACGGTGACGGTCTGCGTCGAGGCGTCGGAGAGCGTGACCGGAAACGTGGCGTAGCTGATGCCGGCAGAGGGCTCGGCGACCGTCACGTCCCCGACGGAGACGGCCCGCGCGACGCGCAGGATCAACTGCTGCCCGCTGATGAGTAGCGAGGCGGCCGCGCCGGCCGCGACCCCGTCGCCGCCGACGTTGAGAGAGGCGGGCGCGGTGCCGGCCACGCCGCCCGAGCCCGCCGCTTTTGAGATGAGAGTGTAATCACCCAAGGCCAGAGGGGCGCCGCCGTTCGAGACGTTCACGGTGACGACATTGCCGCTCGAAAGCGTGACGCTCCCGGCCCCCGAGACGTTGAGCGGCGGGGTCGCGCCGTTGTACGCGGTGAATTGCAGAGGGCCGTTCGAAGCGAGCGCGAGACCTTTGCCCGCGGCCGTCAAGATCGTCGCCGAAGAGGTCGCGCCGCTCGCCTTGAACGCCTGCCCGTTCGAGAGAGTCAGCGCGTTCGTCAGTCCCGACACGTCGAAGGTGGTGCCGCCCGCAAGCTCGACGGACGAAGAGTTGACGACGGAGCCCGAGCCGGCCAGCGATAGCGTTCCGCCGCCGACGTTCGTGACGCCGTTGTATGTGTTCGCGCCGCTCAGGACTACTCGGCCGGTCGCGCCGGCGAGCTTTGTAACGGTCAAGCCGGCGCCGTTGGAGCCCGAGATGATGCCTCCCAGCGTGTAGGTGCCGTTGGCCCCGATGGTGACGGTGCGGGTCGCCGCGCCGAGCGCCACGGGGCTGTTGAAGGTCAGGTTCGCCGCGTCCGTAGAGATGGGGACGCTCGCGGAGGGCACGCCGAGTTGGAAGTCGCCGCCGACGTTGAGGGCGGAGTACTTGTCGCTGAAGTCGCGGTTGGCGTTGGCGCCGACGGCGCCGCCGTTCAGGTTCAAGGCGCCGGGCGCGGCGACGTTGCCGCCGAACGCGTTGATGCCGCGGGCGATGACCGTGCCGGCGTTCAGTGTGAAGCCGCCGCCGTAGGTGCCGCCCGCGAGCGCGAGCACGCCCGCGCCGTTCTTCGAGTAGCCGGCGGCGGCCGAAGAGGTGAAGACCTGCGCCCCGAAGTCGAGCGTCTTGCCAGCGGAGACGTTGAAGGGGACGACGCCGTTCCCCTGATTGCTGATGGTTCCGCCGGCGGCCGTGAGCGTGAAGTTCTCGGTGGCGTTGAAGCCGCCGACCGTGACGGAGGCGCCCGTCCCCGTCCCGTTGGGCGCCGCGAAGTTGGCGACGCTGCCGGCCGTGAAGGCGGAGGTGAAAGGCCCGGCGGCGGTCGCGCCCCACTTCAAGGCGTTGAGCGCGCTCCCGTCGCCCGCGAAGAACTGGTCGGCCGCCAGCACCTCGACGACGCACACGATGGACAGGGCGAAGAGGGAGGCGGCGAGTAAGACGCGGACGCTTTTCAGCGACCCGCGTCTGCTGTTCGACGAAGAGTTTTTTCTGTCTGCGGAGGGCGCGCCGGTTGCTTTCATCGACTCACTCCTTGAGAGGGACAGCGCCCGTTCGAGCCACCAACGCCCGTGTCGAGAAGCATACGCAACGAAGACGCACGGGTGGCGCGAGTTGAAGGGGCTGTCGGGTTCTGTCGGATTGTGTCGGAGTGTCGCGGCCTTCGCTCCCGGGTCGTGGCGGCGTGTGGCCGGGAGGAAGGAGGCTGGCGGGCCTCTCCTGGTCTTTAGTCTCCCCTTTGTGAATCGGCGGGAGGAGGCGCGTCCGCGGTGCCTTGACCAGGAGTGGCGCGGACTTTAGCACCAGTCCGCCCTTCGGTCAAACAAAATTAATTCGGCGCCGCGAAGGTGAAAGAAAAGACGACCTCCGGCAACGCATGCCGGAGGCCGTCTTCCGAAGTTGGCGGCGGGTTCGGTCTCCCCGCCCCTCTCACCCCTAACGGAGCGAGATGTTGACGACGCGCGGGACGCCGTCGCCGGTGTCCACGTGCAGCTGGTAGGTGCCGACCGTCAACCCCCTGGTGCTGAGGTTGAAGATGTACTGCCCGTCCGCGTAGCGGAAGAGGTTGCCCTCCGTCGCGTTCGAGGTCGAGCCGGCGGCCTCCTCCGTGCCGACCGCGTCGTCGCTGATCTTCGCCACGTACAGGCGGGCGACGGCGTTGGTGACGCCGGCGCTCGCTCCCGTCAACTGGAACTTGACCGGGATGGTCTGGCCGAGTTTGAAGACCGAGTTGCCGCTCTGGTTGATCGGCTGGAGGAAGCCCGACCAGGTGTAGCCGGCCGAGACGGTCACGGGCTGCTCCGCGTAGAGCGAGCCGGAGCCGTTGTCGGTGACGCGCACGTTGAACGTGTAGACCTGTCCAGCCTGCGCGGCCGTGGGCGTCCAACTGAAGGCGCCCGTCGCCGAGTTGATCGAAGCGCCCGCGGGGTAGGTGCCCGTCAGGCTGTAGACGAGCGTCTGCGCCGGCAGGTCGGCGTCCGCGCCCGAGGCCGTGAACGTGAGCGTGCCGCCGAGCAAGACCGCCTGGTTGGCAATGGGCGCGAGCGTCGGCGCGGAGTTGACCTCCGTGACCGTGATGCTCACGTTCGAGTCGGCGTACGTGGTGCCGTCCGAGACCCTGACCGTGAAGGTGAAGGGCACGCCCGTCCCGCCCTGTGCCTCGGTCGGCGTCCAGTTGAACTCGCCGGTCGTTGCATTGATGGTCGCGCCCGCGGGAGCGCCCACGAGCGAGAAGGTCAGGTTGTCGCCGTCAACGTCCGAGGCCGAGGCCGTGAACGTGTAGGCGGCGAGTTCGGGAATCGTCACGGGGCCGGGGACGCTCGGGCTCGACGGCGCGTCGTTGACCGCGTTGATGTTGACGTTGACCGTCGCCGTCGCCGTCCCGCCGTGGCCGTCCGAGACGGTGTAGGTGAACGAGTCCGAGCCGTTGTAGTTCAGGTTCGGCGTGTAGCTAACCGACGTACCGTTGTTCGCGACGGAGCCGTGCGCGCCCTGCGTGACGGCCGAGACGGAGAGCGTGTCGCCGTCTACGTCCGTGTCGTTGGTCAGAACGTTGACGGTGTTCGCGCCGCTGTCCTCCGCGACCGTGGTCGAGTCGTTCGCGGCCACAGGGTTGTCGTTCACGGCGTTGACCGTGACGCTGACCGTGGCCGTAGCCGTCCCGCCGTTGCCGTCGCCAATGGTGTAGGTAAAGCTGTCGCCGCCGTTGTAGTCGGCCGCGGGCGTGTAGGTGACGGAGCCGCCGGCAAAGGTCGCCGAGCCGTGCGCGGGCTGCGTGACGGCGGTGACCGAGAGCGCGTCGCCGTCGGGGTCAGAGTCGTTGCCGACGACGTTGACGTTGACCGCCGTGTCCTCGTCCGTCGTTGCCGCGTCGTCGGAGGCCGTGGGGCCGTCGTTGACGCTTGCGACGTTGACGTTGACCGTGGCCGAAGCCGTCCCGCCGTGTCCGTCCGCGACGGCATAGGTGAACGAGTCCGAGCCGTTGTAGTTCGCCGCGGGCGTGTACTTCACGTCGCTGCCGACGATGGCCGCGCTGCCGTGCGCGGGCGTGCCGGCGCTCGCGACCGAGAGCGTGTCGCCGTCCACGTCGGTGTCGTTGGCGAGGACGCTGACGGTGACGGGCGTGTCCTCATCCGTGCTGGCCGAGTCGTCAACGGCCACGGGCGCGTCGTTGACCGGCGTGACGTTGATGGAGACCGTCGCCGTGTTGGAGTCCCTCGCCCCGTCGTTCACCTTGAAGGTGAAGCTGTCCGGGCCGTTGTAGTCGGCGTCCGGCGTGTAGGTCACCTGGTTGCCCGTGACGGACGAGAGCATGCCGTGCGACGAGCCGCTCACGACCGTGTAGGTGAACACGTTGTTGACGTTGAAGTCGGAGGCCGTGAGCGTGATCGACTTCTGCGTGTCCTCGGCCGTCGAGACCGACTGGTTGTTCGCAACGGGCGTGGTGTCGAGCGTATCGTCGAGCCGCGCCTCGATGACGGCCTGGACGGCCGGGTCTACGTTCGAGAAGAAGTCGTAGCCGGTCAGCGCCTCGACCTGATCGACGGTGGCGATGTACTTATGCCAGTCGTCATTACGAATGCCTTGAACGTTCGGCATGATGACGGCGAACGTGCGCGTCGCCGTCGTCACGCGCGCCGCGTCGTTGCCGCTGCCCGTCGGCAGCACCATGACGACCTTCCACGTCTGCGCCGGGACGGTGACGTTGCCGCCGGTGATGGTGTTTGCGAAGCCGTTCGAGCCTGTCCCGCCCGTGCCCGCCGGGCCGGAGACGATGTAAAGCTCGTTGGCGCCGTTGTTCAGGAGCTTGCGGAGGTCGTTCTCCATGTCGGCCCACGGCCCCTGATTATTGTCGGGAGCCTGCGCGACCATGTTCGACATGAGGAACGTGGCCGAGTTGTCCGGGATGGACGACGTGCGGTCGGCCGACGGCGTCATGTGACCGCGGTCGAAGCCCGAGCCCGAGAAGTCAGAGCCCTGCACTTGGTAGCAGCCGGCCGGGAGGGTCGGGTCGTTGCGGAAGTCGTCCTGCCGCGGCGCCGAGCCGAGCCACGAGGTGTCGAGGTGCCAGCTCACCCAGTTGGGACGGCCGAGCAGGCAGTTGTACGAGTGCGCGTACTGATCCTTCTTCAGGAGGTAGTTGTTGTTGTCGGTCGTCGCCGCGCCCGAGGGGTTGCCCATGACGAGGTGCTCGTTCGGGTCGCGCGGAATGAGCGTGTGGAAGCCGAAGACATAATCGGCCGCCATGTTGTCGGGCGGGTCGGCCGAGTCCTGGTCAGTGACGCCGCTGGCGAAGACCGTCACCGCGCACTGCTCGTCGCCGGCAAAGTCGATGTCGGGGTCGAGCGTGAAGTTGGTGGGGCCGCCCGTCGCGGTCGCCGTGTGGAGGCCGCTCGTCGCGCAGGAGATTTGGAACCAGCTACCCGTCACGTTGACGTTCTGGTCGAAGTTGATGGTGACGTTCGAGGTGAGCGAGACGTTCGACGCGCCGCTGGTCGGCGTGGTGCTGAAGACCTCGGGCGCCTCGTCGCCGGCCGGGCAGACGTTCAGCCCCGTAGCCGAATTGCGCGGCGCGGGCGTGACTTCGGTGAAGTTGACCGCGTTGTAGTCAGTGTCCTTACAACCGTTGCGCGCACGCAAGTCCGCCGTCGTGTTGCTGATAGACGGCGCCGCGGCCGCGCCCTCGAAGCAGTTCGCGCTCCCGTAACCGACCAGGTCGATCAAGTTGGGGTCGAGGTTCGGGCAGGTGCCGACGAGGAAGTTGGTGCTGTGAACCAGCGCCACCTTGCCGTCGCTGCCGCTCATGTTGATGGTGCCGCCCGCGAAGTCGGGCGTGGGCAGGTCGGCCCCGGCGCCGTTCGTCCCCGCGACCTCCTCAACGAGGAAATACTGTCCCGGGGCGAGCGTGCCCGTGAGGTTCGTCTTACCGCTCCAATTGCCGCCGCCCGTGGGGCCGGCCGCCGAGGTGTACTGCACAGACCACCCGCCCAGGTCAACGGTGCTGGAACTGCGGTTGAAAATCTCGATGAAGTCGTTCTTGTAAACCGCGCCGGAGTTTCCGCCGCCGCCGTAAATCTGACTGATGACGACCGAGCCGGCCGGGACGGGGGTCGGCGTCGGCGTGGGAGTAGGTGTGGGCGTCGGCGTAGGAGTGGGGGTGGGCGTCGGCGTAGCGGTCGGCGTCGGCGTCGGGGTGCCACCCGGCGTCGGCGCGCTCGCGAGGTTCTGCGGGTCGCAGGGCGAGAGGACCTGGAAGTCCGCGGAATTGTTGTCCGTGTCTTGCGTGCTGCCCGACCCGTCGCCCGGCTTGCGCTCGTAGCACTTGTTGGCGTTGGTCGTGCCGAGCGAGGTGAGAACCGTGCCTTCCTTGTAGGCCGAGCCCGTGCTCATGCCCACCTGGTCGATGGTGACGTTCGAGGCGTTCATCAGCGCGATGCCGCCGTCGTCGGTGATGCCGGTGGTGAAGGTGAGATTGCCGGGCACCAAGCCGCTGTAGGGGCCGCCCGACGCACTCGAATTGGTAATCAGGTAGTGGCCGTGCGACGGGATCGAGACGCCCGCGCCGACGGTGGCGCGCACACTCACGCCGGCCGTGTTGTTCGAGCCGCTTATCTTCCACCCGCTGATATCGACGGCGCCGCTACTCAGATTATAAAGCTCGACGAACTCGTCGGCCGCGCCGTTCGGGCCGCGGACGCGGAACTCACTGATGACGACTGTCGTCGAAGCGGCCTCGGCCGTTTGAATAATCGGTATGAATCGTGTCGGAATGGCTAAAGCAAGGAGGGATAAGACGAGCAAGAGAGCGACAAGGCGGAAGCGCGCAGGTGCATACTTCGGCCCACTGGCGGGTGGGTGCATGAACTTTCCTTTCGTGGGATCAGTTAAAGGTTGGCACCGTCCGAAGGGCAGTCCAGATGGTGCGTGGGTGCGAAGGTCGAGGCGATGCTTGTACTCGATTTTCGCACGCAGGTCAAGCCCGCTTGATGTTGGACCCGCTTGAGATGAATTGTCCCGGTGTGCGGTTGCTCGCGCGGCGTTGAATGCGGCTTAAGTGATAGTTAAATTGTTATTGACGCGGGGTTTCCAGCGCGGGCTCAAACTCTTTCGTCATGAAGACGCTGTGGGGGTCTTCCGTATAGTCGCCGAAGGGGCCGCAGTAGGCGAAGCCGAAGCGTGCGTAGAGTTGGCGGGCGGGGTCGAAGGCTTCGGCCGAGCCCGTCTCCAGGCTGAGGCGCGTGTAGCCGCGGCGCGCGGCCTCGGCGAGGATGTGCCGGAGCAGGTGCGCGGCGACGCCCTTTCTTAAATGGGCCGCGGCCGTGCGCATCGACTTGATCTCGGCGTGCGTCGGGTCGAGCGCTTTGAGCGCGCCGCAGCCGAGCAGCTCGCCCTCTGCCCAGACCGTCCAGAAGGTCATCTCGGGCCGGCGCAAGCCTTCGAGGTCGAGGGCGTGGACGCTCTCGGGCGGCGAGTGGAGGTGCATGTCACGGAGGTGCTCGCGCAGAAGCTCGTGCACCTCCGGGCCGGTCAGGTCGTCTACTTTAATCTCCAAAGGAAACTCCGTTCGTCGGCGAACTCAACGGCAGGGAACGGCCGGGGCTTCACTCCCGGCGTCGAAGTTTAGCGGCCGCGCGGCGACGGGGTCTATCCAGAGCAGGCCCGCGCCGCGCCTGCGCTCGCCCAACGCCTCGGCCTCGGCGTCGTTGTAGCGGGAGTTGGTGACGACGACCTCGTAAGACCTCCCCGCCCCGCCGTGAATCCTCGTCTGGTAGAAGAGGTTCTTGCCGCGGTAGACGAGGAGCTTCTGACTCCCGACGTTCCGGTAGCGCAGGCGCAGTAGCGGCGGCCGACGGTCTCGGCCGTGAGCTGAAGCGGATGCTGTTCGTCCGGCTCCGCCGCGCGGGCAGACGGCGCGGCGAAGAGCAAGAGCACGACGGCGAGGTAAAGGGTCTTCATCTTCCTGTCACTTCGACGGAGGGGCCGACAGCGCGATCAAACCCTGCGACAGAGAGCCGCGCCAGCAGACGGCGTCGTGCCGGCCGTTGAACTCCGAGTAGGTCACCTTGTAGCCCTTCGCTTCGAGCACATCGCGCAGGTGGCGGTTCTCGTGCAGGAGCGACGGCGTCTCGTTCACCTCCAACAATCCTGCCTCCAGGTAGAAGCGAATCGGCAGCCGCGCGCCCTTCGTGAACTGCCGAATCAGACGCCCGGGGTCTTCGGGCCGGTACTGGAAAGCCCCCGACTGCGAGAGGACGCCCCCGAAGACCTCCGGGTGGCGCATGGCCGTGTAGGCGGCCGCGACCCCGCCGAGGCTCAGGCCCCCGACGACCGCCTCGCGCGGCGAGCGCGTCACGTGGTAACGCTGCCGCACCCACGTCATGAACTGCCCCGCGACGAAGTCCGAGAAGGAGGGGTTGAGGTACAGCTCCTTGATCCTCTCCTTCTGGTCGAGCATGACAGCGACGGTCGGCGAGATGGCCCCGTCGGCAATCATGTTGTCGAGAATCGTCGGGACGGGAATCGTGTGCGTGTACTCCCAGCCGTCGAAGAGGAGGAGCAGGCGGTAGGGCCGGCCGTCTCGCCTGTAGCCCGGCGGGGTGTAGACCCACACGCGCCTTGTGCTGTCGGACGTGCCGCCCCCGTAGCGAATCAACTCCACACGCCCTTTCGGCACGCGCTCGCGCTCCGCGACGAACGGCTGCGCGGGCGCGCCCGGCAGCTCAAGGTAAGAGCTGACGTACTCCCGGCTCTTGGGATTGTCCTCGTCCGGCGGCTCGACGAACTTGTGCGGGTTGAGCGGGTCGGGTCGCAGGTCGTCCAACCATCCGCCCGCGTCCCCGGGCTCACGCGCGGCGAACGGGGTTAAGGAATCTTCGGCCGAGACGAGGTACTCGAAGCGCGCGTCGCGCCTGAGCCGGTAGCTCCTGTACCAGAGGTCTGTCCCCTCCATGCGTGCGAAGAGGTGCGGGAGCGGGTTGACGCGCGCGAACGGGAAGACGGCCACGAACTTCTCCGCCCCCTTGTCGCGCCAGAGGAAGGTGACCAGCAGATTCTGTTCGTCACCCTTGAGCGGCTCGACCAGCGGCGCCTCCGCGCGCTCCACCTCTCGCCAGAACTCGCCGAGCGCCTCGGCGCGCCCCGACTCCAACGCCTGCTTGAGCGTTAAGAGCCGCGGACTCTCGGGCATCGCCGCGCGCGCGCACACGCCGCACAGCAGCACCGTCAACAACGCACTCGACCAGCGCCCCTTCATCATCGAAGGCGATTATACACACGGGCTTCCAACACGGAGAGACGGAGCCACGGAGAGACAGCCTGTCTTGTGACGTGCTCGAAAAACTCTACCCGCCCGCCTTCGCCTCCGCCGGCGCGACGTTCCAGCCGCGCAGGCGTAAGGCGGGCGGCGCGGTCACCGAGGCCGGGTAGCGGACGGTGACGGTCTTCGTCTCGCCCGGCAGCAGCGCGACGTAGTTGTCGCTGTAGAAGGCCGGCAGGATGCGCTTGCCCCGCGCGTCCACGAGCGTCAGCTTCGCGTTGAGGGCGGGCGTGCGCGTGCGGTTCGAGAGCGTGACGGTGACGACGCGGTCGTCGCCTTCGACCACGGGCGCCGCGGCCGCGAGTTCGAGCGGCGTCTGTGCGAGGTTGTCGAGCGCACGGTAGCTGGCCGCGTCTTTACCACGCCAGTAAAAGTTCTCCGCGACGACGCGGCCCGAGTCGTCCGCGAGCTTGAGCGTGACGAGCACCACCCCGTTCGACGCGAACAGCGAGTCGAGCGGTACGGCCGCGAGCTGCGTCGCGCGGTTCGCCTTCGCGTCCAGACGGTCCGTGCGCGCGAACAGCTCGCGGTTGTCTAAACTGACCACGCGCGTCGCCGCCGTGAGGTTATTCTCATCCCTGAGCGTCGTGTTCACGACGACCAGCTCGTTGCCCGGGAGGTTGAGCTGCACGTGCAGGGGCTCGGCCGCCTTCTTCGCGCCGTAGTAGGCGGCGTGCGTGTCGTAGTCCCAGCTGTAAAGCTGCCACGCGTTCGAAGGCCAAGAGGGGTGCGTCATCCAGAGCAGGCGCCCGCTGTTCTTCGTCCAGAGGTGGCCGAGGAACCCTTCGTACATCGCCTTGTGCGTTTCGAGGTTCATCATCTGCGCCTTGCGCTCGAAGTCCGCGAAACTCTCGGCCGCGCCGAACATCTCGTCGAGCGCGTGCATGAAAGTCTTCGTGTCGCCGTTCCCGGCGAAGTGCCAGTCGTGGTAGGCGAGCGTGTCGCTCAGGGGCCAGAGGTCGGGCGCGGGCACGTAAGACTGCACGGACTCCAGCGTCGAGAGCGAGGGCGTGCCGACCTCGACCGAGAAGCCCGTGGCGAGGTCTGTGAAGTAGCCGGCGGGCGGGCGGTAGTTGTATGGGCCGGAGCCTTGCAGGTTGACGACGTTCGAGCTGCCCGTGAACCAGCGCGTCCCGTCCAGCTCGAAGATCACGTCATCCATTCCTTCGTTCAGCATCGGGTAAGGCACGCCCTCGTTGCGGCCGAACCAGACGACGATGGAGGGGTGGTTGCGATAGCGCGCGATGGTGTCGCGCACGTTGGCGAGGAAGAGCTGCGGGTCTTGCGGTTCGACCTGGAAGTTCTGCGTGGACTGCCAGAAGTCGTTGAGGATCATCAGGCCGTACTCGTCGGCGAGGTCGTAGAACTGCGGCTCGGTGTTGGTGCCCATCCAGTTGCGGATGATGTTCATGTGCGCCTCGCGTTCCAGGCGGAAGTAGGGCTCAAGGCGCTCGCGCCCGATACGCTTCAAGGCGTCGTCCATGCCCCAGCTCCCGCCGCGCGCGGCGATCCTCACGCCGTTGACGCGGATGGCGAGATGAGGCTCCGGCAGTGTCTCGGTGATCTCCGTCACGCCGGGCGATCTCTCCCCCGCCGCGGTGAGCGACTCGGCCCAGCCGCGCGGGCTCGACTTGATGGCCTCGTGCCTGACGTCGATCAGACGCTCGCCGCGGAGCTTGCCGTCCGCGGTCTGGACGTTGACGCGGCGGAGCCGGCCCGCGCCGTCGAAGAGCGAGAGGTCGTAGCTCACCTCGCGGATGCCGAAGCGGAGCTGAGCCGAATCGGAGGGCGTGCTGCCGTCGAGCACCGTCAGGCGCAGCGTGTGCAGCGCCGGCTCGCCGTAGCCGTTCGGCCACCAGAGCCGCGGGTTGCGGACGCGCAAGGCGGGGAACTCCGCGGGCGAGAAGTAGACCGTGCTGACGCCCGACCCGGTCGTGACCGTCTTCTCGACCGACACGTCGTCGAAGGCGGCGCGCACCTTGACGCGGCGGGGCTCGCCGCTGCCGGCCAGGGGCACGTAGAGGTGTACGTCGGCCGTGTCCGTGCGCGGGAGCGGGAGGTCTGTGATGACCTGCGGGTCGAGGATGCGTACAGGCCCCACCGCCTTCAGCTCGACGGGGAGCCACAGCCCCGTGTTGCGGTCGCGGACGCCGGGTATCCAGTCCCAGCCCTCGGTCGCGACAAAGGTCGGGCCGTCGATGGCCAACTGCCCGCCGTTCTCTCCGACGCCGCCTTTGATGGACTGCTCGTGCGGGATGCCCGGGTGCGGCGGAGGCATCACGCGGACGGCGACGACGTTCTCGCCCGCAGCCGGGGTGATGTAGAACTGGCCGCGGACGAAGGCGCCCACCGTGCCGCCGAGCAGCCGCCCGTTGAGCCAGACCTCCGCGGCGTAGTTGACGCCGCCGAAGACGAGCAGCAGACGCTTGCCCGCGGCCTCGGCCGGCACGTTGAAACTCGTGCGGTACCAGTAGTCCTGGCGCGCGAGGCTCTCGGGGATGGCCATGTTGTTGAGGCCGTAGTAAGGGTCCGGGTAGACGCCGCGGTCGATGAGCGTCGTTAAGACAGTCCCCGGCACGGTCGCGACATACCACGCCCTTGCATCGAAGCCCGTGCGCGAGAGCGCGGCGCCGTCGGCTTTAACCTCGGGCGCCGCGGCGAGGCGCCAGCCATTCAACTGCCAGCGGTTGTCGCCCAGAGCTTCGAGCGCCGGGCGCGCTGGAACCGGCTTTCCAACGGGCTCTGTCAAGCCTCCCCGGCCGTGCGGCAGAGTCCAGGGGTCTTGCTGCCGCCACAGCCCTGTGTTCGCGCGGTTCTGCCACTCCCAGCCGACGCCGACCTTCCACATCTGTACCAACTCGAACCGCGGCCGCGCGCGCACCAGCGCCTCGATTGACTCGGGGCTGAGCGCACCGTCCTCCACCGTCGCCTCGACCAGCGAGCCGCCGAAGTGCGGGCGCCCTTCGACGTTCGGCGCGACGGCGATGCGCGGCGCGACGGACGGCAGTCGCGCCGCGCGGCTCGCCACACGCCTCCCGTCGGCGTAGAGCGTCACCTCTCTGCCGTCGTAAGAGACGGCCACGTGCGTCCAGCGCCCCGGCTCGACTGTCGCGTCCGAAGAGACGCTCACGCCGACGCCCTGGAAAGAGAGACGGCCGCCGTCGAGCGTGAGACAGCGGCAACTCTCCCCGCGCGCGTCGCCGAGCGCGAAGAGCAGAACGCTCCCCTCCCGCCGCGCGTCGGGCCGCACCCAGGCCGACATGCGGAACGGCGCCCCCGCGGCGACCAGACGCTCCGCCCCCTTCAGCTCGCGCTCGACGCCGACGCCGCCTTCGAGAAAGGTCGCGTTGTAAGGGCCGCCGTTCTCGGGCACGGCCGCCGCTGCGCCGACGGCGAACGCGCACGCCAGCAGAAGGGTCAGGGCAGACTTATGCATCAGCTCTCTCTCCTACTCATTCTGTTTCGCTTTAACGACTGCCTCGCGGGTGCGTAAGTGTACCAAAGCTTCCCGCGGATGGCGTTTACTATCTTCAGCCTGTAGACTCAAACATTCCGCCGCTCCCCAAGCAGGTGTCGTAGAATTTTTAAGGGCAGGGCTCTCTATGTCATTCTCACGCACGCGGGCAAGGTAGGCTGGTCGTTTTAAACTCACAGGGGGCAAACTCAGACAGTTAACGAATGCTTCGCGACAGAAACGTCATCTGCATCTCGGGCATCGAGTGGGACTTCAACTGGCAGAACTCCCAGGAGATGTGCTCGCGCCTGGCGGCGGCGGGCAACCGCGTCCTCTTCGTCGAGAACATGGGCATCCGCGCGCCGGGGTTGAAGGACGCCGGCCGCGTCTGGAAGCGTCTGCTCAACTGGTCGCAGGCGCTGCGGACACGCGGCGTCCGGCAGGTCGGGAAGAACCTGTACGTCTGCTCGCCGCTCGTCATGCCCCCCTTCGGCCCGTCACGCGGCGTCAACGAACGCGTGCTGCTGCCGCGCGTGGTGCGGGCGGCGCGGCGCCTCGGGATCGAGGACGCGCTGATACTTACTTACCTCCCGACCGACACCGCCCTCGAACTCGTCAGGCAGCTCCGCACGCCGCGCAGCGTGGTCGTCTACTACCGCATCGACAACCTCGCCGCCCTGACCCCGCACGCGGAGGAGCTGCGCCGGAGCGAGCGCGCGCTCGTCGAGACGAGCGACCTCGTGCTCGCCAACAGCCACGAACTCGCGCGCCTGCCCTCGGAGACCAGTGGCAACGTGCACGTCTTCCCGCCGAGCGTGAACCTCGACGCCTTCACCCCGCAGGCGGACATGGGCGGCTCGAACGGGGACGCGCACCTCCCGCCCGACGTGTTGGAGAGCGTCGAGCGCGTCAGGCGTCTGTCGCACCCTCTGATCGGCTACGTCGGCGCCATCTCGAACCACATCAACGACGAGATGGTCGAGGAGTCCGTGCGGCGGCGGCCCGACTGGTCCTGGGTCTTCGTCGGCCCCGGCGACGCGCCGCTCAAAGTCCTGGGCGACCTGCCGAACGTACACTTCATCGGGCAGCAGCCGCACCGCAGCCTCGCCAACTTCATCCGCGAGTTCGACGTGTGCATCATCCCCTACCGGCTCAACTCCTACACGGCGACGGTCGTCCCGACGAAGCTCAACGAGTACCTCGCCGTCGGCAAGCCGGTCGTCTCGACGAAGCTGCCGGCCGTCGAACACTTCGACGAGCAGCACGGCGTCTTGACTATCTCCGACGAGGCCCCGGAGAACTTCCTGCACGCCGTCGAGTCGGCGCTGGGACAGTCGGGCGAGCACGACGCGGCGCGGCGGCGCGCGGCGGCCGCGCACGGCGACTGGGACAAGCGGCTCGAAGAGGTGAGCGCACTGTTCGAGGCCGCCTTCAAGGCCAGAGGGGGCTGACGGGCTCGGCCGATGGCTAAACTCGGAGCGACTGAACCGGGGGCGGCCGCGCGGCCGCGCGTGCTGGTCTCGGTGCTCGCCTACAACTCGCCGGAGGCGGCCGTCGAAACACTCCGCAGCCTCCGCAGCCTGTCCCATCCAAACGCCCACCTGCTGCTCGTCGATAACGCCTCGGAGGACGGTCTGTCCGAGCGCGCGGCGCGCGAGTTCCCCGGACTTGAGGTCAGGAGGCTGCCGGAGAACCGCGGCTACACGGGCGGCATCAACTTCGCCCTCGACCTCGCGCGCGAAGAGGATTACGACTGCCTGCTGGCCGCGACCCACGACGTGGAGGTCGGGCCGCGCGCCCTGGAACACCTTCTGGAGACGGCCGCGGCGCACCCCGAAGCGGGGGTCGTCGGCGCGATTGAACTCGACCCGCGGACGGGGCGGGAGCGCGCCTCGGCCGGCGGCGTCTACTCAAAGTGGTTCTCGCGCCTCTCCTGGGAGTCGGCGCCGCCGGCGGAAGTCCCCGCGCCGCGCGAGGTCTTCTGCGTCCACGGCGCGCTGCTGCTTTTGACGAAGAGGGCTTTGGCGGCCGGGCTCCGGATGGACGAGAACCTCTTCATGTACTTCGACGAGGTAGACCTCGGCTTCCAGCTCGGGGAGAAGGGGCTGCGGGCGCTGGTAGACCGCCGCGTCGTCTTCAGGCACAACCGCGGGCCGGAGACCTTCGCGCCCTGGGTCGGCCGCCTGATGCAGCGCAACCGCCTCTACGTCGCGCGCAAGCACGGGCGCTGGTTTCAAATGCTCTTCTACGCCCTCTACTCCTCGCTCATCGAGCTGCCGGCCAAGGTCGTCTACAGAACTCTTCAGGGCCGCGCGCGTTTCGCGCTCGGCTGCGTCGCGGGGCAGCTCGACGGGCTGAGGCGCCCGCGCCCCTGGCGCCCGCGTGGGGGGCTTTAAGGATGTGCAGTTGAAGTCTGCGCGAGTCTGACTCTCCTTTGCAGTCGTATGTCGCGCGAGGAGGCGCCGACCATGATGTCGAAGTCTCCCGCCTCCAGGACCCAGCCGCCCCGCGCCGGGTCGTAGAAGGAGAAGGCGCCCGCGGACAGCCTGAGCGAGACCCGCTGCATCTCGCCGGCCTTCAGGAAGATTCTTCTAAAACCCTTCAACTCCTTGAGCGGGCGCGGCAGGCTCGACGCTTCGTCGCGCACGTAGATTTGCACGACCTCCGCGCCGTCGCGTCGGCCCGTGTTCCTCACCTCAAACTCGACCGTCACTAAAGGGTCGTCGCCGTGTCCCTGGGTCAGCTTCAGTCCGGAGTACTCGAAGCGCGTGTACGAGAGGCCGTGGCCGAAGGGATAGAGCGGCGCGATACGTTTCGCATCGAACCAGCGGTAGCCGACGAGGAGCCCTTCGTCGTAGCTGACAGAGCCGTCGCGTCCCGGGTAGCGACCGAAGGCGTGCGAGTCTTCCCAGCGGCGGGGCCAGCTCGCCGGCAGTCTCCCCGAGGGCGACGCATCACCGAAGAGAATCTCCGCCAGCGCGCCTCCGCCCTCCTGCCCGAGGTAGAACGCCTGGACGAGCGCGGGCACGCTTTCGAGCCAGCCGCGCGGAATCAAGGGGCCGCCCGAGTTGAGCACGACGACGGTGTGCGGGTTCGCGCGCGCGACCGCGGCGATCAACTCGTCCTGGCCCTCGGGCAGATTTAAATCAGGGCGGTCGAGCGCCTCCGTCTCGGTCGCCTCCGACAAGCCCGCGAAGACGACGGCCACGTCCGCGCGCCGCGCCGCTTCGACCGCCGCGCGCAAAGTCCCCTCCTCTATCCGGCGCCAGCCGAGGCGCACGTCGGCATGGCCGACGCTCTCGTAGTGCTCGATGCGCAGGCGGCGCGGCTCGCCCGCTTTGAGTTCGACGACCGTCGTGCCCGTCATCGTCGCGTGGTCTGCCCAGAGGTCTACGACCAGCCTGTCATCCAGATATAGACGCCCGCCGTCGTTGCTGCTGAGGCTGAGCGAGTAGCGACCGCCGACCGGCGCGACGAGGCTGCCGGTCCAGCGCGTCGAGAACTGGTCGGCGGGGAGGCCGGGCGCGGGCGAGCCCGTGGCCCAGCGGAAATCGACCTGCGCATCGACGCGGCGGAGGGCGGGCTCGCCGGCCAGCTTCATGTTCGCGAAGTACTCGCCCTGGAGCCCGTTCGACTTGCCGTCGGGCGTGCGCAGGTTCTCGGCCGGCACCGCGTCCGTGTCTTCGAGCGCCACCACGCCCGGCGCGTACTCGACGCGAATCTTCTCCCCGACCCTCCGCTTAATTCCTTCGAGCGGGCTGACGGAGTAGGGCGGCACGACCTGCGCGCTCCCGCCGCCGCCGAGCCGCGCGACCGCGGCGTTCGGGCCGATGACGGCGACGGAACGTATCCTGTTCGCGTCGAAGGGAAGGAGCGCGTGCTCGTTCTTCAGCAGGACGACCCCTTCGCGCGCCGCTTCACGTGTGAGCCTGCGATGCTCGGGCGTGTCCGACGCGCCGCCGGCCGGCACCTCGCGTTCGAGCAGCCCCAGAGAGAGCATCGCGCGCAGGGTGCGGCGCACCTTGTCGTCCAACTCTCCCTGCGTGACCGCGCCGGAGGCGAGCGCCTTCTTCACCTCCGAAGGATTGAGGAAGACGCCGGTCGGCATCTCAAGGTCGAGCCCGCCGCGCAGCGTCGGGACGGTTGACTTGACCGCGCCCCAGTCGGACATGACGAGGCCGCGGAAGCCCCAGCGCTTCTTTAAGACTTCGTTCAGCAGGTAGTTGTTCTCGCTCGCGAAGGCGCCGTTGACCTGGTTGTAGGCGGCCATGACCGACCACGCGCCGCCCTCCTGCACCGCGGCCTTGAAGGCCGGGAAGTAGAGTTCGTGGAGCGTGCGCTCGTCCACACGCACGTCGATGGTGTGGCGCTCGCGCTCCTGGTTGTTGGCGGCGTAGTGCTTGACGGAGGCCATGACGCCTTCGGACTGTACGCCGCGCGTGTAGCCGACCGCGATGCGCGCGGCGAGGAAGGGGTCTTCGCCGAAGCTCTCGAAGTTGCGCCCCGCGTGCGGCGCGCGCTGGATGTTGACGCAGGGCGCGAGCAGGACGTTCTTGCCCTGCGCCTTCGCCTCGCGCGCGATGGCCGCCCCGACCCGTTCGACCAGGGCGGGGTCGAAGCTGGCGGCCAAGGCCACGCCCGCCGGGAAGGAGGTGGCGCGGCCCGTGCGCACGCCGGCCGGGCCATCGGTCATGTGCAGCGCGGGGATGCCGAGTCTTGGGATGGGTACAGTGTCGAAGCCCGTGCCCGCGAGCAGCGACAGCTTCTCGTCTAAGGTCATGCGCGACAGAAGCTCTTCGACACGACCCTCCGCGTCAGGCGGCGCGGGCTTCTGTCCGCCGACAGTCGCCGCGCAGACGAGAACGAGTGCCGGGAGGAGAAGCAGCAGGACGCGTCCGGCGAGTCTCACAGTCCCCCTTTCAAAGCGCGGGCCTTCACAGCCGACGCGTTGACGGCGCCGGGCCGGTAATGCGTAATTGACGCTGGCTTGTCGCAGTGTTATTCGTCTTTCCTGCCCGCGGGATGTCAGACCTGATCTTGTCAGAAAGAAGTGCGCGACATTCTCTATGAAACTCTTCCCTAAATCTAGTCCCGACCTGAGTCGCGCCGTGCGTGGCGCGCTCGTCTGCCTCCTCTTCGCCACCTCCTGCGCGCACGCGCTGGCGCGGCCGGCCGACGCCGCGCGCGGACTGCCGCGCAGCACGCCGGAGCGTGAGGGCATCTCCTCCGCGGCCGTCCTCGCCTTCGTCGAGGCGGCCGACCGCGAGATCGACCAGATGCACGGCTTCGTGCTCGTGCGCCGCGGGCACGTCGTCGCCGAGGGCTGGTGGTCGCCTTACGACGCGCGCACGCCGCACGTCCTCTACTCCCTGAGTAAGAGTTTTACTTCGACCGCCGTGGGTCTGGCCGTCTCCGAAGGGAAGCTCAGCCTCGACGACGAGGTTCTAAAATTCTTCCCCGAAGATGCGCCGGCCGAGCCCTCGCAGAACCTCCGCTCGATGCGCGTCCGAGACCTTCTGCGGATGTCCGCGGGGAACCTGACGGAGGCGCCGATTCTCGACTGGGACGGCAAAGACCCGGCGATGCGCGACGCCAGTTGGGTCAGACGCTTCCTCGCGCACCCCGTCCCCTTCAAGCCGGGCACGCACTTCCTCTACAACTCGCCCGCGACCTACATGCTCTCGGCCATCGTGCAGAAGGTGACGGGCCAGGCCGTGCTCGAATACCTCCGGCCGAGGCTCTTCGACCCGCTCGGCTTCGAGAACCCGACCTGGGTCGCGAGCCCGCAGGGCGTCTCGGCCGGCGCCTACGGGCTCTCCGTGCGCACGGAAGAGATCGCGCGCTTCGGCCAGCTCTATCTACAGAAGGGGATGTGGCAGGGGCGTCAACTTATCCCTTCGTCGTGGGTCGAAGAGGCGACGGCGCGGCAGACCTCGAACGGCTCGGCGCCGAAGAGCGATTGGGATCAGGGCTACGGCTACCAGTTCTGGCGCTCGCGCCACGGCTGGCGCGGCGACGGCGCCTTCGGGCAGTTCTGCCTCGTCGTGCCCGAGCTGGACGCGGTCGTCGCCATCAACAGCGGCACACGCGACATGCAGAGCGTGATGAACCTCGTCTGGGACAAGCTCCTGCCCGAGATGAGGCCGGGTCGGCTGCCGGATGATAACGCCACACGTCAAAAGCTTGAGGCGAAGCTCAAAGGGCTGACCGTCAAGTTCCAGACGGGTCAGGCCACCTCACCGCTCGCCTCGAAGGTGTCGGGGCGCTGGTACGAGTTCCCCGAGAACGAACGCGGCATCAAGGCCGTCGCGTTCGACTTCAACGAGGGCGCCCCCGCGCTCGTCGTGCGCACGGCCGCGGGCGAGACGCGGACGCCCGTCGGCTTCGAGTCCTGGTCGAAGAACCGTGGCGGCTTCACGAACGGCCTCGAACGGGCGCTCGGCGTGCCCGCGCCGCCGCTGAACGCCGCGAGCGGGGCGTGGACGGGCGCAGACACCTACGCGGTCAAACTCGTTCTCTACGAGACGCCGTACTACTCGACGCTCACGTTCAAGTTCGACGGCGACCGGCTCCTCATAGACTCCGAGCACAACGTCTGGTTCGGCCCGACGAAGCAGGCGCAGCTCGTCGGCCAGGCGGCGAAGAGTCCGTAGTTCACTGAGTCACGACCGTCCCCATCTTCACCACCTCGAAGTCTGAGCCCTTGAGCCCCTTCAAGGTGTTCAGCTCCGAGTCGTTCCAGCGCGGGTCGGGGGCGCCGCTCACGTACCAGTTGCTCCCGTTGTCGGCGAGGATCATCCCGTACTTCTTGAGCGCGCGCAGGATGACCTGCATCGCGGGCGAGTAGCCCGAGATGTCTACCGACGCCTTAAGCCTCACTCTCATCCCCATCGGCGGGAGGTTCGGGTCGGTGCTGCTGCTGGCGAAGTGGCGCGCGGGCGCGACGTAGGCGCGGCGCGTGCGCGAGGCCGTGAACCGGAGCGCGTGCGTGATCTCTTTGAGGCCGAAGACCTCGTCGTAACGGACGAGCCCGGGGAAGATCGGCAACCCCGCCGCGTCGGCCGAAGTCCAGCCGGCGGGCCGCGCGGCGTTCGAGTTTAAATCGTAGACGGCGCCGCTGTCGGCGCTCCAGCCCGCGCCGTCGGGGAAGGCGCGGTAGAGTTCGTAGAGCTTCCAGTTGTCGCGGTCGATGACGAGAAGGTGGCGGTCGCCCGTGCCGCCCGCGCCGCCCTCGATCGGCGCGCCGGGGGGGACGGGGTAAGGGCCGGGGTCGCTCTCGTCGCCGTAGGCGTTGAAGGTGATCGGCACCTTCGCCTGCGAGCCTGAGACGACGACGTAAGGGATGCCGTTCGGCGCGCCGTTCCAGACCGTGCCGAAGTCCGGGTGGAGCGCGGTGGCGAGCCCCATACTCGCGATGAGGTTGGCGGAGTTCGGGTCAACGGGGTCGCCCGAGATGTCCCGGTTCCAGGCGTTGTCCGCGGGGAAGAGGCGCTTGCCGTTGAGGCTCGCGCCCGCGCCGAGGTCCGGCTGCGGCGTGCCGACGCGGAAGCGCACGCGGTTGCTCGCCACGCCGCGCAGCGTGACGCCGACCAGCACCTCGCCCGTCGAGTTCGACATCTGGTCGTTCAGGCGGACGACGACCGCGCTCACCCACTCGAAGCCGGCCAAGGGGTCTACGCGCTCGACCGTCAAAGGATAGACGTTATGCGCCGCGTCCTCGGCCGTCGCGTTCAAAGCGCTCACCGTCTCGCCGGGGAGCAGCTGCACGTTCTGCGCGAAGAGCATGACGCGCGTGCGCGCGTCCGTGCTGAAGGGGATGAGTTGTGTGACGGGGAACGGGTCGCGGGCGCGCGTCACGGGCTCGACGGCGACGGCGCTGTCAGTCCCCTCCTCCGAGATGAGCACAGGCGGCGCCGCCTGCGCGCGTGCGACGCGCACGGGGACGGCGCACGCGCACAGGGCGAGGCACAACCGTGCCGCCACGTTCCGACGGAACATCGAGAGACCTCCGGGCTTGATTCAAATGTGGGGCGTTACTGTCCGACGGTTGGGGGCGTGAGAAAGGGGGCTTTCAATCTCGACAAGGATTCTAACCCTTTCGGGCGCGGCGCGACAAGGGGGTCGTCCGACTTCAAATCCCCGCCGGGCGACTTTCCTATTGACGGCCGACAGGTCGGCGACTATACTCCGCTCCTATCGGCCGCCGAGAGGAGAGTGATGGGACTCGACAAGAGAACAGACCTTTTACAGCAGGGGACGCTGGAGCTGCTGGTGCTGCGCCTGCTCCGCTCGGGGGAGCTGAACGGGTGGGACATCATGCAGCGCATCCGCGTCGTCTCCGGCGAAATCTTAAGCGTCACGCCGGGCGCGCTCTACCCGGCGCTGCACCGCCTGGAGGAGCGCGGGCTGGTGCGGGCCGAGTGGGCAGCGTCGGAGAACAACCGGCAGGCGAAGTTCTACCGCCTGACCCCCTCGGGGCGGAAGCAGTTGGAGGCGGAGCGCGAGACGTGGGAGCGCTTCATGGGGGCGGTCGAGGCCATCCTCCGCGACGCCTGAACGGAAGGGAAGGGGTTCGATGCTGGGAAGAGTTTGGAGGCGTCTGCGGGCGCTGCTCGACCGGGGCGCGCTGGATCGCGACCTCGACGAGGAGCTGCGTTACCACCTCGAACGCGAGGCCGAGCTGCACGCGGCGGACGGCATGGGGCCCGAGGAGGCGCGGCTCGCGGCGTTGCGCAGCTTCGGCGGGGTGACGCAGTCGAAGGAGCAGTGCCGGGAGGCGAGGCGCGTGAGATTCATTCAGGACTTGTGGCAGGACGTGCGCTACGGCCTGCGGACGTTTCGGAAGAGGCCCGGCTTCACACTGGTCGCCGTCTTGACGCTCGCCTTAGGGATCGGCGCGAACGCGGCGATCTTCTCGGTCGTCAACGGCGTGCTGCTGAAGTCGCTCCCCTTCCCCGACCCGGAGCGTCTGGTCGCGCTCAACGAGACGGCCGAGTCGGGCCGCGTGACGGCCGTCGCCTTCCCCGACTACCTCGACTGGCGCGCGTCGCAGAGCGTCTTCGAAGAGATGGCGGCGCGCCTGCCCGCGGGCGGCGTGCTGACGGGCGACGAAGGGCCGGAGCGGGTCACGGGCCGGTACGTGACGGCCAGCTTCTTCCGGACGCTCGGCGTCAGGCCCGCGGCCGGCCGCTTCTTCACGGAGGAGGAGGACAGGCCCGGGGGCGCGCCCCTGATAGTGCTCAGCCACGAACTCTGGCTGCGGCGCTACGGGGGCGACCCCGGGGTGGCCGGTCGCGCCGTGACGTACAACGGCGCGAGCTGGACAATCGCGGGCGTCATGCCGCCGCAGTTCGACTTCTACGGCGAGAATAACCTCAACAATCAGTTCTTCATCCCGCTCGGCCACCTCTCCGACCAGAAGTGGATGCACGAGCGCGACTCGCACGCCGTCATGGTCACGGCGCGCCTCAAGCCGGGCGTCCAGCTTGAGCAGGCGCGCGCGCAGATGGAGGCGCTGGCAGCGCGGCTGGCCGAGCAGTTCCCCGAGTCCAACCGCGGCAACGGCGTGCGCCTGAGTTCTTTCCTCGACGATTACGTCGGCGAGGCGCGGCCCGCGCTTCTGATGTTGATGGCGGCGGTCGGCGCGGTGCTACTCATCGCGTGCGCGAACGTCGCAAACCTTCTGCTGGTGCGCGCCGCCGGCAGACGGAAGGAGATCGCTCTGCGGGTCGCGCTCGGAGCGGGTCGCGCCCGCGTCGTGCGCCAACTGCTGACCGAGAGTCTGCTGCTCGCGCTCGCCGGCGGGGCGCTCGGACTACTCTTCGCGCGGTGTGGCGTCGGCGCGCTCCTGCGGCTCGCGCCCGACGTGCTGCCCCGCATGGAGAGCATCTCGCTCGACGGGCGCGCGCTCGGCTTCACGTTCGCGCTGACGCTTCTGACCGGAGTCGCCTTCGGTCTCATCCCCGCGCTGCAAACGTCGAAAGCCGACCTGAACGACGCGATGAAGAGCGGTGGGAGGGGAGCGTCCGTCGGCGCGGGCGGGCGCCGGCTGCGCTCGGGGCTGGTCGTGACGGAGGTCGCGCTCTCGCTCGTGCTGCTGGTGGGGGCGGGGCTTCTGCTCCGCAGCTTCCGGCAGCTGATGCGGGTCGAGCCGGGCTTCGAGGCGCGCGACGTGCTGACGCTGCGGCTGCGACTGCCCGACGCCAAGTACACTGAAGTCCAACGGAGCGCCGCCTTCCTCAAAGAGGTCAAGCGGCGCGTCGAGTCGCTGAACGGCGTGCGTCAGGTGAGTCTGGCGTCGGGCTTCCCGTTCGGCCGCGCGAGCGAGCTCGGCTACAGGCTCGAAGGTCGGCCCGAGCCGCGGCAGCCCTCCGACCTGCCGGACGCGTACGTGCAGTGGGTGAGCCCGGAGTTCCATCGGACGCTCGGCATCAATCTGCTCGCCGGCCGCCACCTCGAAGAGCGGGACGCGGCGGACTCGCCCCCCGTCGCATTGGTTGACGACGACTTCGTCCGCAGGAACTTTCCCGGCGCTTCGCCACGCGACGCGCTCGGCAAGCGGCTGCGCTTCGGCAGCGAGGACGACCCCTGGTGCGAGATCGTCGGGGTCGTCGGCCACGTGCGGCAGAACGGGCTCGACGAAGAGGGGCGGCCCGGCATCTACCGCCCGTGGACGCAGATCAGGCGGAGCATGGCGGACAGCTACATGCGCGCGATGGACTTGATCGTGAAGACCTCGGTCGAGCCGACGCAACTGGCCGAGCCGATCCGCGGCGAGGTTCAGTCGCTCGACCGCGACCAGCCGCTCGGCAACGTGCGGACGCTCGCGGCGCTCGTCGAGCAGACGGTCGCGCCGCGCCGCTTCAGCATGACGCTCGCGGGCGTCTTCGCCGCGGTCGCGCTCGTGCTCGGCGCGGTCGGGCTCTACGGCGTGCTCTCGTACCTCGTCGCGCAACGCGCGCGCGAGATCGGCATCCGGATGGCGCTCGGCGCGCAGCGCGCAGATGTGCACCGGCTCGTCATCTCGCAGGGGATGGCGCTGGCGCTCGCGGGCGTCGGGGTCGGCCTGCTCGCGTCTTTGGCGCTGACGCGCCTGATGTCGGGCCTGCTGTTCGGCGTGAGCGCGACCGACATGCCGACGTTCGTCTTGATCACGCTGCTGCTTCTGCTCGTAGCGCTGGTCGCGTGCTACCTGCCGGCGCGGCGCGCGTCGAAGGTAGACCCCTTGATCGCGCTGCGCTACGAGTGAAGAGAGGTCAGGAGCGGTAGGGCTCGCGGCCGACGCCCTGGACGGGGATGCCCTGCGCGCCCAGCACCTCTTGTTGAAGCGCGTACATGCAGGCGGCGGCCTCGTCGATCTTGCGCGTGTAGGCGATGGAGCCTTGCAGGATGGGCTTGAGCTTCTCCTTGTCCTGGATGCGCGCCTTCGGGTACTCGTGCTCGACGACGAGGTGCATGTTGGGGATGTCCAACTCAAGCAGCTCGCGCGCGGCCAACTGGTGGTCGAGCCAGTCCACGCTCCGGTTCTGCAAGTAGGCGAGCGGGTCGTGGCGCGCGGTGCCGGGCAGCTCGTGCTCGCACAGGACGGTCTGCTTCTTCCAGGCGCTCGCCTGGTCGGCCGGGTCTTCGGAAGGGAGCCCGCCGATCCAGTCGCCGCGGTTCACCGTCTGCCCGCCGTAGCCCCACGCCGCGACCCCCTTCGAGTTAATCACCTGCCCCTTCACGTGGAACCCGCCGATGATGAAGTTGTAGCCCGCGTCCTTCAGGTATTGAAAGATCGAGCGCGTGTCCTGCCCCATCAGGATGGCGTGAGAAGGGTCGTAGTGGATGCGGAACTGGTCGCCGACGCCGTGGCGCTCGCAGATGTGGTGGAGCGCGATCCAGGTGCCGGGCGTGTAGGCGATGTTGTTGTGAAAGCTGTCGCCGACCGTCCAGCCGGGCATCGGGCACTGCTCGACGCGGTAGACGAGGCCGCGCGCCTTCGCCTCTTGCAGGAGGGGGACGAAGTGCTCCTCGAAGTCGATGAGGTTCTCGTCCATGCCGAGCCTTTGGTTGCGGCCGACGAAGCCGCAGACGGCGCCGACGCCTAAGAGCGCCGCCGCGTCGAAGACGCGGAGCATGAACCCGTGCTTCTTCCTCCTGACCAAGGGGTCGTGGTGCAGCAGGTTGTCGAAGTAGGCGAGGTCGGAGAGACCGACCTTGCAGGCGCCCATCGCCGCGCGCACGCGGCGGGCGCGTTCGTCATTGAAAGGCTTGCGCAGGTCGAGCGTGTTGGCGACGGGGTCGAGGAGCGCCTCGGCGGGCACGTCCGCCTCCGTCGGGTGGAGCGCGGCCGAGAGCTGTATGTTGTCCACGCCGAGCTGGCTCGCGAACTCCAGCCACTCTTCAATCGCGCGGTCGGGGTCAGGGTCGCGCACCTCGCGCGGAGTCAACTCCTGGAGCGCCGCCGTGAGCACCCCGACCTGCATGAACTGCGGCCGAAACTCTTTGACAGACATGTCCTCATTATAGCAGTCGGCGAATTTTAGTCTTGCCGTTCTTCGCCGTCGCCTCTATCCTGCTCACGCTCGCCTGAAGGAGGAGACTTTATGAAACGTCTGCCCGCCGTCCTCTGCGCCGCGCTCGCCGCCTGCCTGCTCGTACCGACTTCGGCCTTTGCCCGGCAGGAGACACGCTACACGGTCATCCTGGTGGGCAACACGGCGGGCTTCCAGACCTCCACGGTCAGGCCCGACGGCGCGCGCGAGTTCGCCTTCGAGTACAACGACCGCGGGCGCGGCCCCAAATACAGGACGATCATCAAGCTCGACGCCGCCGGCCTGCCCGTCTCGCTCGACACCACGGGCAACGACTATCTCAAGGCGCCGGTCGCGGAGACCTACGCCTTCGAAGGTGGCACGGCGCGCTGGAAGAACGCCTCCGAGGCGGGCGAGAAGAAACTCTCGGCCAACGGCTTCTACAACAGCATCAACGGCGCGCCCGAAGAGTTCGCACTGCTCGCGCGGGCACTCCTTAAATCGCCGAGCGGGCGCCTGCCGCTTTTGCCCGAGGGCGAGGCCGCCATCGAACGCACGGGCGAGTTGACGCTCAAGGACGGCGAACGGACGCGCCGCGTCCTCTCCTACGAGATCACGGGTCTCGGCTTTACCCCGAGCACGATCTGGCTCGACGAGGACACCTCCTTCTTCGCCACGGTGAGCAGTTGGCTCTCGGTCGTCCGCGAGGGCTGGGAGTCGTCCCTGCCCTCTCTGCTCAAGATGCAGGACGAGTTGGAGGCCGTCCGCACCGCCAAGCTCGCGCACGCGCTCGCGCGCCGGCCGTCGGCGCCGCTCGCCTTCAGGAACGCGAACCTCTTCGACTCCGAGACCGGCCGAACGATTCCACACACGACTGTCGTCGTCGAGGGCAACCGCATCAAGGCCGTCGGGCGCGACGGCCGAATAGCCGTGCCGAAGAACGCCGAAGTGATTGACGCACGAGGCCGGACGCTGATGCCCGGGCTGTGGGACATGCACGTCCACATCAGCCCGAACGACGGGCTGATGCACGTCGCGGCGGGCGTGACCTCCGTACGCGACATGGGGAACGACATCGACACCCTGCTCGCGCTCAGGGCCAGGATCGAAGCGGGCGAGGAGATCGGGCCGCGCATCTCGATGGCGGGGCTCATGGACGGGCGCGGCCCTTACGCCGGCCCGACCAAGGTGCTGGTTGACACCGAGGAGGAGGCGCGGGCCGCGGTCGATAACTTCGCGCGGCTCGGCTACTCGCAGATTAAAATCTACAGCTCCATCAAGCCCGAGCTCGTCCCCAAGCTCGCCGCGCTCGCGCACGCGAAGGGGCTGCGCGTGAGCGGCCACGTCCCGGCCTTCATGAGCGCCGAGGAGTTCGTCCGCGCGGGCGCCGACGAGTTCCAGCACATCAACTTCTTCGTGCTCAACTTCCTCTTCGACGAGGTGAAGGACACGCGGACGCCCGTCCGCTTCACCGCGGTCGCCGACCGCGCGGCGACGATAGACCTGAACTCGGCGCGCGTGCGCTCGTTCGTCGAGCTGTTGAAGGAGCGGAAGACGGTCGTTGACCCGACGGTCAACGTCTTCGAGTCCATGTTCACAGACCGCCCCGGCCACATCCCCGATGCTTACGCGGCGGTCGCCGGACGCCTGCCGCCGCAGGTTCGCCGCTACCTGCTCGCGGGCGGCCTGCCCGTGCCCGAGGGGAAGGACGCGCGCTACCGAGAGTCCGCGAAGGCGCTGCTGCGGATGATTAAGATGCTCTACGACGCGGGCGTGCCGCTGGTCGCCGGCACCGACGCGACGCCGGGCTTTGCCCTGCACAGGGAGCTTGAGCTGTACGCGGAGGCGGGCATCCCGGCCAACGAAGTTTTGCGCATCGCGACCATCGGCGCCGCGCGCGTGTTAAAGCGCGACGGCGAGCTCGGCTCCATCGCACCGGGCAAGCTCGCCGACCTCATCCTGGTCGAAGGCGACCCGGCGCGGCGCGTCTCCGACATCAGGCGCGTGTCGCTCGTCGTCAAAGACGGCAACGTCTACGAGCCGGCGTCTCTCTACCGAAGCATCGGCGTCCGCCCGTAACTCAGGGGAGGGCGTAGGCGACCAGCGTGTCTGAGAGCACGGGGCTGAGCGCGCGCAGGAAGCCGCCGCCGCCCGCCGCGATGACGACGAACTGCCGGCCGCCCTTCGTCATGTAGGTCGCCGGCGTGGCGTGGCCGCCGGCCTCAAGCTTCGCCTGCCAGAGCACGCGGCCGGTCTTCGCGTCGAACGCGCGGAAGAGGCGGTCGGTGGTGGCCGCGATGAAGACGAGGCCGCCGGCCGTGACGACGGAGCCGCCGAGGTTCTGCGTGCCCGTGTCGTGCACTCCTCTGGCTTCAAGCTCTGCGACCGTGCCGAGCGGCACCTTCCAGACGACCTCGCCGCGGTTCAGATCGACGGCGCTCAGAGTCCCCCACGGCGGCTGCTGGCAGGGCCAGCCGTTCCGGTCGCGGAACCACGCGTACTCCTCGAACCTGCCCTGCCGCATGTAGGGCACGGCCGCGCCGGAGGGCTGCGGCGTCATCTCGCCCATCGCGCCGTCCTCGTTCATGTTCACGTAGAGCATCCCGCTCGAAGGGTCGAAGGAGCCGCCCGACCAGTTGCCGCCGCCGTGAAAGCCCGGGAACATGAGCGTGGCCCCGAGTCCGGCCGGCGTGTACATGCCCTTGTTGACGAGCCGTTCGAAGAGCGCCGAGCAGAAGCGCTCGGACTCCGGCGTGACGCGGCTCAGTTCGGCGCGCGTCAACCCCTGGCGCGCGAGCGCGGGCGGCTTTAAGGGAAAAGGCTGTGTGGGCCAGGTCTGCTCGCCCGGCACGTCCGACTGCGGCACCGGCCGCTCCTCGACGGGGAAGAGCGGCCTGCCCTTCAAACGGTCGAGCACGAAGACGAAGCCCATCTTCGTTATCAACGCCACGGCCGGGACGCTGCGTCCCCCTCCACGCCACGTGAAGAGGACGGGCTGCGCGGGCAGGTCGTAGTCCCACAGGTCGTGATGGACGGTCTGGTAGTACCAGACGAGCTTGCCCGTTGCGGCATTCAATGCCACGAGGGAGTTGCCGAAGAGGTTCTGCCCCTTGCGGTCGCCGCCGTAGAAGTCATAGGTCGGCGAGCCGACGGGGAGGAAGACGAGCCCGCGCTCCTCGTCCACGCTCATCACCGACCAGACGTTCGTCCCCGCCCTCTCCTTCCACGAACCGCCCTCCCAGGTCTCGTGCCCCGTCTCGCCCGGGCGCGGCACGGTGTGGAACGTCCAGGCGAGCGCGCCGGTGCGAACGTTGTAGGCGCGCACGTCGCCGGTCGGCCCCTTCGAGGGCGCCTCGGGCAGACCCCAGCCGACGATGACGAGGTCTCTGTAGACGACGGGAGGCGAAGTGACGCGCGCGCCCCACGTCGGGTCGTTCGCCCACGCGCCCGCGCCGTTCGCGCGCAGGTCTACGGAGCCACCGGGGCCGAAGTCCGGATAGGTCTTCCCCGTCTCCGCGTTGAGCGCGACGAGCCTTCCGTCAACCGTCCCGTAGAGGATGCGCCGGTCTCGACTCTTGCCGTCGGCCGTGCGCCCCTCCCAGTAGGCGACGCCGCGGTGCGAGTTGAAGCCGCGCACGCTCCTGCCCTCCTGCGGGTCGAACTTCCAGAGTTCCCTGCCCGTCTCCGCGTCGAGCGCGATGACGCGGCTCGAAGGCGTCGTCAGATAGATCACGCCCCCGACGACGAGCGGCGTCGTCGAGAAGGAGGCCTGAAACGGCGCGGTCTTAAGTCCGAGTTCTAATTCGCCCGTGTGGTAGACCCAGGCCCTTTGCAGGCGCCCGACGTTACTCCGGTCGATCTGCTTTAAAGGGGAGTACCGTGTGCCGCCCCGGTCGCCTCCGTAGAAGCGCCACTCGGCCGCGCGCGTCTGCGCGAGACAGTTGGGCGAGTGTGCGGCCGCGACGAAGAGGCACAGCACCGACGCGCGCGCGAATCGAAGTTGAACGCCGAACATCCCGAAGCCCCCTTGCTCTAACGCGCCCGCGCCCGCGCGCGCCCGCGCAGCGTGAGCGCGAGGTGCAGGAGAAACATCAGCGCCGACGCGGCGACCACCGCCAGCAGCCCCGTCCGCACGTCGCCGCTCGCGCCGCCCGCCGCGCTCGAAATGTAGCCGACCGCCGGCGGTATCACTAAGAGCCCCGCGAAGCCGACGGCCATCACTAAACTGATCGCCGTCCCGGCTATCCTCGGCACCAGGGCCGAGGCGAGGCCCACCGAGGTCGGGAAGATCGGCCCCATCCCGAACCCCGCGGCGACCAGCCACCAACGCACGCCCGCGCCCGTGTCGGCCGTGAAGGCCAGCGCCAGCCCCGCAGTCGTCAACGCCGAGCCGAGCGTCAAAAGGATCAGACTGTTCACGCGCGCGACCCCGAGCAGCAGGCTCGAAGCCAGGCGGCCGGCGAGCAGCGCGAAGGCGAAGAACGAGAGCGTCCGCAGCGCGTAGGTCGCGACGCCCACGCCGGCCGGGTCGCGCTCGAAGAAGGCGCTCAGCCCGTCGGGCGAGGTGCGCGCGAGTTCACCCATGCGCGCCGCGTCGAGCCCCGCGCCCGCCAACAGCCGCGCGTCCCTCTCTAAGAAGGTCACGACCCACTTCCCCACGGAGACCTCCGCCCCCACGTACATGAAGAGCGCCGCGGCCAGCAGCCAGAACGAGGGCGTCCGGAGAAGCTCGCCCGCCTCCTTCGAGAGGACGGACTCGGGGTGTGCGGGGCGTGGGAACTTTGCAAAGAGGAGGCCGAGCACGAGCAGTCCCGTGACGACGGTCATCGAGGTGAAGACGAGACCTAAGCCCCCTCTCTGCTGTATGGACTGCACGGCCAGAGGCAGCGCGGCCAGCCCCAGCCCGAAGCAGATGTCCAACAGGTTGAGCGCCGCGTTGCGCCCCGCCGCCGCGATCTCCGCGACGAGCGCGTGGCCCGCGCTGACGACGGCGTTGGCCCCGAGCCCGAGGAGTAACGAACAGATGAAGATTGAACCGAGCGCGGCCGCCGGCGCGACCTTCGTGACGGCGAGGCCAAAGCCGGCGAGAGCGAGGACTGCGATCAGGGCGCCGCCGCCGAGCGCCGTCTTCATGCCGACGCGGTCAATGACGGGGCCGCTCACGAGGTAAGCGACGAGCGCGCCGACGGCGTTGATGAGCAGGAAGGTTGCGACGGCGCTGTCGTTCGGGAGATACCGGCTCCGTTCGAGCGTCGGCAGCACCGAGCCGGGCAGCGCCGAGATGAGCCCATAGATGAAGATGCCGAAGAAGGCGAGCGCGAGCAGCACAGGACGGCGCCCCGCGGGCGGGCCGGTTCTACGTTCCGACAAGATGTTCCTCCTGGATAATCAAGTCAGCCCCTCGCCGGGAGCGTGGCCGATCATGGCGACGTTCAAGCTTCTCATGCGCTCAACTTGGACAGGCTGTCTCTGCCGGCGCGGGATTTTGCCGCGCGGAACCATTCGAGCACGAAGGCGGCGGCCGGCAGGCCGAGCGCGCCGTCGAGCGGGAAGAGTGCGCGCGAGAGTTCGCGGCGGGCGGCACGCGAGAAGGCCTGCTCGAACTCGGCGCGGGCGGAGTCGAGCCCTTCGACGATGACCGTGTCGAGGTCGCGACCTCCGCGCGCGCGCCGCCAGGCGAACTCGTAGAGCCGCATGCGCCCCTCGTCCTCGGCCGAGCCGGTGACGACCGTCAAGAGGTGCGTCGCCTCCGTCTCTTCGACGATCTCGGCGGCGCGGCGGGCGAAGGCGGGCGTCAGGTCGCCGTCGCGCGAGACGACGATGAAGGAGCTGCCGCAGACCTCCGCGGCGAGGTAGGACTCGCCGTGCGGCGTGGGCGGCCCCGTCGAGATGTCGCTCTCGGGGACGCCGAGCGAGCGGACGATGCGGTAGACGCGGTTGGCGAGCCAGCCGCCATCGGCGAGCAGCGCGACGGCGAGCCGTGTAGGGCTGTAGGTCTCTTCGACCACTTCGTCGGCGACGGGCGCGGCGCAGAGGCTGCACCTGGCGCGGCTGATGGTGACGGCGGCGAGCGAGTCGGGCGAGGGCAGGTCGAAGAGCGCGTGCCCGTGCTTGCGGCAGCTCACCCTCAGCTCACGTTCGAGTAGGCCACTCTCAACCAGACGTTCGACCGAAACATGACCGTGCGTGTTGGCCTCGGCCAGCAGGCGTCGCGGCGTGTAGCCCTCGCGCCGCAGCTCCTCGACGCGCTTGAGGAAGTCGCGCACGGCGCGCTCTTCCAGCATCTCCGAGGCGCGCGTGAGTTCGCGACCGCCGCGCAGCGCCGCCGCGGTGCGGACGAACTCTGCGGGCTGGATGGCCATGAAGCGCGCGAGCCCCTGTTGCGCGCCGCGCGCCCGCGGCCGCCAGAGAGGCAGGAGGGCCGCCGACCCTGAAGACGAATCGGCCGCGGTCTCTACGCGGACTGAGCCGAGCGCCTCGCGCACGTCGTGGCAGAAACGTTCGAGCCGCGCGAGCGGCTCCGCCGTCTGTATATCGTAGACGACGCTCGCCGCCGTCTCGCCGTCCTCGCCGAAGACGAGCGCGAGCAGGCAGTCGCCGCCGCCGAAGAGTTCGCCCGGCGTGTACGCGCCCTTGCGCGCGGCGTGCGCGTGCTCCGCGCACAGTCGCTCCAGCTCCGCGGTCGCGCCCTCCGACGCACCGGCGGCGAGGGCCTGGAAGATGTACTGACGGGTCGAGCGGACGAGGGGCTTGCGCCCCTTCGCGGCCAGCGCTTCGAGCAGCCGAAGCCGCTCGCCTTCACCGGGCGAGAGCGCGAGACTGTTGCTCTGGATGAAAAGCATCGGGTTCGGACGCGGGTCGTCGGAGAGTGTCTAAGGCTTAACTCTGATCTTCACGCGCTCGCCGCCCGTGAAGTTCTCGGGGTAGCTGCGGTCGCGCGCCATGCGGAGCGCGACCGATTCGTAGGGGACGGCGCCGGGGCGCGGATTCCAGATGCGTGCGTCGGTGACGCGGCCCTCCTTCACCTCGACGAGGACTTCGACGACGTACTCGCGGCGGGGTGCGGGCAGGCCGTCGAACCTGCGCGAGCCGACGACCGCGGCGGCCGAGGGGACGGGCGGCGCCGGTTCTGATGCTTCGGCATTAGCATTCGTGTTCGGCGCAGGTACGGGCGGGGCTTCGGCGGCGGCAGTCTGTTCCCTGGCGGCGGGCGCTTCGACCTTCGGCGCCGGCTGGTCCGTGGCCGAGCCCGCGCGCTGTCCGAAGAAGGGGCCGTAGAGTACGTGGAGCGTCGTGACCAGACTCAGGCCCACCAGGAATCCGATGACGACCGCGTAGGCCAGCCGCTCGCGCGAGAAGCGACGCGCGGTGTGCTCGATGGCGCCCTCGACGGCCGAGAGACGATCCTGAAGCGGCGCCAGCAACTCCTCCGCGCCGGGGCCGAGTTGCAGCGGCACCCTCTCGGGCAGAGGCGCGTGACCTCCTCCCTGAGTGGCCTGCGCACCCGGGGCGCCGCCCGCGACACGTATCTCGGCCAGCCCCTCGCGCCGCGGCGCCTCGACGAGGTCGCGGATGAACTGCTGCTCCCGCCGGTCGATGTTGCGCTCGGGCGGGCGCACCAAAGGGTTGAAGTTGAACGAGCCGCCTTCGAGCGCGAGCGCCGCGTAGAGCGCCTCGACGCCGCGCAGCTCGCCCAACCGCGCGTCCACCATCTGCCCGTCCTCGAAGAAGAAGGAGCCGGGGCCGTCCGCGTACTCGACCTGGAGGCGGCCGGACTTGCGCTGCACGCGCAGGCGGCGGATGAGGTCGGGCAGGGGTTGTTCGTCCGTGTGGCCGGTCAAGACCACGAACTGTGTGCGCTCGATGTTTTCCACTCGAAGGTTCCTGACTGAAAGGTCGGCCGCGGTCAATCGACGGGACAGCAATTTATACCAACGCCCCGAATTACGGAAGGGCGTTGTTTGGACAACGCCGCGGCGGTGAAATATAATCCGGGCACCGTCATGGTGGTCTGACGACACTCTCCCGCTGTAGTTGTAACGACCCCTACAACCGAAATCACCCGACGCCCACGCGCGAGCGAACGGATGCAGAACCCTCGCCCCGTCATCGCACACACGCGGAGGAGTGCCCCTGCGCCCTCCCGCACCGCCGTGCCCACCGGCGCGCGAGACACACGCTTCACCTTCCCGCTCCAGACTGTCTTCAACCCGCTGGGAGACAAACGCCTTATGAAGAAGATTGTTCTGCTCATCCTCTTTGCGTGCGCCGCCTTCGACGTGAGAGCGGTGCAGGGGGGCGCCGAAATCTACGCGCGCGACGGCGCGCGGTTCGCGCTCGAAGGCCGCCTGTCGGAGGCGGCGCGCGCCTTCGAGCAGGCCGTCGCGCTCGACCCCGCGAACGGCAACGCCTTCTATGGTCTCGGCAACGTCTACGCCGAGATGGGGCGCTGGGCCGACGCCGTCAACGCTTACTACAAGGCCGTCAGTCTCAACAAGGACGACGTGGAGGCGCTCAACAACCTCGGCGTCGCGCTCGGCATGCGCGGCCAGAACGTGCAGGCGGTCGCGGCCTTCCAGCGCGCGATCAAGATTTATCCGAAGTGGGCCGAGCCCTTCTACCACCTCGGCGAGGCGCGCCGCGCACTCGGGCAGGAGGATGAGGCGCGCGAAGCCTTCGCACGCGCGCTCCGCCTGCGCCCAGACTACGCCGCGCGCCCGCCGCGCCCCTTCGCCCGGGCAGCCTCCGCGCCGCCCGCCCGCGCCGGAGCCCTCGAAGCGATGCGGGCCGTCAACCTCGGCGACAACGTTCCCGAAAGGGTAGCCACGACTTCGACGCCGTCGCCGACACCTTCATCAAACGTCACCCCGACCTCCCCGGCAGAGACCACGCCGCGTGCGAACGAGGCGCCACGCGCTGCTGCTCCCTCCGACTCTGAGTCGCCCTACGAACTCGGCGTCCGCGAGGCGCGGGCGGGCCGACACAGGGAGGCGGTCGCAGCCTTCCGAGAGGCCGTCGCGCTCGACCGCAGAAACGCGGCCGCCTACCGCGCGCTCGGCGACGCCTACGCCGCGCTCGAAAGCTGGGGCGAGTCGGTGGACGCATACGAGCAGGCCGCGCGCCTCGCCCCCGGCGACGCGGAGACCTACCAGAAACTCGGCCGCGCTTACGCGAAGCTGCGCGAGACGACGCCCGACCCGGTTGAAACAGCCGCCGCCACTCCGCAGCCAAAACCGAACGCCGCGGCCGGCACCGGAAGCACTCCGACAAACGACCCCGACCCGACGGCCGTCTACCGCGTCGGCCCCGGCGACGTGCTCGACATACACCTGCCCGGCGGGGGCGCGCGGCGCTCGACCGTCGAGGTCACGCCGACGGGTCTGCTCGATCACCCCGCGCTCAAAGAGCCTTTGCCCGTGGCGGGGCTCACGCCCGAGGAGGTCGGCGCGCGGCTCGGCGCGGCGCTGGGGCTGCGCGCGTCGGGCGCGGGCGGGGAGGTCGCCGTCGGCGTCAGCGAGTACAGGAGCCACGCCATCATCGTCGGCGGGATGGTGAAGGAGGGCGGGACAAAGATCCTCCAACGCGAGGGCGTGCCGCTCTACGTCATCGTCGCGTACGCGCAGCCGCTCGCGGGGGCGGGTCAGGCCGTTGTGGTCTCGCGCGCGAACGCCGGCGAGACGGTCGTAGACCTCTCCGACTCGGAGGCGATGAAGACGCTCGTGCGGCAGGGCGACGTGGTTACTTTGCGCGCGCTCCCGCGGCAGTACGTCTACGTGGCGGGCGCGGTGCGCGAGCCCGGGCAGAGGGATTTCCACGTGGGGCTCACGCTCACGCAGGCCCTGCTCGCGGCCGGAGGCGTGACGAGCCCGGGCGGCGCAGTCGTCAACGTCACGCGGCAGGCCGCGGACGGGCGGCTCTCGACCTCGCGCTATGTGCTCGCCGAGATCAAGTCGGGGAAGACGCCCGACCCCCCGTTGCGGGCTGGCGACCGCGTGGAGGCGCTGCGTTGATGAACAACGCTCCGACGCCCGACGGCCGCGGGCAGGACAGGCCGAACGACGCCGAGCCGCTCTTCCCCTCGGAAGGCTCTTTCAACCCGGTCGTGCCTCTGTCGGAGGTGGGCCACGGGCCGGCGCCTCTCACTCACGTGAATCCCGCGGACGTGGGCAAGCCGGCCGAGGCCGCTTGGGCGCGCGAGGCACACCGCGCGAGGCTGAAGGAAGAGGAGACGCTTGTCCCTGCACGCGCCGCCCGCGCGCGCAGGGCGCGGCAGTCATGGTTCGCCGCCGCCGCCGTCATCGCCCTCTCGGTCGTCGCTGGACTGGCCTCGGGCACCTACCTCATCTGGTCTTCGCAACGCGCGCATGAGGCGCAGACGCCGGCACGAGTCGAGGCCGAAGCCCCGAGCCTTCCGCCCGCGCCTGCTGTGGAACAGGAGAAAGCGGTCGCTAAAGTTGAAAGGCCGAACGAGTCCGCCAAAGTAGAGAAGCCGAGCGAGGTCGCAAAGGCCGAGAAGCCGGAAGAGGTCTCGCACGCGCCGAAGCCAGCGCAGCCTCCACAACCCGCGCCGCGCACCGAACGCCCCACGCGCGCGGCCGCCGAGCCCAAAGAGGTGGCCGCGCCGCAGCCCGCGCGCGTCCGGAGCGCCGCTTCATCGCGGCCGCGCGTAACGACGGCCGAGAAACGGCCGCCTGCGCCTCAAACGGCAGAGCGCACCCCGCCGATCTCTTCGCCGCCGCCAACCGCCAAATCCAGGAAGGTCATCCAGTGGCCCTAGAACAAGGTAAAAGTGTGGACGTGCCGACGCGCGCAGACCTTCTAAATAACGCCTCGGCCTTTCCCTCACTTTTGACTTTTAAATTTTGCTTTCCGCGCAGCGCTCTGCTAGGCTGTGGCCCCTTTCAGCAGTGACAGTGCAGTAACAGCGCGGCACACGCCGCGAGCTAACGTCTCGAAGGCCCCAAATTAAGTAGCTTTGCGCGCTCCTCAGGCGCGTCTTCGACCTGACCCGAACAGGCGTGGGCTACTCCCATTTCGCACAAGAGATTCGACGGCGGCGCCTGTGGGCGCGAGCGGCGCGGCATCCGCCCTCCGCCGACAGACAGGCGACCGCGGTCACACTTTTACAGCTGGACAGATTGGAGGGAGAAACATGCGCAAGAGCCTGCTCACGGCGCTGCTGGCCGCCACCCTTTTGGCAGCGCCCACGGCCTTCACGACCAAGTCGGACGCGGCGAACCCCGTTCCCCAGAACGCGCCCGCCGCGGGGAAACGCCCCGCGCCCCTGCCGAACTACGACATCCGTCTCGTCAACCGCGACGAGTTCGACGACACCGAACTCAACACCGACGGCGGCCGCCAGCGGGCCGCGAGCAGCCTGAACGCCGCGCTGCACGGGCGCGCCTCGGCCGTCGAGAACTTCCGCGCCGGGCTCGGCGCGCGCCAACGGAAGAACCTGCGCGCCGAGGTCAACGAGGCCGGCGGCCTCAAGAACTTCTTCGTCGAAGGCGCGGCCCTTTCGGCGCCGCAGGCGAACACCCCCGACAACGTCGCCCGCGGCTTCCTCAAGAAGCAGGCCGCGCTCTTCGGCCTCTCGAACGCCGACGTGAACGCGCTCAAGCTCGAACGTGAGGACAACGACCAGGGCACGACCTTCCTCGACTACGCGCAGACCGTCGGCGGGGTGAAGGTCTTCGAGGGTGAGGTGAGGGTCGTCGTCGGCCGCGCCGGCGAAGTCCTCAACGCCCGCCAGGGCTTCGTCGTCAACGGGCAGAAGGCCGACACGAACCCCGCGCTCTCCGAAGCCGACGGCATCGCCAGGGCGTTCGAGCACGCCGGCCGTCAGGTCACGCCCGCCTTCGCGGAGACGCGCTCCCGCGCCTCGAAGTCCGACGCGGCGGCCTTCGCGAATCCGATTAACCCGAACTACGAGGACGTGCTCTCCGAGCTGAACGTCGTGCGCGTCAAGGACGAGGCGCGCCTCGCCTGGCACGTCTACGCCGAGGTCGGCCCCGAGGAGTGGTACGAGATGCTGGTGGACGCGCACACGGGCGAGCTGCTCCTGCGCCACAACCTCTACGTCTTCGAGGCGCAGGGCACCGTCTACCACGAAGACCCGGACGCCGCCCCGCGCGTGCTCACCTCCTTCGTCGGCGACACGACCATCAACACGGCCGCCGGCTGGATGGGCACGTCCACCGTGACGACCGGCAACAACGTCGAAGCCTATCTCGACACCAACGCCGACAACGCGCCCGACGCGAACAACGGCACGAACCTTTCGAACGGCCACGCCTTCTCGTCCACGCAGGACTTCACCTTCCCCTTCTCAACCGCCGCCGACCCGCGCACGCAGCAGGCCGCGGTCGTGACGAACCTCTTCTACTACAACAACGTCATGCACGACTTCTCCTACGGCCTCGGGTTCACGGAGTCGGCGCGCAACTTCCAGACGAACAACTTCGGCCGCGGCGGCACCGGCAACGACTCAGTCCGCGCCGAGGCGCAGGACGGCTCGGGCACCAACAACGCCAACTTCGCCACGCCGCCCGACGGCCAAAGGCCGCGCATGCAGCAGTTCCTCTTCACCGCGCCCAACCCCGACCGCGACAGCTCGGTCGATTCCGACGTGGTCTTCCACGAGTACGGCCACGGCATCTCGAACCGCCTCATCGGCAACGGCTCGACCGCCCTGGGCGGCACGCAGTCGGGCGCGATGGGCGAGGGCTGGTCCGACTACTGGGCGACGACTCTCAACAACGACGGCGTGATGGGCGAGTACGTCACGCAGAACACGACGCGCGGCATCCGGCGCGCGGCCTACACCGTCCCGGCGGCGGCCGTCATGGATTCCTACGCCGACGTGTGCGCGGGCGGCTGCGAAGTCCACAACGACGGCGAGGTCTGGGCGGCGGCGCTCTGGGATTTAAGGACGCAGCTCGGCGCGACCATCACCGACCGCATCGTGCTCAACGGCATGAAGTTCACGCCGACGCGCCCCTCGTTCCTGAACGCGCGCGACGGCATCCTGCAAGCCGACCAGAACCTGAACGGCGGCGCGAACCGCTGCGCCATCTGGGCGGTCTTCGCGCGTCACGGGATGGGCGTCTCGGCCGTGGGCAACGACGGCACGACGCACACCGCGGCCACGGACGTGCCCGGCGACTGCGGCGGCACCTGCACCTTCTCCATCAGCCCGACGAGCGCGAGCGTCGCGGCGGCCGGCGGCACGGGCACCGTCTCCGTAACGGCGACGGCCGGTTGCACCTGGTCGGCGGTCAGTAACGCCTCCTTCATCACCGTCACCTCGGGCTCCCTGGGGACGGGCAACGGCAGCGTCGGCTATAGCGTCGCGGCCAACACCCTGACCACGTCGCGCACGGGCACCGTCACCATCGCGGGCCAGACGTTCACCGTGACACAGGCGGGCGTGGGCAGCACCGGTGGCACGGAGCTGATCATCAACCCCGGCTTCGAGTTGGGCACGGCGCCGTGGGTGGCCTCGGGCCAGATCACCTTCAGCCAGGGAGCCTTCCCGCACAGCGGGACGAACTACGTCATCGTCAACGGGGTCAACAGCACGACCGGCACCATCTACCAGACGGTGACCATCCCGAGCGGCGGCGCGAACCTGAACTTCTGGCTCAACATCTCGACGCAGGAGGCGACGGGCGCTGCGGTCTTCGACCGGCTCTTCATCGAAGTGCGCAACACCTCTGGGACGCTTCTGGCGACGCTCGCGACGTTCAGCAATCAGAACAGCGGCACGGCCGGCGTCTACGTGCTGCGCGGGCCTTACAACCTGAGCAGCTTCGCGGGGCAGGCGGTGCGCATACAGTTCCGCGGCACCAACGACATCACGCTGCCCACGAACTTCCGCATCGACGACATCTCGGTTAAATGACCCTGAGCGCAAGAGTCCGGCCCCCTCGACGGAGGCCGGACTCTCGCACAACTTAAACTTTCCGACGGCGACCCTGCCGGTCACTCCTTCGAGACCAGCAGGGTCGCCGTGTATTGTCCCGGCTTGATCTTCTGGTTGCTCCGCGGCCGCGGGCTCAAGCCGACGAGCTTTAAAGTATAGCGGTCGTACTTGAACTCGCCCGGGCGCTCGGGGCTCGCGTTCGTGTTCGGCTTGAGAGTCGTCTTCCCCTTCCAACTTCGCGCGCCGACCTCGAACAACAACTCGGCGTTGCCGGCCCACACGCACGTGACATCCACAGGGCAGCGCGAGTCCGACTCCACACGCGCGAACCTGATTCGCAGGCGCCCGCCGTCCAGCGTGACGACCCGCCCGGCCTTCAACTCGAACTCACGGCCGATGCGCGCCGTCTGCGCCGCGACCGCACCGGCCGCCAGCAGCACGAACAGCAACGCCGTCAAGCATCTCTTCATCGACACCTCCGCGGATTAACGCCGGAGCCACAGCCACTCCGGACTGCACCCTTCGGCCGAGCGGCGTCCGTAGAGCGTGACCTCCGACTTCGCCCGCACGGCCGCTTCTAAGAGTCCCTTCGCCGCCTCCTCGTTGCCATAAACCGTGATGACCTCGCGCCCTTCGGCGGAGTCCGACACCACGCCGAAGGAGCCGAACCAGGCGACGGGGCTGCAAGCGACCGGCCCGCCGCCCGCGTTGACAAGGAGCTTGATGTTCTCCGGCTGGATCCCGTCCGCCCACTCGTATGAGGTGAGCGTGCCGCGCAGCGCGGGGGCGGCGTTCGAGAGGTCGGGCGTGAAGGGTTTGTGCCCGGGCTTCGGCACCGTCGGCCGGCGGTTGGCGCGGTCCGTGAACCTCGTGTAGAGCGGGTACGTGCGGCGCCCGTGCGCGCCCTCGACGCGACGCCAACGCCCGCCCTCGGCCTCGTAGAGCGTCGTGATCCAGTAGCCGTCGTCGAAGTTCATGTAGAGCAGTTCGGCGCGGCTGTCGCCGTCGATGTCCAGCAGGTCGAAGATGCCGCGCGCGTCCTCCTGAAAGTAGCCGTCGGCCTCGAAGAGGACGGGCCTGCCCTGCTCGTCAAAGGTGAGCGCCATGAGGTGGCTCGTCGGAGCGAGCCCGTTGCCGCCCGTGGGCGAGACGATGACGAGGTCTTGCACCTTGTCGCGGTCGAGGTCGGCGGTGTAGAGGCGCGCGCCGTACCCGGAGAGGTTGCCGAGCCGCACGCGCCACGCGGCGCCGCCCTTGTCCTTGCCGCCGATGACGGCCCTCCCCTCTTCGTCCATCTCGAAGCTCGCGCCCGAGGGGCCGACGCTCATCCGCGCGGACGCGGCGCCACCGCCGTCACTCCCCCGTGCGAAGTAGCCGGGGCGATCACCGCCGCCGGTTCGGCCGATGGGCTCGACGGGGAAGCGCCGGCTCGTCTCGGCGCGTGACAGCGGAAGGTAGTCCTGATTCTGCGCGAGGCACGGCCACGCGCAGAGGAGAAGCGGCAGGAGGCTGATCGGGATTAGTTTTCTCATCTCGGAATCGTGGCGCGTATATTGCCCGTCTCGCGCCGCGCCGGCAAGAGAATTTTATTTAAAGTTTCAAATCCATAAGTGATTCGTGTAAGTTACACGAACATGCCACGCACTCTCCCCCTGTTCACGCTCGTCGCCCTGCTCTGCTGCATGCACACGACCGCGCGCGGGCAGAAGGCACCGCGGGTGGGCGCCGCGCGCGAGCGGCAGATCGCCGCGCGCTTCGCTCCCGTCTTCCGGCAGGCGCTCGGCGACCACCCGCGCGCCGACTACGTCACCAACTTCGACTTCGACGGCGACTGGCGCGGCGACAACAACTGGGAGAACACGGACGATCTTAAGTTTCACCTGCGCGCCTACGTCTACTTCGCCGCGAGCGAGACCGTCACACACTTCTACGCGTACTACGCGCTCTTCCACCCGCGCGACTACAAGGGCGGGAGCACGGCCGGGCCGCTCCTCTCCGACGCCATCCGCGAGGGCGTCCGGCGCGGCGGGCGCTATGACCCGACGGGCCTTTCGTCCGAGGCCGTGCTCGCGCACGAGAACGACATGGAGGGCTGCCTCGTCGTCGCGGAGAAGGAGGGCGAAGACCCCGCGCGCGCGCACGTCATCCTCGTCGAGACCCTCGCGCACGACCGCTTCCTCAAGTACGCACCCGCAGGCGCCTCGGCGCCTGCCTCATTCACACGTCTGCAACTCGAAGGGCAGAGCCCTCTGCTCTTCGTCGAGGCCAAGGGGCACGGCCTCCTCGCCTACGACGGCGGCGACAAGCAGGAGCCGCGCCGCGGCACGCTCGTCTACACCTACGCCGGCCGCGCCGAAGACCCCGAGGCGGTTGCGAAGGAGAAGGAGACGGTTAGCTACGAACTCGTCCCGCTCTACGACACCATCTGGCGGCGCGCGCTCGCGGGCTCCAGAGAGACCTTCGGCGAGGTGGCCGACTACGGCTCGCTCTCGTTCGTGGCGGGGGCGAAGAGACCTGCGAAGCGCACGAAGAGGTTGGGCCGGCTCGGCGCCGCCTTCCTCGGTACCTACGGGGCGCCGAACGCCGCGCGACCGCCGTGGGGCTGGTTCGACCGCTCCGAGCGCGGCCGGCCGCGCGGCGAGTGGTTCTTCAACCCGGCCGCGACCGCCAGACGCCACCTCGGCCGCGGCGCGGACTTCTCGATCACATACGTGAGCGCGCCCTACCTCGGCATCTACCGGCCGTAAGCCGAACTTTCGGTATGCCGCTGGAAATAAGTCTCCTTTAGTGCTTTACTTTAGTTCCCGACACGCCCCAACCTGTTTTGCCTTGGGCCTCAGTAGCTTTGTGCACGCGTCTGTCCGCGCTCCCCCCATCGTGGGCACACGCATCTGTCGTTGGGGGAGTCATGCAAAGTTTCAAAGCTCGGCCCGCGGCGGACATCCTCAACTGTCCCGAGGTGCCTACCATCAGGTCGCTCCTGTCGGCCCTGCGTTCGCACGACCCATACACGTACCGCCACTCGCTGCGCACCGTCCGCCTGAGTCTCCTGCTCGGGCGCGCCTGCGGCATCGACACGCACGCACGTCTGCGCGTCCTCAGCCTGGGCGCGCTGGCCCACGACCTCGGCAAGATATTTATCCCCGGCAAGGTACTGCACAAGGAGGGGAAGCTGTCGGAGGCCGAGTGGGCGGCCGTGCGACATCACCCGCTCGACGGCGCGCGCCTGCTCGTCGGCGTCGCGGCCTCGGAGAGCGTCTGCCGCGTGGCGGCCGAGCACCACGAGCGCTGGGACGGCCGCGGCTATCCCGCGGGCCTGAGCGGCGACCGGATCGACTTTAACGCGCGCGTGGTCGCGGTGGCCGACGCCTTCGACGCGATGACCAGTGTGCGCGCCTACGGCCCGGCCGTCGGCTACGAAGCGGCGGCCGCCGAGTTGGAGCGCTGCGCCGGGACGCAGTTCGACCAGGAGGTTGTCCGCACGTTCCTGCTCGTCCCGCGCGCGCTGCTCGAAGCCGTCGTCCTGCCGGCACAGGAGGAGTGAGCGCCGGCCCTTTAACATTATTAAGAAGCGCCGTCACTCGACGATGAGTGACGGCGCTTCAACGTTGAGCGTGGCGTCGAGGTGAAGTCGCGCGTACGGTTTTTTGTGAATAGTCCGAAGGCAGGGACGGGCCGAAACTTACAGGCCGCGGACGCCGTAAGGGTTCGTGACTTCAAGCCTGCAAGACCCCTTAAGAAGGAGTCCGCACAATGTCCCTTGCACGCCTCTGCCTGTTCGCCCTCCTGGTCTCGGCCGCCCCGCTCGCGGCCTTCGGACAGGCGGGCAACTTCGAGATGGTCAAGCTGGCCGAGGGCGTCTACGTCGCGCGCCGCACGGAGCCGCCCGGTCTGACCGTCAACGCCAACAGCGTCTTCATCATCAACGACGATGATGTCATCGTCGTTGACACCACGCTCACGCCCGGCACGGCGAAGGAAGAGTTGGCGGCGCTGCGCAAGTTGACGGACAAGCCCGTCCGCTATGTCATCAACACGCACTGGCACGACGACCACGTCTTAGGGAACTCGGTCTACCGCGACGCCTTCCCCGGCGCGGACTTCATCGCGCACGAGAAGACGCGCGAGTACCTGCCCACAACCGGGTTGAAGAATCGGCAGATGGCGATGTCGCCGGGCGGCTACCCCGGCTTCATCGGCGCGCTCAAGCGCCGTCTTGAGAAGAACGAGAGCGTCTTCGGCGGGCCTCTTGACGAAGAGGAAAGAACCACCCTCGCCAGCGACATCAAGATCGCCGAGCGCTACATGGCCGAGAACCCGCAGGCCGCGGTCGTCCTCCCGACCGTCACGCTCCGCGAACGCCTCACGCTCTACCGCGGGCGCCGGGTCATCGACATCCTCTACCTGGGGCGCGGCCACACGAGCGGCGACATCGTCGTACATCTCCCCGACGAAGGCATCGTCATCGCGGGCGACCTCGTCATCCATCCCGTCCCGTACGTCGGCAACCCGCAGTCGCATCCCGGCGACTGGGGCGAGACGCTCGAAAGACTGCTCGCGCTCAAACACACGATGATCGTCCCCGGCCACGGCCCCGTCCTGCGCGACGACACCTACGTCAAACTCATGTCGAGCCTCTTCGGCTCGATGAAGCAGCAGGTCGGGGCGGCCGCCGCGCGCGGCGAGACGCTCGAACAGGTTCGGAAGAGTGTCAACCTCGAAGAGCTGCGCAAGCTCTTCGTCGGCGACTCGCGCGTGCGCCGCGACATCTTCGACAGCTACGTCCTCGGCGCCGGCCTCGCCGCCGCCTACGCCGACGCGACCGCGAGGCAATAGTCGGGAGGATTTAACACAGAGGCACAGAGGCACAGAGACACAGCTGGTTGTCTTCCGACTTCAAAGCCGTGTCTCTGTGCCTCTGTGTTGAAAGCTTACTGAGTACGCTTGTGGCGGCGGCCGACGCCGATGCGCTCCTGCACGAGCGCCTCGACTTCGACGGGGACGCCCTCGGCGCGGGCGCGGCGGATGAAGTCGGCGTCGATGTTGAAGATGCGCATCTTGACGAGGTCTTCGACGGAGAGGTCGGTCAGCCCCTCGCCGCGCGCCTCGGCCACGAACTCGGGCGTGACCTTGAAGATGCGCATCTTGACGAGGCTCTCGAACGGCTCCTTCTCGAAGCCGAGGCGCGCGGCCTCGCGGAGGAAGTCGGCGTCGATCTTAAAGATGCGCGCCTTAACCAGCTCCTCCATGCGCAGCCCCGGAAAGCCGCTCTCCTTCATCTCCCGCATGAACCTGGAATCGATCTTGAAGATGGCCGCCTTGAAGAGGTCGTCCACGTCGAGCTTGCCGAAGTCGGCCGAGAGCAGATCGTCGGCGAGCGCCGTCGTCACGTTCAGCATCGCCGCGGCGAAGACCCTGTCCTCGGGCTCGCCGTGCTCGTTCCAAGACTCCTTCTTCTCGAAGTCGAACCCGCGCCCCTTCATCGCCGAGACGAACCCGGAGTTAGGCGTGAAGGTGAAGGTGCCCGAGCCGCGCCCGTTCTGGAAGCTCCCCTCCAAATCCACCCGGCCGGCTTCGCGCACGAGCGCGAACCTGACGGGGCCGCTACCCTGCGCCTGCTCGCGCGTGAGTCCCTGCAACTCCGAGAAGTTGTAGGTCTGCCCCATCTGATTCCGGCCGCCGCGCTCGGTGCGCCGCTCCAGGGAGAGGTGGAGGCCGTCAGGCTTCTCGTCTTCCTTCGGCCACTTATTCTCGTCGGCCTTCTCGTACTTCCTGCCGAACTTCCTGTCGGCATCCTTGTCGCCGAACGAGGCCGTCCAGGTGCCCGTCAAAGTCTCCTGCGCGAGCGCGGCCCGCGCGCCGGCGGCCAGGACGAAGAGGGCCAAAGCGAGCGCGGTGCGCGTCCAAATGCGTGGATCAATCTTCATTACAACGTCTCCCGGAGTAGAATTGTCAGCGGTGCTGCAACAGTGGAACACCGCTGCTCACGGGTTTGTGACAGAAAAGCCTTCCGGGTTTCGGAATTGAGCGGGAAGGATTCGGACGTGAGGCTTTTATTAAGCCCTAGTGCTGGTCTTTCAAGAGGACGACATCGCTGGTGGTAAGGCCGTTGGCGAGGAGGAGACGGCCGTCGCGCGCGAGGTCGAAGGAGTAGAAGACCTCGCGCGCGTAAGTAGTGATCTGCCGCGGCTCGCCACCTTCGAGCGGCTGGAGCCGGAGGTTGGTGACGCCGTCGCGATAGTCCGTGTAGATGAAGGCGCGCGCGTCGGTCGTCCAATGAATAGAGGACATGCCGTTGGCCTCGTTCTGCGGCACCTCGTAGACGCGCGGCTCGCCGCCCTCGGCCGGGATGACGGCGATGCCCCACGGCGCGCCCGGCTTCTCCTCCTTACGCCAGTAGGCGACCGAGAGCCCGTCGGGCGAGACCGAAGGGCGCATCGACAAGTCTTTCGTCAGGCGCTCGGGCGTCCCGCCTTCAATCGGCACGCGCCAGAGGCTCGTCCGCGAGCCCGCGCCCGCGTGCTCGTAGACGACCCAGCGGCCGTCGCGCGTCACCTGCGGCCAGTTGCTGTTCTCCTCGCCCTGCGTCAGGCGCACGGGGTTGCTGCCGTCTCTGTCCATGCGCCAGATCTGCCAAGCCCCCGAGCGGTTCGAGTGGAAGAGTACGTAGCGGCCGTCCGGCGAAGAGACCGGCGCGTAGTTGCGCCCCGCCCCGGCGGTCAACTGCACCTGCCCGCTCCCGTCCGCCGCCATCTCCCAGATGTCCGAATTCCCCGAGGCGTCCGACGCGAAGAGCACGCGGCCGTCCGGCGTCCAGGCAAGGTCTACGTAGCGCCCCGCGCCCGAGGTGATCTGCGTCTTGCGCGCGTAGTCGCCTGCCGGCGCGAGAAAGACCGTGGTGAGCGTCTGGCTCTGCACGCCCGCGAGCGTGCGCGCGTCCGCCGACAGACTCAGGTCGCCGTAGTCCGTCAGATCGTTTGTCACGCGCGACGCGGAGCCCTCGGGGTAGCCGACGCGCCAGAGCTGACGCATCGAGATGGTCTCGTCCATCCCCGACAGCAGAAGCCCCGCGCCGTCCGCGAGCCAGGCCAACTGCCCCACGTCGCTCCAACGCTTGCCCGGCGTGAGTTCCCGCAGCCCGCCGCCCTCGACGTTTGCTTCAAGGACTTTCAGGAAGAAGCCGTTCGCGTCCGAGGTCTCGGCGACGAAGGCGAGGCGCTCGCCGTCGGGCGAGAAGACGGGCGCGACCGCGGCCGAGAAGTGCTCGGGGTAGTCACGCATCGTGACGGCGCGTTCATTCGCCCCGTCCTCGCCCGCGACGTAGAGCGTCTCGCGCGCGGCCTGCGCGTCGGAGGCGACGAAGGCGAGGCGCTTGCCGTCGGGCGAGACGCCGACGCCGCCGGCCAGCCCCTGCCTGATGCGGCGCACCGAGCCGCCGAGCGACGGCACCTGATAAAGGTCGAAGCCCGAACCCTCCTTCGCGGCCAACGTGTAGTAGATGTACGTCCCGTCGCGCGAGAAGGTGATGGCGCGGTAGTATGCGTCCGACGGCGGCACGAGGCGGACGCTGTTCGAGACGGCGACCTGCCGCACCCACAGGCCCTGCTTGCCGGCCTCGTCGATGACGTAGGCCACGATCTTCCCGTCGGGCGAGAGCGCCGCGCGCCGCACGTTCCCCGCCGACGTGATCTTCGACGCCGCCGCCTGCTGGAACGCCGGACGCCCGTCACCACTCCGCCCGAAGTACCAGAGGCCCGCCCCGACCAATAAGACCGCGACGAGCGCGAGCGACGCCGCGAGCGGCAGCAGGCCGCGCCGCCGGGGCCGCGCTTCGACACGCAGGGCCGCGTCGCGACGGACGACCGCCCCGTTCTCATCAAACGTCGTCACGGCCGGCACGACCTTCGTCGTCTGCGACGGGGCAGACGTGTGGACTGTGCCCGCGCCCTCCTCGGTCGTGTGCGGCGCCTCCCAGGAGCCGACGCGGCGGAGCAGTTCGTTGAAGCGCGCGTCTGCGCGGAGGCCGTCGAGCCGCGGGTCTACGCGGACGAAGGCGAGACCGACCGCGTGCTCCTCGGCCGCGCGCCCGAGCCATTCGAGCGCGCGCTCCCCGTCGCCGAGCAGCGAGTAGACGACCGCCGCCTCGTAGGCCAGAGCCCCGCGCGCCGACCCGTCCGAAATCACCTTTTCGAGTTCCGCGCGCGCCTCATCCTTTCGCCCGCACGAGGCGAGCACGTGCGCGTACTTGGCGCACGTCGTCGGCGAATCGCCCGCGAACGCGCGCTCCTGCTCGTAGACGGCGAGCGCCTCGTCGCACATCCCCTTCCGCTCGTAGCACCAGCGCAGGACGATGTGGGTGGACATCGACCCGGGGTCGATTTCAAACGAGCGCTGGCACGCCTCGATGGCGTCATCGAACCTGCCCGCGAGAAAGAGGACGTTGGCCACGCCCGTCGCCACCACGGGCGAGCGCGGCGCGCACTCACGCGCCCGCTCGATCTCCGCGAGGGCCTCGTCGTGTCGCCCCATCGCCGACAGATTGAAGGCGTGCCAGCGGCGCGCGACCGCGCTCTCGGGCTTGAGTTCGACGGCGCGCGAGAGTTCCCTCTCGGCCCCCTCCCAATCGCGCTCATAGTAAAGCTTGACGAAGCCGAGTGAGGCGTGCGCCTCCGCCAGAGAGTCGTCGGCCTCGACCGCGCGGAGCGCCGCCGCGACCGCCTTCTCCCACGCGCCGGCCGGCGGCGGCTCGACGTACCAGTTCATCAGCGCGTAGCAGTCGGCCAGCTCCGACCAGGCCGACGCGAAACGCGGGTCGCGCTCGACGGCGCGCTCCAGCCGTTCGACCGCCTGCATGATTCCGTCGGCCGTGCGGCGCGTGGCGAAGTAGCGCCCGGCGACGTAGAGCTGGTGCGCCTCCTCGTCTTCGGTGAGACGCGGCCCCGTGTTCGGCGTGGTGTGGATGCCCTGCGAGGGCAACGTCTGCGTCGGCCCCGTCGTACGCGCCTTCAAAGGGTCGCCGGTCGTCACGCCGGGCTCGCGCGCGACCACGGCGTCGGGACGCGCGCCGAGTTCGCGCTCCAACCCGTCATCCATCAGTTGCGGAACCAACGCTTGCGCCACCTGCTCGGAGACGGAGTCTTCGACGGCGAAGAAGTCCGTGAACTTCTCGTCGAACTTGCCGGCCCAGAGCGGCGAGCCGTCGCGCGTGCGGACGAGTTGGACGGTGACGCGCACGCGCTCGCCGCCGCGCTGGATGCGGCCGTCGAGGACGTAGTTCACGTCCAGCTCGTGACCGGCGAGCGCGGCGCTCTGCTCGCCGTCGAAATATTTGATGACGGAGCTGGTGGGCCGCACGATGATGCCGTCAACGTTCGAGAGCTTCGTGATGATGGCGTCGGCCATCCCCATGCCGAGGAACTCGTCGCGGTTCTCCTCGTGGCTCAGGGTCTTGAAGGGGAGGACGGCGATGGACTTCGCGCCGGTCGTCGGCTCCACCTCCCCGACGCGCGTCTCGGCCGTGACGGGGAAGTAGGCGGGCGCGCTGACGGGGCGGCCTTCGAGGTAGTGATTGATGTCGCGCGCGAACTCTTCGACCGTCTGGTAGCGCCGCTGCGGCTCCTTGCGCAGGGCCTTGAGGACGATGTTGTCGATGCTGCCCGAGAGTTGCCTCCTCAACTTCTCAAGGCTCCCGTCGCGGACGCGGCTGACCGAGTCGGGCGTGATCTCAAGCGGGTCGGGGCCGCGTGAGGGGAGCACTTCGATGAGGTTGACGGCGACGCTGGGGCGCTCCGGCTCCTGCTCGCAGATGATGCGCGCCACCTCCTCGGGCGAGCGGCTGCGGAAGGTGTAGGGGCGGTGGCCGGTGAGCAGGTCGTAGAGGAGGACGCCCAGGGAGTAGACATCGCTCACCATCGTCACCGTCTCGCCGCGCACCTGTTCGGGGCTCGCATACTCGGGCGTCATCAGGCGCATCGCGAGCGTCGTCGGGTCGAGCGCGCGCCCGCCCATCTCGGGGTTGAGGAGCTTGGCGATGCCGAAGTCTAAAAGCTTCGGCGTGCCGTCGGCCATCACCATCACGTTCGACGGCTTGAGGTCGCGGTGGATGACGAGGTTGTGGTGCGCGTAGGCGACGGCCGAGCAGACCTTGAGGAAGAGGCGGAGGCGCTCGGGCGTCGAGAGCTTGTGCGCGTCGCAGAACTGGTTGACGGGCAGCCCCTCGATGTACTCCATGACGAAGTAGGGCAGGCCGTCGTCGGTCGTCCCGCCGTCGAGGAGGCGCGCGATGTTCTGGTGTTCGAGCGAGGCGAGAATCTGCCGCTCCTGCCGGAAGCGGCGGAGGATGAAGTCGGTGTCCATCCCGCGCTTGACCAGCTTGATGGCGACGCGCTTCTGGAACTCGTCGTCGGCGCGCACGGCCAGATAGACGGCGCCCATGCCGCCGCGCCCCAGCTCGCGCACGATGCGGTAGGAGCCGATGCGCCGGCCGATGAAGGGTGCGTCGTCGTCGAGCCGGCCGGGGTCGGTGATACGGCCGGCGACCGCGGGCTCCTCGATGAAGGCGCCGGCCGCGTCGTGCGAGCGGATGAGCAGCTCGACCTGCCGGCGCAGCTCTGCGTCCCCGCCGCAGGCTCCGGCGAGGTAGGCGTCGCGCTCGGCGGGGGCCAGCTCGACGGCGGCGTCGAAGACGCCCTCAATCTGCTTCCAACGTTCGGGTGTCAAGGGGGAACTACTTTAACAAAGGGCGGCCCGGCCGGACTGCTTCGCTCCCGGCCCGCCGCCGCCCACGAAAAAACATCGCGTGTCTGTCAGATGATTTTCGGGGGTTTGGCGGATGCTTCCAAGTGGGGCCGCCGTGCCAGTTGCTTACAAGGAGAGGCGAGTCATCATCAGCGCGCACCGATTATAACAAACGAAGTGGGCACGTGAAACCTTCTGCCCCGCGCCGGGCCTGCCGCGACGACTTTGTCCGAATCTTGACATCATTCGCGCTGGTAATATAATTCAGGTCGCCCGACACTTTCCCCGCCTTCCCCGTCAATCCCCTTCGTTCCCGTTCCCCGCTCGGCCATTCATTCGTCTTACTCTGCCGGATCGTTCGAACATCAGGGAGATAACGTCATGAGCCGTCCCTTGGAAATTAACGGGCAGGTCGTCTGTCCGCCGCGCTCCTCTGCAAAGCGGGTCTTCTTCTTAGCCGCCGCGCTCATGCTGTTCTCGGCGGCGCCCGCGGCGAGGGGGCAGGGTCGGGCCGATCTCATCTGGTCGAGCGCCGCCGGTCAGGGTTTAACTTCGGTCGCCTACGCGCCCGACGGGCAGACGGTCTTCGTGGGACAGTCCGACCGGGCCGCCACCCTCTGGCGCGCGTCCGACGGGGCTTTGCTGAGAAGAGTCTCGTTCGGCGAACTGGGGTGCGGCACCGTCAACGACGTGACCTACTCGCCCGACTCACAGACCATCGCCGCGATCTCGGGCTGCACCGCGAGGCTCTACAATGCGTCGGACGGCACGCTCGTCCGCAAGCTCCAGACGGGCGGCGGCGCGAACGCCTTCCACGCCGCGACCTCCCTCGCCTACTCGCCCGACGGCCACTTCCTCGCCACCGCCATAGTAGAGCGCTACCCGAGGCGTGGAACCATCACCCTTTGGAACGTCCTGACCGGAGCCCAGGTTTGGACGGCGCCGGGTGGCGGTGGCACGAACGTCGCCTTCTCGCCCGACGGCCAGACCATCGCCTCGGTCGGGGGCAAGGGGCTCGACCTGCTGCGCACCTCCGACGGCGTGATGATACTCAACATCCCCGGCCCGCAGAAGGCGCTCGCCTACTCGCCCGACGGCTCTTTAATCGCCACCGCGGGACTCGCGGGCGGAGAGTTCCCCGGCGACGACACCGTCGAGTTCTACCGCGTCTCGGACGGTACGCTGGCGAGTCAGTTGACGAGGACAGGGCGGGTCACGTCCGTGGCCTTCACGAAGGACGGGCAGGGGCTCGTCTCCACGGGCTGGGACGACAACCAGAACGCGGTTAACGGCTACTACAGTTCCGTGGGCACGCTGCACGTCTGGCGTCTCTCCGACGGCGCACTGCTGAAGACTTACGACAAAGAGACGGACACGCTTGTCCAGGAGGCGGCCGTCTCTCCCGACGGCAACTACTTCCTCTACCCCGGCGGCACCAACGTCAACCTGGCGCGCCTCCCCGATCTCTCCGCCGCGGCCTGCACGTTCAGCATCAGCCCGCAGACCGCGACCCACCCGTGCCAGGGCGGAGCGGGCAGCCTGACCGTGAACGCCCCCGCGAGTTGTAGCTGGAAGGCCGAGAGCCGCGTCGATTGGATCAAAGTCACGGGCGGCGCGAGCGGCAGCGGCATTGGGACGGTTGACTACACGGTCGATCCCGACGGTTGCAACGCGACCCCGGGGAGCGACATGACCATCGACGGGTTTCTGATCGCCGCCGAGCAGACGTTCGACGTGAAGCAGAAGCTGGCGCCGCCGCTCCCGCCCGCGGCGGGGCTCGGCACCGTCATCATCAGCGAGTTCCGCTTCCACGGCCCGGCCCCGCCCGCCGGCCCCTACCCCTACGCGAACGGCGGCCACGACGAGTTCATCGAACTTTACAACAACACCGACTCGGCCCTGATTATGAACACGCCGGACGGCTCGAAGGGCTGGTCGCTCGTGGCCGCGGACGGGACGGTGATCGTCGTCCTGCAGAACGGCTTCACCCTGCGCCCGCGCGGCCACTACCTCTTCGTCCTGTTCGACCAGGGGGGCGGCTACGAGCTTTCGCACTACGCCTCGCTCGACGCCGCCTACAGCTTCGACAACCCGGACGACGGCGGCGTCGCGCTCTTCCGGACGAACGACCCGGCGAACTTCACGCCGGAGAACCGCGTGGACGCGGTCGGCTTCAACACGGTTCCGAGCCAGCTCTTCCGCGAGGGCGCGGGACTCCTCCCCATCGGCAACGCCGACGGGGAGTACAGCTTCGTGCGCAAGTTCAAAGACGGCAGGCCGCAGGACACGAACGACAACGTCAACGACTTCGTCTTCGTCTCGACGACGGGCGGCTCATACGGCTCCGCGCAGTCAGTCCTCGGCGCGCCCGGCCCGGAGAACGCCGGCTTCGCGTGGACTTCTCTCTCGGTCGCGAGCCCCATCGCGCGCAAGGACGTGGCCGAGTCTCTGATTGAACCCGGGGCCTCTGCGTCCGACGCGCCGAACGCCGTGCGCTGTCTAACCTGCGTCGGCCTGCACGCCCCGCTGGGGACGCTCAGCCTCCGCCGCCGTTTCACCAACAACTCTAACCAGACGCTCACTACCTTGCGCTTCCGCGTGACCGACATCACGACGCTGAACAGCCCCGGCTACGCGCTCGGCGGCGCGCAGGCGGATCTACGTCTTATCAACTCCTCGGACGACACGGTCTCGCCCGCGACCACGTCGGGCGTGACGAGCGTCAAAGGCACGACCCTCGACGAGCCGCCCGACCAGGCGTTCGGCGGCGGCGGTCTGAACACGAGCGTGCGCGTGGCACTCCCCGACGACGGTCTTAAACCCGGCCAGAGCGTCAACGTGCAATTCCTGCTCGGCGTCATGCAGTGGGGCACGTACCGCTTCGCCGTCATCCCCGAAGCCCTGCCGCTACCGCCCTTCAGCTTCGCCCCGACGCCCACGCCGACGCCGACTCCCTCTCCAACACCGACCGGCACACCCACACCGACGCCGTCGCCGACTCCAACGCCGACGGCGACGCCGACCCCCACACCTGCGTCAACTCCGACGCCCACACCGACGCCAGTCTCTACGCCGGAGCCGACCCCGACTGCGACCCCTAACCCGACACCCACACCGACTCCTAACCCGACGCCTAATCCCACCCCGACGCCGACGCCCACGCCGACGCCCTCGCCCGACGTGGTGACTCTCTTGGGGCGCGTGCTGGACAGGGTCGCGGGCGCGGGCGCCGCGGGCCTGACCGTCACGCTCTCCGGCGACGCGACCGCCACGGCGCAGACCGACGCGCAGGGCCGCTACTCGTTCCCGAGCCTGCCCGCCGGCGGCGCCTACACCCTGATGGTGTCGGCCCCGGGCCGGGCCGTCTCGCCCTACGCGCGCACCTACCTCGACTGCCGCTCGGACAAGGCCGCCGACTTCGAGACCGAGCCCGAGTCTGGCGAGCCGCCGGCGCCCGTCGTCAGCTACGTCGAGGTGCCCGGCGGCACCTGCCCAGACTGCGACCCCGTGCCGAGCCCCGGCGCGGCCGGCAACATGATCGACCAGAGTACCTACTTCGTCGCCTCCCACTACCTCGACTTCCTCGGGCGTGGGCCGGACACGGCGGGGCTGCGGTTCTGGCAGGACGAGATCGAGTCGTGCGGCGCGGACTTACAGTGCCGCGAGGTGAAGCGCATCAACGTCTCGGCCGCCTTCTTCCTCTCGATAGAGTTCGAGCAGACCGGTTACCTCGCCTACCGCCTCGGGCTCGCCTCCTTCGGCGAGGCGCCGCGCTACAAGAGCCTGATGGCGGACTCGCGCTCTCTGGCGGCGGGCGTGCAAGTCGGGATCGGGGACTGGGAAGGACGGCTCGCGCAGAATCGGCGCGCGTTCGCAGAGGGGTGGGCGGGCCGCCCGGAGTTCAAGGCGAAGTACGGCGCGCTGAGCGACGAACAATATGTTGCCGCCCTGCTCTCGAACGCGGGGCTCGACCCGGCGCGAGCCCCGGCGCTCGTTGCGGCGCTGCGGGACGGGAGTATGAAGAGGGCGGACGTGCTGCTCAGCGTCGCCGACGACGCGGAGTTGAAGGCGAAGGAGAAGAGCCGGGCCTTCGTGCTGATGCAGTACTACGGATACTTGAGGAGAGGCGCGGATGCGGAAGGCTACCGGTACTGGCTCGCGAAGCTCGACTCCTTCGGCGGCGACTTCGTCCGGGCCGAGATGGTCAAAGCCTTCCTCGACTCCGACGAGTACCGGAGCCGCTTCGGGGTGCGCTGAAGCCCTCGGAGGCAGGGCACAGAACAGTTAACCACAGAGACACAGAGGCACAGCTTTGAAGACTTAAGTCTTCAAAGCTGTGCCTCTGTGTCTCTGTGGTTAATCTTCGCCGGTCAGGAGACGAACGTCAGGTAGATGTGGGCCTTCTGGCGGAGGAAGGTGAGAGCTACGGGGAGGTCGCCGTCGCGGAAGCCCTGAAGGATGTGCGGGGGCGCGCCGTACTTCTCCTTGAGGCACTTGTAGGAGGCCACCCACTCCTTCGGGTTGCCGGCCGCGCCCGCCGACATGGCCGCCCAGACGCGGTAGAGATCCGCGTAAGCCTGAACCGCGAGCCGGAGCGCCGTCTTCTTCGGGCACTCGGGCAGATCGAGCAGCGTCCGGTTCACCTTCGAGAGCGCAAGCATCACCTTCCGCTTGTACTCCTGCCTGTCCACGCGCTCGGGCGGCAAGTCCTCGCCTTCGTCGTTGACGAAAGACCGGCTGAGCCTCTTCAGGGCCGTGACGCCCGCGCGGATCGACTTCGTCTGCGCGAGCGAGAGCGAGAACTTGTTCTCGTCTTCGTCGTCCAACTCCGTGTAGCGGACGCCGAAGCCGACGCCCGGGAACTGGTTCGTCACCTCGCCCCAGACCTTGATCCATTCGCCGTTGTGCAGCTCGATCTCCACGCGGATCAACTCGCGCAGGGCCGTCTGCTTCTCGCTGAGGATGAAGCAGCCGCCGGCGCTGATGTCGCTGATCGTCCCCTCGTAACAGCCGAAGAGGCCCTCCCAGCGCGCGCGGAGGTAGATGGTCAGGCGTTCGTGCTGGCGGCGCTCGATGGGCTCGACTTCGTCCACGTGGACGACCGCGGTGTCGGGGCCGACGGCCTCTGCGTTGCGGGCCATGACGGGCGCGTCGTCGGTCGTGTCGGCGGAGGTGGACATGACTCTCTGCTACTCCCAGATGGGCTCGGTCGGGGTCGCATGCACGCCCCGCAGGGCTTCGCGCATGCCGACGTGGTGGATGAGCGTGCGCAGGTACTGCGAGAACTCGTGGAGGACGGAGTCGAACTCTTCCATCTCCTCGAAGGCGCGCTTCACGTCGTCCACGTAGCGGCCGAACGCGCCCCAGTCCTTGTACATGAGGTAGTGCATCGTCTCCTCGCGGAAGTGTTCGAGGTGGCGGACGAGCGCATGCTTGAGCAGGATGCCGCTCGAACCCTCGGCGGAGGCGACCTTCTGCAGGATGGCCTGCAACTCACTGTAGAGCGTGAAGGAGTTCTCGACCTTGCTGCGGTAGTCTGCGAAGAGCTGATCGCCGGTCACGCCGGGCTTGAACGCCTGCGCGAGCGTGATGGTCGTCTGCTGGAGGCAGTTGTGCAGCAGCCCGTAGGCGCGGCTGAGGTCGGCGCGCTTGTAGGGACGCGACTCGTCGGTGAGCCCGGGGAACTCCTGCCGGAAGACTTTCGCCAGCTCGTGCCCGAGGACGAAGCGCATGCCGTCGAGTACGTCGTGGACTCTGCGCGGGAGGCGGATACCGCCCGAGACGGCCTCGGTCACGTGTGCGAGCAGCGTGGCGCTCTGCAAACGCACCTCCTCGAAGAGCAGCCCGACGCGCACCTCACGCGGCTGCGTCAGCGCGCGCTCGATGACGGCGAGAGTGTCGAGCGTCTTGATGAGGCGCGCGAAGGTCGTGCCGACCAGTTCGCGCAGGCCGCCCGGCACTTTGCCCGAGACGATCTCCGCGAAAGCGGGAGGCAGGCCGTGGGCCGGCGGCGCGGATGGCGGCGGCGCCGGACTGGCCGGCTCGGGCGGTGTGTCGGCCTCGGGCGCGGGCGGGGCCGCGCGGGTCGGGGAGTCCTCCCAGCGCGCGGGCGTCGACCAGTCCATCTCGCCCAGGTCGATCTCGACTACGAACTCGTTGTCGGCGTTGGTGTCGCTCACATCGGGTCGAGGGAAGCCCCCGAGGGGCGGGCCGGCTGTGTACGAGTGTGCGCCCGGCGCGGGAGCAGGGCCGCGCCGGGCACACGAGGCGGGTCGGAAGCGGCGCGTGTTACTTCGTCTCGGAGAGCGCGGCGATGTAGCAGCCGCGCGCGGTAGCGGTGAGCGGGTCGGAGGCCATGCGCACCTCGGAGAGCGGGACGGGGAAGTCGCCCTCGGCGCGCAGGAGTTGTTCGAACTTCTGGAGGAAGCCGGTCGGCTTGGCCGTCCCGCCGGCGAGCACGACCGTCATCGGGCGGTCGACCTTCGGGAGCTGGCCCGACTTGGCGAACTCCGAGCGCAGGCGGTCGATGAGCGTGCGCATCAAGTCCTCGTAGAAGATGTGGAGCGCGCCGGTCATCTCGTCCTTCGGCGCGCGCGAGAGGTCGAGCTTCTCTTCTTTAAAGAGGCGCACTTTGGTCGTGTTGTTCTCGCCCATCACCTCGGCGACGTTGCGGTCGATGTAGTCGCCGCCCTTCGGCACGCTGAAGGTGATCATCGGCATCGACATGAACGAGACCGAGACGTTGCACATCCCGCCGCCGAAAGAGAGGCCGATGCCGGTGAAGTTCTCGTCCTGCAACTCGGAGAAGACGACGGCCTGCCCCTCGTTGAGCGCCTTCGCGTTGTAGCCGAGCGACTGGAGGAAGTTCTTCAGGACGGCCTCGTGGTAGACGAGGTTGCCGCTGACGCCCTCGCCCCGGCCGGGGACGCTGAAGCAGAGCACTTCGTTCCGGCGGGCGCGCGGCACCATCATCTGGAGGATGCGCTGGATCATGTGCTGGCTGTTCTCCTCCTTCGGGTTGATGAGCCCCTCGCTCATCGGCCGGCGCGCGTCCGTGTCGAGGAAGCTGGCGAAGAAGTCGGAGTCGTTGCCGTAGACGTAGAGGTTCTTGGAGTTGCGCTCGTAGACCATCCCGCGCTGCTTGAGCATGTTCTCGGCCATCTCGGAGACGGGGACGGGGACGAAGGCGTTGAGCTGCGAGCGGCGGCGCTCGCCGTCGGGGCCGTCGGCGACGACGATGCGGCTCGTGCCGATGTCAACGCCCACGGGGCCGGACTTCACTTCGGGGGTCTCCGTCTTCGTCGCCGCGGGGGCCGGATTCTTCTCTTCCATTTTCATCTCCTCGGTGGGTTTTAAATTTTTGTGGGGACGGTCTACACAGCAGACAGTCTGCGGAACCGCTGGGGCGGCGTCTCCGCCCGGTGTCGGACATCAGGCTTGCAATGCGTGTGCCTTTCCGGGAACCGGGGAGAAGCACTTCCAGAAACGGCCGCGGGCGACTTCCAGAAAAAGTGTCGGGTGACTTTCAGGATTCGGGGTCGGCCTCGGCCGTCGAGGCGTCCCGCGACTCGAACTTCTCCGCGCGGAGCACGGCCCGTTGTGCCTCCATCCGCGCGCGGTAGACCTTCTGCATCTGCCCGCGCAGCTCTTCGGGCCGCTTGCCCTGCCCTTCGGCCCGGCGCGCGAACTCCGTCTCGCCCGCCGACACGCCCGGCCACATCCGGCCGCCGAGCAGAGAGACGAGCTCAGGGTCGTAGCCGAAGCCCAGCTCCGCGACCGAAGCGGGCGCGACCGCGTACTTGTCCGAGAGGCCCATCGCCTCGAACGGGAAGCCGCGCGCCCAGTCGTGGTGGAAGGCGATGCGGCCGTTCGAAGGGTTGACCGAGACGAGCCCGTGCGTCGTGCAGTCGGCGTCGTCGATCTGGTAGCGGCTGCGTAAAACCTGAGTCAGGAGGCGGCCCGCGAGCACCTGCGCCTCGGTCAACTGCTCGCCGCCCACGCCCATGTCGGCCTTCGTCTCGAAGACGACGCCGAGGAAACTCTCGTTGAGGCCCGCGTAGACGACGCGCCCGTCCGACCAGACGGAATTGCCCGCGTGGAAGGCCGCGTCCTCGTCACGCACGACGCGATAGACCTGTCCGAAACGGTCGATGACGTAGTTGTAAGACTTCTTATCGCGGACGTACGCGAGCAGGTTTTTAGAGCGGGACTCGATGGAGCCGCTGTTGCCCGCGACGAAGGGGAGCAGGACGCTCTCCGAGGTGTGGTAGACGATGCCGACGGGCGCCGACTGCGGCTCGCCCTGCGCCTCGGTCGAGCCGGGCTGATAGACGAGGTAGCGGCGCGGGCGGTTCGAGGTCTCGAAGCTGTTGATGATGCGCGCGCCGTTGCTGTAGCGCTCGAAGTCCGACCCCTGTTCGACCAGCCAGACCTTCTCGGGCTGGTAAGAAGGCAGGTGTTCGGCGAGACCGCCGGTCGCGTCTTTCTCCCCGGCGTAAACGCGTTCGACACTCTTGTAGCGGCCGGCGAGGTATGCGTTGGCGCGTGCGACAGACCAGACCGCGCCGCGGTAGGCGGCGAAGCCGAAGGCCACGAGGAGGAGCGCCGACACGACGTAGAGCTGGCGGCGGAACTGGTAACAGCGGAAGAAGACGCGAGCCGAGAGCGGCGCCTGCTTGTGCAGCCCCAGCAGCCCGCGCTTCCCGCCCGAGTCCGAAGGCAGGAGGTGGCTCACCTCTCGGAAGATCAACGCGTAGAGCGAAAAGTTCAGGAGCTTTTCAAAGAGCCCGTACTTCCTCAGAAAGGCCCAGCGCCCGAGTGCCTCCTCCATCTGCGCGTTGCGCTCGGCCTGGAGCGGGAGCGTCTTGTTGAGGAAGCGCAGGCGCACCTCTGGGCGCGCGAAGAAGCGCGCGTAGCTCTCCACGATTTTGAAGTGCGAGGAGGCCGTTTCCGAAAGTGCCGCGTCGCTTAAGAGCTGGTGTGGCAGAACCGTGGCCATCTCCACCCTCGGGTTCTAAATACTTCCAACGAGTCTACTTCTGTACGGGGACGACGAGGGCAGCCGAAGCCGCGCCCTTCGCGCGCATGGTGGCGACCGTCTTCGCGGCTTCGCCGCGGTCGGCAAAGCGTCCGACCTGCACCCTGTACCAGGTTCCGCGCCCGGGCAGTTCGACCGCGACGGAGCGCGCGTCGAACCCGGCGGCCCTCAGCTTGGAGACCTGTTCGTTCGCCTCGGACTGGTCGGTGTGCGAGCCGACCTGCGCGGTAAAGTTCCCGCCGGAGTCTCCACCCTGCGCGGGCGTTTCGATCCGTGGCTTCTCTTCCGCCTTCGGGGCGGCGGGCGGCGGCGCCTGAGGAGCGGAGGGCGTCTCCGCCTGTGCCAAAGCCTGTGCGGGCGCGTCGTTCGCGGCGGTGGACTTCTGAGCGGAAGCGCCCGCGGGAGAAATGTTTGCGGGAGAGTCGGCCTCCGGCTTCGCGGCCGCTTCGTCGTCCGCGGGGGCGAGTTTGGCGGCGCGCGCGTCGTTCTGTTTGATGGGGAGCGTGACCGCTTCGGCCTCGCCGCTCGTCCTCACCCAGCCGAGCATTAGAACGAGCATGGAGCAGCAGACGGCCGTGAAGAGCATCCAGGCGGGGGCCAGCTTGAGCACGCGGACGCCGACCGCGAAGGGGTCGGGCGCGGGGGAGTTGTGCGGCGCCGGTTTGGCGGGCGCAGGGTTGGCGGGGGCAGGGTTGGCGAGTTTCGGTTCTGGGCGGGGGGGCGAAGGCGGCACGTACTCGACGACGGTTATCTCTTCCTCGATGACGGCCTTCTCTTCGTCCACGACGGCCGGGGCAGGCATGTCGTCTTGGGTCATGGCAACTCCAAAGTTCTCTGAGGGAGAATCGAAATGGACTACGAGCGCTGCGAGGCGCACTCGCGTGGTTACACTTCCACGCTGACGGTTACAAGTTTCATGCCCCGCCCCATCCCGAAAAAATTTTCGCACGCTCCCGCACTCGACGCGCTGGCGGCGGGCTTTTCCCCCTTCGGCCCCTCCGCGAAGGTGACGCGGCGCGCGCCTGTGACGCGGTTTGTCACCCGCAGGCTGCCGCGATTTGTCATCGTGTCACGTGATGGAGACCCCACGGGCCGTCCCCTCAATTCGAACACGAACATTAGGCGCCCGCCACGAGATCAGTTGAAGGTCGGACGGCGGGAACGAGCCTTGCTTAAGAATTCGTGATTTTCTCTCTCCACGTGCCCACCGTGGGTTCGAGAGAGTTGAGCTTTTGACACGGGAGAAGAACACTCCTTACCCCTCGCCCCTTCGTTGAAAAGACCCGCCAGCCCTTCGCCGCGGAAGAGACAGGAATGCCCCTCAAATGATCCTGACATACACGAAGCGCCCGGCAAGCGCGTACGCGCTCGCGGCCGCCCTCCTCGGGGTGGCCGCTTTGGTCGTCTCGCTCCCCGCCTGGGCGAGCCTGCTCTGGGACGCGCGCTACCTCATGCTCACCTTCTGCGCGTTGACCATCGGCACGCGCGTCTACGTCAAAGTCCCGCACGCGGCGAGCGCCGTCCCGCTCTCGGCGGCCTTCGTGCTGCTGACGGCGCTGCTCTACGGCTTCGGCGCGGCCGTGCCGGTCGCGACCGCCGCGGCCGTCGTCTCTTCGCTCAGGCTCTCGCGCCGCGGCACCTCGCTCCTGCACGACTCGGCGCCTGCGACCGTGACTACCTTGCTGGCCGGCTGGGGCGTGCGCCTGCTCGGCGTCGGCGCATTCGTCCCGGGCGCTTCGGCGCTCGCGGCGGCGGCCGCGGCGTTGGTCTTCTCGCTCTCACAGTCGGCGTCCGGGGCGGCGCAACTCACGGCCTACGGACGCGGCACGCGCTCGGCGCCACGTGCCTTTCTCGACGCACTCGCCTGGACTTTCACCGCCTACCTGCTCACCTCCACGCTCGCCGTGCTGGCCTCACAGGTTCCGGTAGGCATTGCGCTTGACGCCGTGCTCGGGGTGGCCGCGGCGGCGGCGGCCGTTGACGCCCTCTACCAGGCCCACCGCGGCAACTCTTCGGCAGAGCGTGCGTGGCCCGGACACCGCGGGCGCGTACAGTTCTCGGCCACGCACGCCTTCGGCGCAGCCTTCGAGCACGCGGCCATCGGCATGGCGATCCTCTCCGCCAAGGGTAACCTGCTCTGGGTCAACCGCTCACTCTGCGACTTTCTCGGCTACGCCGAGTCGGAGCTGATGTATTCGAGCCTGAAGGCGGTCACACACAAGGACGACTTCGTGACGGCGGTCGCGGGGCTGAAGAGCATGCTCAAGCGCCGCTCCGACTTCCTCCAGATGGAGGTGCGCCACCAGCGGCGCGGCGGCGAGCGGGTCTGGGCGCTCTGGAACGTGGCGCGCTTTCAGGACGCGCGCGACGACGAGACCTATCTCATCCTCCAACTGCAAGACATCACCGAGCGCAAGCAGTCCGAGGAGCAGCTCCGCCATGACGCCTTCCACGATCCTTTGACGGGGCTGCCGAACCGCGCGCTCTTCGCCGACCACGTCAAGCTCACCATCGCGCGCGCCAAGCGCCACGCCTCGCGCCGCTTCGCCGTCCTCTTCTGCGACCTCGACCGCTTCAAGATCATCAACGACTCGCTCGGCCACGTCGCGGGCGATCAGCTCCTCGTCGAAGTTGCGCGGCGCCTTGAGAGCTGCCTGCGCCAGGGCGACACGGTCGCGCGCGTCGGCGGCGACGAATTCACCATCCTGCTCGACGACCTCGCCAACGACGCGGAGGCCGTCGCGGTGGCCCAGCGCATCCAGCAGGAGATTTCGGCCGCCATCATGCTGACGGGGCGTGAGGTCTTCACGACGATGAGCATCGGCCTGGCCATCGGCACCGGCGCCTACTCCGACCCCGAGGACATCCTGCGCGACGCCGACACCGCCATGTACCGCGCGAAGTCCCTGGGCAAGGCGCGCCACGTCGTCTTCGACCACAGCATGCACGCGTCGGCCGTCAACCTCTTACAGATCGAGACCGATTTGCGGAAGGCGCTGGAGAGGGAGCAGTTCTACCTGCTCTACCAGCCCATCGTCTCGCTCGACAACTTCAAGCTCTGCGGCTTCGAGGCGCTGGTGCGGTGGCACCACCCGGAGCGCGGACTGGTCTCGCCGCTCGACTTCATCCCCATCGCGGAGGAGACGGGTCAGATCATTCAGCTCGGCGAGTGGGCGCTCGAAGAGGCGTGCCGCCAGATGCACGAGTGGCAGGAGAAGTTCCCGCAGGCCTCGCCCTTCTTCATGAGCGTCAACCTCTCGGCCAAGCAGTTCAACCACACGCAGTTGATGGCGCAGGTGGACGGGGTGCTGCGGAAGACGGGTCTGAACCCGCGCCAGCTCAAGCTCGAAATCACGGAGGGCGCCGTCATGGAGAACATCGACACGGCGACCGAGATGCTGCGCCACCTGCGCGACCTCGGCGTGCAGCTGGCCATCGACGACTTCGGGACGGGCTACTCTTCGCTCTCCTACCTGCACCGCTTCCCCATCGACACCCTGAAGATCGACCGCTCCTTCGTCACGCGCATGGCGAACAACCCCGAGAACGTCGAGATCGTGCGCACCATCATCATGCTCGCGCAGGTGCTCGGGATGGACGTGGTGGCCGAAGGCGTCGAGACCAAGGATCAGCTCAAGGTCCTGCGCGACCTCAAGTGCGAGTACGGGCAGGGCTACTACTTCTCGCGGCCGTCAAGCCCGGCCGACGCCGAGAAGATCATCGTCGAGACCAACGAGAAGGTGCGGAAGGCGCACATGCCCGAGGAGCCGCCCGCGCCGCCCGTTCCGAACACGAGCGTGAAGTCGATCCGCCTGGTCTCCGCCGACTGAATGAACTCGAAGGGTCACACCGTCATGAAGGACGTGATAAAAAAGATGCGCTTCCTCTCCGAACTTTCCTGCGCCTTCGGGCCGACGCCCGACACCCCGCGCAGCGGCACCATCACGAGCATCGGCCCCAGGGAGTGTTTCGTAAAGACCAAGGCCATCGTCATCGAGGGGCAGAGCCTCCACGTCCGCGTCTGGACGCCCGAGAATCGCTGGCTGCGCCTGACCGGCCGGGTCAAGTACCACATGGAGCGCGTCGGCTTCGGCGTCATCTTCGAGGGCCTCTCCGACGAGCAGCTCGCAGACCTCTCCCACCTCGTCGAACAGCTCCGCCGCCAGCACCTCGCGCAGCTACAAGAGGACGAGGCCGCCGACGACCCCGCCGACGTCAAGCCGACGGCCATGAGCTAAGGCCGTCAGAATTTTCCTTCGTGTTAAAGAATGCGCGCGGAGGCACGTTGCGGCCCCGCGCGCATTTCAAGTTGATACGGCGTCTCCCCCTTTTGCGCGTTAAGGACTGAGGCCGGACTTTCTCCGGCCTTCCGCTCATGACGTTGACGAAGCAAGGAGGCCCGCCCGAGGCGCGCGGCCTCTTCCGCACCATCTACGTCGAGAAGAACCTCACGGCCGGCGCCGGGAAGCTTCGCCTTGAGAACACCGGCACGCTCGAAGCGACCGCCGTCATCGCCGCCTGGAGCGACGCCGCCACCAAGAAGTTCTGAGGCTGCCGCGTCAGCGGCGTCTGAGTTTAACCCGGCCTTTCAAGGCCGGGTCAGAGGCGGAACATATAATGCCG
>JBJMGP010000252.1:0-8764 GCA_045807865.1 Pyrinomonadaceae bacterium
ACCCTCGCGGCTGCGGACGTTGATTGTACCACCGTGGTCGCGGATTATCTGGTAGACGATGGAGAGGCCCAAACCCGTCCCGCCCGTCGTCGAGGAGGAGAAGGGCTCGAAGAGTCTTTCGACCTGCGAGGGCGTCATGCCGCGCCCCGTGTCGGTGAAGGTGATGCGGACGCTGCCCGAGGCGGTGCGCCGCATCTCGGCGCGTAGCGTCCCGCCGTCGGGCATCGCCTTCAAGGCGTTGCGCGTGAGGTTCCAGAAGACCTGCCGGATGCCCTCGGCGTCGGCCATCGCCGGCAGCGGCTCCTCGGGCAAGTCCTCTTCGAGCCGGTGCCCGTCGAGCACCTCGGGGCTGTGGCGCAGGAGCGCGAAGGTCTCGCGCAAGGGCTCGCGCAGGTCGCACTCGGCGAGCGAGAACTTGCGCGGCCGCGCGTAGGTCAGGAAGTCGGTGATGATGCGGTTGAGGCGGTCGGACTCGCTCAGCACGATGTCCATCAGCTCCCGCTGCGAGGCGTCGGCCTCAAGCTCCGAGCGCAGGACTTGAATCGAGCCGCGCATCGCCGCCAGCGGGTTGCGTATCTCGTGCGCGATGCCGGCCGCGACGCGCCCGACGGCCGACAGGCGCTCCTGCCGCCGCGAGGTCTCCTCCATCGCGCGCACGTCGGTTAAATCCTGGAAGGTGATGACAAGCCCCGTCGTCTCGCCCGACTCGGAGGAGAGCGGCGAGATCGTGTACCCGAGCTTGACGAGGAAGCCCTCGGGGGTCAGGCACTCGCACTCGTAACGCGGGCTGGCGTGCCCCTCGGCCGCCGAGCGCAGCGACTCGTCGATGCGCACCCCCATGTCGCCGAACAGGATCGACACGTCCTGCCCGCGCAGACCCGCCGCCGCGTAGCCCGTCATCTCCTCGGCCGCGCGGTTCACGGTGTAGATGCGCCGCTTCAGGTCGGTCGTGATGACCCCCGAGCGGATCGACTCGACGATGCGCTCGTGCAGCGCGCGCAGGGAGACGAGCGCGTGCGTCGCCTCGCGCATCTGCACCTCGGAGAGCGTCTGGCGCTCGGCGAGCCGCGCCGCCAGCAGCCCGACGACGAGGAAGGCCACGACGTTCAAGCCTGTCACCTCCGCCGTCTCCGCGAGCGCCGCCGCCGTCAGGCCGCGCCCGACGCCCCCGAACCAGCCGGCCGTCAGCCCGAGCATCGTCACCGTGTAAAAGGCCGCGCACCCGACGGCCGTCACCAAAGCCCCGCGCGCGCCGAGGAAGATGCTCGCCGCCGAGATGACCAGGATGTAGAGCGCCGTGTAAGGGGAGTAGAGGTTGCCCGTCACCCAGACGAGCCACGTCACGAGCAGCGCGTCAAGAGCGAACTGTGCCCCGGCCTGCGTCAGCAGCGGGATGCGCGTGAACCGCAGCGTCAGCGCATAGGCGACCGACAGTCCTGCCACCACGAAGGCGAAGGGGAGCGCGCCGCCGAGCCTGCGCGCCTCCTGTACGCCCGGCGCCAGCCCGCTCGTCCAGAGCACGCTGACGCCGAAGAGGAGCCCCGCCACCAGCAGGCGCCCCGCGATGAGCCGCCAGACCCAGACGCGCTGTAGCCCCCCGGTCTCGCCGCCGGCCATCTTCTCCTCCCGCGCCCTCATGGCGCATAAGCCTAGCATAAAAGCCGCGCCGCCCCGGATTTTTGTCCCGGGCCGCGCTGAACCCTTGTAAAACATGTCTGAAAGCAATTACGCCGGAAATCCAAGGAGATAGAGACAATTAAGTGACGATCTGCCAAAGATTTTGCAATATTTAAACATGGTTTATTAACCCCTTGAAAATAAAGGGGTTGACAGTGCGCCCGGCTTCGTTTAAGCTGCGCCGCGAGACTGAAGCTTCTACACGATTGTCTGAAGCCCGGTCGCCTGTCTTTCTATTTTCCTCTTGCATACAAACTGCGCATAAAGAAGTGAAAGACAGGACACTGTCCGCGTTTGGTCGCAGGCATTCATGGAGATAAGTCTCCACTCTCTCATCAGTTTATGGAGGACAACGTGAAAAAATCTTTTCTCTCCCCAATGACATCCCTGGTCATGTCGCTCTCACTCGCTCTGGGCATTCTCGTGTGCAACATGAGCGGCTACGGATTCCTCACGACCGCACACGCGTGCGGTGGCTCCGGCGGCTCGACCGTCATCGGCAATACTCTGCTGATTAACAACGCGCTCGCACCTGATGGCGTGGCCTTCCGCAACATTCTGGTCAACGGCCAGATCATCGAGGCGGGCGTCATCGCCGGCCCGGTGCAGTTCGTCAGCAGCAGCGTGGTCAACGCCAACGGCGTCATCGTCGGCAACGAGGTTCCCGGCGCCCAGCCGTCGGGCTCTGACGATTACGGCGTTCTCGTCGGCAACGAGGTGCCCTGCACGGATGGCGTCCTCGTCGGCAACGAGGTGCCGAACGGGGGCGGCGGAGCACCTGTCGGCGGGAATCCGGCCACCCTCGGCGTCCTCGTCGGCAACGAGCTTAACGTTAACGGCTTGATCGTCAGCTCCAGCGGCACGGCCACCGGCGGCATCCTGACCGGCGACAACCTCACCGTCTCGGGCGGCGTCATCACTGGGCAGAACCTTCTCATCAGCGGCTCGACGATAGATGGCGGCTTCATAAGCATGAGCGGCAGCATTACGGGGGTCAGCACGCCGTCGGGCAACTGAGCCGGCGCAGCACAGAACTCCGCCCCACCTAGTTCCGGGTTGCGCCGCGCCGCTTTGACTGCGTCAGGCGCAGCCACTACACTTTGATTGCAAGGCCAGAGGCGCCTCACCGCGCAGGCACTTGCCTCCTTCGGCGCGCTTCGCACGGAAGTCGATGGACATCAAAAGCTGGCAAGAGTATTACATCCGTTTTGTCATCGTGCTCGGCGCGGTGGCACTCGGGCTGTGCCTCGCGACGATGACCTTTGTGCGGCTCAACTTGGGGCTGCTGCTGCTGGCGGCGGTGACGGTCTTCCTCAGCGCGCGCGTCCAGATTCAGATCCCGCACAAGAGCGGGAACATCACCATCTCGGACACCTTCATCTTCCTCACGATGCTCCTCTACGGCGGCGGGCCGGCGACGCTGCTGGCGGCGGTCGAGAGCGCGTACTCGTCCTTCCGCTTTGGCGGCACGGCGAAGACGGTCGCCTTCAACAGCGCGCAGATGTTGACCTCCACCTTCGTCACGGCGACCGTGATGAGTCGCCTCTACGGCCCGCCCGAGGCGCTGCCGATGAGCGAGAACCTCGGGCGCTTCCTCGCCGCCATCTGCGTGATGTCGGTCGTGCAGTACCTGACTAACTCCTGGCTCGCCTCCGTCTACACCGCCTTCCTGCGTGGGATGAAGATCACGCAGACCTGGACTCGCTACTACCTCTGGTCTTCGATCACGCACCTGGCGGGCGCGTCGGCCGCGGGACTCATCTCGCGCGTCGTCGTCCGCTTCGGTTACACCTACATCCTGCTCGCGGCCCCCATCGTCACCATCGTCTACCTGACCTACCGCACTTACCTCAAGAGCGTTGAGGCTTCGGCCGCCCAGGCCGAGCAGGCCGAGCGCGAGCGCATGCGCGAGCACTACGCGCAGATGGAGAAGCTCTCGGCGTTGGGTGAGTTGGCCTCGGGCGTGGCGCACAACTTCAACAACACGCTGACGGGGATACTGGCGCGCGCGCAGCTCATGCTCGACGCGAAGGAGATGAAGGACGTGCGCCGGGGCCTGCGCATCATCATCCAGACGGCCGAAGACGGCGCCAAGACCGTCAAGCGCATCCAGGACTTCGCACGCCAGCGGCGCGACCAGGACTTTGTGCGCATCGACGTTGACCAGCTGATGCTCGAAGTCGCGGAGATCACGCGGCCGCGCTGGAAGGATCACGCCGAGGCCGCCAATGTCCACATCAAGCTCGTGCGCCAGATCGGGTCGAACTCGGTCATCATGGGCGATGCGGGTGAGCTGCGCGAAGTGCTCGTCAACATGGTCTTCAACGCGGTGGACGCGATGCCCGACGGCGGCACGATCACGCTCTCGACGCAGGAGGGCGGCGACGAGGTCGTGCTCACGGTCGCGGACACGGGGACGGGCATGGGCGAGGAGGTGCGCTCGCGCATCTTCGACCCGTTCTTCACGACGAAAGGGAAGGCCGGGATGGGGCTCGGGCTTTCGGTCTCGTACGGCATCATCCGGCGCCACGAGGGGCGCGTCGAAGTCGAATCGGAGGTGGGGAAGGGGACGACCTTCCGCATGACCTTCCCCGTCGTCGGCGAGTCGGACACGCAGCGCATCAACGACACGGGGCCGCTGCTGACGGCGCGCTCCGACGGCTCCTTGCGCATCCTCGTCGTCGACGACGAAGACTACGTGCGCGAACTGCTCGCCGACATCCTCGAACGCGAGGGGTGCAAGGTCTCGCTCGCCGGCGAGGGGCGTGAGGCGCTGCGCCTCTTCGACTCGGCGGAGTACGACGCGGTCTTCACCGACGTGGGCCTGCCCGGGATGAGCGGGTGGGAGGTGGCGCGCGCCGTGCGCGAGCGCGACGAGCACGTGGCGCTCGCCGTCATTACCGGCTGGGGCGACACCGTGACGCCCGAGGAGCAGTCCGAGGCCCAGGCCGACTGGATCGTCCCCAAGCCCTTCACCGTCGAGCGCATCGCCGGCCTCGTCGGCGAAATCTCCGCGCGCAAGGCCGCCGCCCACCACGCCGTCGGCTGACTTTATCCCGCCTCCCGCAGATTTCCTCCACCGCCGCTTGTCCACACACGCCCGCGCGTACTAAGCTGGCGGTCAAATCGCTTTTACAATTCGGAAGGAGGAAGGGCATGGCAGACAACGTGCAGCCCGACGCGGGCGAGCAGCGGGAGGAGTCTTCTTCGGGTCTCTTACTCTCGGTCGATCCGTTGCAGGGCGCGAACAACTACAAGCTGTCCGGTGACGACTCGGACAGCAGCGACAAGGGCGGACTCCTGGGCGACGACTCGTCCGACTCGGACGGCAGCGACAGCGACGCGCTCGGCGGCGACGACTCCGACGCCTCGGACTCTGACGGCACCGACAAGGGCGACTCCGACGGCAGTGATGCCGGTGGCTCCGACGCCGACGGCACCGACGTGACTGACGCCGACGGCACAGACACGGGGCTCGACGCCGACGGGATGGACCCGCTCGGCATCCAGCCCGAGAACGCCGACGGGGGCGGCACCACGGCCGCGCGGCCGGCGCCGTCTGACTCAGACCGTAACGACTAGATGGGCGCCGCGCGGACACGAGCGACCCCGGGGTTTGAGAGCCTCGCGGGGATGCTGGAACCGAACGCCCCGGGGGAGTTCCTCGACTCCACCTGGGGCGTTAACTTCCTGCACGTCCGCGGGCGCGCCGGGCGCTTCGCGCACATGATGCCGTGGGGGCGGCTGAGCGAGATACTCGGCCGCCAGCGGCTCGACTTCCCGCGCCTGCGGCTCGTGCGCGACGGCAAGTCCCTGCCCGTCTCGTCCTACCTGCGCCACGCGACGAGCGCTAAGCAGAAGGCACCCATCCCGAGGCTCAAGTCGGCCGGGCTCGCGCGCGAGCTGCGCGAGGGCGCGACGCTCGTGCTCGACGCCGTGGACGAGTTGTCCGGGCCGGTCGAAGAGCTGGCGAAGGGGCTTGAGCTTCTCTTCCGCGAGCGCGTGCAGGTCAACCTCTATGCCGGTTGGCAGACCTCGCGCGGCTTCGATTTGCACTGGGACGACCACGACGTTTTCATCCTACAGGTCACGGGCCGGAAGCGTTGGAGCGTCTACGGGCAGACGCGACCCTGCCCGCTCGTCAACGACATCGAGAAGGCGCAGAAGCCCGAGCACGAGCCCCTTTGGGAGGGGACGCTCGAAGACGGCGACCTGCTCTACCTCCCGCGCGGGTGGTGGCACGTGGCGGTGCCCCTCGCCGAGCCGACGCTGCACCTGACGGTCGGCGTGCACAACCGCACGGGGCTCGACCTCCTGCGCTGGTTCTCGGAGCGCGTGCGCGCGAGCGAGACCTTCCGGCGCGACCTGCCGCGCCTCGCATCCGCCACCGAGCGCGCCGCACACAACGCGCGCCTGCGCGAAGAGCTGCTGGCCGCGTGGGACGACTCCGTGCTCGACAGCTTCTACGAAGACCTCGACGCGCGGGCCGAGCCGCGCGCGCGCCTCGATCTGCCGTGGGTCGCGATGCCCGACGCCGCGCTGCACGAAAGCTCGACCGTCGTCCGTCTGCTCGCGCCGCGTCCTTTCAAAGTAGAAGCCGCGGGCGGCTGTATCGAGTTCGACGCGATGGGACAGCATTGGCGCTTCGCCGCAGACGCGCTTCCCGTCCTGCGCGCGCTTAACGACCGAAGGGCCTGCACGGTCGCGGAGCTGTGCGAGGCCGCGCGGGGTCGCGTCGCGCCGGAGACCGTGCGCGCCTTCCTCGTCGAGTTGGTGTATCGAGGGTTCGTCGCCCTCGACGTTGAAGGGCGAGGGGGCGCGTGACGCAGTCGGGCGCTGTCGAGCCACGCTTCTTCTGCTCGGAGCTTTCGCGGGGCGCGGGCGAGCGGAGCGCGGGCACGGCCTCGACGGGCGCCGTCTGGTTTCTGCTCGAATACCCGCACGGCTGGGGGCGCCACGCCTTCGAGGAGAGCGCGCTCCCGCCCGAGGTGAAGCGGTTCTTCATAAACTCGATGGCGCGCGTACGCCACTCGCGCCTCCTCTTCGTCAAGACCGACCGCGGCCGCCGTGACGCGCGCATGAACCTCTTCGTCGTGCGCTGCCGCGAGCGCTCTCCCTTCGTCGTGCGCCTGCGTTTGGAGAAGTATTTCGACGCGCTCGCGTACGACCTCGCGGCCGTCGCTTCGGGGCCAGACCTACAGGGCGGCGAGGTCTGCGAAGGCCCGCTCTTCCTCGTCTGCACGCACGGCCGGCGCGACAAGTGCTGCGCGAAGTTCGGCGTGCCCCTCTACAACGCGCTGCAAGAGCACGCGGGCAAAGACGTGTGGCAGTCTTCACACGTCGGCGGCGACCGCTTCGCCGGCAACCTCGTCTGCTTCCCGCACGGCCTCTTCTACGCGCACGCCACGCCCGAATCTGCCCGCAGGGTCGTGGACGCCTACCGCGCGGGACGAGTCCTCCCCGAAGAGTTCCGCGGCCGCGCCTGCTATTCGCATCACATCCAGGCCGCCGAAGCCTTCGTGCGCGAAGAGACCGGACTGGCCGGAGTCGAAGACCTGCACTATCTCTCCTCGTACACGGAAGGCGCCGACTCCTGGCGCGTCCGTTTCGAGGAGCGTGCCGACCTTCGCGTCCACGAGGCGCGGGTCGTCCGCCGCGCCTCCGACTTCAGCAACCTCATCACCTGCCACTCCCTCAAGCGGCAGACAGTGCCACAGTTCCACCTCGAAGCGCACCGCGTCCTCCCCGCCCGTGATACAAACGCGGGCTGAGAATTGCTCGCCGTCGGCAAGGAGGCTTTTTAAGTTATGACTGTCTCCAACAACATCCTCGAATCCATCGGCAACACGCCGCTCGTGCGTTTGAAGAGAGTCGTGCCGCAGGGCTCGGCGCGTGTGCTGGTCAAGTTGGAGTGGGCGAACCCGACGGGCAGCATGAAAGACCGGATGGCGCTGGCCTCCGTCGAGGCGGCCGAGAGGGACGGGCGCCTTACGCCGGGCGGCACCGTCGTCGAATACACCGGCGGCTCGACGGGCGTCTCGCTGGCGCTCGTCTGCGCCGCGAAAGGTTATCGACTTGAGATCGTCACCTCGGACGCCTTCAGCGAAGAGAAGATACGCACCATGCAGGCGTTCGGCGCGCAGGTCACCGTCATCCCGAGCGACCGACGGCAGATCACCGAGCGGCTGATTAAAGAGATGATCGACACCGCCCGCCGCCTGAGCGCGCGACCCGGGCACTGGTGGGTTGACCAACTCGGCAACGTGGACGCCGCCGCGGGCTATCACTCGCTGGGCGAGGAAATCTGGGAGCAGACTGTGGGCGAGGTTGACGCCTTCGTCCATTCGGTGGGCACCGCGCATTCGATCCACGGCGCGTCGAGGGCTTTACGAAGACACAGACCGGGCCTGCACGTCGCCGCCGTGGAGCCGTCCGAATCGCCCGTCCTGTCCGGCAAGCCCACGGGCTCGCACAAGATCGAAGGCATCGGCATCGGCTTCGTCCCGCCGCTCTGGCACAGGGAGGAGGTGGATGAAATCCTGACGGGCTCGACCGAAGAGGCCATCGGGATGTGCCGCCGCCTGGCGTGCGAAGAGGGCATCTTTGCCGGCACCTCTTCGAGGCTCAACGTCGTCGCCGCCCTCCGCGTCGCGGAGCGGCTCGGCCCAGAGGCCACGGTGGTCACGCTCATGGTTGACTCGGGCATCAAGTACGTGAGCACGGACGTATACCGTTGAGGGAAGCAGGAGGAATGATGAGAGGTCGAAGGCTGTCTCTATTCTCGCTGGCGGTGTTGGCGTTGCTGCTCCTGCCGGCCGCGGGCGGCGGGCCGCTGCTCTATAAGGAATGGCGGTTCGAAGGTCAGGTCAGCGGCACGGGTCTCTTCAAGGCCGGGACTGCCGGCCCGACGAAATATCTACTCGTGCTGCAAGGCCGCGGCAACGGCTGCCAGAACGCCGAAGACTTTAAGTACTGGCGTCTACAAATCAACGGCAGGCGGGCCGCCTACTCCTTCTACGGCGAGCTTGCCGACCCGGAATGAGTGGCGAACGACACAGAGGGCTCGTGAGTTGAAGGTTCAACGTTG
>JBJMGP010000253.1:0-16592 GCA_045807865.1 Pyrinomonadaceae bacterium
CGAACTCAAGGAGAAGAAGGCGCGCGTCGAGGACGCGATGCACGCCACGCGCGCGGCCGTCGAGGAGGGCATCGTCCCGGGCGGCGGCGTCGCGCTGGTGCGCGCGGCGAAGGCGCTCGACAAGTTCAAGGCGAACGAAGAGGGCGAGGGCGACGCCGACGAGCAGATCGGCGTGACCATCGTCCGCCGCGCGCTCGAAGAGCCGCTCCGCCAGATCGTCTCGAACGCGGGCAAAGAGGGCGCGGTCATCGTCGAGAAGGTGCGCGAGGCCAAGAAGGAGTCTTACGGCTACAACGCGGCCACCGAGACCTTCGAAGACCTCGTTGAGGCGGGCGTCATCGACCCGGCCAAGGTCACGCGCTCGGCGCTCCAGAACGCGGCCTCGATTGCCGGCCTCATGCTGACGACCGAGGCGCTCATCTCCGAGCTGCCCGAGGACGACAAGGCCCCGGCCATGCCCGGCGGCATGGGCGGCGGCATGGGTATGTAACCACCCGCCCTTTCAAACGCAAGGCGCAAATCAACAGCGGCCCCGCTCTAAGGACGAGCGGGGCCGCTGTTTTTCGTGCATGACGACCCGCGGCCTCGCGCGTCGCGACTCATAGCGGCTTGCGCATGAGTGCGACCGCGGATGAGTCAGTACCGCCTGCGGTAGCGGGCGGGTAGCGCGCACGAGACCCTCCCGCTACCGCAGGCGGTACTGACTTGCCGCCTTCCGCACCAGTCGCATCCAAGTGCAAATCGCTATCAGACGTTATTAACGGCTTCGCACATTTCGAGCCAGCCGCTACGGAATCGGTGATAGAATGCGCACGCTCGCAGACCTCCCTGAGCAACCGCTCATTTGTCCGCTCGACCGAGAGAGCACGAGAAATCTTCACGCTATCAGGAGAAAAGTCATGAAGAGATTTCCGCGGTTGTCGCTAATCTTTTCCTTGTTGCTGTTGGCGTCGGTCTGGCCGGGCGGCTCGCCGGTGGACGGGGCGAAGCCCGCCGGGGCGGTCGCCGGTGTGCGGTCAACGCCGCCCTCGTCGGTGATTGAATCCTTCACCATCACACCCTCCGTCATCAACAAGGGGCAGGAGATTTCTATACGCTGGAGGGTTTCCGAGGCCGCGCACATCTGGATGTCCGCCAACCAGGATACTCCGGACCTCGCGCTGTGTATTGAGGGATTGTCCGGCGAGCGACGATTCTCGCCCGACAGCGATGTGATCTATAAGCTGCACGTCTGGAATCAAGGCATGCACGAACTCAAAGAAGCTACGGTTCAGGTTAATGGCGCCACCGGCGTCTGCACAATCGCGGGTGAGGTCACCAACGACCGCAGGGAGAACTTAACCAGAGTACAACTCTTCCGCCTCAATTCCACGACGCCGACCGCAACGAGGATTCTGGCTACCGGCGGTGAATACCGCTTCACGGACGTGCCTACGGGAATCTACCGGGTCGTCCCCACCGGAAGATACCGGAATGGCGTAGGGCCGGTCCCGAGCTTTTACCAAATAGATTGTTGGCCGCATGAACTTAAGCCTCGCAATTTCAGAATTGGCGGCTCGGAGGGATGAACGAACCGCCCGCCGTCTAATCCGCGAAGGACGTTCGTGAAGGCCGCCGCGTGTCCAACTTGAAAGCCCGCCGGGTGCCGTCTATACTCGCCGCTCGTTCGTCGAACTCCGCGCCCCGGCAAGCTTTGCATGACCCCCAATCAACTACAGAAGCCTACAGGTCAAACGCCCGCCGTCTTCCGCTACGGGTGCGGCATCCTCGGCATCGGCGTCGCCCTCATCAGCCTCTTCTTCGTCGTCGCCGCCATCTCCGACCTCGTCATCAACCACAACCCGAAGGATGTCGGCGTGCTGATCGGGATGATCGTCCTCTTCGGCGGGCTGGCCGCGGGCGGCATCTACGCCGCCTGGAAGTTCATGCGCCGCGCGCCCGTGGGGCCGAACTTCGACCTTGAGAACAGGATTCTACAGCTCGCGGCGGCGAAGGGCTGCCGCCTGACCGTGGGGATGGTCGCGCTCCACTGTCGCGCGAGCATCGAGGAGAGCCGCGCGGCGCTTGAGCGGATGGCCTTGCAGGGCGCGGCGAACGTGCAGGTGGAGAATGACGGCGGCATCGTCTACGACTTCTCCGACCTGCTGCCCGCCCCCGACACCGGCCCACGCACGGGAGGGCGCCCCGTACAGCTTCCCTGAAGTGCAACGCATCTCCGCCGGCGAATCAATCAAGGATTATCGCAGTTTGCAGTTGAGTATAGCCGGGAGGCGTTGAACACAGAGACACGGAGGCACAGAGACACAGCTCGGAGCAAATAACTCAACAAGCCGTGTCTCCGTGTCTCTGTGTCTCTGTGTTGAAAGTTCACTTCATCTCCACTCGGATGAAAAACGCGCTAGAAGCGTGCTTCGAACGTGTCGCCCTGCTTCCGGCCGTGGCGCAGGGTCAGCTCGGGGTAAGGCGCGTGCTCCGCTTCGGCCGCGTCGAGCCCGAGGAGCTTTTCGACCTCCAGGATGCGCGCCTCCTCGCCCTCGATCTCGACGAAGAGGCCGAAGGGCAGCTCGTCGATGACGACCTCGACGCCCGCGACGCGCCACGTCTCACGCCGCTTCTCGTAGACGAGCGCCGGCCTGTAGCCGAGGGCTTCGAGGATGGCCGCCAGCGCGCCCGCGTCCGCCACCTCCGTCTCCTCCTCGCGCTGACGCTTGACGGGCGACTCGCCGGAGTCGCGCTCCTTGAACGTGAAGATTGCCCGCTCGCCCTTGCGTCTCAGGCGGAGCACGCGCCGCGCAGGGTCGAGCCCCGGCCCCGTGTAGATGACGTTCTCCTCGAACTCCGCACTCCCCCGCCCCTCCGCGCCGACGCTTTTTAACCTCCGGCGCAGCGGCCCGACCAGCTCGTTCGTGAGGCGGTACTTCTTCTCAATCTCGACTGGCATGATGAATAGAAGGGAGTAGGCAGGAGTCAGTAGTCAGTAGAAGAACATCCCGAGCCGGGCGTCATCCTGTAGAGATCAACGACAGCAGAGCAGAGCCTACTTGTCTACTGTCTACAGCTCAAGGCTGGCGCACCCACTTCAGCATCTCGGGGATGGTGGCGCGCTTGCCGTACATGAGCATCCCGACGCGGTAGACGCGCCCGGCGAGCCAGAGCATCCCGGCCACGGTCGCGAAGCCCAGAGCGAGCGAGAGCGCGATCTGCCAGGCGGGCGGCTGCTGCGAGACGATGCGGATGAGCATCGTGATCGGTGCGAAGAAGGGCACGAGCGAGACCCAGACGGCGAACGAAGAGTTGGGGCTGCGGATGACCGGGAACGCGAGGTAGAAGCCGACGACGAGCAGCAGGATGATCGGCATCGCGAGCTGCCCGCCCTCCTGCGAGGTCGTCACCATCGACCCGACCAGCGCGTAGAGCGTCGCGTAGATGAAATAGCCCATCAGGAAGAAGAGCACGACGTAGGCCAGGACCCCGACGGGCACCTGCGGGATGGCCACACCCGCGCCGCGCCCGGCGAAGTACGCGCCGAGGCCGACGAAGGCCAGCCCCCAGATCGCGAACTGCGTCAGGGCCACCAGCGAGACCCCGATGAGCTTACCCGACATCAGCGTGAACGGCCGGATGGAGGAGAAGAGGATCTCCGCGATGCGCGTCTCCTTCTCTTCGATGACGGCCCCGAGCACGACCTGGCCGTACATGAGGATCGTCAGGTAGATGACGAACCCCACGCCGAAGACGAGGAAGAAGCCCTGCCCGCGGTCGGCCTCGCCGCCGCCGCCGGACTTCGTGGTCTTCATCCGGACGGGCTGGTTGGCCGCGCGCATCACCTCGGGGCCGACGCCGCGCGCGTCGAGCCTCGCGTCGCGCACGGCTCGCGTCAGCGCGTTCCTGACCTGGCCCATCGTGAAAAGGTCGCTGACGTTGCGCGCGTGGTACTCCGCCTCGCCGTCCTCCAGAATGTTCGGCGGGAGGATGAGGTAGCCTTCCAGCTCGTCGCGCCCGACGCGCTCGTCGAGCTGCGCCTCGACCTCCACCAGCGTCCGACCTCCCGCGGCCACCTCCTCGACTTCATAACCCTGCGCGACAGACTTTGCGGCCTGCTCCATCTGTGCGCGCCTGTTCTGGTTCATGGCGCCCTGCGCGGCCGCGGTCGCCTCGTCTCCGTCGTCGTCGTCGCCCGCCTTTTGCGCGTTCCCGAGCGAGTCGCTGACGCGCGCGTACATGCGGCCGGACTCGTCCAAGACCGCGATGCGCGTGGGGCCGCCCGTCTTGATGCCGGCGATGAGTATGGGGACGACCGTGAAGAGCGCGAACATGAGCGGGGCGCCCACGGTGATGATGACGAACATGCGACTGCGCACCCGCTGCACGTACTCGCGTTTGACGACCGCGCGGAACTTTGTCATTCGCCGCCCCCCACTCGCTCGTCGCCCCCCACCTTCTCGATGAAGATGTCGTGCAGGGAGGGTTCGACCAGCTCGAAGCGCGTGACGCTCGCGCCCGCGGCGAGCAGGCGCCGCAGAAGCTCCTGCGCGTCCGCGCCCGGCGCGAGCAGGGCCTCAAGGTCGTCGCTGTGGCGCTCGACCGAGGCGATGAGCGCCGTGTCTTCAAGCACGCCGTCGCCGCCCTCGAAGCGGAGCGCGACCGAGTTGCGGCCGAACCCGCTCTTGACCTCGCGGATGCTGCCCGACAGTATCTTGCGCGAGCGGTTGATGAGGCAGATGTCGTCGCAGATGCGCTCGGCCACCTCCATCTGGTGCGTCGAGAAGATGATGGTCTTGCCCGCCTCCTTCAATTCCAGCACGAGGTCTTTCAAAAGCTCGACGTTGACGGGGTCGAGCCCCGAGAAGGGCTCGTCGAGGATGAGGAGGTCCGGGTCGTGCAGCACCGCGGCGATGAACTGTATCTTCTGCTGCATGCCCTTCGACAGCTCGGACGCCTTCTTGCGCTTCCAGTCCGAGAGCTTCACCTTCTCGAACCAGCGGTCGAGCGCTTCGTCCGCCGCGCGGCCCGAAAAACCCTTCAGCTCGGCGAAGAACTTGAGCTGGTCGCCGACCCGCATGCGCTTGTAGAGGCCGCGCTCCTCGGGCAGGTAGCCGATGCGGTCCTGGAGCTCCGGCGTCAGAGACCGACCGAAGAGTTCCAGCGTGCCTTCGTCGGGTCGCGTGATGCCGACGATCATGCGGATGGTCGTCGTCTTGCCCGCGCCGTTCGGCCCGAGCAGGCCGAAGACGCGCCCCGGGCGCACCGTCAGGCTCAGAGCGTCCACGGCCGTGAAATCTCCGTAGCGCTTCGTCACGCCTTCAAGTCTGAGTGTGGGTTCTCTTCGTTCGCTCAAAAGTTAAATGGCTCGCCGGCGGGCTTGGATCAAACCTGCTTGAGAGTGGAGTAAGAATGCTTTGACACAGAGACACGGAGACGCAGAGACACAGCCGGTTGAAGTATCGACCTCAAGCTGTGTCTCTGTGTCCAACGCCTTCATCAACAGTCTCAAGGGAACAGGAAAATGGATCAAAAGACGCGAGCTTATACGCCCCCGCGGGACGAAAGTTTCGCGACCACCTTTTTCACCTGACGACACCGGTTTTCCCTCCCCGCGCGAGCGCCCGCGTGGTAATATTTCTGCCGCCGTCACCCCAGGGCGGCTCGGGACAGGGGTTTTCCACCATGATCTCTAGAAGGCTTTGCCGACCGCGCCTCGCCCACGCGCTCTTCGCCGCACTCTGCCTGCTCGCACCAGTCAGCGCGCAACAGCCCGACGCGCCCGCGCCCCCCGCCGAGAAGGATGATGAAGAGGTCGTGCGCATCAGCACCGAGCTGGTGCAGACGGACGTGATGGTCTTCGACGGCTCGGGCAAGTTCGTGGACGGCCTGAAGCCCGAGCAGTTCGAGCTGCGCGTGGACGGCAAGCCGCAGCAGGTCGTCTTCTTCGAGCGCGTCAAGGCCGGCACGGTCAACGAAGACGCGCAGATCGCCGCGGCGCGCGGCGGCGCGGGCGCCGCGTTGGCCGGCGGCGCCGCCGTCCCGCTCGACCGCGGCCGCACCCTCGTCTTCTTCGTGGACGACCTGCACCTCTCGCCCGCGAGCGCCATCACCATCCGCAAGACCATCCAGCGCTTCATCGACGAGGAGCTCGGGCAGAACGACGAGGCGGCCGTCGTCTCGGCGAGCGGGCTGGTCGGCTTCCTCTCGCAGCTCACAGACAACAAGGCGGTGCTGCGCGCCGCGGTCGAACGCATCAACACGCGCCCCTACGCCGTGCGCGACGGCCAGTCGCCGGCCATGAACGAGGTGCAGTCCGCGGCCGTCCAACACAACGACATCTCCGTGATCGACTACTACGTCGAGTACCTGCTGCGCGAGAACCCTTTCCTCAAGCGCGACCAGGCCGAGCAGCAGGTGCAGTCGCGCGCGCACAACATCATCCAGCAGTCGAACACCATCGCGATGAACACGCTGCGCACGCTCGCCACGGTCGTGCGCGGCTTCGGCCCGCTGCCCGGCCGCAAGGTGCTCTTCTTCGTCTCGGACGGGTTCCTCGTGGACGACAACGACTCGGGCGTGCGCGACCGCATGCGGACGATCTCGGACGCGGCGGCGCGCGCCGGCGTGGTCATCTATTCGCTCGACGCGCAGGGGTTGCGCTCGGGCCAGCCCGACGCCGCGGAGGCCGGCAACTTCGACCCTTCGGGGCGGCTCGCGCACACCACCAGCGACGTGGCGGCGATGCAGGCGCCGCTCTACACACTCGCCGCCGACACGGGCGGCCGCGCGCTCGTCAACACGAACGCGCTGGGGCGCGTCGTCTCGGGCGCGCTCAAGGAGACTTCGCTCTATTACCTTCTGGCCTGGAAGCCGGAGGCGGCCTCGGGCGGCTCGCCGAAGTACCAGCGCATCGAGGTCGCCGTGCGCGAGCGGCCCGAACTGCGCGTGCTCGTCCGGCGCGGCTTCTACAACGGCGCGCCGCCGCCCGAGGCCCCTCGCGCCGAGAAGAAGAAGAAGGCTGACAAGAAGGCGGACGCCGCGCCCCAGGAGCGGCAGGTGAGCGCGGCCGCGCGCGAACTGCTCTCGGCGCTGCACTCGCCGATCCCGCGCGTGGCGCTGCCGACCTCTCTGGCCGTCGGGTACGTCTACGGCGAAACGGAGGGGAGTTTGCTGACCGTCTCGGTCGAGCTTGATCGCGCCGCGCTGACCTTCCTGCCGGGCGAGCAGAAACACGCAGACTTCGAAGTGCTCGGCGCCGTCATCGACGACCGCGGCAAGCCCGTCAAGCAGTTCGGTCAGAGCCTCAGCGTCACGCCGAGCACGCTCGCCCCCGAGACGCAGCAGCACGTCGTCTACAGCTTTCGCGTCCCGCTCACACCCGGCCTCTATCAGGTGCGCGCGGCCGCGCGCGACGCCAACAGCGGGCGGACGGGGAGTGCGATGCAGTGGGTCGAGGTGCCGGAGCTGAAGAAGCAGTTTTCGATGAGCAGCATCTTCCTCGGCGAGCGCACCGTGGGGCAGCAGGCGACGCTGGTCAAGGCGGAGGAGCTGCCCCGCAGCGTGCTCCTCAGCGTAGACCGCCGCTTCGCGCGCACCTCGCACATGCGCTTCCTGACCTTCGTCTACAACTCGGCGCCGGGCTCAGAGGGGGGCCAGCCCGACGTGGCGATTCAGGTGCAAATCTTCCGCGACGACCAACCGGTCTTCACCGCCCCGCTCAGCAAGCTCAGGGCCGACGACGGCACCAACTTCACGCGCGTGCCCTACATGGCCGAGCTGAGCCTCGCCTCCTTCCCCCCCGGTCGCTACGTCCTCCAACTCACCGCCATCGACCGCGCCGCCAAGACCAGCAACTCGCAGCGCGTACACTTCTTCGTGGAATAAGGAAGTAGCCAGTAGCCAATAGAAAAAAGATGCGGCGCGTCTCAGCCTTCAAGCCGAACGCGCCGCTTTGTCTTCTTACCGACTGCTGACTACTCCTTCACTGCCTTCCGTTCAGCCTTCCAGCGAGATGCGGCGTGCGGAGTGGACGGGGGCGAAAGCGCGCAGCTCTTCGAGGGTCGATTCGTCGGCGGGCGCGTCGGTCTCGATGACGGCCATCGCCTCGCCGCCGCGCTCGCGCCGGCCGAGGTGGAAGCGGCTGATGTTGACGCCGTGGTCGCCGAGGATGGTGCCGACGCGGCCGATGACGCCGGGCACGTCGCTGCTCCGCGTCAGCAACATATTGCCCGCGGGGACGGCCTCGATGCGGAACCCGTCGATCTCCGTAATGCGCCCGTCCGAGCCCGGGCCGAAGAGCGCGCCCGCCACCGTGTGCTCGCCCGCGGTCGTCCGCACGCGCGTACTCAAAGCCTGGCGCGCGTCGGCGCCCGCGGCGTGCCTGTGCGAGACGGTGACGTTGATGCCGCGCTCCTCGGCGATGAGCAGCGCGTTGACGACGTTGACGCGCGCACTCATGTTCCGGAGCAGGCCCGCGAGGAAGGCGCGCGTGACGGGCGCCGCATCTACATTCGCGGCCTCGCCCGCGTAACCGATCTCGACAGCGTGGACAGGCTCGTCCACGAGCTGCGCCTGGAAGCGGCCGAGGCGCTCGGCCAGACGCAGGTAGGGTTCGAGCGCCTTCAACTCCTGCGCCCCGACCGCCGGGAGGTTGACCGCGCCGCGCACGGCGCCCGTCAGGAAGAAGTCACGCATCTGCTCGGCGACGATGACGGCCACGCCCTCCTGCGCCTCGCGCGTCGAGGCTCCGAGGTGCGGCGTCACCACGACCTCTTCGAGCGAGAGCAGCGGGTGGTCGGCCGGCGGCGGCTCCTCCTCGAACACGTCGAGTGCCGCGCCCGCCACGCGCCCTTCTTTGATCGCCTCGTAGAGCGCGCGCTCGTCCACGAGGCCGCCGCGCGCGCAGTTGATGACGCGCACGCCGGGCTTCATCCGCGCGAACTCGCGCGCGCCGACGAGGCCCCGCGTCTCGGGCGTGAGAGGCGAGTGGACGGTGATGAAGTCCGCGCGCTCGCAGACCTCTGCGAGCGTGGCGAGTTCGATCCCCTGCTCCTGCACCTGCTCGGGCGCGACGAAAGGGTCGAAGGCCACGACCTTCATCTCGAACCCCTTGGCGCGGCTCGCCACCACGCGGCCGATGCGGCCGAGCCCCACGATGCCGAGCGTCTTCCCGCGCAGCTCGACGCCGACGAACTGCTTGCGCTCCCAGCGTCCGGCCTTCAGACTCGCCTGCCCCTGCGGCACGCGCCGCGCGAGCGCGAGCAGCAGCGCGAGCGTGTGCTCGGCGGTCGTCATCGTGTTGCCGTCGGGCGCGTTCATCACGACGACGCCGCGCCCCGTGGCCGCCGGCACGTCGATGTTGTCCACGCCGACGCCCGCGCGCCCGATGACGCGCAGGCGCGCGGCCGACTCCAACAGCCCCGCCGTCACCTTCGTCTCGCTCCGCACGACGAGACCGTCCGCCCCGGCCAACGCCTCGGCGAGTTCCGCGTCCTTCAGACCCGTCCGCTTCTCGACGACAAAACCGGCCGCGCGCAAAGGCTCAAGCCCGCCCTCGCTCACGTCGTCCGCGACGAATATTTTGATTTCGGCCATTTAAGGAAATAGAAGCAGTTATTGCCTCATTCGGTTGAGTATAGAAGCAGTAATTTCAACACAGAGACACGGAGACACAGAGACACAGCTTGAACGGAGTAACTCAACCAGCTGTGTCTCTGTGTCTCCGTGTCTCTGTGTTCGACGCCTCTTCGCCATGAGCGACTTTTCTGCTTACATCGGGCCGCCCGAGTCGCTGCCGTCGGCGCGGCCTTCACCGCCGGAGTCCGGTCGGGGTGTGGAGCCTTCGAGCGGGCTACTCTCGGAACCACCCGCGGAGCCGCCCGTGTTCACCTTCTCGTTCTCTTCGATGTCGCTCAGGGTCTCGGAACTCGTCGCCTCCGCGTCGCGCTCGGGCGTGCCGCCTTCGGTCGAAGCCTGCGGGTCTTGCGTCTCTGCCATCTGAACCCTCCTCGGTCAGTAGTAGATTAAACGTAGCGTGACGAGCAGCGACATCAACGCCGCCGCGTAGAAGCCGGCGAGCATGTCGTCGGCCATAATCCCCAGGCCCCCGCCTAATCCTTCCAGCCTTCTGATCGGGTACGGCTTCCAGATGTCGAAGACACGGAAGGCGATGAAGCCCGCGACGACCGACCACGTCCATGTCGTCTGCCACGGCACGAAGAGGAACGCGATCAACTGCCCCGCCACCTCGTCCACCACGACCGCGCCCGGGTCTTTCTTCCCCAGGAGCTTCTCGGCGCGCGTCGCCGCCCACGTCCCCGCCAGCGCGACGGAGAGGATGGCCAGCAGCATCACCGTCGTCAGGATCGAGGGAAGTTGCTGCGGCGAGAGGTCGAGCCCGCGCCTGACCGCGTAGTCGAAGATGCGCTCGGTGAGATGGCCGAGCCCGAGGTAGAGGACGACGCCGACGGCCGAGCCCCACGTCCCCGGCGCCAACGGGATGAGCCCTACGCCGCACGTCGCCAGCCCCAAAGCGAAGTAATCACCCGCCGTCCGCCGGCGCTCCGGCACGACGATGTGCGCCGGCTCGACTACCGGGTGAGCAAGCGAGTCGCTCGTCTCTTTCTGCTCGGACATGGGGAGACCGTCTACGGGTTCTACACTATCCTGCCGACGAGATCGTACTGCTGCGCCTCGGTGATCTCGACGTTGACGAACTGGCCGGGCACGGGCGCGAAACCCTCGGGGGCGTCGTTGATGAGGACGCAGCCGTCGATGTCGGGCGCCTGCGTCTCCGTGCGCCCCTGCCAGAGCAGGTCGGTCTCGGCGGACGCGCCCTCGAAGAGCACGCGCACCACCTGGCCGACGCGCGCGCGGTTCTTCTTCAGAGAGATGCGCGACTGCGCGCGCATCAGCTTCGCGCGCCGCTCGCGTGCGACCTTCGCGTCAACCTTGCCGGGAAGGTCGAAGGCCGGCGTGCCCTCCTCGTCGGAGTATGTGAAGACGCCGACGCGGTCGAACTCGACGTTTTTAATGAAGGCTTGCAGCTCCGCGAAGTCCTCTTCGGTCTCGCCGGGGAAGCCCGTGATAAAGGTCGTGCGGACGGCGATGCCGGGCACGCGCGCCCGGACGCGCCCGATGAGGCGCTCCAGACTCTCGCGGTTCCCGCCGCGCTTCATCAACTTCAGGACGTTGCGCGCGGCGTGCTGCAAGGGCATGTCGAGATACTTGACGGCCTTCGGCTCCTCGGCCAGCACGTCGAGGAAGGCGTCGCTGATGTGCGTCGGGTAGGTGTACATCACGCGCACCCACTCGACGCCTTCGAGTTGGCACAGCTCGCGCATGAGGTGCGCGAGCGCGTCCTGCTCGCCCAGGTCTTCGCCGTAGCGCGAGGAGTCCTGCGCGACGAGGATGATCTCCCTGACGCCCTGCCCGGCCAGTTGTTTCGCCTCGGCCACGACGGAGCCGAAGCGGCGGCTGCGGAAGTGGCCGCGCATCTGCGGGATGAAGCAGAAGGCGCAAGGGCGGTCGCACCCTTCGGCAATCTTGACGTAGGCGTAATGGCTCGGCGTGGCGAGCACGCGCGGCGTGGACTCGTCGTAGAGGTAGGTCGCCGTCTGGTTGCCGAGCGGGAGCACCGGCAACGAGCGCGTGTTGACGCGCGCGTCCGCGACCGTCGTGATGTCGTTGATCTGACTCGTGCCGATGAAGGCGTCAACCTCCGGCATCTCTGCGCGCAACTCGTCGCGGTAGCGCTCGACGAGGCAGCCGGCGACGACGAGCCGCTGACACTTCCCCTCGGACTTCAACCGCGCGGCCTCCAGAATCGCCTCGACCGACTCCTTCTTGGCCGCGTCGATGAAGCCGCAAGTGTTGACGACGAGCGTGTCCGCCTCGGAGGCGTCGTTCGTCAGCTCGTAACCCTCCTGTTTCAGACGCCCCATCATCACCTCGCTGTCCACGAGGTTCTTCGGGCACCCCAGACTGATAAATCCGACTTTCTTCACTCTTCCTCAATCCTTCGTAAGTGGCGCTCGACCTCCTCGGCCTCTGCGCGGGTTAAATCATGCGCCCCGTAGCGGACGCGGTTGTAGGCGCGCGTGACGGCGAGCACCTCGGGTACGCCGACCGCCTCCGCGAATTCGAGCGGCGTCTGGTCGGAACGGCGCGCGAGGCCGCGGCCGACGAGCGCCGCCGTCATGCGCTCGTAGAACTCGATGACCGCGCGGCCCGCCTCCCCGTCGCCCCGCCTCGGGCCGCGGGCCAAGAGCCCGCGGCGGCGCAGCCACAGCAGCCCGGCGCCCGCGAGCAGGAATGACGCGGGCGCGAGCGCAAACGGCGACGCGACGTAGCCGAGAGCACCCGAGAGCCCCACGCCCTTTCCGCCGAACCAGGTGGCGAAGAGCGCGCCCAAACCGTCGGCCGACTCCCACGCCGCCTGGGTGTAAGAGTTGATCTGGCTGGAGATTGTTCGCGCCAGCGCCCGCTGGCCCTGCCTATCATAGGCGACCACGTGCTGAATCCAAAACAGCTCAAGCGCGTCGGCGTAACGCCGGAGAGCGCCGACGAGCCCTTTGCCGCTCGTGCCCGCCGGGCGGCCGTCCGCGGGCGTCGGGTCGAACGTGACCCACGCGTCGGCCTCCGGGAAGTAGACCTCGACCCACGAGTGCGCGTCGGCCTGCCGGACGACGTAGGCGTCGGCCGCGGCGTTGTACTCGCCCCTCTGGAAGCCGTTGACGACGCGCGCCGGCACCCCGAGCGTCCGCAGCATCACGGCCATCGCCGTCGCGAAGTACTCGCAGTGTCCCGCGCGCACGTTGAAGAGGAAGTCCGAGAGCGGGTCCGGCCCCTTCGCGCGCATCTCCAAAGAATACTTGTAGTCGCCGCCGTAGGCTTTGCTGTTGAGGTGCGCCTCGATGGCGCGCGCCGCGTCGTAAGCGTTGCGCGCGTGCGCCTGTGACGCGACCAACACGGCGAGGCTCCCCACCCGCGTATCGAGACTCGCCGGGAGTTGCAGATACTCTTCGACGGGCCGGCGCAGGTTCGGCGTGGGGTTGGCCGGGTATGCGGTGTGCTCCGCGCGCAGTTGCTCGGGCGGGGGCTCGTACGTGTCGGAGTGGACGGTGTAGGTCACGCGCTCCGTGGGGTGCGCGCGCGAGATGAGAGCGTCCTCGCTGTCGCGCCTGACGTACGGGAAAGCCCCCTGGAGCGCGAGCGCGCGCGGCGCGGCGAAGATGACGGGCGTGTCGATGGGCTCGACGAAGAAGGTCTGCGTCGTCAGGCGTGTGATGTCCTCGGTCGTGCCGAGCTTGAAGAGGTTGCCGTCGAAGTCCGGGTCGGCCGGGTGTGGGTCGTCCGACTGCGACCAGCTGCGGCCGTCGAAGTGGTCGAGCGCGACGCCGCGCCAGCGCAGCGGGCGCGTGATGCCGCGGGCGGGCGCCTCGACGCGGACGTGCATGACGAGTTGGTTGCTCTCGTTAAGACGCCCGATGTCGCCGAGCGTGACGTGGTCGGAGAAGCCCGTGAAGCCGGACGAGGCCGCTCCGCCCGGGACGGACAGCATGTTCTCGGCCGCGCGCGGCGTGATGAAGAAGATGGGGAGCGCCAGCCCGAAGATGGCCAGAAACAGGAAGGCCGCCGCCATCGGCAAGCGCCGCAGCGTCCTCGCCCCCTTCGACTGTTTCTCTTTTCGACGGCGGAGGAGCCCGGGCTTGTTGGCCACGAGCAGGCGGCTCTCGCTCGGCGGGACGACGCGCGCGGACTTCCTCAACTCGAAGCAGACGACGGCCAGGAGCGCCGTGAAGACGTAGAGGCCGAGCGAGAGCAGGAACGTCGGGCTCGCGCTCAAACCGGCGGCCAGCAGCACCTCGAAGAAGGAGATGAGATAGAGGAAGAGCCAGTCGCGGTCGGACTTGATTTGTAGCAGCTTGATCGACGAGAGCAGCAGCGTGAAGTGGACGAGCGCGCTGACGCCCGCGTAGACCTGCTGCGCGGCCTCCTCGGCCCCCTCGCGCTGGAGGCTCCAGTCGAAGTAGAAGGCCGGGAGCGCGAGCAGCACGACGACCATCCCGGCGCGCTCGGACAACTGCCAGCGCGTCTCGGTGAGCTTCCAGGAGAGCACGAGCACCGCCGCGAAGGCGAGCGCCAGCGCCGGGCCGACGCCGCCCGCGACCGCCAGCGCCAGCACGCCGCACGCGACCATCGCGTAGGAGCAGGCCCGGAAGTAGCTCTCGAAAGACATCGCCTTCTTAGATGCCGGACGGCCTACTTCTGCTTGAGCCTGACCTCGAAAAGTTTCGGCCAGAGCTTGCCCGTCACGAAGAGGCGGTCTCCCGATTCGTCGTAGGCGATGCCGTTGAGGACGGCCTCCTCGTCGGTCACGTCGCCCATCCTGAGCAGGCCCGAAAAGTCGATCCAGCCCTTGACGGCCCCCGTCTGCGGGTCGATGCGCGCGACGCGGTTCTGGTGCCAGACGTTCGCGTAAACCTCGCCCTTCACGTATTCCAGCTCGTTCAACTCCAACACGGGGCGGCCGTTGTCCGTGACGCTGATCGTGCGTTTGACGTGGTAGTCCGCCGGGTCGAGGAAGCGGATTTTGTTCGAGCCGTCGCTGAGGATGAGGGAGTCCGCGTCGTGCGTCAGGCCCCAGCCCTCGCCGGTGTAGGTGAACTCGCCGGTCTTCTGGAAGGTCTGCGGGTCGTAGACGAAACCCTTCTCGCCTTTCCACGTGAGCTGGTAAATCTTCCCGTTGAAAAGCGTCATGCCCTCGGCGAAGAAGTCGCGCGGCACTTCAACCTTCTGGAGCACCTTGCCGGTCTGTAGCTCCACGCGCCGCAGGGTCGAGTGGCGTTCGAGCCCCGTGCTCTCGACGAGCGCGCCGTCCTGAAAGATGAGCCCCTGCGTGAAGGCTTCGGGGTCGTGCGGGAAGGTGTTCACCACTTCGTAGCCGTAGACGGGCACGGCCGCGCGTGATGCGTTGGCGTTCGCGTTGGGCGGCGCAGCGTCGATGGGTAACGAGTTCGTATTCGGGCCGGCGGCACCGCCGCAGCCCGCGAACAATGAAGTGAGCAAAAATAGACTGAAGAGTTGTCGCATGCTTGGACGTTTCCCGTCCTCCCTTTCCGAGTCCGTGGTCGAAAGCTTCGCGCCTCATTGTCTCAAGAGGAGGCGGAAAAACGAAAGCCCGCTCGAAGTCTTTGAAAGACCACGCGGGCTTTTCGCTTAAAAATTAATCCGGGGGCGACCTACTCTGATGATAGTTTACGCGCGGGATTTACGCCTTAGGGGTTGAAGGCGCACTGTCGGCTTCAAATTGTTTTTTCTCAATCGCGAGGAGCACGGCTGAGAACAGACAGAGTCACAAATTCCGCACCCCCAAAGGAGACCTACAGAATGAAAACCCGACTCACAGTAACGCTTCTCACGCTCGCCGGGCTGCTGCTGCTCGCCGGCCAACTTCGCGGAGGAAGTACGGCCGCCGTGGCAGGCAATAACGTCAACCCGGATTACAGGGGCGGCTCAACCTTCGACCTGGTGGGCGCCGGGCCGAACGTCGCCCGGTGCGGGCCATTTCCGCAGAACATCGAGCTGAGTTTCACGGGCTCGGGGATTGACACCGAGGGCGGTTACAACACCGCCGTCTTCTCGGCGTGTACAGACACCACGACCAACCTCGTCTTCGACCTGAAAGCGACCGACACGTATCTGCAGACCGGCGACCAGGTCTTGATCGAGGGCGACCCCTTCGTGCTGGGGCCGAACCCTGCCAACTGCGCCGCCTCGAACTCGCACGGCGTACCTTTCGTCGTCGCCGGCGGCACCGGAGGGCACGCGGGGGCGACGGGCCACGGGCGTTTCAACATCACCAGTAACCTGACCCCTTGTAACGGACAGGTGCTGCCTTCGCACGTCTGGTTCGACGGCGTCATCAAGAAGTAGGCGCGCCGAAGCTCTAAACGAAAAGCCCGCCCAAGGAATCCTTGGGCGGGCTTTTCGTTTAAAAATTAATCCGGCGGCGACCTACTCTCCCACGCAGCTTCCCACGCAGTACCATCGGCTCTGAGAGGCTTAACTTCCGTGTTCGGGATGGGAACGGGTGTGACCCTCTCGACAAAACCACCGGAAAACTTAAAAGAGCTGAAGCTCAGAGAGCTTTGAGAATCGAATAGTGAAGTTTGAAGGCTAACCGCGCAAGCACTTGTTGCTCGTCAGTAAATTTTACGGTCAAGCCTTGGGACTTATTAGTACTGGTCAGCTAAACGTGTTACCACGCTTTCACACCCAGCCTATCAACGTGGTGGTCTACCACGAGTCTCACTGGCAGGTCTCATCTTAGGTCTGGCTTCACGCTTAGATGCATTCAGCGTTTATCCATGCTCCACGTAGCTACCGAGCGCTACCCCTGGCGGGATAACTCGTACACTAGAGGTGGATCCATCCCGGTCCTCTCGTACTAAGGACAGATTCCCTCAAACCTGCTCCGCCCACACCAGATAGGGACCGAACTGTCTCGCGACGTTCTAAACCCAGCTCACGTACCGCTTTAATTGGCGAACAGCCAAACCCTTGGGACCTTCTTCAGCCCCAGGATGCGATGAGCCGACATCGAG
>JBJMGP010000254.1:0-47651 GCA_045807865.1 Pyrinomonadaceae bacterium
GCTGCGGCTCGCGGATGGGCTGCGCTTCCAACTCCTCGATACGGTCGGCGAGGCGGTGAACGAGGCGGACGATAGCCTCAACACCTTGCGCGTAAATCTTTCGGATGTGAGCCTCGCTGAGCAGGTTCATTGCCGTAACCGGGAGCGAAGTAACAGATCGGAGGTGGGAAGGTAGGGGAAAAACGTAGCGTGAGGATGGAGCTTCTATACCCTTTAAGTGTCGCCGCTTAGCAAGGTACCTGAATAATTACCTGATACCTCCGGCGTCGGATAATAGAGCTTATGTTTTCCGCTACTCCAAAAGTAATGAAGTCGGATCGCCGGCCTCAGTCGCGCAGGTGGCTCAGGAAGAAGGTCTTGAGGTCGGCCCAGATGGCCGGCGAGATGGTGTGTCCCACCGTCGGGTACATCTTCAATGTCGCCCCGGGCAGTTTCTCGGCGTAGACGGTCTTCGTGAATTGCCAACGTGACTGTAGAGTCCTGCCGAACAGAGCGAAGATTAAATCTTCGTCCTCCTTCTCATAAGAGTCCCTGAAAATGACCGAGTCGTTCTCGTCCTCGCCGCCGAGGAACAGGAGGAGCGGCACCCGGCTCAGCGCCTTCAGGTCGAGCGCCCTGCCCGACACAGCTTTGAAGTCGGCAATGCCGATGGGATACCGGAGCGCCTTGCCCTCCCAGGTCATAGGGTTGCGGCGGGCAGGAAGAATGTCGCAGAGCAGATCAGTAACCATCTCATGTCGGAGAGTCTACACGTCAAGCGGGCGAAGTCGGTTCAAATAAATGCATGATTAAGAATAAAGAGAAGTGGCCCCGGCTGTGAAGCCGAGGCCACTTCCGTTGAGGTTCTCAGGCGTGTCTTACCTCACCTGGAACTGGGTCGTGTAGACGTGCGGGTCGGCGCCGACTGTGAAGTACAGCCGGTAGGTTCCGGGGGCATAGCCCGTCGTCTTAAGGTTGTAGATGTACCCGCCGGTCTCGCCGAGCGTCGGGTCGAAGCGGAAGTTCTGGCCCGGGTTGGCGTTGCCGGCGTCGGCGACGGGGCCGTACGTGTCCGACGTGGCGAGCGAGACGCCGACGGCATGCACGACCTTGTCGGCCGACGAGAGGTTCGCGCCCGCATTGTCGAGCAGTTGCAACTTGAAGGGGACGGTGCTGCCGGCCTTGTTCGCCTGATCCACTTCGGAGAGCGTCCCGAGCCTGTAGCCGACCGTGTAGCCGACAGCCTGCGAAGCCTGGTTGCCGGCCTCGTCAGTCGTGCTGACCGTGAAGGTCTTCGCGCCGACCGTCGCCGTGTCGATCAGGCTCGCAAACGCGACTGTGCCTTCGCAGGTCGCGTTGCCCGACAGATTGTCAGAGCAGTTGAAGTCGGCGGGCACAGGCTCGCCGACCGTGTAGAAGGCGCCCTCCGAGGGGCTCAACACGTTGACTGACGGCGCGGTCTTGTCGAGCTTGACCGTGATGGTCTGCGCCGCCTCCATGTTGCCGGCCTGGTCTTTGGCGTAGAAGAGGACGGTCGTCGTGCCCTCGCTCGTGACGGGGATGATCGCCGACGCGCCGTTGGCATGCGCGAACGCGCCGTTGACGCTGTAGATCAGCTCGCGCAGGCCCGAGCCGCCGTCGTTGTCGGCCGCGGCGAGCGTGAGCGTCACGTCCGCGTTGTGCCAGCCGGCGTTGTTCGGCTCCTGCGAGAGAGTCGCCACCGTCACGGGCGCAACCGTGTCGGCCGAAGGGTCGATGCCGGGCGCGGGCACGAGGTCGTTGAGGTACAGCTCAAGGTTCGTGTAACCGCCCGAGGCGACGGCGCGGCCGTCCGCTCCGTCGGTCGGGTTCAGGCCGTGACCGGTCTCCCACACGTCGGGGATGCCGTCGTTGTCCGCGTCGTTCAAGGCAGGGCCGGGGTTGAGCAAGGGGTAGCCGCCCACATCCGTCTGCGAGTTGATGTGGCGGCCCGTCTCGCTCCTGACCTCGCCCGCGACGCGCTCGTCAACCGAGTCGCGCTTGAGCGAGTTGCCCGCCGTCTTGAGCACCAGCTCGTAGGCCGTCGCCGCGTCCTGCGTCTTGACCTGTGTGAACTCGAAGCGCGCGGGCTCGCGCTTCGTATAAGAGTTGATGAACATCGACCAGCCGTTATCGACGCCGTCGCGCACGCCGTCCTTGTCGCCGTCGAGCAGGTTGTTCGACTGGTAGATGGTCGTGTTGACGCCGCCGCCGCTGAAGGCGCGCAGCTTCGACGAGGCCGTCATCGGCCCGGCAACAAGGTAGTTGCCGACGTAGTTGACGTGCGGGCCCCCTTCGGAGTCAGGGCCGCTGTAGCTGGCCTCGCCGCCCCAGTTGTAGATGACGTTGTTCACAAAGTCGAGCCCGATGTTGTCGCCGACACGCGGGTTGCGGCTGTCGTGGTGCGCGTAGAGGTTATGGTGGTACGTGACCTGTCCCGTGCCGTAGCGGATGAGCGAGCCGTAGCCGTGCGCGCCCTTCTCGTGGCAAGAGTTCTTCATGCTCTCGGTGATGTACGACCATTGCACCGACACGCGGTTCGACTCCGTCACCGACAGCGTCTCGTCCACGCTCCACGAGGCCGAGACGTGGTCGATGATTACGTCTGAGGTCTTATCGACCCACAGCGCGTCGTCCTGCACGGCCGGGCAGTTCAGATCGCCCATCCGGAAGCGCATGTAGCGAATGATGACGTTGTTTCCGCTGACGACCGCCGAGTGGCCGGCGACCGTGACGCCGTCGCCCGGCGCGGTCTGGCCCGCGATGGTCAGGAACGACTTGTTGATGTTCAGGCGCGTGGTGAGATAGATGGTGCCCGCTACGTCGAAGACGATGGTGCGCGGCCCCGTCGCGGTGCTGATGCCGTTGCGGAGACTTCCCTCGCCCGAATTGTTGAGGTTGGTGACGTGGTACACGTCGCCGCCGCGCCCGCCCTTCGCGTTCGCGCCCGCGCCCTCGGCGCCGGGGAAGGCGCGCAGGGGCTCGGTGCCCGGCGCGTAAATGGTCATGGTCGCCGAGGTGCCGCCGCGGTAGTTCGGGTCGTTGACGGACGCCACGACCGAGTAGGTGCCGACCGCCGAGGGCGGAGTGGCCGAGCCGTTGTAAGTGACGTTGACGACGGGGCCGACCGGCGTGGTGCTCACGGTCGCGGCCTTCGGCGAACCGTCGTAGGTCTGCTCAAGATTCGATAGGATCACTGAGATGGGCGTGCGGTCTATGACGAGCGTGCCGGTCGTGGAGCCCTGATAGTTTGGGTCGTTGACCGTGGCGACGACCGTGTAAGAGCCGATGGCCGTCGGCGGAGTGGTCGAGCCGTTGTAGGTGACCGTGACGGGCAGGCCCGCGGGCTCGGTCGTGACCGTGACGGCGACGGGCGAGCCGTTGAAGCTCTGCGCCAGGTTCGAGAGCGTGACGGCGGCCGTCTCCTTCGTCTGCGGCACCCAGCCGCCGAGCACGAACGAGGGGTCGCTCCATTGCAGGGCCTCGGCCGCGGTGAGCTGGCGCGAGATGGCCGCGCGCTGACTCACGTCAATCGGGTTACCGCTGAGGTCGCGGCTGTTGTACTCCCACATGCGTATGTTCGGGTAGTTCGCGGCCGTGACGGCGTTGGTCGGGCTGTTGAAGAGCCACGGGTCGGGTCGGACGCCGTCCATCTGCGAGTTGATGACGACGACCTGACTGAACGGGAAGTCGTCCGGGTCGATGCGGTTCAGGTAAGCGCCGTTGATGCCCGCGGCATGTGTGAACTTGCAGTTGACGTAGACGTAGCCGTTACGCCCCGTGCCGTTGCGCGACTGGTTGTAGAAGGCGTCGGAGCGCAGCATCTTCAGCTCCGTGTTCTGGAAGAAGACCGCGCCCGAGCCCCACACGAAGTCCACGTCGCCCTCGATGTAACTGTCGGTCACGAAGCCGCCCTGGTTCGACTGGCCCTGAAGCAGCAGCGTGTCCTGGAAGCTGTAGAGGCTCACCTTGTTCAGGACGATGCGGTTGCCATTGCCGCGGAAAGCCTCGGCCTGCGAGCCGCCCTGCGGAGTCGTGTTCCGCAGCGTGATGTTCTCAAGCGTGAAGTCTGCGGCGTCAACGCCGAACATCGCGCGCGCCGTGGTCGAGGTCGGGTTGAAGTTGTTGTTGTTGGCGTACTGGATGACGGACTGGTCGCGGTCTTCGCCGCGCACGGTGACGAAAGGCTTGTTCGAGCCGACGTAAACGATCTCGGTATAAGTTCCCTTCTTCACGAAGATGACGACGCGCTTCGCGTTGTTCGCGGGCACGAAGTCAACGGCGCCCTGGACGGTGGCGAAGTCGCCCGAGCCGTCGGCCGCAACCGTCAGAGCGGTCGAGCCAGCCGCGGGCGCGCTCGTCTTCGTCGAGATGTTCCAGGTGCTCGTGTCGGAGAAGCCGCCGAAGGGCGCGCCCGCGGCATCTTTGATGACGCCCGGCTCCATCGTCAGGTAGTAGCTCGTGTTGTAGGCCAGCTTCTGGTGCAGGTAGATGGCCGCCGTGTTGCCGTTCGTGATGATGGGGCGGTAGTTGAAGGAGACCGTGCCGTTCAGGCGCGACTGCGTCGAGGCGCTCACGTCGATGGTATCGACGAGCGCGCCGGACTCGCTGTAGACGCGGATGCGACCCGTCGAGCCGACCGAGGGCGGCTGGTTGAAAGTCAGGTAGAGCGGCGCGTCAACGTCAACGTTCGAGGCGAAGTTCGAGGGCGCGAAGCCGGTCGCCTGCATCGTCGAGACGACGAGCAGCTTCGCGTTCGAGCTGGTGACGCTGCCGCTGGAGTTGCTGACGACGACGTAGTAGTCGGCCGAGTCGGCCACCTGCGCGGAGGCGAAGCCGAGTGTGGCCTGCGTCGCGCCCGGGATCAGCGCGCCGTTCTTGAACCACTGGTAGAAGAGGCCGTCGCCGGTCGCCGAGACCGAAAGGCCAGTCGCGCTGCCGACGGGCGCGTTCGTGTCCGCGGGCTGCGCCGTAATGGCGGGCGGCGGCGGCACCGGATCAACACTGACGTTGAGCATGACGGGCTGGCTGCTCACGCCGCCGCTCGCGTTGCTGACGAGCGCCGTGTAGCTGCCCGCGTCCGAGAGCTGCACGTTGGTCAGGTTGAGCGTGGGCGTCGCGGCCGAGACGTTGCCGCTGATGGCGTTGCCGTTGCGCTGCCACTGGTAAGAGAGCGCGTTGCCGCTGGCCGCGACCGACATCGTGACGTTGCTGCCGACCTGTACGGTCAGGTTCGTCGGCTGGGGCTGCGACGTGATGACCGGCAGCGCGGGCGTGTGCTCGACCTTCCAGTTCGTGAACGTAATCTTCTGCGCGAAGCTCGCGCCGCCGATGCGGAAGGCGAAGTAGTCGAAAGCCGTGTTCGGCGTCGCGCTCGATTCGGTCGCAGTGTAGCTGAGGTTGTTGAGCGCGCCACCCGTGACCGCGACGGAGATTTTAGTGTCCGTGGCCGTCAGGCGCTCGATGGTATAAGTCAGCGTGTAGGGCGTCCCGTTCGTGAGAGACTGCCGCGCGTTGGCACCGGCGCCGGGGATCGACGTGAAGTCTCCGAAGGTGTTGAAGACGTTGTTGACGTTGAGATTCGTGCGCCGGTAGATGGTGAAGGGCGTGCCCGTGCCGCTGGCGGCGAAGCCGAGCGCGTAGCCGGGGTCGCCCGAAAAGGTCGCGTCGTTCTGGCCGCCGGTCAGGTCGTTGGCGTTGCGCGTGCCGAGGCTGTTGAGGACGCCGAAACGTACGTCCTGCCCCGTGCCGACGAAGCCCGTCAAAGAGAAGGTGCCCGAGACGGAGAGCTTGTCGCCGACGCCGAGCGTTACGGGCGATCCAGAGTTAGTGAAGTACCCCCAGAAGGCCTCCGAGTTGGAGCCCGTGGCGGTCATGTCGTACGTGACGGACCCGACGGCGTCTGTGCGCGTCGTCGCCGAGCGACCCTTAAAAATCCTGACCGAGGTCGGGAGCGCCTGGTTAATGCTGCTCCCGTCGGCGAACGTGTCGTCGAGGAGAGTGTTGCCGGCGGCTCCGGCAATGAGAGGAATGGCGAGGGCGGCGACGCCGAGCAGTGCGGCGCACAGAAGGAGTGTTCTGAAAGCTTTCATCATCAACGTCCTTGTCTGAAGGTTTTTAGGGCCGGACTTCGCGCACGCCCTGTGGGACGACCGGGTCGCGTCTTAAAAAGAATATGAATTGGGCAGCCAAATTAAGGGCAGTCTGCAAAATGGTAAGCACCAATTCGTGCAAACGTATAACACGCGACGAAAATCGAAGTCAAGGAAATCTCCGCGACATCGAGCGAGAAATTCCAGTCTATGATGATTTTGAGATGGATTTTGATTGCCCGGACGGGGGTAACTTGTGTTAATTTGTTCCTCGACCAAATTCAATGCCGTTTCGACAAGGGTCAGACCAATTAATCATTCCCCGATGTTGAGACTTTGCTGCAAAAATTGGAGCATTAGAGTCTCGGTCTGCATCGAGCGCCGGCCCGCGCGTGTGTCCAGCCGGCCTTCGTCGCCACAGAGTTACGGAACGGCCGCACCCCCTGCGCTCTCCTTTCTGCTATCATCGACGCAAACCGAACAACCCAGCCCAGACGACGAGAGGTGTATACATCCATGAGACGCTTGCTCAGTTGCGCCGCCACCGCGGTTCTGCTCCTCTGCCTGTCACAGGTATTCCTGCCCACAGCCGGACGCGCCAACGCGGCGCCGGCACAGAAGCGGCGCGTGGCACGCATGGGTAGCGCCATCAACTGGAACGCCGTGCCGTCCATCCTCGCGCGCATCAAGCCGCCCAGGTTCCCCGCGCGCGACTTCCCCATCACGAACTTCGGCGCGCGCGCGGGTGGAGACTTCGACAACACGGAAGCGATCCGCATGGCTATCGAGGCGTGCAACCGTGCGGGCGGCGGCCGGGTCGTCGTGCCGGCCGGCGTCTATATGACGGGCGCGATTCATCTGAAGAGCAACGTGAACCTGCACGTCTCAGAGGGCGCGACTTTGAAGTTCTTCAACGACCCCGCGAAGTACCTGCCCGTCGTCTACACGCGCTGGGAGGGGACGGAGTTGATGAACTACTCGCCCTTCATCTACGCCTTCGAGCAGCAGAACATCGCCGTCACCGGCAAGGGCACGCTCGACGGCAGCGCCTCGGACGAGAACTGGTGGAAGTGGGCGCGGCGTCTGGGCTCGAACCCCGCGCAGGCCACGGCGGACGTGGGCCGCCTGCGCGAGATGGGCAACACCGGCGTCCCCGTCAGCCAGCGCGTCTTCGGCGCGGGCCACTACCTGCGCCCGCCCTTCATCGAGCCTTACCGCTGCCGCAACATCCTTATCGAAGGGGTCACCATCATCAACTCGCCCTTCTGGGAGGTACATCCCACGCTCTCGCAGAACGTCACCGTCCGCGGCCTCAACATCCGAAGTCACGGCCCGAACAACGACGGCTGTGACCCGGAGTCTTCGAAGGACGTGCTGATTGAAGATTGCATCTTCGACACGGGCGACGACTGCATCGCCATCAAGTCGGGGCGCGACGACGACGGGCGCCGTGTCGGCGTCGCGTCGGAGAATATCATCGTGCGCAACTGCACGATGAAGGACGGGCACGGCGGCGTCGTCATCGGCAGCGAGATTTCGGGCGACTGCCGCAACGTCTTCGTCGAGGACTGCAAGATGGACAGCCCGAACCTCGACCGCGCCCTGCGCTTCAAGTCGAACGCCATCCGCGGGGGCGTGCTGGAGAACGTCTTCATGCGCAACGTCGAGGTCGGCCGCGTCTCCGAGGCCATACTCACCATCGACCTGCTCTACGACACGGGCGACAAGGGGCCTTACAAGCCCGTCGTGCGCAACGTCGAGATCGCGAACGTGACGAGCCGTTCGAGCCCGCGCGTCATGTGGGTGGTCGGCTTTCCCGGCGTCACCATCGACGACATACGCTTTCGCAACTGCACCTTCCGCGGCGTCGAGACCGCCGAAGTCATCAACAACGCCGGCTCCTTCAGCTTCGAGAACGTCACCATCGAGCCGGCCAAGCGCGGGCGCAGCCTCAACTCGCCCCAAGCTTCGCAATGACTATGAACCTGACAAGATTGTGCAAAGACCTGACGGCGGGTGGCGCGCTGCTCGTGCTGTGCTTACTTGCTGTGTGTGAGGCGAAGGGGGCGCCGGTCGAGCTGGTCGTGGCGGCCGACGGGAGCGCGAAATATAGAACGGTGCAGGAGGCGGTGATGGCCGTGCCGGCGGGGACGGCCGAGAGCCCCGTCGTCATCCGCATCAGGCCGGGCACGTACAAGGAGCTTGTCTACGTCCAGCGCGAGAAGCGGTTCTTTAAACTCGTGGGCGAAGACGCCGCGAAGACCGTCATCACCTACGACCTGAACGCGAACATCAAGGGCGTGGACGGCAAGCCCATCGGGACTTTCCGCACGCCCTCGGTGCAGATCGACGCGGACGACTTCGCGGCCGAGAACATCACGTTTGAAAATTCGGCCGGCCCCGTCGGACAGGCTCTGGCGGTGCGCGTGGACGGCGACCGCGTCGTCTTCCGCAACTGCCGGTTTCTCGGGTGGCAGGACACGGTCCTGCTCAACCGCGGACGGCACTACTTTGAGAACTGCTACATCGCCGGCCACGTCGATTTCATCTTCGGCGCGGCCACGGCCTTCTTCGAGCGTTGCCACATACATGCACTGAAGGACGGCTATCTCACCGCCGCCTCCACGCCCGACAATCAGCCCTACGGCTTTGTCTTCTCGCACTGCCGGATCACGGCCGAATCGCCGACCGTCAAGACATATCTCGGTCGCCCCTGGCGCGCGTACTCGGCCGTGACCTTTCTCAACACCGAAATGTCTGAGAACGTCCGCCCCGAGGGTTGGCACAACTGGAATTTTCCGGAGCGCGAAAAGACTGTGCGTTACGCGGAGTATGGCAGCACAGGTGCGGGCGGCAAGTCGGACGCGCGCGTGCCCTGGGCACGGCGCCTGACGAAGGCCGAGGCCAAAGCCATCACGCCCGAGAGAGTGCTCGCGGGCGCCGACGGCTGGAACCCGAAGACCGGAAAGACCCGTGCTAAGTTTTAAGTGTGTCTTGACAGTGGAGTGTGGCTCACAGATGAGCTACTTCTCGAACCTGAACCAGTCGAAATCAGCATACCCAAACTCACGGGTCTTACCTATGCGTGAGGCGAAGAGTCCGACCTTGGCGCCGATCCAGCGCCCCTGTTTGGCGGTGAAGGGCTCGCCGAGGGGCGTGTAGCTCCTGCCGTCCGTGCTGTAGCTGAAGTTGCAGACAGCGCCCGCGGAAACCTTTACGCGTAGATAGACGGTGTTGCTCTGCAAGGGCACTCCCGCCGTTTCGCGTTCCGCCCCCTGCTTGTCCGCGTCCTTGCAGACGACCTGCGAGACGACAAGCCCCTCCGGCCGCTTCTTGACGGAGAGGTACGCGTAGTCCATCCCCATCACCAGCAGCCCCGCCCTCTCGTCGTCCGTGCGCGGCGTAAAGGTGAGCTTCGTCGTGGCCGTGAACTCCGGCGCAGGGAACTTCTGCAAGAGCAGATTGGGAACGTCCCAGAGGTTCTTAAAGCCCTCGGGCAGAGGTGTGTTGAAGACTCTGAGATACCCGAGCGGCCCCGCAGGGAAAGCCCAGTTCGGCTGCGGGTTCGCGTGCCACTGCCACTGAAGCCCGAGCCCCGACGCGTCGAATTCGTCCGAATCCGGCGGCGTCATCAAGGGCCACGCCTTACCCACGTTCGGCTTCTTGAACGTCAAGACCGGTTCGCCCGTCCCGTCGCCGTCGGGGTCTACGCCCATCACGGGCCAATCGTTGACCCAGCGCATCGGCTGAAGGTGGACGACGCGGCCGTACGGCCCCTTGTCCTGAAAGTGCAGGAACCAGGACTCGCCCGTCTGCGTCTCGACCCACGCGCCCTGATGCGGGCCGTTCACGGGAGTCTTCCCCTGCGCCAGTACCACGCGCTCTTCGTAAGGGCCGTAGACGTTCTTTGAACGCAGAGCCAACTGCCAGCCGGTCTCGACCCCGCCGGCCGGCGCGAAGATGTAGTAGTAGCCGTTCCGCTTGTAGAACTTCGGCCCTTCAACCGTCGGGTTCTTGTCGTGGCCGTCGAAGACGAGCACGCCGTCGTCTAAAAGACGTGTGCCGTCGGGGCTCATGCGGCTGACGACGAGAATACTCTTCACGCCCGAGCGGCTGGCCGCGACGCCCGTCACGAGGTACGCGCGCCCGTCGTCGTCCCAAAGCGGGCAAGGGTCGATCCAACCCTTCGCCTCTTTGACGAGCAGAGGCTCCGACCACGGCCCGGCCGCGTCCTTCGCCTTGACGACGTAGATGCCACGGTCGGGGTCCGGGTAGTAGATGTAGAACTCGCCTTCGTGGTAGCGAATCGCGGGCGCCCAGACGCCGTTGCCGTGCTGCGGCCTGTCGAAAACGTCAAAAGGTGGCTGTCGTCTCAGTGCGTAGCCGATGACAGTCCAGTTGACGAGGTCTTTCGATTTAAGGACGGGCAGCCCCGGAATCGAGTTGAAACTCGACGCCGTCAGGTAGAAGTCGTCGCCCACGCGCACCGCGTCCGGGTCGGAGAAGTCCGCGTGGATGACAGGGTTCTTATACGTCCCGTCGCCGTTGTCGGCGACCCAGACTTTGGAGACAGGCGTTGCCTGCGCGCGCGTCGCCGCATGGCAGAGGGAGAGGGCCAGCAGTGCGAGTATGATGTGAAGTAAGCGACGCATCGGTTCAGACGAGTCCAGAGGTGATGAAGCCTTCGGCCGCGACTTCAAGCGCCCCGCCGAGGCCGGCGCCGGTGGCCTCGCCGGGCTCGACCGACCAGCCGTGGAGACGGCCGGCCATGCTCTGCGCGACCGCGTTGTGAATCTGCTCGCGCATGAACTTCCAGCCGTAGACGAGTCGGCCGCTCACGATCACGCGCGTCACGCCGAGCCCCATGATCACGTTGCCGATGCCGATGCCGAGGTATTCGCCGACGCGTTCCAAAGTCCTCTGCGCACGCAACTCGCCGCCCTCCGCGCGCGCCACGATCTCGACGAAGCGAGGGGCCTGCTGTGCCCCTAACTGCACACGCTCGCCCATGTAGAGCGCGGCGGCGGCCGGCGCCGAAGCGTAGCGTTCCCAGCAGCCGCGGTTACCGCAGACGCAGGGCTTGCCGCCCGCGACTATCGTCATGTGCCCGAACTCGCCCGCGAGCCCCTCGCCGACCGCGTCGCCGCGGAAGACTTCGCCGCCGAGCACCAGCCCGACGCCGAGCCCCGTGCCCGACCTCACCAGTACAAAATCGTCCAGACGCTCCGACTCGTCACGCCCCAGGCGCAGGCGCAGCTCGTAGATCGCGGCGGCGGTGGCGTCGTTCTCGACGACGACGCGGACGCGCTCGCCCGCGAGACTGGGGCGGCCTTCCGCGTCGAACCGAAGTGCACCGGCCACGTCGATGTCCAGCCAGCCGAGATGCGGCGCGTAGACGATCCGCTCGCGCGCTGCGTCCGCCGGCCCGGGGACGCTCACGCCTATCGCCCTCAGCCTCTGACCCCGCGCCTGTTGGCAGAGCCTGGTGACTGTGGTTCGAACTAAAGCGAGCGCGTCGGAAGGGTTGGGAGGCGTCTCGAACTCTTCCTCCGCGAAGACCTGACCCGTCAGCGTGGCCAGCCCGACTGTCGAGCGACGCACGCCGACGTTGACCCCGACGAAGTAGCCGAACCCTTCGTTAAAGGAGAGCGCGAGAGCGGGGCGTCCGAGAGCGCGGCTCTCGCCGGGCGCCGGCTGTTGCAAAGGCTCTTCGCGCACGACGCCGGCCGCAATCAGTTGTTTGAAGGCGTCGGTGACCGTGCTGCGATTGACGCCCACGCGGCGCGCCAGTTCCGCACGCGAGACGGGCTGGGCCGCCCGCAGCAATCGCAAAAGCATCAACGTCGCTTTGGCCGGGCTCTGCGGCTCGTGCGCGTTGACTTGCGGCCGCGGTTCCGGCGCATCGATGACGGCTATTGGCAACGCAGAGTCTTTCCGGATTGGCATTATTGGCTGTTCCCTATACTCTTGTACGCCGGCTTCCTCGATGCCTGGCATTACAGCGAGACGGTCTGTTCGGCCCAGAACTGGAACTCCCTGTGCTTGTGCTCTTCGGCGAGGGCCAGCACCTCGCCGCCGGCGACCCGGACGACGTGCTCGAAGACGCGCGCGCCGACCTCGTCGATGGTCTCGGTGCCGTCGAGGACGCCGCCGGCCGAGAGGTCTATGTCACGCGACATGCGTTTGTAGACGGCGTCGTTGGAGGCGAGCTTGATGACGGGCGTGATGGCATTCCCGATGGTCGTCCCGCGGCCCGTCGTGAAGACAACGACGGTCGCGCCGGCCGCGACCAGACCCGGCGTGGACTCCTGGTCGTAGCCCGGCCCCTGCATCAGGTGCAGGCCCTTCCCTTTCGGCGTCTCCGCGTATTCGACGACTCCCTCGACGCGCGTCGTGCCTGCCTTCGACATCGCTCCGAGCGACTTGATGGTGATGTTGAGCAGGCCGCCGGCGACATTGCCGGGGCTCGGGTTCTGGTTGAGCACGGCCCCGAACTTCGAAGCGTACTCTTTATACCAGTCGATCATCCGGTAGACGGCGCGGCCGGTCGCCGCGTCTTTCGCGCGGTGCGCGATGATGTGCTCGGCGCCGCAGAACTCGGGCACCTCTGTGATGAGCACCGTGCCGCCCGAGCGCACGAGCGTGTCGGCCGCGCGCCCGAGGCTCGGGTTGGCGGAGATGCCAGACAGGCCGTCGGAGCCGCCGCACTTGACGCCGAGTACCAGCTCGCTCACGGGACATTCTTCGCGCTCGATGCGGTTGACCTCGGGGAGCATCCGCTCGACCTCTTTTAAACCCTGCTCGATGGCCGCCTGCGTGCCGCCCACTTCCTGAATCCCGATCTTGGCGACCGGCTTGTCGAAGACCTTCTCGCGCTTCAGCAGATATTTTTCGACGCGCGCGAGGTTCGTCTTCTCGCAGCCCAAATCCAACAAGACCACGCCGCCGACATTCGGGTGGTCGGCATAGTTCGAGAGCGTGCGCAGCATCACGTCGAGGGTCGAGCCGTCCTGGCAGCCGCAGCCCTTGTTGTGCGGGATGGCGACGACGCCGTCCACGTTCGGGTAGCGCTCGCGCTTGTAGTGGAGGAACTCCGCCATCAGTGCGATCTGCTGTGCCTCGTGGCTCGCGCACATCGAGGTCGGGACGACGAGGACGAAGTTGCGCGTGCCGACGCGACCGTCCGGGCGGCGGAAGCCTTTGAAGGTCGCGCGCAGAGGCTCGGGTATGTATGCGGGCGCCGGGTTGTAAAGGTCTTCGGGCAGGTCGCGGACGACCGGCACGTCGTCCGTCATGTTCGCGTGAGAGATGTAGTCGCCCTCACGTATGCCGAGGCTCGTGCCGATGGGGTGGCCGTACTGGAGGACAAACTCGCCCGTGGGAATGTCGCGTGTGGCGAAGCGGTGGCCGGGAGGCACCGAGTCGTTGACGCGGATGACGCGCCCGCCCGGCAGTGCCAACTCAAGCCCCGGCGCGGTCTGCTCCTTCACGACCGCGAGGTTGTCTTCCGGAGAGACAATGATCGCGTAGTCGCCGATGGGCGGGGCCTGGGTCGAGGTGGTGCTGGGCATCTTAAATACTTACTTCCGTCCAAGCCCTTCAGGCTTGAAGCACGTCCGGCAGGATGAGCGAGCGCACGTTCGGGTGGAGCCGCAGCCAGAGCCCCGGGTTCTCGTCGAGCTGTCGCGCGCGCTCGGACGAGTCGTCTGATATCTCCGTCCCGATCAGACGCCTGTAGCTCGCGGGCTTGGCCGGAGAGGTCGAGGCGTCAACGATGGATTGCACGATGCGCCGCGCGCCGAGGATGGCCGCCGGCCCCAGAGTCAAAATAGAAGAGGCCACGCGACACTCCGCTTCGTCCTCGGGCGTGACACGGCTCCCGCCGACCTTAAACTTGCTGATGTGGTGTTCGAGGATGCTGGGCGAGATAGGAATGATGCCGGCGAGGTCGCCCGCGGCCGCGCCCGAGCCCGGCTTAATGTAGGCGAGGTGCGAAGCCTCGCCCGGCTCCGGCCCCATCCCGAGGAAGAAGATGTCGATGCCGCCCAGTGTGTCGAGCTTCTCAAGGTAGCGTACCAGCTCGCCTTCGAGGTCGTCCGAGTCCGTGCGCATCGACGTGAAGCTCTTGACCTTCCTGAAGAACTCTTCGCCGAGCAGGCGCTCGAAGTCGCGCACGAAGCTGAGGCCGTTGTCCATGCGCATCGGCGCGAGCGCGTCCTGTGTGAAGACGTGCAGGCGGCCGAGCACTTCGTCTGCCTCCGCGGTGCGTGCGATCTCCGCGACCTGTTTGTACATGGCCTGCTGGCCGCGACCGCCGAGCAGGATGATGACGATGTCGCCCTCCTTCTCGCGCGCCACGCGCTGAATCTCTTCCCACTGCGCGCGGCCGACCGACTCCTCATCCGGCAGGACTTCATAATCGATGGGACGCACCTGCACGGCTTCCGTCTCGGCGCCTGCGCGGCCGAGCCAGACGTTGCCGCCCACGACCCTTCTCACGAACTGATTCTGTTTGGGAGCTGACAAAACTTACCCCTTCCCTCTTGTTGAAAACGATCTTGGAGAGGATTGCCTCTCCGCTCAGAGCCGATACTTAGATGCAAATTCCGGGTGAGTGGTCTAACCACTTAATGAGCGCGAGAACAGTATTTACCATAAACAAGATTGGTAAGGCAAGGAAAATTACAATAACTCCGGAAATCATCGGAGAAAATGGAGAGGCTCGCCGGAAATAGACTTGACAGCAATTGCGGAGTGGTGTTACACAATAACCGCTAGCCGGTTAATTGGTATTACCTTCTTAAAAATTTGTACCAAGCCCGAGGCCGTCGTTTCCCCGCGTAGCAGGTCGGCCTGTACGGATTCACTAACGCGAGGCCCAAGCCCCTCCACGGAGAGGCTGTGGAGACCGGTTAGAATTGAGCAGATGAGCTACGCCCCTTTCGAACTCGGCGGCAGGGTGGCGGTGGTGTTCGGAGGCACGTCCGGCATCGGCCGCGCCATCGCGCACGGGCTGGCGGAGGCCGGCGCCGACGTGGTGGCTACCTCCCGGCGCGGCGAGCGCGTCGAGGCGGTGGCCGCCGAACTGGAAGGGCTCGGACGACGGACGCTGCGAATGACATCGGACGTGTCGGTGCGAGACTCCGTCCGCGAGGTGCTTGAGTCTGCCCTCGCGGCCTTCGGGAAGGTGGACATCCTGGTCAACTCGGCCGGTCGCACAATTCGCGCGCCGACCGTCAATTTTAAAGAGGAGGATTGGGCGGAGGTCATCGAGACGAACCTGACGGGGACGCTGCGCGCCTGCCAGTTGTTCGGCCAGCACATGCTTGAGCGTGGCTACGGGCGTGTCATCAATATCGCCTCGCTCTCCTCTTTCGTCGCGCTGGCCGAGGTCGCGGCCTACTCAGCGAGTAAGGCCGCGGTCGCTTCGCTGACCAAGTCTCTGGCGGTCGAGTGGGCCCGGAGCGGCGTCAACGTCAACGCCATCGCGCCGGGCGTCTTTCGCACGAATTTGAACCAACACCTGCTCGACGGGACTGAACGCGGCCGCGAGCTGCTGCTCCGGACGCCGATGGGTCGCTTCGGCAAGGTCGAAGAGCTGGCCGGCGCCGCCGTCTTCCTCGCCTCCGAAGCATCGAGCTTTGTCACCGGCGAGATCATCGCCGTGGACGGAGGCTTCCTCGCGAGCGGAGTTAACCACTAAAGTTGAACTCGTCACGGCTTTAATCTCATGGACAAGCAGGCTGAGATAGCAGAGAAGACCGGGCGTCTGTCGCGGATGCTGGCGGCCGAGGGGTTGGGCGGCGTGGTGCTGGTCGCGCAGCCGAATTTCGCCTGGCTGACGGCCGGGGGCAACAACGGCATCGACGCGAGCCGTGAGCAGGGCGCATGCTCGCTTCTCGTCCGCGCGGACGGGAAGCGTTATGTGCTCGCGAGCCGCATCGAGATGGGGCGACTCCTGGAAGAGGAGCTGGCGGGCGCGGACTTCGAGCCGGTCGAGTACGGCTGGGAAGAGGAGAAGGCTGCTCCGACGTTCCTCGCAGACCTTGCGACGAAAGTGTTAGGGAGAGGCGTCGGGCTCGGCTCGGACTTGCCCGTCGGCGCGAGCGTGAAGCCCATCGACGGCGCCGTCTCGCGTTGCCGTTATCAACTCACGCCGCCGGAGTTGGAGAGGGTCAGGCAACTCGGGCGTGATGCGGGCGAGGCTCTGGGCTTGGTGGCGAGGTCGTGCACGCCGGGTCAGTCTGAGCAACAGATTGCGCGACGCGTGAGCGACGCGATGGCGGCGCGCGGGATGCGTTCGGTCGTGACGCTGGTCGCGGCGGACGAACGCATCGCGAAGTTCAGGCACCCCGTCCCGACGGAGAAGAGCTGGGAACGTGTCTTGATGCTGGTCAGCTGCGCGCGCCGTCACGGCCTGATCGCTTCGCTCTCTCGCATCGTCTGCGCGGGCGAGGTGCCGGAAGAGTTACGGCGCCGTATGAACGCGTCGGCGCGGGTCAACGCTAAGCTCTGGGCGGCGACGCGGCCCGGCGCTGTCGGCTCGGAGTTGTTTCAGGTCGCGGCGGACGCTTACGCCGAGGAAGGCTTTCCCGGCGAGGAGCGTCTGCATCATCAGGGCGGCGCGGCCGGCTACCGCACGCGCGACTGGGTGGCGCACCCGGCGAGTGCCGAGACGGTGCAGACGCACCAGACTTTCGCATGGAACCCGACGGTCACGGGCTCGAAGGCCGAGGAGACTTGCATCGCCTCGGCCGAAGGTGTAGACGTAATAACCACAACCCCCGATTGGCCCCGAATCCACGCCCGAGTTGGAGGGCGCGAATACTTTTCGCCCGACGTGCTGTCCCTCTGAACGCACGGGTGCGGGGTTAAACCTTCCCTTATTGCGAGAAAAGAATATGAGCGAGATAAGCAAACCGGTCAAAGAAACCGCTTACCCGAAGTCGCAGTCGGAGGTTGCACCTCCGCAGTCGGCGGGCGCGAGCGTGACGGGGGCCGCCTTCGCCGCGGCCGAAGGAATCGGGGGCCGCATCGGACGTTACCGCTGGGTCATCTGCGCGCTCCTCTTCTTCGCGACCACGATTAATTACGTGGACCGGCAGGTGCTCGGCATCCTCGCCACCGACGACGGCTTCAAGCACACCATCGGCTGGAACGAGGCGGAGTACGGCTACGTCAATACGGCCTTCCAGGCCGCGTACGCCATCGGGCTGCTCGTCGTCGGCCGCCTGATGGACAGGTTCGGGACGCGTAAGGGCTTCTCGGGCGCCATCACCTTCTGGTCGGTCGCGGCGATGTGTCACGCGCTGGCCCGCTCGGCCTTCGGCTTCGGCGTCGCGCGCTTCTTCCTGGGCCTGGGCGAGGCGGGCAACTTCCCCGCTTCGATTAAGACCGTGGCCGAGTGGTTCCCGAAGAAGGAGCGCGCGCTCGCCACCGGCATCTTCAACTCGGGGTCGAACGTCGGCGCCATCGTCGCGCCGCTCGCCGTGCCTTACATCGCCGTGACGTACGGCTGGCAGTTGGCTTTCATCATCACAGGCACCCTCGGCTTCATGTGGCTCGTCTTCTGGCTGATGGTCTACCGGCGCCCAGAGGAGCACCCCAAGCTCTCGCCGGCCGAGCTGGCGCACATCCAGTCCGACCCGGTCGAGCCGACGACGAAGATTCCGTGGAGCCGTCTCCTCCCGCACCGGCAGACTTGGGCGTTTGCCCTCGGCAAGTTTCTGACCGACCCCATCTGGTGGGTCTACCTCTTCTGGCTGCCGAAGTTCCTCAACACTAACTACGGGCTGAACATTACGCAGATCGGTCTGCCCCTGGTCGTCATCTACGTCGCGGCCGACATCGGCTCCATCGGCGGCGGGTGGCTCTCGGGCACACTCATCAAGCACGGGTGGACGGTCAACAAGGCGCGCAAGGTGGCGATGCTCATCTGCGCCGTCGCGGTCGTGCCGATTGTCTTCGCCGCCCATGCGTCGAACCTTTGGGTGGCTGTCGGGCTCGTCTCCTTAGCGGCGGCGGCGCACCAGGGCTGGAGCGCGAACATCTTCACGATGGCCTCCGACATGTTCCCGCGGCGCGCGGTCGGCTCGGTGGTCGGTATCGGCGGCATGGCCGGCTCGGTCGGCGGGATGCTGATCGCGACCACGGTCGGCCTCATCCTCCAGTACACCGGCTCGTACTACCCCATCTTCATGATCGCGGGCTGCGCGTATCTCGTCGCGCTCCTCGTCATACACCTGCTCGCGCCGCGGCTCCAGCCGGCAGCGGTCGAGGCCGCGGCGGCAGAGGCGTAAGCGATGGCTGAAGTGCTGAACGTCAAGCCGAAGACGGACTGCCGCTGGGACGTTGTCTCCCTGGGCGAGGTGATGCTCCGGCTCGACCCGGGCGAGGGGCGAGTCCACACGACGCGCACGTTTCAGGTCTGGGAGGGCGGCGGCGAGTACAACGTCGCGCGGGGCTTGAAGCGCTGCTTCGGCCTCGACGCGGCGGTCGTCACGGCGTTGGCGGATAACCCCGTCGGACGGCTCGTGCAGGACTTGATTTATCAGGGCGGCGTTGACCAGTCGCACGTCCTCTGGCGCAAGTACGACGGCGTCGGGCGCGAGGTGCGCAACGGTCTGAACTTCACCGAGCGCGGCTTCGGCGTGCGCGCCGCCTTAGGGTGCTCAGACCGCGGGCACACGGCCGTCTCACAGCTCAGGCCCGGCGACATCGACTGGGAAGAGGTCTTCGGGCGCGAGGGCGCGCGCTGGTTCCACACCGGCGGCATCTTCTGCGCGCTCTCCGAGACGACGCCGGCCGTCGCGCGCGAGGCGATGCAGGCGGCGAAGAGGCACGGCACCGTCATCTCTTACGACCTGAACTACCGCGACTCGCTCTGGAAGTCCATCGGCGGGAAGCAGCGCGCGCGTGAGGTCAACCGCGAACTGGCGTCGCTGGTGGACGTGATGATCGGGAACGAAGAGGACTTCACGGCCTGCCTCGGGTTTGAGGTCGAGGGGCTGGACGAGCATCACTCGAAGCTCGACGTGGGCAACTTTCGAAAGATGATCGAGCGCGCCGTCGGCGAGTTCGACAACTTTAAAGTGGTCGCGACGACTCTCAGAAACGCGAAGACCGCGACCGTCAACGACTGGGGCGCGGTCTGCTACGCGGGCGGCGAACTCTACCAGTCGCAGACGCGCGAGAGTCTCGAAGTCTTCGACCGCGTCGGCGGCGGCGACTCGTTCGCCTCGGGTTTGATCTACGGTTTCCTGACGGGTCGCGGGCCGCAGTGGGCGGTCGAGTGTGGCGCGGCGCACGGCGCGCTCGCGATGACCACGCCGGGCGACACGACGATGGCGACGCTCTCGGAAGTTGAAAAGGTGTTGAAGGGCGGCGGCGCCCGCGTCGCGCGTTAGGGCGCGAGGCCGGCGCCGTTGCCGTCGGAGTTGTTTGAATCAGGGCCTTCGGCGTGGTGGCCGTTCGGTTCCTCGACCTCCGACTCCCAGGCCCTCTGCGCCTTCGAGAGGTGCGCGCTCATGGCGTGGCGGGCGGCCTCCGGGTCGTGCTCGCGGATGGCGCGGTAGACGTGGCGATGCATCTCGGCCGACTCCTTGAGGTCGGTCTCGCGCTTGACGGTCTTGATGCGCGTGTCGAAGAGAATCGTCGCCACCATGTTCATCAAAGACGTCAGGATGCGGTTGCCCGAGGCGGCGGCGACGGTCTGGTGGAAGCGCACGTCGTGGACGAGGAACTGCTCGGGGTCGTCGAGCGAGGCGAACATGCCGGCCACCTCTTCGGACATCGTCGCCATCTGGTCGGGGGTGGCGCGCTCGGCGGCGAGCCCCGCGACGGCCATCTCAAGCGCCTGTCGGGCCTCGAACATCTCGGCCGAGGTGAAACCGTGGAGCGAGGCCATCAGGCGCAGGGGGCTGCTGTCGAGCGAGGGCGGCCCGTCGGCCTTGACGACGAAGGTGCCCGCGCCCTGACGTGATTGCAGGACGCCCACGGCCGCGAGCGAGCGGATGCCGGCACGCAGGGTCGGGCGGCTGACGCCGAGCATCTTGGCAAGGTCGCGCTCGGGCGGGAGGCGGTCGCCGGGGCGGAGGTCGCCGCGGTGAATCATCTCGCGGAGCTGCGAGATGACCTCTTCCGAGGTCGTGCCGCGACGTTCCGGGTCGATGGTCTTGAACATCTCGTTACTTAAATCGGTCATACCATTTGTCCTGTTGAAAATTTATATTGACCACGGCGGGGAGGATTGTACGGCTCGGTAAAATCAATCTGCCGGGCGTTTTCACTGACGGCGCATTCTACAGACAAAATTTCGATTTGTCGAATGTTTTATTCCGTACTCGTACATAAAGGTCTAACCACTTCAAGATTATTGGTCTTTTGCAAGTAGGGCTGTGAAAAGTCCGGACTCGCGGATTGGTCATAAACACACAAGGTAAAGTTGCTGACGGAGGATGTCCCTTTGAATCTCAAGGCTAAGTTAATCGTAGCTCTCTTCATCATTTCCGCCGGCGCCAGCGCGGCGCTCGGGCAGACGCCCGCGCCGGTCTCCGAGCGGATGGCGACGACCGTCATGACGGTCTGGAAGGACTCGATGTCGAGTGACCCGACGCGCCCCGAACGCTGGGGTTACGAGAGGGGCGTGCTGCTCAAAGGCATCGAGGCCGTCTGGCTCAACACGGGTGACGGGCGTTACTTCAACTACATCCAGCGCCAGACCGACAAGTTTATTGCCGACGACGGCACCATCAAGACGTACAAGCTGGATGACTTCAACATCGACAACGTGCTCTCGGGCCGGAACCTGCTGACGCTCTACAAGGTGACGGGGCAGGAGAAGTACCGAAAGGCCGCGGCCCTGCTGCGCGAGCAGTTGCGCAAACACCCGCGCACGTCCGAGGGCGGCTTCTGGCACAAGAAGGTCTATCCCTCGCAGATGTGGCTCGACGGGCTCTACATGGGCGAGCCCTTCTACGCCGAGTACGCCGAGACCTTCAACGAGCCCGAGGCGTTCGACGACATCGCCAAGCAGTTCATCCTGATGGAGACGCACTCGCGCGACGCGAAGACCGGACTGCTCTACCACGGCTGGGACGAGTCGAAGCAGCAGCGCTGGGCCGACAAGAGCACGGGCCGGTCGCCCAACTTCTGGGGGCGTGCGGTGGGCTGGTACGCGATGGCGCTGGTGGACACGCTCGAACACTTCCCCGCCGACCACCCGAAGCGGGCCGAGCTGCTCGCGATCCTCGGCCGGCTGGGTACCGCCATCGAGAAGTACCAGGAGCCGAAGTCGGGACTCTGGTATGAGGTCTTGGACAAGGCCGGCGCGAAGGGCAATTACCTTGAGTCTTCGGCCGCGGCGATGTTCGTCTACTCGCTGGCGAAGGCGGTGCGTCTGGGCTACCTGCCGGAGTCGTATTTGAAGGTCGCGCAGAAAGGCTGGGCCGGCATGCAGCGCCAGTTCGTGGAAGAGGCGCAGGGCGGCGGCGTCAACTTCAAAGGGACGGTCAGCGTCGCGGGCCTGGGTGGAAACCCTTACCGCGACGGCAGCTATCAGTATTACCTGAGCGAGAAGGTCGTCACCAACGACATGAAGGGTGTGGGCGCGTTCCTGATGTCGGCGGCGGAGATGGAGGCCGCGAATAGTCGCGTCGCCTCGGCGCGCGGCAAGCGGGTTGTGCTCGACTACTACTTCAACAACGAGTGGAAGAAGGACGCGGCCGGGCGACCCTACACGTGGCACTACAAGTGGGAGGAGATGGACAACGGCGGCTTCTCTCTCTTCGGCCACGTCTTCAGCAACCTCGGCGCGCGCACAGACGCTCTGCGCTATGCGCCGACCGCGCAGAACTTGAAGGGCGCCGCCGTTTACATCATCGTCGATCCGGACACTGAGACCGAGACCGAGAAGCCTAACTTCGTCGAGCCCGCGCACGTCAAGGCCGTCGCGGACTGGGTCAAGGCGGGCGGCGTGCTCCTTCTGATGGGGAACGACGTGGGCAACGCAGAGTTCGACCACTTCAACACGCTCGCGAAAGAGTTCGGCATCCAGTTCAATAAGGACAGCAAGAACCGCGTGCAGAAGGACAACTTCGTCGAGGGGTTAATCAAAGTCCCGGCCGGCCACTCGATCTTTAAGACTGCGCGCGCGCTCTACCTCAAAGAGCTTTCGACGCTCGCGCTCGCGAAGCCGGCCGCGTCGGTGCTCGACCACAACGGCGACGTGGTGATGGCGGTCGCCAAGTACGGGCGCGGGACGGTCTTCGCCGTCGGCGACCCGTGGCTCTACAACGAGTACACGGACGGGCGCAAGCTCCCGCCCGAGTACGACAACTACAAGGCGGCGCAAGACCTCGCCGCGTGGCTGTTGGAGCAGAGCCGTTGACGCGTCGAGTCGGTTGGGGTCTCATCGGCTGCGGTGACATCGCGCGCAAGCGCGTGGCCCCGGCGCTGCGCACACTGGAGAACTGCGAGCTGGTCGCCGTCAGCCGTGCCGACGCGACGCGGGCGGAGTCCTTCGCGAAGGAGTTCGGCGCGCAGGGGTGGCACGCCGACTGGCGTGAGCTGGTCAAAGACCCGGCGGTCGAAGCCGTCTACGTCTCGACGCCCGTCTACCTGCACGCGGAGCAGGCGGTCGCGGCCGCGGAGGCAGGCAGGCACGTCCTGTGTGAGAAGCCTCTGGCTTTGACGGCGGCGGAATGCGAGCGCATGAACGCGGCGGCCGAGGCCAACGGCGTGCTGCTCGGCGTCGCATACTATCGGCGCTTCTACCCGGCGGTCGAGCGCGTCCGCGAGCTGCTTGAATCGGGCGAGATCGGCGTGCCGGTCGTCGCGCAGGTCAATGCCTTCGAGCGCTTCGACCCCGCGCCCGACAACCCGCGGCGCTGGCTGCTCGACAAACAACGTTCGGGCGGCGGGCCGATGATGGACTTCGGCTGCCACCGCATCGAGCTGCTGCTCAGCATGTTCGGGAAGCTCTTGAATGTCAGAGCCGTCGGCGGAAACGTCCTCTTCCGGCGTGAGGTGGAAGACACGATCTGCGCCGTCTTACAGTTTGAGAGCGGCACACAGGCCGTCCTCTCGGTCACGCACGCCGCGCGCGAGCCGCAGGACACGCTGGAGATTTTCGGAAGCGAAGGCTCCGTCCGCGCCGAGGTGCTGAATGAAGGGACGCTCAGGATCAGGTCGGGCGGCGGCGAACGCATCGAGGCTCACGCGCCCCATCCGAACCTGCACCAACCGTTGATCGAAGACTTCGCGCAGGCGGTCGTCGAAGGACGGCCGCCGCGCATCGACGGCCGTTTCGGCCAGACGGTCTCGGAAGTGCTGGAGCTGATCTATCACGTCGCAGGCCCTGCGTACGTCACCACGGAGGTTAAATAGAGTCATGATAAAGAGCATCAACTTTAGAAACGCGGTCTATGCGTTGGTCTTTGCGGCGTCGGTCGCGGCGGGCGCTTCGGCGCAGACGACCGCGCGCACCACGACGGAGCGCGGCCCGAGCAGCCCCATCAGGCCGTTCGTGGTGATGACCGGCCAGACGGTCGATGATGTCCTGCACAAGCTGCACCCGGACAACAAGGTCGAGGAGGTCATCGGCGGTGAGGGGATGGAGCTGCGCGTCGCCGTCCAGCACGAGAGCAACCACGCGGCCGCCTCGGGCGAGATACACGATGCGTCGGACGACGTTTACTACGTGATCGAAGGTTCGGCGACGCTCACGCTCGGCGGGAAGTTGGAGACGCCGAAGGAGGTCGAGCCCGGCGAGTGGCGCGGGCCGCGCATCGAGGGCGGCCAGAACTTCGACGTGAAGAAGGGCGACCTTATCGTCGTCCCGCGCGGCACGCCGCACATGCGGAGCACCGTCGGCAAGGACTTCGCGATGATCCTCATCAAAGTCTTCGACAAGCCCCTGCCACCGCCCCCGGCAAAGGCCATGCCCCAGGCAAAACCTCAGAAGCCATAGCCAGACAGTACAACGAGCGGGTCGGCTGGCGGGAAATGAATTAACAGGGATGGGCAGGATGGATTGGATAAGGGTTTAAATCTTTATCCTACCCATCCTGTCCATCCCTGTTAATTGTTTGGACTGCCACCCGCCCCGCTCGCTTAACGGTTACAGCGCTGTTTTCACCGTCTCCCAAACTTCAGGCTCGACCGGAATGCCCTTCTCCATATTCTCGCGCCTGATTTGTATAGTCCTCTCGCCCGGGTAACGCACGCCCTCGTCCACTTGTAGACTCCTGACGATGTCGTCGGCGATGCGTGCGGCAGCCTCCACCCCTCCGAGCCGTGCGAGGTCGAAGGCGAGGAAGACTTGCGAGAGGCGCGTCTCTTCCAAAGGGTCGGGAGGAATCTGGTGCGTGGCGAGCCCGCCCGTGAGGAGCGCCGCGGCCATGTCCAGGAGGAGCGCAAGGCCCGAGCCCTTCCAGAAGCCGATGGGCAGAGGTCTTCCCGATGCTTCGATTGCAGCAGGGTCACGCACGAGACGGCCTTCCGAATCGAAGCCGCCGTCAACCGGTAGCTGCTCGCCGCGCGCGCGGTAGGCGGCGAGCGCGCCGTAAGAGAACTGTGACATCGCCATGTCGAGCACGACGTGTCCCGCAGGACGCGGCACGGCGATGACGAGCGGATTGTTGCCGAGCAGAGGACGCGCGGAGCCCCACGGCGGGAGGTTCGGCAGAGTGTTCGTCCAACAGAAGGCGAGCGCCCCCGCTCCGGCCGCCTGCCAGCCGTAACTCCCGCCGCGCATCCAGTGGTTCGTGTTCCTCAAAGCCACACAGCCCACGCCGTTCTGACGTGACAACTCGACCGCCCTCGCCATCGACGCGTGAGCGTTCAGATTGCCCGCGCCGGAACGTCCGTCCCAACGCTCAAGCGCGCCCTGTGCCTCGACGCAGGCCGCGCCCGCGGAAACGTCAATCAACCCCTTGCCGATCATCTCCAGAAAGCGCGGGAAGCGTTTAAGGCCGTGCGTGTAGACTCCGTCAAGGTCTGTCTCGGCGAAGAGGCACGCACACAGCTCGGCGCGCCCTTGCTCGAAGCCGACCTTGAGCAGGGCGCGCCGTAAAGTTTGTTGAAGCTCTACGAAGCTGACTCTCAATTAGTGTGGTTCGACTAGGTAAAGGTCGCGGCCGGCGCGTTCGACGACGAGTGTGTCCGGGTCTCCGTCGTAGTCCTCGCGGCGGAACTGCCGATGATCCATGAAGCCGAGGTTGACGCGGCGGCAGGTGGCCTCGTCGAGCGCGGAGGCCATCGTGATGGTGTAGCGCGGGATGACTTTGCCTGACTCGTCGCGCGAGCCCGCGTAGGAGACGTGCGCGAGGTGCGCGGCGACGGCGAGGTTCGAGCGCAGCTCGGTCGAGAGCGCGACCATCTCACGCACGCGGTCGATGGGGGCGTAGCCGTACTTCTCAATCAGAAGGCCGTGCGTCTCGGAGATGGTGTGCAGGTGCGGGGCGTAGATGATGAGTTCGCCGCCCTCCTCGATGATGCCGCCGAGCTTGTAGCTCGCCTTCCCGCCGACCCAAAGCTCGTCGTAGTGCTCGTCGAGGAGCGCGACGACGCGCCTGTACTTGCGACCCGTGTACTTGATGTGAACCTGCCGGCTGACTTCGGACGCGCGCCGGAAGGCTTCGCGGAAGTCGCCGCAGAAGAGTGCGTGCGTGCGCAGGCGTTCATCCTCGGTGCGCGTGACGACCGAGTTGAGCGAGATGATGCGCGCGGGGACGAGGTCGGCGGCGGCCTCGATCATGTGGCGCGTGGGCGTCTCGACGCGGCCGATGATGTTCTCGATGGAGGCGAGCGCGCCGAGCCAGTGGGTCGCGTGCGTCAGGTTGGGGCCGGCGACGCCGGGGAAGAAGTACTTGGCGCCGCCCGCGAAGCCCGCGACTTCGTGCGGAACGGTGGCGCCGAAGATGAGCACGGTGTCGTAGACGCCCGGCGCGAGCAGGCGGTTGAGGTTGACCTTGACGGATTCGTTGATGAGCCCGCCGGTCAACTCACTCACACGCTCCGCGCTCAACTCCCCGAGGTCAACCAGCTCTTCGGGTCGGTTCCACTGGTGGTCGAAGATGTGTCCGAGCAGCGGGAGAGGCGTACCGTCTTGCAGCCCGATCTTGGTGCGCTTCTCCCCGTCGGTCATGGGCATGTGCGTGCCCTGCGCGACTAAGGCGTCGAACTGTTCGGCCCCGCGTTGCTTGAGAATCTCGGCGGCGAAGGGGAAGAGTAAGTCCGTATTGTCGTCGCGCGTCTTGTCGGGGACGATGGCGAGGACGCGCGCGCCGGGGCCGACCGTGAGTAGTGCCTGCTCGACGATGGCGCGCAACTCCGCGGGTGTGAGGTCGAGTTCGGGCGCTCCTCTTCCCACTGTCGAAGGCGCGGGCTTGGTGCTCATATGTTTCCTCCCTGTGCGGATACGGGCCTTTTAAGGCAGAACAGACGTACCGGAAGCCAGAATGCTTAGAACTGAAGCTCTGTAAGCCGATTTTAAAGCCAAGTAACGCGATACTGAAGCCAAGTATCGCGATCCGCGGCCTCAATTTCGCTTGTCAAAAGCCCGAAATCGCGCCTTTAGCGCTGGATTCGCGCGGAGCCGCCTCTGGCGAAGGCGCGCACCTGCTCGACCGAGGCCATTGTCGTGTCGCCGGGGAAGGTCGTCAGGAGCGCGCCGTGCGCCCAGCCGAGTTTGAGCGACTCCTCGGGCGATTCGCCCGACAGAAGGCCGTAGAAGAAGCCGGAGGCGAAGCCGTCGCCGCCCCCCACGCGGTCGAGCACGTCGAGTTCGGCCGTCGGCGAGACGTACGTCTCTCCGTTGACCCACGCCACCGCGCCCCAACTGTGGCGGTTGGTCGTGTGTACCTCGCGCAGCGTCGTCGCAACGATCTTGACCTGCGGGTGCATCTTCACCACCTTGTCGATCATGCCGAAGAAGGCCGTCGGGTCGAGCTTCGAGCTCTTCGTCACGTCCTGCCCCGGGATGCCTAAGCCCTTCTGCAAGTCCTCCTCGTTGCCGACGAGCACGTCCACGTTCTCGACGATGCGCGCGACGGTCTCGACCGCGCGCCCCTCGCCGCCCGAAATCTTCCAGAGCTTCTCGCGGAAGTTGAGGTCGAAGGAGGTGACCGCGCCCGCGGCCTTCGCCGCCTTCATGCCCTCGACGATGACCTCGGCCGTCGTCTCCGACAAGGCAGCGAAGATGCCGCCCGAGTGGAACCAGCGCACGCCGCCCGCGAAGATTTCGTCCCAGTTGAAGTCGCCGGGCTTTAACTGCGCGGCGGCCTCGTTCGAGCGGTTGTAGAAGACGACGGGCGCGCGGACGCCGTGACCGCGGTCGCTGTAGACGGCGGCGATGTTGGGGCCGCGGACGCCGTCGTGCTCGAACCACTTGTAGAAAGGCTTGACGCCCATCGCGCGGACGCGCTCTGCGACCAGCTCGCCGATAGGATAGTTGACCATCGCGGAGACGACGCCGGTGTTGAGCCGGAAGCCGTCCGAGAGGTTGGCGGCGCAGTTGAACTCGCCGCCAGAGACGTGTATGTCGCAGCGCGTGGCCTTGCGGAAGGGGATGATGCCGGGGTCGATGCGGTGGACGAGCGCGCCCAGCGAGACGAAGTCCAGCGCGCCCTCTTTCTTGATGTTCAGACCGTTACTCATCTTTCGATTCTCCAATACGTGGCAAATAACCGTGTCAGTACCACCTGCGGTAGCGGGTGGGTCAGGCTTACGCGATGCAGCCTCTCTGTGTTACACAGACCCACCCGCTACCGCAGGTGGTACTGACACTATCAACCTAAACGCCGCCGAAGGCCGAGAAGCCGCCGTCAACGGGGACGACCACGCCGGTGACGAAAGCCGACGCGGGCGAGAGCAGCCAGAGCAGAGTCCCCAGCAAGTCCTCGGGCTCGCCGAAGCGGCCCATCGGCGTGTGCGAGATGATGCTCTGCCCGCGCTGCGTGAGCGAGCCGGTCTCCTTGTCGGTCAGAAGAAAACGGTTCTGCTCGGTGAGGAAGAAGCCGGGCGCGATGGCGTTGACGCGGATGCGCGGGCTGTACTCGGTGGCGAGGTGGACGGCGAGCCACTGCGTAAAGCTGTTGACGCCGGCCTTCGCCGCCGAGTAGCCGAGCACGCGCGTCAGCGGCCGGACGGCACTCATCGAAGAGACGTTGAGGATCACGCCGTCGCCCTGCTCGGCCATCTGCCGGCCGAAGACCTGGCTCGGGATGATCGTGCCGAGCATGTTCAGATCGAAGACGAACCGCAGCGCGTCCTCCGGCAGGTCGAAGAACTTCTGCTGCGGGTTGGTCGTCGCGCCTGGATGATTGCCGCCCGCGCCGTTGAGCAAAGCGTCCACGCGCCCGAACTCCTTGACGACCTCCTGTGCGGCCTCGCGCAGACTGCCCGCGTCGAGCACGTCGGCCTTGAAGGCGACGGCGCGACCGGGGCCTTCCAGCGCCGCGATCTGTGGCTCGGCCTTCTCGCGGTTGCGCGCCACGAGCGCCACGTTGGCGCCGCAACCCACAATCGCGCGCACCATCGCCTGCCCGAGCACGCCCGTCCCGCCCGTGACGACGACGGTGCGACCCGTGAAGTCGTACATCTTGGTCAACTCTGCCAGATTCATCTTCAGTCCCCTGTCGTAACCGGGTCAGTACCGCCTGCGGTAGCGGGCGGGTTCGTGCTGCGATGGGGTCGCGCTACGCGTAAGCCTGACCCACCCGCTACCGCAGGTGGTACTGACCCGCTTTCCTTAGTCAGCCCCAATCCCCGCGGCGGCCTCCGCGCCGATGAAGAGCGGCTTGAGATGGCGGTCGTAGAGATTCTCGGTCACGTTGCGGCCGACCACCTCTTCATTCGCTTCAAGAAGTTCGAGGTAGCGGTCGCCCATCTTCGCCGCGACCTTGTAGCCGACGTGCAGGAGCTGGCGCAAGGAAGGGTTGTAGAGAGGGTTCGACTGTTCGTGGCGGAGCGCGCCGACGTACTGCTCGGATGTCCAGCCCTCGACCTCCTCGGCCGTGGGAAGCTTCGCGCGGTCGATGTCGATGACGGTCGCGTAGGGGGCGCACAGCGCGTCGATGTCTGCGAGCGCCTTCGCGTAAATCTCCCTGGCGAGCTTGAGACCCTCGCCGCCCGCCTCGGCCAGCCCGATGATCTCTTCGAGCCAGGTGGTGCCGGCGGTCTTGACGTGGATGCCTGCGCCCGTGCGCTGGAGCGCGCGGCGGATGGGCTCGTAGATGGAGAACTTGTCGCTGCCCGAGTGGACGCTGAGCTTGAGGTTCGGGGGCAGCTCGTAAGCCTTGACGGCGTGACTGATGACCGCGATGTCCTCGTTGAACTCCTTCTCGAACTGCGCCACGTCGCCGACGTAATCGACGCCCTTGTTGAAGCGGCCCGTGAACTTGGGCGCGACGGTCTGCGCCGGAATCTTCTCGTCGGCGATGGCGGCGAGGATGACGAGCAGCTCGGGCGGCGTCTGCGGCGTGTCGGTCTCGTCCATCGAGACTTCGGCGATGAAGTTGCCCTCGCCCTTCACGGAAGCCACGTGGCGGTAGATGCGGCCGGCGTCCTGCACGGCCTTGAGGAACTTGCGCGCGATGCGCTCGATCTCTTCCCGCGTCGTCTCGAAGGGCTCGGCGATGCCGGGAATCTCGATGCGGCCGGTCAGCTCGGGGTGACGCCCGACGAAGGCCGCCACGTCCTCTTCGGACGCGGGCTCGCCGATGGAGTCGGCCACGTCGAGCGTGTAGAAGTCGCTCGTCTCGATGAACTCGTCCACGATGTCGAGGCGGATGTGGTCGGCGTCAACGTGGAAAGACTTACTCCAACCCAACTCCTTGACGGCGGCCTCGGCGGCGGCGAGCACGCTGGGCGGTTTGGAGCCGACGATGCCGTGCTCGCGGTAGGACTTGTTCCAGACGGGCGTCACGTCGATGCCCTGCTCCGCGGCCTGCACGCACGCGCGCAGCTGCGCCTTCGCCTGGTGCGCGAAGCGGTCGCCGACACCTAGAGAGTACTTCTCAAGCTTCAAACTCATGACGTTCTCCTTAACGTTAAAGGGCCTTAAGTGTAGGCCGACGACTTACAACACTCGACTTCCAAACTAACCAAAGGCCAAACATCAACCCGCCGCGGAGCGGCGTTTGAATTTAGCCCGGCCTTTCAAGGCCGGGGAAATGCGGCGGCGTGTGCCGCGTCGCGTCAGCGACGATTGAACGCCACGAACGTTGCTCAGGCGTCGCTGACGCGACGCGGCATCTTCGTCTCGCGTGACCGGGCGTTGAAACGCCCGGCTAAATTCATTCTGCCGCTACGCGGCGACGGACGGCCGTCGCTCGGACGCACACGAATCCCGTTCGGCTCACTCACAGCCGGACTAAGTCCGCGATCTTGATCGGCTGCTTCTGCTCGATGCTCTTGCGCGCGGCGATGCCCGTCAGGCAGGACATCGCGCCCGCGCGCGAGTCGGGCAGGCGCATGTAGTCGGGCACCTGCGTCTTGCGGAAGATGAGGTCGCGGAGGCGGTCGTCGCCGCCGCCGTGGCCGCCCTCGGCCCTAGGCAGCTCGACCTTGACGCGCTCGCCGACGGCGCCGGTCTTGCCGCTCTTGATGATGTACATCTCGGACTCTTCGGCGACCGCCCACGGCTGGCGCTCGTAGTCGCGCACTTCGAGGCGGCCCAGCTCGCCGTTGAAGGCCACACGATAACCTTCAATCGGCATGGCGGCGTTGAGCGAGTAGCTCATGTGCACGCCGTTCGAGTACTTCACCGTGGCCGCCATCGAGTCGTAGATGTCAACGTCCTCGCGGAAGACGCAGCCGTCGCGGTAGTAGCCGTCCACGTCCTCGGCCGAGGCGTAGAGCTTCATCCGCTTCGCGTCCTTCGTCATGTCGTAATAGAAACGGCACTCCGACTTGTGCGGGCACGGGCGGCAGTTCGTGTGACGGAACGGGCCTTTGCTCCCGTAGACCTCAAGGCTGCCCTGCGCCGCGACCTCGACGGGGTCGGCGCCCAGCCACCAGTTGACGAGGTCGAAGTGGTGCGTCGCCTTGTGCACCCAGAGGCTCCCGCCGCCCCGCTTCAGGCGGTGCCAGCGGCGGAAGTAGTCCGCGCCGTGGCTCGTGTCGAGATACCAGCTGAAGTCCACCGAGATGATGCGGCCGAGTACGCCCGAGAGGAGAATCTCTTTGATCTTCTGGTGCTTCGGCGCGTAGCGGTAGTTGAAGGTGACGACGATCTTCTTCTGCGCCTTCTTCTCGGCGTCGAGGATGTCCTGGCACTTCACCTCGTCGGTCGTCATCGGCTTCTCGGTCATCACGTCCACGCCGCGCTCCAACCCGCGGACGATGTAGTCGCGGTGGAAGCCGTCCACGGTCGTCACCATCAGGAGGTCCGGCTTCGACCTGTCCATCATCTCGTCGAAGTTCGAGTAGGTGGGGCAGTCAACGCCGATCAGCTCGCGCGCCGCCTGCGCGCGCTTGGGGTTGATGTCGCAGAGGCCGACGAACTCAAGCACGTCGGAGTACTTCTGGGCGAGGTCGCGCCCCCACATGCCCGAGGAGCGTTCGCCCGTGCCGACGATGGCGTAGCGGCGGCGCGCAAGCGGCGACGCCGCGTGGGCAGTGCCGCCCAGCACGAGCGTCGCGGCGGCGGTGCCCGCTGTCTTGACGAACTCCCTGCGATTCAGACCGTTGGTTTCTGACACTGGTTTTCGTCTCTTTTATCCAAGCTTACAACAGTCAAGTGCACAGGCCGAGACGCGAAAGGCGGATGCCGTTTACCGTTTCGCGCCCGCCTCCTTCTTCAAAAACTTGACCAGCCCGAGCTTCTGTTCACGCATGCCGTCAACGGCGAGCCCGGCCATGATGTCGGCGCCGACCGGCGAGAAGTGCGTGTTGTCCTCGACGCCCTCGGGGTAGTTCGGGTTCTCGCCCGCCTTCAGTTGGAGGAAGAGTTTACGCGACCCCTCGGGGCCGTATTTGACGAGCACCTTCTCGCTCAGGCGGTGCATGTCGATGAGCGCGACCTTCTGCTCGGCGGCGACGCGGCGCGTGAGGTCTGGATACTCGCCGTGCGTGTCGTAGACCTTCCCGTCCTTGTCGAAGCGGCGGCGCATGACGGGCGTGAGCAGCACGGGCGTCGCCTTCTTCGCGCGCACTTCGGCGACGAAGCGTTCGAGGTTGTGGCGGAAGTCGTCGGGCGGCGTGTAGGCGTTGACCTTCTGCGGCGACTCGTCGTTGTGGCCGAACTGGATGAGGACGTAGTCGCCGGCCTTGACCTTGTCGATGAGCGTCTGCCAGCGCCCCTCGCTGATGAAGGTGCGTGTGCTGCGGCCGTTGGCGGCGTGGTTGTCCACGCGCACACGCTTGTCGTCGAAACGCTTCTGCAACTGTTCGCCCCAGCCCGTCTCGGGCCGCTTGTTCTCGGCCTTATTCGCCGCCGTCGAATCGCCGGCGATGAAGACGGTGATCGGCTCGTTTGCCAAAGCCGCGGGCGCGAGCAGAAAGAGAGCCAGTAGGGTAATCGCTAGTTTCAAGTTCTACACCTCAGCCGAGCTTGTCCACGATGCTGCCGTTTACTTTCACGTTGTCGAGCTTGAGTCCCGAGACGTTCTTGACGACGCTCGGGCGCTCGACGTTCTCGAAGGTGCAGTCCTTCAAACGCAGGTCGTAGACGGGCGCGTGCTCGAACCCCTGCACGTCGAGCGCGAGGCGACTCTTGCCGCTCTTCAGGTTCTGCACCGAGAGGTTGCGGACGACGGGCGTGTACTTGCCCTTCGCGCCCTCCTCGTAGTTGAAGTCCACGGTCAGGACGGCGTTCTTGACCTGCCCGACCGTGATGTTGCGGAAGAAAATGTTTTCGAGCAGACCGCCGCGCACGGCGTTGTTCTTGAAGCGGAGCGCGGTCTCAAGGTTCGGGCTGTCCATCATGCAGTCGTCGGCGAAAAGGTTGCGGACGCCGCCCGAGATTTCGCTGCCGATGGTGACGCCGCCGTGGCCGTCCTTCATACGGCAGCGGCGGATGATGATGTTTTCCGAAGGGACGTTCAGACGCCTTCCGTCGGCGTTGCGGCCGGACTTGACGGCGATGCAGTCGTCGCCGGTGTCGAAGGTGCAGTCTTCGATGAGTACGTCTTTGCAGGACTCTGGGTCGCAGCCGTCATTGTTCGGGCCGTGGCTCTTGATCTGGACGCCGTGGACGGTGACGTTCGTGCAGAGCACCGGGTTTAGCTCCCACATCGGCGAGTTGAATATCGTCACGCCCTCGATCAGAACGTTCTGGCAGCGGTAGGGCTGGACGAACTGCGGGCGGAGATAGCTGCCTTCGCCGAAGACGCGCTCGGAGACGGGCACGCCGCGCTCGACCATGTCGGCGAGCGCGTTGCGCGCCCTGGTCTGGTTAGGGTCGCCCTTTTTATAGCCGTGTTGCGTCTGTCCCTTCCAGGGCCACCAGTGCTCGTCGTCGCTGTTGCCGTCGAGCGTGCCCTTGCCGGTGACGGCAATGTTCTGCTGCTCGAAGGCGTAGATGAAGGGCGAGTAGCTCAACAGCTCCATGCCCTCCCAGCGCGTGTAGACGAGCGGGAGGTAAGCCTTCGGGTTTTGGACGAACTTGACGGTCGCACCTTCGGTGACGTGGAGGTTGACGTTGCTGAGCAGATGGACGGGGCCGGTCAGGAACGTGCCCGCGGGCACGACGACGCGCCCGCCGCCCGCCTTGTTGCAGGCGTTGACGGCCTTGCGGAAGGCTTCGGTGCAGTCGAATGTGCCGTCGCCTTTGGCGCCGTACTTCGTCACTTCAAAGTCGCGCTTCGGGAAGACGGGCGCCTTGATGCGCTTGAGTATCTCGGGCACGCGCGCCCAGGGGTCTCCGTCGTCCGCGAAGGGACGCGCCCACGCTTCGGCCGTGGACAGTCGAGAGAGCAAGAGAGCGCCGGCACCGCCGGCCAGTGTCTTCAACAGAAAATCACGACGGTCTGACATAGCTATTTGGACGATTCGGTGGTCTGCTTCTTCAGGCGCTTCTGCCACGCCGGGTAGTCTTTGTTGATGAGCTTCGCGGGCTCGTCCGTGTACCAGCCGTAGCCGTTGCGGCGCTCGGGCTCGATCTCAAGGACGCTGTAGCGGACGACGTTGTCGCGCCCCTCGAAGATAGGGCGGTTGGTGCCAAGCTCGTAGAAGCGCGCCCAGAGCGGCGGCGCCTGCGGGTCTTTGACGACGGTGCGGTCAAAGCCGCCGGGCTGCGACTTGTCCTCCTTCTCGACCCAGCGGATGCCGGAGACCTGGGAGGAGTTGAACCACGCGACGGCCGATTCGATTGCTTCGACGATGTTACGGTCGGGGTGCTCGACGCCCATCAGGAAGCGCGTCACGGCAACGCTCTCCTTCGAGGCGAGCGAGACGGGCTCGAACCTGCGCGCGGGCGCGGGTGCGAGCGTCACCTCGTCGTGCTGAGCGCCCCAGACGGTGAGCTTGCCGTTGACCTTCACCTGCGTCTTCAAAATGCAATCGACGCCGCGCTCGACCGCCTGCTCGGATTTCCGACGGCGCGCCTCGTCAACGAACGTGTAGACGGGTTTGCGCCGCGCCACGTCGCGGAGCAGTTCGAGGACTCCGACCATCGCGTTGTCGTTATAGGTGATGTGCGTGTAGTAGCCCTTGCGGAGCGGGTAGTACTGCGGCCAGCCGCCGTTCTCGTACTGTGCGGCGAGCAGGTAGTCGAGACCTTTGACGAAAGCCGCGCGGTGCCGCTCCTGCTTCTGCGCCGTGTAGACGCGCGCGAGGTACTCCAACTGGGTGAAGGTCGCGTTGTTGTCGATGGTCGCCGCGGCCTCGTTCCCCGTCTCGCCCTTGAGCTTGAGGAGTTCGGCCCGCTCCTTCTCCGACAGAGGGGCGGCCATGTCGATGTTCTTGGGCCAGCCGCCCACGTCGCGCTGGTAGAGCAGAAGGTTGTCGGCCACGCGCAGGGCTTCGGCGCCCGCGTACCACTCGGGCTTCTGTTTGAGCGCGTCGCGCCACTTGATCTGTGCCGTAGTCTGGTCGCCCGTCTGTGCCGCCGCGGCGGTGGCCGACGTGACCAGGAGCAGGATGATGAAGCCGAATCTTGAATGAAGTTTTTGCATTGAGCCGAGATTCGCAGGACGGGGACTGCTTGAACGTGAGCCGCCCCGGGGCTTGGGGCCTGGGGGCGGCTCACGCGGTTCAAGGTCGGGCGGCCTGCGCTTTGGGCACAGGCCGCCCTTTGTCAAAGGCGCTTAGAAGGTGAACTTCGCGCCGATCTGGATGTCGCGAGGATTGTTCCTCTGCGTGCTGTAGAGGCCGAAGGCCGCGTTGGTCGGGTCGGCGCTGAGGTCGATGAAGTACGGGTGGTTGAAGGCGTTCAAAGCCTCGCCGCGAATCTGGAGTTTGCGCCCCTCGCCCATGTTGAAGTTCTTCGTGAGCGACAGGTTGACGCTCGTGAAGGGCATGTGGCGCAGGTTGTCCAGCGTCGTCGGGATCGTCCGTAGGCTCGAAGAGCTGAGCCGGAGGATGGTGGTGGAGTTGAACGGCGACCCGTCGGGGTTGACGAAGACCGGGAGGTCGATGCCGTACTTGCGGCCGTCGCCCGTGCCCTCGGCCGCGCGGCTCTCGACCGCGTAGATGTTCCCGGGGTAGTAGAACGCCTGCGAGAGCAGGATGGGCTGGCCCGACTGCCACTCGTAGGTGCCGTTGAACTGCCAGCCGCCGATGAAGGCGTCGAGCACCTTGTTCATCTCCTTGCCGTACGCATGGCCGCGCCCGATGGGCAGGCCGTAGACGGTCGCCAGCGTGAAGCGGTTCGGGCGGTCGTCCGTGCCGATGCGGTCTTCAAGCTCGGTGTCGGACGGGTTCAGGTAGTTCAGCTTCTCGCGCAGCGCCGAGTGCGTGTAGGTCACGTTGAAGCTGAGGTCGCGCGAGAAGCGCTTGTTGCCCTGAAGCTGAAGCGCGTGGTAGCGGTTCGTGCCGTTGTACTCCTGCACGAAGACGTTGGTGAACTGCGGGAAACGGAGCGTGGACTGCGCGCGCGAGATGGTCGTGGCCGTCGCGAACGGGCTGCCGTTGGCCGTGAGCGCCGGGATGTTGCGGAACGGGTTGGTCACCGTCGCCGACAGGTTCGAGTTGGCCGCGGCGTCAATCGCCGTCGCCTCCGCGAGGGTGCTGATGCCGCTCAGGTCGGCGAGGTAACCGCGCGGGACGAAGTTCAGGTTGCGGTTGACCGCCATGTCGGTGCCCCACGAAGAGACCAGGTTGGCCTCGACGACGAACTGGCCGGGCAGCTCGCGCTGGATGCCGATGATGACGCGCGAGAACTTCGCGTTCTTGCGGTCGACGGGGACGAGGCCGGCGTCGGAAGCGCCGAGGTCGCTGCCGACGCTCGTCAGCAGTCCGCGCGTGGAGCCGAAGGCGGTCTGGTAGCCCGAGGGGAACGGGTTGTCGAGCGTGGCGATGAAGGTGCGCCCCTGGTCGTTGGTCGGGATGAACGGCGTCTGCGCGTTGAAGCCCACCTGCCGGAGGTCGTCCGGCACGATGCGGTAAGGCGACATGAAGATGCCGAAGCCGCCGCGCAGGACCGTCTTCTCGTTGAACGAGTAGGCTACGCCGAAGCGCGGCTGCCAGGTGTTCTTGTCGGCGTCCCAGAGCGCGCGGTTGTTGTCGTCGGCGTAGACCGGGCCGCCGACCACGTTGAACTGCGCGGGCGCGATCAGGAAGTTCGACGGGTTGGCGTTGTAGGCCGTCGTGTAGGCCGCACGCGCCGCGTCGTTGACCGGGCTCGTCGTGGTCGCGTCGAAGCCGCGGATGAAGCGGTTGTAGCGCTCCGTCAGACCCAACTCCAGCTCGTAGCGCAGGCCGAGGTTCAGCGTGAGCTTCGGCGTGACGCGCCAGTCGTCCTGGAAGTAGAAGCCGTGGTACTGCGACTGGGCGGAGTAGTTGATGCCGCTCGTGTCGATGATGCTCTGCGAGGTCGAGGCGGTCGGGATGCCGAGCAGGAACGCCGCGAGGTCGCGCCCGTAGGCGTTACGGTTGCGGTTGGCGTTCGTCTGGTTGTTGCTGTTCGTCGTCGTCGTCGTGTCGACCGACGTGTAGGTGCCGTCGAAGAAGTAACGACCGCCCTGGAAGCCGTTCGAGCTGAAGTTCTCGCGCAGCACGCGGTAGTCGTACCCGTAGCGCATCGTGTGGTCGCCGTGAATCTGCGTCAGAGAGGGCTGGACGGCGAAGGTGTAGAACGGACGGAGCAGGCCGCCGTTCCAGTCGGAGCGGCTCGCGCCGAGCGTGGAGCGGATCGGCCGCTGCGCGTCGAAGGTGCGGATGTCGAAACGCGGGAGGTAGTTGTAGCCGTTCATCCCCGCCAGCGCCGCGCCCGTGAAGCCGAGCGAGGCCGGGTCGAATTCAATCGCCGGACGGCGCTGCTGCACGAAGCGGCTGAGGCTGGTCTTGACGTCGAGCACCATCGAGTTCGAGAGCGTCGAAGTCCAGTCGAGGCTCGCGCCGTCGTTGGTGCGGTACTCGAAGCCCTGCGTGATCGGCGTGCCCGTCCAGTTGTTCCGGTCTTCGGGGTTGAAGCTGTGGTAGTACTTGCCGAAGAGCGAGTTCGTGTCGTTGAGCCGGTGGTCGATGCGCGTGAGCCACGAGCGGTAGTTCGAGTGGCGCACCTGGTTCGAGAAGTAGTTGTTCGTGCCGTCGGCGTTGCCGGTAACGTTCGGCTCCGGGTAGAGGTTGAGGTACGCGACCGCCACCGGGTTGAGCCGGGCCGTGGGGATGACGTTGTTGGCGAAGGCCGTGCGCGTCACCGTGCAGGTCGAAGGCGTGTGGCACGAAGTCGCCGGGTCGTAAATCCTGATGGGGAGCGTCTGGTTGAGCAGCGCGGAGAAGTCGCCACGGCGGAAGGCCGCGGTCGGCACGGAGAAGAGCTGCGGCTCCGCCTGGTTGTCCTTCAGGCGCTCGTAGGCGAAGAAGAAGAAGGTCTGATCCCGGCCGTTGTAAATCTTGGGCAGGTAGACGGGCCCGCCGAGCGTGCCGCCGAAGCGGTGGTACGTGCGCTCGGGGCGATCCTGGCCGGCACGGTTCGAGAAGAAGTTGTTGGCCGTGCGGTTGCGGTCGCGGTTGAAATAGTAGCCCGTGCCGTGGAGGGTGTTCGTCCCCGACTTGATGGCCGTGTTGACGGTCGCGCCGGCCGAGTAACCCTGCGTCGCGTCGAAGGAGTTGGTCTGAACCTTGAACTCCTGCGTCGCGTCGGAGGGCGGCGAGAAGCCGACGCCGCCGTCGATGGCGAAGTTGGGCGAACCGTCGAGCGTGACCTGGTTCGGGCCGGTCGCGCCGTTGGCGCGGAAGGCCGCGAGGTTGCCGTTCGAGGTCGGGCTGTAGCCGACGCTCGGGTTGCCCGTGTAGCTGATGCCGGGGGCGAGCGTCGCGAGCTGGTAGGGGCTGCCGTCGATGAGCGGCAGCTCGGCGATCTGCCGGGTGGTGACGGTCGTACCCGTCGTGACCGAGCCGGTCTCAAGCACGGGCGCCGAGGCAATCGTCGTCACCGTCTCGCCCACGCCGGTCACCGAGACGGGCACGTCGAGCGTAATCTTCTCGGAGACGCGAATCTCGATGTTCTCGCGAGTCGTGTTCGCGAAGCCCTGTGCCGTCACGGTCAGGGTGTAGCGGCCGGGGTTGAGGAGCGGGAAGCTGTAGGCGCCCTCCTCGTTCGTGGTGGCCGTATTGGCGACGTTCGTATCGACGTTCCTGATCTCAACGGTCGCGCCCGGCAGCGCCGCCCCGTTCGGGTCGGTCACGGTGCCGTTGAGCGACCCGCGGGACTCCTGCGCGCCGGCCATGACGAACGTCATGAGGAGCAGCAGGACTGCGGTGCAGCCGCGGCGGAATGCGTACTTACTCATTACTTTTTCCTCTTCCTTAATTACTGGCGTGTTCACGCCGATGTGCTCACGTAAGGGGTCTGATCTGCGCCGTCGGTCGGTCTGGTTCTCCGGCTCGCGGCTCTCATCCGGTAGCTCGTTCTTACAGGCCCGTCTATCTCTGTAACGCCCGCGGTCAGGAGAGACCGCGGTAGCAAAAGGTCTCGAAACAACAGCAGGACAAAGGTTCTCAGAAGGTGCTTTCCAAAGGCTCTTATAGGCACCGGCATGGATAGATTTCAAAGTCCTGCTGGTTTTACCAATTAACCGTCTACGTAGAATCTGGCGTAGCTGGGACTCTACTGTTCAAAAAAGAGCACGAGCAGAAAGCGTGACGGATTTTCTATTAAACCGGGATTTTTGTCAAGCTGTTTTAAGACCAATTGCCGGATATTTTAATCAAGGGTCTGACCAATTAACTTGAATGCAAAAGGAACATGAAATATTTGAGCCGCCTTTAGATGCACCTTTGGCGGTTTGGGTTCTGCTCGTTCCAGGGGAATTTGGGGGGAAAAATTACAGTAAAGGCGGATTGTAGTCAATCCTTATCAGATTGTCATTTGAATTATTTATCAAGACATAAAAATTATAACTTTGAGTTTTAGTTAGCTCATCTTTAGTATGCCTATTTGGTTCCGAGGCGATTACCGATGACCCACCTTGAGCGCATAAAAATATTCGACACCACTTTACGTGACGGCGAGCAGTCACCGGGCTGTTCGATGAACCTTTCCGAGAAAATACGCCTGGCGCGCAGACTCCAGACGCTCGGCGTTGACATCATCGAGGCGGGCTTTCCCATCGCCTCGGACGGCGACTTCGCCGCGGTCAAGGCCGTCGCGGCCGAATGTCGTGAGGCCACGGTCGCCGCGCTCTGCCGCACGACCGAGCAGGACATTCTGCGCGCATGGGAGGCGGTCGGCGGCGCGGCGCGCCCGCGGCTCCACACCTTCGTCGCCACCTCGGACATACATCTCGAACACAAACTGAAGAAGTCGCGCGCCGAAGTGCTCAAGATGACGCGGGACGCGGTGCGGCTCGCGCACACCTTCACGGAGGACGTGGAGTTCTCCGCCGAGGACGCGACGCGCAGCGACTTGAACTATCTCTGCGAAGTCTTCGCCGTGGCGGTCGAGGAGGGCGCGCGCACGCTCAACGTGCCCGACACCGTCGGCTACACGACGCCGACCGAGTTCCGCGAGATTATCGAGGCCGTGCGCGAGCGCGTCGTCGGCGGTCGTGAGGTGACCATCAGCGTCCATTGCCACAACGACCTTGGGCTCGCGGTCGCCAACAGCCTTGCGGCGCTCGACGCGGGGGCGCGGCAGGTCGAATGCACGGTCAATGGCATCGGCGAGCGCGCCGGCAATGCCGCGCTCGAAGAGGTTGTGATGGCCCTGCATGTGCGCGCCGACCGTCTGCCCTACACGTGCGACGTGCAAGCCGTCGAGCTGTACCCGACGAGCCAGCTTTTGTCTGAGATCATCGGCTTCGGCGTGCAGCCGAACAAGGCCGTCGTCGGTCGCAACGCCTTCGCGCACGAGGCGGGCATACACCAGCACGGCGTGCTCTCGAACCCGCTCTGCTACGAGATCATGACGCCCGAGTCGGTCGGCGTGCCCTCCAACAACATCGTGCTTGGCAAGCACTCGGGCCGGCACGCGCTCGCGCGCCGCTTTGACGAGTTGGGCTTCACGCTCTCGCCGCCGGAACTTGAGGATGCGTACCAGCAGTTCACGACGCTGGCCGACCGGAAGAAGAACATCTACGACCAGGACTTGCTCTCACTCCTCCCCGCGAGCCAACGTCGCGAGCACGCCCCGGAGATCGGGGCCGACGCGCTGAAGTTGGACTTGGTGGAGGCGTTCGGCGGATAACCATTTGTTGAAAGCATCGGCCATCTGCTGCCGTCCTTGCTTTTCTATAAGGCCGGAGCCGGTGGTCGATTTTTCTTGAGAAGAGATCGAGATGAAACTGAACATCACCGTGCTGCCCGGCGACGGCATCGGCCCCGAGGTGACATCCGAAGCCCTGCGCGTGCTGTGCGCGGTCGCGGAGGTCTACGGCCACGAGTTCTCGTTCGACGAACAGTTAATAGGGGGCGCGGCCATCGCCGAGACGGGGAGTCCGTTTCCGCCCGCGACCCTCGACTCTTGCCTTGCGTCGGACGCCGTGCTGCTCGGCGCGGTGGGGGCGCCGCAGTTCGACGGGCTGGCCGGCGAGAAGCGGCCGGAGGCGGGGCTGCTCGCGCTCCGAAGCGCATGCGGCGCCTACGCCAACCTGCGCCCCGTCGTCTGCTATGACGCGACGGCCGACTCCTCGCCGCTCAAGGCAGAAGTCGTGAAAGGTGCCGACGTGCTCATCGTGCGTGAACTGCTCGGCGGCCTCTACTTCGGCACGCCGCGCGGAATCAACGTCGAGGGGACGAGGCGCGAAGCCTACAACACCATGCGTTACGACGAGCAGGAGGTCGAGCGCGTGGCGCGCGTCGCCTTCGAGTCTGCTCTCGCGCGCGGGTGCAAGGTGACTTCCGTAGATAAGGCGAACGTCCTCGAAACCTCCCGCCTCTGGCGCGAGGTGGTCAACCGCGTCGCGCGCGAGTACCCGCAGGTGACGGTCGAGCACATGTACGTTGACGCCTGCGCGATGCACCTGATGCTCAACCCGCGACGCTTCGACGTGATTCTGACCGAGAACCTCTTCGGCGACATCCTCTCCGACGAGGCGGCCGTCCTCGCGGGCTCGCTCGGCATGCTCGCCTCGGCCAGCGTCGGCGGGGACACGGACGTTTACGAGCCCGTCCACGGCTCCGCGCCCGACATCGCCGGCCGGGGACTCGCGAATCCACTCGGGGCCATCGCCTCCGCGGCGCTCCTGCTCCGTCATACCGCCGGGCTCGAACAGGAGGCGCAGGACGTGGAAGCCTCCATCCGCGCCGTCCTCGAAAGCGGTTACCGGACGGCCGATATACAGGGGCGCACCGGGAAGTATATAGTCGGGACTGAGGAGATGGGGACGCTCGTCGCCGAGGCGCTCGCCGAATATGCAGACATGCGCCACGCCTATCACGCAGTTTGAAAGGCGGAGGTCAGAGGTCTGAGGTTAGAGGTCAGTGAGGAGTTTATTCTCGACAACCGACCTCTAACCTCAGACCTCTGACCTCTCAACCATATGCCACGCACACTCTTCGAGAAGATTTGGGACGCGCACGTCGTGCGCGAGGCGGCGGGCGAGCCCGCGTTGCTCTACATCGACCTGCATCTCGTGCATGAGGTCACGTCGCCGCAGGCTTTCGACGGCCTGCGCGAGGCAGGGCGCACCGTGCGCCGGCCCGACCTGACCGTCTCAACCATCGACCACAACGTCCCGACGACCGACCGCAGTCTTCCCATCGCCGACCCCATCGCCGCGCAGCAGATTGAAACGCTCCGGCGCAACTGCGCGGAGTTCGGCGTGAGCCTCTATGACATCGACTCGCCCGAGCAGGGCATCGTCCATGTCATAGGGCCCGAGCTTGGCCTGACGCGCCCGGGCATGACCATCGTCTGCGGCGACAGCCATACGAGCACGCACGGTGCTTTCGGCGCGCTTGCCTTTGGCATCGGCACGAGTGAGGTCGAGCACGTCCTCGCGACACAGTGCCTCCAGCAGACGAAGCCGCGGACGATGCTCGTCCGGACGAAGGGCGCGCTGGCCGAGGGCGTGACGGCTAAGGATTTGGCGCTCGGCTTCATCGGTCAGATCGGGACGGACGGCGCGACCGGCCACGTCATCGAGTACGCCGGCCCGGCCGTCGAGTCGCTGTCGATGGAAGGGCGCATGACGCTCTGTAACATGAGCATCGAGGCCGGCGCACGCGCCGGCATGATCGCGCCCGACGAAGTGACGTACGCATACCTCAAAGGCCGTCGTTTCGCCCCGCGCGGGGCCGCCTGGGACGAAGCGCTCGCATACTGGCAGAGCCTCCCCGGCGACGAGGACGCATCCTTCGACACCCTCGTCGAGTTTGACGCCTCTGCGCTCGCGCCCTTCGTGACGTGGGGGACGAGTCCGGGCCAGGTCGTGCCCGTGACGGGGCGCGTGCCTGACCCTTCCGAAGCACGCTCCGAGAATGAGCGCCGCTCGACCGCCCGCGCGCTCGAATACATGGGGCTCGCCCCCGGCACGCGCATGGAGGACGTTTCGATTGACCGCGTCTTCATCGGCTCGTGCACCAACGCGCGGCTCGAAGATTTGCGCGCGGCGGCCGGCGTCGTGCGCGGCCACAGGGTCAACGAAGGTGTGCGGGCGATGGTCGTGCCCGGGTCGGGGGCCGTCAAGCGCGCCGCCGAGGCCGAAGGACTCGACGAGGTCTTCCGCGCGGCAGGTTTCGAGTGGCGCGAGGCCGGCTGTTCGATGTGCCTCGGCATGAATCCCGACACGCTCGCGCCGGGCGAGCGCTGCGCCTCGACCAGCAACCGCAACTTCGAAGGCCGCCAGGGCAAAGGCAGTCGCACGCACCTCGTCAGCCCCGTGATGGCCGCCGCGGCCGCCGTCGCCGGACACTTCACAGACGTGCGCGGCTGGAACTACAAAGGCTGAAAGGTTAAGAGAAGGTCTCATGCTTCCCTTTCGCATACACACGGGCGTCGCGGCACCGCTCGACCACCCGAACATAGATACCGACCAGATTATCCCGAAGCAGTTCCTGAAGCGCGTCGAGCGGACGGGCTTCGGTCAGTTCCTTTTCTATGACTGGCGTTATGAGTCGGATGGCTCGCCCGACGCCGGCTTCGTGCTGAACGAACCCCGTTACGAGGGCGCGTCTGTGCTCCTCGCCGGGCGCAACTTCGGCTGCGGCTCCTCGCGTGAGCACGCGCCGTGGGCGCTGCTCGACTACGGCTTCCGCGCCGTCATCGCCCCGTCCTTCGCAGACATCTTTAAGAACAACTGCACGAAGAACGGCGTGCTGCCCGTCACGCTCAAGGACGAGGAGGTCGTGGAACTCGTGCGCCGCGCGCGCGATGGCGAAAGCTACCGACTGACCGTAGACCTGGAGCGTTGCGAGGTGCGGGACGAGCAGGGCTTTACGGCCGTCTTCGAGATCGACGAGTTTCGCCGGCGGTGCCTGCTCGAAGGGCTCGACGACGTGGGGCTCACGCTCCGCCACGAATCACAGATACGCGAGTTCGAGGGGCGCCGCCCGGCCTGGACGGGAGTCTCGGCGGCCGTTCACTCTTAATTTTCTGACCGGAAGGGAGGGCACCGATTGGCCCTCCCTTTTTTAGTTTGACAATAGTCGTTATAACGACTATCATGTGAACGTCAATTTTGCAGTTCGTCCGAGGATGTGGACGGCCGGCGACTCCAAGAGAGTTGGACGTGGGAGAGCCAGAGCATCGTCGCGGATGGCTTCGGCCCGGACGTTTGAGAAACATCAGAATAGTTAAGGAGAGATTAGATGGCTGACCTGAACACTTTTTACGCGAGCTGGACGCCGCGACTTTTGAGCGTGCTGCGGATTATCGCCGCCTTCCTTCTCATCCCGCACGGCGCGCAGAAGCTCTTCGGCTTCCTCGCGCAACCGGGCATGCAGGGCCCGCCGACCTTCAGCCAGATGTGGTTCGGCGGAGTGCTGGAATTTTTCGGCGGCTTGCTGCTTCTGGTCGGACTGTTCACAAGACCCGTGGCCTTCATCCTTTCGGGCATGTTGGCGGTGGCGTACTTCCAGTTTCATGCTCCGGGTGCATTCTGGCCGCTCCAGAACAAAGGCGAGGTGGCCGTGCTCTACTGCTTCGTCTTTCTCTTCCTGGCGGTGGCAGGCGGGGGCGAGTGGAGCCTTGACCGTATCTTGCGTCGCAGATGAACCGGATGGATACGTGAGGGTTTGAGAGTAGCAGATCGATGATTGCCCGGACACCGCGCTCTAAAAGGGCGCGGTGTCCTGACATGGGTCGCCAAATCACAACTCGTGAGACTGTTGGTGGAGTGAGATGCCGCCGTCTGTGACAACGAGGTAGAGATTACGCTGCGAGCGGTCGCGACTCTCGGTCTGCACCTCCGCCTTGACGACGGGCCACATCGACGCGCCCTGCTCGCTGGCAGAAACGGTCTGACACTTCTCACAAGTACACTCGTCGCCCATACAAAACCTCCTCATCTTCGACTGGCATCGGCAAACGCATACTCTACAGAGTTTTCGGCGGCGTTCCCAATTGATAATTTTAATCGCGATATAAACCGATTAGCTCGACCCCGTCAACGGGCCACAAAGACTTTAAAATCGTCAGATTTACTCGTGACGGGATAGACCTTCAAAGCGTGGACTTGACCTCATCCGCCGCTCCTTGCCTGAGGTGGTAGGCGATGATTAAGGTTGTCGAGTTGCCGTAGTCAGCCACGCCTGCCTTAACGCGGTTGGCGCGGAGATAGAGGTCGTTCATCCTGTGGCTCAGGGCGCCGGCCGCCCCCGACGCCTTCGCCCAGAACAGCGCGGCTCGGCGCGAGTCCTCCTTAAAACCAGGTCCAAGCTGCCTGGCTAACTCCCTCGCCTTTTCCGGATCAGCCTTGAACAGTTCCGACAGCACGCCGAGACCGTTACGGTATCCCGAGTAGCGAACGAATGGGTCACGCGAGCTGATGCAGACGACGTAGGCGACAAAGTTGGCCTCCGACTCCCGCGCGACGCCGCGCTGGTGCGCCATCTCGTGCGCGATTGTGAAAGGCAACTGAAAGTCCGGAATGTCTGCGTTGTAGTTCGGCTCTCCGGTGAAAGGCGAGTAGACGCCGCTGATGCCAAGTCTGGTTAAGACTTCAGACGCATAGACGGGCTTGGGCTGTGCGAAGTCGCCCCGTGGGAGGAGTTTGAACTCGGGGATCGAGTCATAAGATTCATTTAAGAGTTTGACGATCTCTCCGCTCTCCGGCGTCGATCTGCCCTCCGCGTGCGCCTCCGTATAAGACTGGTTGATGTTTTCGACCAGTAAGCGACTCAACGCTCCGAGCTCCCGAGGCCCGGCGCTCCTCTGTTCATAGCCGAGCAAATCGAATAGCAGCGGCCTCTGGTAATTAAGTCCGAAGGCGAATAAGAAGGCCCAAAGTAACCCCGCCCCAACCCAGGCCGCATAGCGAAGCCACGCCATCACCCAACTCTTCCTCACGTCCCATCTTCGCACCATCCCAATGCAGAAGAGAACAGCCAATGCGCAACCTATCAGGAGTGAAAGACACGTCAACACTTCTCCGACCGAAAAGGTAAACCGACGACTCATTGGTGAGAGTAGGCTGAGCACGCGCGGGTAGATGGGCCGCGTGTAAAAGCGCTCAATCTGCCATGGCACGAATGAGGCCAAAGTTTGAAAGAGCACCCCCGAGATAAGTAATGCCAAAGGCTGAATCAAGACGCGGATGCCTGAGACGAGGTTGCGAAGCCTTGTGCGTAACGGCCTACTCATGCTTGATTTCACAACATCCTTCACAATCACGCCGGCCACTTTCATTTCTGACACTCTCTCCGCCAAAGCTTAACATTTTGCAGACCTCACAACATGAGACTGCGTCCGATAAGTTTGTAGACCATCTCATCCCTAAACCCCATCCGCCACTCCTCCTCTTAAAAAGCCAGCACTCAGAAGATCGTGCAAACTCAGCTCCTACCCAATTCCTATTCACACATCTCACAGCTTACACATCGCACCCTGACCACTATTATCACCTCACCTCACCCCGAATGAAACCCTGGCAGAATCATGGCCGTGCTCAAACAGGCGCGGCACACGCGCAACAAACTGTAGAGCCAAACTTTCAAGGCCGGGGCGGAACACCCCCGCCGGTAAGTCTAGAAACGATCCACATGTATGAGGAACAGAGAAGCTCATAAGCGAACAGGACAACCGTCTCCGGCCATATCGTTCGATAGAAGATAGGACGGCAGAACAACTACGGTCAGGCCAGCGCATACTATCGCGCGATAGAGGACTGGGAGCAGGACGAGTTAATCACCAATCTCGCCAACTTCAACGGGCAGTACAACCGGACATACACGAGCGAATGGCCTCGCATCTCATGCAATGCAACGAAGAGGACGGCCACCACGTGGCTGAGGGAGCAAGTATAAAAAGGATAAGACTTCAATAGGCCTTGCACAAATATTCGAGTCTCACTGCATAAAGTCTTTTGAGCATTCATCCATGCAGAGCTTATGCAAACATTATCGAATACTTGTGCAAGGTTACTTTAATAGTGGGGTCATCCGCATATTTGGTGCTGTTAGCACAGGCTGCCGTAAACTCCGCGGATGAACCCCGCAACTCTCCTGGCTGACCCGACCTCCATCCGCTTAGAGAAGATCATCCAGCACGACTGCTCTTTGACATTGGTCGTCAAAGTGACAAGAGCGCAGGCCGAGTGCCCGCGCTGCCATCACCCCTCGTCGCGCGTCCACAGCTCCTACACGCGCCGAGTCGCCGACCTCCCCTGGCATGGGATCGCCGTCCGGCTCTCCTTGCGCACCCGCCGCTTCCGCTGCCGGAACAGCCTCTGCACCAGGCGCATCTTCTGCGAGCGCCTCCCGCGTGTCGTCGCCCACTACGGGCGTAAGACCGTGAGGATGGAGGATGCCTTACTGCTCATCGGCTACCTGCTCGGCGGCGAAGCCGGCTCCCGCGCC
>JBJMGP010000255.1:0-11204 GCA_045807865.1 Pyrinomonadaceae bacterium
AGGCCGAGCACGAGCGTCACGGCAAAGCCGCGAATGGGGCCGGTGCCAAAGACGAACAGGAACGCCGACGAAATGATGGTCGTGACGTGCGTGTCGATGATCGTGACGAAGGCGCGGTCGAAGCCCACGTCGATGGCCGAGGGCACGGTCTTACCCGAGTGCAACTCCTCGCGGATGCGCTCGAAGATGAGCACGTTCGAGTCCACGGCCATGCCGATGCCGAGGATGATGCCGGCGATGCCGGGCAGCGTCAGCGTCGCGTCGAAGATGATGAGTGCGGCCACCGTCAGGATCGTGTTGAGCAGCAGCGCGACGACGGCGTTGATGCCGGACCAGCGGTAGTAGACGACCATCGTCAGCACGACGAGCGCGAGGCCGACGAGCGAGGCCGTCACGCCCGCGCGGATCGAGTCCTGGCCGAGGCTCGGGCCGACGGTGCGCTCTTCGAGGTAGACGATCTTCGCCGGGAGCGCCCCCGAGCGCAGCGTGAGCGCGAGGTCGCCCGCCGACGCCTTCGAGAAGTTGCCGGAGATCTGGCCCGTGTCGGTGATCTGCTGCTTGATGTAGGGCGCCGACTTCACGTGGTCGTTGAGGACGACGGCCATGTAAGCCCCGACGTTCGCCGCCGTCCACGCGCCGAACTTCTGCGCGCCCGAGGGCTTCAGCGTGAAGTTGATCTGGTAGGCTTCGTCGCCGCCCGCGGGGCTGCCCGAGACGGCGTCGGCGCTGCGCAGCTCGCTGCCGTCGATGACGGCCGGCGACTCGACGACGACCCACGACGAGGGCTGGCCCGGCTTGGGGGCGTTCGCGCCGGCGGCCGTGGGCTCGTTGCGCTCGTCGTAGGGCAGAATCCGCCGGTTCGGGGGCACCGTGCCGCCGAGCGAAGCCCGGGCGGCCTCCTCGGTCGGGTAGGTCGTGATCGGCGACGGGTTGCTCGAACCGACGACCTTCATCAGTTCGAGGCGCGACTCGGTCGTCAGCAGCTGCTTGATGCGCTCGGGGTCGTCGATGCCTGGCATCTGGAGGAGGATCTGGTGCGAGTTGGTCGAGCCGTGCGCCTGGATCGTGGGCTCGGTGACGCCGAGGGCGTTGATGCGCGTGTCGATGATCTTGAGCGCGTCGTCGGTGGCGCGCTTGCCGAGGTCGGTCTTGGCGCGGTCGCTCAGCTCCCAGGTGATGGTGTTGCCGCTCACCGTGGCCGCCCAGTCGGCGGGGTTGAAGTCGTTGACGCGGCGCGGGAGCTGGTCGCGCATGTCGGAGATGCGCGACGCGTCGTTGGCGACGACGACCACGCGGTAGGTGTCGCCGTTGATCTCGGGGCGCGCCTCCTTGATCTCGTAGCCGCCGTCGCGCGCGGCCTGCTGCACGCCGTTGTAGACGTTCTCGGTCACGCGGCGCAGGTAGTCCTGCACCTGCACCTGCATCACGAGGTGCGAGCCGCCGCGCAGGTCGAGCCCGAGGTTGATGTTCTTGCGCAGGATGTTGTTGACGCCCGCGACCGTGAAGTCTTCCCGCGTCGGCTTACGCCCCGGCCAGAAGATCGCCGTCAGCGCGAGGAGCGTCACGAGGACGATGATGATGACGCGCGTTAGAAGATTCTTTTTCATGACTTCAGTTTTAAGTTTTGAGTTTCAGGTTTTAAGTCGGCAGCACAGTCTTGCCGTGGACTTCAAAACCGAAAACGGAAAACTGTTTACTTCTGGGCTGGCTCCTCTTCCCCCTGCATGCCGGAGACGGACGAGCGGGAGATTTCGAGGAGCGACTTGTCGGCGCTCATGACGAGCAGGGACTTCTCCTTGACCTGCTTGATGGTGGCGTAGATGCCGCCCGAGGTGATGACCTTGTCGCCGGGCTTCAGTTCCGAGACCATGTCGCGCAGCGCCTGCTGGCGCTTCTGCTGCGGACGGATAATCAGGAAGTAGAAGACGGCGAAGATCAGCCCCATCATCACGAGCGGGCTGGCGAACACCGAAGTGGCCTGGAGTAGAAAGAGTGCGTGTGTGTTCATCTGTGACTTTGTCGGGGACCCGCGGCGGCGCGGGCGGCCGTCGCTCGCTCAAACTTTCCGGCGGCGCGGGCGCGCGCAGAACCCCGCGAGCGCTGGACTCCACAGCCGTGTTCATGAATGAAAAGGGGCCGGGGGCGGGCACGCGCCGCGGGGCTTGTCTCACACGACGCCGGAGTTGAGTCCCTCAAGAAACTCCCGCCGAAATCGCGTGAATTCGCCAGACCGGATAGCTTGCCTGACGCGCCGCATGGTGTCAAGGAAGAACGCAAGGTTGTGGTGCGAGAGCAGCACCGCCCCGAGTATTTCACCCGCCATATATAAATGACGCAGGTAGGCGCGCGTATGTCTGCGGCAGACGGCGCAGCCGCACGCCTCGTCGAGCGCGCGCGCGTCCGTCGCCCAGGCGGCGTTCTTGATGTTGAGCCGGCCGCGCGAGGTGAACGCCTGCCCGTTGCGGCCGTTGCGCGTCGGGATGACGCAGTCGAACATGTCCACGCCGCGCGCCACGCACTCGACCAGGTCCTCCGGCGTGCCGACGCCCATCAGGTAGCGCGGGCGGGCGGGCGGCATGAGCGGCGCGACGTGCTCGACCACTTCGTACATGACCGGCTTCTCCTCGCCGACGCTCAGGCCGCCGATGGCGTAGCCGTCGAAGCCGACTTCGACCGTCCGCTCTAAACTCTCGCGCCTTAAATCCAGATGCGTCGCGCCCTGCACGATGCCGAAGATCGACTGACGACCGCTCGACCCTACCCTGCCCGCGTCGGCGCCCTCGCGCTGCAACCGGTCGAAGCGCTCGCGCGAGCGGCTGGCCCAGCGGGCCGTCAGCTCAAGCGACGCGCGCGCGGCGTCGTGCGTGGCCTTTCCCGGCGGGCACTCGTCGAAGGCCATCACGATGTCTGAGCCGAGCGCGGCCTGCACCTCCATCGAGACCTCGGGCGAGAGGAAGCAGAGGCGTCCGTCCGTGTGCGAGCGGAACTCGACGCCCTCCTCCGACAGACGCCGCATGTGACTCAGGCTGAAGACCTGGAAGCCTCCCGAGTCGGTCAGCATGGCGCGCTGCCAGCCGATGAAGCGGTGCAGCCCGCCCAGCGCCCGTATCACCTCCGGCCCCGGCCGCAGCCAGAGGTGGTACGTGTTGCCGAGGATGATGCGTGCGTCTAAATCCGACGCCTCCAGCTCCTCGAACCGCACGCCCTTCACCGACCCGAGCGTGCCGACGGGCATGAAGACCGGCGTCTCGACCACGCCCCGCCTCGTGCGGAGCAGACCTGCCCGCGCCTCACCCTCCCGCGCGAGGAGTTCCCACCCGAGCGCCTCTTCAGTCACGCGGCGCTCTCCCCGAAAGAATGTCTGAATGCGTCATGAGGCGATTCTATCTCAAGGGCTGACGGGCGTCAGGCGCTCCTCGGAGAGGCCGAGGACGAACTTCTCCCAGCGTTTCTGGAAAGCGTTCATGTCGGGTTCGTCGAGCACCTTTTTCAAGGTGTCGAAGCCGGTGGGGTCGGAGGCCCGGTTGAGATAGAACTCGCGGTAGAAGCGCGTGAGGAGTCCATGCTCTTGCAGGTAGTAGCAGAGGTAGCGCGCCTGCGCATAGTGCGTGCCCTGCGCGTCGTCGTCGTAGAAGGCTTGGCCGTCGAGCGCGAGGAGCTTTTGGAATGCGGTCAACCCGCCGCGGCGGATGGCGCGCTGGAGCCCGGGCAGGCGCCAGTTGGTGTAGCCCCGGATGTGTCCGTCCTGCTCGCCGCTCTGCTCGTAGAGCGAGCCCAAGCCTTCGTTGAGCCAGGGCGGGCATTCGGGGAAGTTGGCCTCGACGAAAGGGTGGACGATCTCGTGGACGAGCGTGCCGCCGCCCGTCTCGATGTTCATGACGAGCGACCTGTACGCGGGCGAGTAGTAGCCGTAGGGCGTCGTCGGCTTACCGCCGAAGAGGGCGGTCGCGTGTTGGTTGTAAGAGGCAGAGTCTTTAAACAACCAGATGTCGAGAATCTCCTTCGGGTCTTTCGTGAAGTAATCCTTCTTGAGCAGTGTGACCGCCCAGCGCACCGTGCCGTGCGCGTGCTCCTCGACCGCCGCCCGCCCGCCGTCGCCGACGACGACGAACGGCTTCTCGACAACTATCTCGAACTCTCTCGACGGCAGTCTCTTCCTGAGCTGCTCGACGTGGCGCGCGTAGTCGGCGTCGTCGGAGGCGGCGGGCGCGGGCGCCGGGGCGTTGCGGTTGGAGGAGGTGTGGAGGTTGGCGTTCGCGTTGCGCGCGCTCTGGCCGGCGAGGCTTGTGGTCTGCGTGCAGCCCGCGGCGAGCGCGAGAGGCGGGACGAGCAACGCGAGCAACAACCTGCCGCTCATGCTTCGACCCCGGGCAGCTCGTCGAGCCTGACGACGGGCAGGCGGACGATGAAGCGCGAGCCGCGCCCCTGCTCGCTCTCGGCCTCGATCCGGCCGCCGTGCGCCTCGACCAACTCCTGGACGAGCGAGAGGCCGATGCCTAAGCCGCCGTGGCGGCGCGTGGCGGTCGAGTCGGCCTGCCGGAAGCGCTCCCAAATGTGCGGCATGAAGTCCGCCGGGATGCCCTCGCCCGTGTCCTCGACTTCGACTTCAATCCAGCGCGAACGCTCGGCCGCGCCGCCGTCGGCCGCCCCTTCAGACAGACGCGTGCGGACGCAGACGTTCCCGCCCTTCGGCGTGAACTTGATGGAGTTCGAGAGCAGGTTCCAGAGAATCTGCTGGACGCGCTGCTCGTCCGCGATGGTCGGCGGCAGCCCCTGGGAAAGCTCAAGCCGCAGTTCGAGCCGGCGGGCCTGCACCGACTGTCTCACCGTGCGCTCGGCAGTTCGTACCAGCTCGTTGATGTCGAGCAGGTCGCGGTGCAGGCGCAGCACGCCGCGCTGGATGCGCGAGAGGTCGAGCAGGTCGCTGATGAGCTGCGTGAGCGAGATGGCCGAGTCGCTGATGGCGCGCATGCCGTCGGCGAAGTCGGCGTCGCCCTGCATCAACCCCTCGCGCTCCGAAAGCATCTCGACCCAACCGTTGATCGCGGTCAGGGGCGTCCGCAGCTCGTGGGAGAGCGTGGCGAGGAACTGATCCTTCAGGCGGTTCACCTCGCGCAGTTCGCCGATGAGGCGCGCGTTCTCCAGCGTCGCGCCGACGTGCGTGGCGACGGCGACGAGGAGGTCTACGTCGTCCTCGCTCCACTCGCGGCGGGCGCGGGTCTGGTGGCCGCTGATCGAGCCGATGACGCGCCCCTGGTGCATGACGGGGACGACGACCAGACTTTTCAGGCGCGTCCGCCCGAGCAGCTCATGATTGCCGGCGGCGAGCGGATGCGCGTACACGTCCGGGACGACCTGCGGGCGGCGCGAGACGCGCAGTGCGTGGCGCACCGGCGAGCGCGCGCGCACCTCGGGCCATTCGGTGACGGGCTCGACGCCCTCGGCGCACCACTCCCCGTAAAAGTCGTGGTGCTCGTCGTCGGCGAAGAGGACGGCGACACAGCGGTCTAAGTCCAGGACCTCGCCGACGCGCTCGATGACCTCCCGCACCTTCTCGTGCGGCTCGGTGCCGTGCTGGAGAGAGAGCAGCAGGCGGTTGACGACGGCCTCGCGCTCGGCCTGCGCCTGGATGGTGGCGAAGAGGCGCGCGTTGACGACCGTCTCGGCGGCCTGCGTGGCGAGTATCTCCAGCAGGTGCAGCTCGCGCTCGGAGAAGCCGCCCGCGCGGTTGGCGACGTAGATGAAGCCGATCAGCTCGCGCTTGATCTTCAAAGGCACGCTCAGCACCGAGCGCACGCCCCAGCGCTCGGCGAAGGCCGGGTTGAGGCGCTCGTCCGCCGTCGGGTCGTTCGAGACGAACGCCTCGCCCGTCAGGTAGAGCGGCGCGTCGCGGTTCTCGCGTTCGAGCTTGAAGCGGAACTCTTCGACCAGCCCCGGCGGGGTGCTGCAACCCGGCGCCTCCGCGCGCACGATGTTGGTGCGCCGGTCGTAGGTGGCGATGAGCCCCATCTCGGCCCCCGCCAGCTTGCAGATGGCGCCGGCGAGCCGCTCCGAGATGACGCCGATGTCGGCGAGCGTCGAGAAGGTGCGCGTGATCTCGTAGAGGCCGCGCAGCTCGCGCTCGCGCTCCCAGCTCTCGTCGAGGAGCTGCGTCTTCTCGATGGAGATGGCGAGCGGCGCGGCGAGCCTCTCCAGGGCCAGCAGGTGCCGGCGCTCGTAAGCCGCCCCCGTGCGGCTCGTCAGGTTGAGGCTCCCGACCGCGCGCCGCATCGAGAAGAGCGGCACGCAGACGGCCGAGCGGAACCCCTCGCGCCGCAGGTCTGCGTAGACGTTGAAGCGCGTCTCCTCACCCAGCTCGGGGATGGAGACCGTGCGCCGCTCCTTCAAGGCCAGCTCCGTCACCGAACCCTTCAGAGGGCCGCGGTCGCCGACCGCGAGCGAGCCGGCGCGCTCGCCCGTCAGCGCGTAGACGCGCAGAGACTCTCCGCCCTCCTCGCAGAGGGCGATGGACGCGCGGTCGAAGGGGACGAGCGAGCGTATCTGCTCGCTGGCCAGCTCGAAGACCTCTTCGATGCTGCGTCCGGTGTTGACGGCGGCGACGATGCGGTTGACGGTCTCCAACTGCTCGTTCGCCTCGCCGAGGTACTCGACGAGCGCGCGCAGCCGTTCCAGCTCGCGGTCGGACGCGGCGCGCCCCCCTTCGTCTTCGGCCGTCTGTACGCTGTCGTCTGACATGGGCGTTCAGCCCTTCTTCTTGTGGCGCTCGACGATGCGGAGCGGGGTGGCGAAGAAGTCGAACTCTTCGCGCAGGCGGTTTTGCAGGAAGCGCTCGAACGAGAAGTGGAGGCCCGCCCGCCCGCCCGCGGTGAAGACGAGGAAGGTGGGCGGGCGCGTGCTGACCTGCGTCATGTATTGGACGTGGAGGCGCGACTGGCCGCCCTTGACGGGCGCGGGCACCGTCGGCGCGCGCCCCGAAGAGATAACGCGCTCGTAGAAGGCGTTGAGCTGCGAGGTCGGGACGCGCCGGTTGCGCGCCTCGTGCGCGCGCACGGCGAGCGGGAGCAGGCGCTCGACGCGCTGCCCTTCGAGCGCCGAGATGGTCATCACGGGCGCCCATTCGAGGAACTTCATCTTGAAGCGCAGGTCACGCTCGAAGACCGAGACGCTGTGGTTGTCCTTGTCCGGAACCGCGTCCCACTTGTTGACGGCGAGGATGATCGAGCAGCCGGCGTCGAGCGCGTAGCCGGCGATGTTCGCGTCCAAAGCGGTCACGCCCTCGACGGCGTCGATGACGACGACGGCCACGTCCGCCCGCTCTAAACTTCTGCGCGCCATCACGACCGAGAGCTTCTCGGCCATCTCCTCGGTCTTGCCCTTGCGGCGGATGCCGGCGGTGTCGATGAGGCGGAAACTGTGTCCTTCAGACTCTAAGACCGTATCGACGGCATCGCGCGTCGTGCCCGCCACGGGCGAGACGATGACGCGCTCCTCGCCGATGAGCTTATTTAAGAGCGAAGACTTCCCGACGTTCGGACGGCCCACGATGGCGAGCCGCACCTCGCGCGCCCGTTCCTCGTCGTCTGCATCCGACTCTTCCCGAGCCGGGAACCTCTCCACGACCGCGTCGAGCAGCTCGGCCACGCCGTCGCTGTTCTCGGCCGAGATGGGCAGCACGTCCTCGAAGCCGAAGCGGTGGAACTCGCCCGCGAGCGCTTCGAGCTTGGCGGCGTCTACCTTGTTGGCGACGACGAGCACGCGCTTTCCGGTCGAGCGCAGCAGCCGCGCGAGTTCTTCATCCAACGGCGTCGCGCCCGCGCGGGCGTCCACGACCCAGAGCAGCGTGACCGCCTCCGTGATGGCGAACTCGGCCTGCCGGAAAATGTTCGCGGGGATGACCTCCTCGTCGTCGGGCACGATGCCGCCCGTGTCCACGAGCGAGAAGCGGCGGCCCGCCCACTCCGACTCGCCGTAGATGCGGTCGCGCGTGATGCCCGGCTCGTCGCCGACGATGGAGCGGCGCTCGCCGACCAGCCGGTTGAAGAGCGTAGACTTCCCCACGTTCGGCCGCCCGACGATTGCCACCAGCGGCAGCGCCGCAACGCGCCCCGCCTCTCTGCCCTGCTCGCTCGACATCCTTGAAAGCGCCCGTCTCCTTTCGTGCCATGCGTGAGTGTATGTTCGTGGGGCTGAGATGGAGTTTAACGTGGGGCCAAGGGCTCCGCAAGGAACTCCTCTTCATTCGTGAGAAAACCTTGCGCCCGAAACGTATCGGCGATAAGCTGCGCCGCGCCGATGATCTCGCTCCGGACACCACGAAAGCTCTTCGAGAAGGCGCGCGCGCGCTTGACTCAGGAGGCCCCGGCCGACGCGCCGCACATCGAAACGGGTCGGCGCGGCGAGCGCCTGGCCGCGGACCACCTGCGCGCGCTCGGCTTCGAGCTGGTGGCGTCGAACTTCAAGCTCAACGTCGGGCGCAACCGCCGCGGCGCGGTCGTGCAGAACGAGATCGACCTCGTCGCCTACGAAGGCCCCGTGCTCTGCTTCGTCGAGGTCAAGACCCGCCGCTCCGACTGGTACGCCGCGCCCGAGGCCAACGTGGACCTCCGCAAGCAGCGCCAGGTCACGCGCGCCGCGCGCGCCTACCGCCGCCTGCTCGGCCTCCGGCACGCGCCCCACCGCTACGACGTGGTCTCGGTCATCCTCCCCCCGCCCGACGCCGAAGGCCAGGAGCCCGCGCCCCGCCTCGAACTGCTCCGCGACTTCTGGACGGAAGATAAATTCCGCAAGAGACATTGGTCAGGTCAGAGCCACCTGCGGTAGCGGGTGGGTCAGTCTTACACAAAGAGGTTTTGACGCGTGAGACCGACCCACCCGCTACCGCAGGTGGTTCTGACCTTATCTATGCTATGATTCGCGCCTCCCCGGAACGACCTTTCACGTCTCCGTCCGTCAAAAAACATGAGCATCAGAAGAATCGTCATCCCCCTCGCGCTCCTCTCGGCCTTGAGCCTCGCCGTCTGGTCTGCGCTCGCGCACGACGGCGAGCACCACAGCCCCGGCGGGAACGGCCAGCCGAACGACGCGCCGCTCGCGGCCGTGGCCAACCAGCCGTGCGTGAACGGCATGGCCGGCACCTTCCCCTGCAACAGGGTTGACCTCGCGGCCTTCCTCCCCGTCGCGGACATCGACGGGACGAACGCCGCCGGCGTCACCGCCAACGACATCTGGGGCTGGACGGATCCTCTGACCGACAGGGAGTACGCGCTCGTCGGCCTCTCGAACGGCGTCGCCTTCGTGGACGTGACGAACCCGACCTCCCCCGTCTACCTCGGCAACCTCCCCACGCACGCCGACGACCCCAACTTCCGCCTCTGGCGCAGCGTCAAGGTCTACCGCAACCACCTCTACGTCGTCAGCGAGATACCCAACCACGGCATGCAGGTCTTCGACCTGACCCAGCTCCGCAACGTCGCCTTTCCGCCGCAGACCTTCGGCGAGACCGCGCACTACAACAACGTCAGCCGCACGCACACCCTCGCCATCGACGAGGAGACCGGCTACGCCTACCTCGCCGGGAGCCGCCCCGCCGCCGGCCGCACGCCCGGCGTGGACACTTGCAGCGACGCCGTGACGGACGGCACGGGCAAGCTCATCGGCCGCGGCCTCCACGTCGTAGACATACGCAACCCGTCGGCCCCCGCCTTCGCCGGCTGCGTGGACGACGACGGCTACACGCACGAGACCGAGTGCGTCATCTACCGCGGGCCGGACGCGCAGTACCAGGGGCGCGAGGTCTGCTTCAACGCCAACGAGGACACGCTGACCATCGTGGACGTGACGGACAAGGCCGCGCCGCGACAGCTCTCGCGCACGACGTATGCCGGGCGCGGCTACACGCATCAAGGGTGGCTGACGGGCGACCAGACGCGCTTCCTCCTCGACGACGAGTTGGACGAACAGAACTTCGCGCTGCCGAAGAACCGCACGTTCGTCTGGGACGTGTCCGACCTCGACGCGCCCTTCGTGCAGGGCATCTTCCAGGGCTCGACCCAGTCCATCGACCATAACCAGTACGTCCGCGGCCTCCAAGCCTTCCAGTCGAACTACCGCAGCGGTCTGCGCGTCATCGACGTGCGCAACGCCTCGGCGGCCTCTCTGAGTGAAGTCGGCTTCTTCGACGTGTACCCGGTGGACGACACGGCGGCCTTCAACGGGACGTGGAGCAACTACCCTTTCTTCGCGAGCGGCACCGTCATCGTGAGCGGCATCGAGCAGGGCCTCTTCGTCCTGCGCCCGCAGACGGGGATGCCCGTGCGCATCGACTACGAGCCGTACTTCGTCCGCCAGCAGTACCGAGACTTCCTCAACCGCGACCCGGACGAGCCCGGGCAGGCTTTCTGGACGCAGGAGATCGAGAAGTGCATGGGCGACGCGCAGTGCCGCGAGGTGAAGAGGATCAACGTCAGCGCCGCCTTCTTCCTCTCGATTGAGAGTCAGGAGACCGGCTACCTCGTCTACCGCATGCAGAGGGCTTCGTTCGGCACGCGGCCGACCTTCAACGCCTTCACGCAGGACGCGCGGCAGGTGGGGCAGAACGTCGTCGTCGGGCGGGCGGGCTGGGAGCAGCAGTTGGCCGCGAACAAGGCCGCGTTCGCCGAAGCCTGGGTGCAGCGCCCGGCCTTCGTCAACGAGTTCCCCGCCGGGATGGACGCGCAGGCTTACGTCTCGAAACTCTTCCAGCGCGCGGGCGTGAGCCCCACGGCCGGGGAGGTGCAGGCGGCGGTCGCGGCCTACGGCAATGGCAACACGCAGGGGCGCGCGCTCGCTCTACGTTCCGTCGTCGAAGGCGCGACCGTCACGCTGGCGCACAAGAGTCCCGCCTTCGTCCTCATGGAGTACTTCGGCTACCTCCGCCGCGACCCGGACGAGGAGGGCTACAACTTCTGGCTCGGCAAGCTGAACCAGTTCGGCGGCAACTTCGTCGAGGCCGAGATGGTCAAGGCTTTCATCAACTCGATTGAGTACCGGCAGCGGTTCGGGCAATAACAGAGCAGCGAGCGGGTCGTCTGGCGGGGAGATGAATTAACAGGGGTGGGCAGGATCGACAGGATAAAGATTTAAACCCTTATCCTATCGATCCTGTCCATCCCTGTTAATTCATCTCCCCGCCAGACGACCCGCTCGCTGCTCTGTTATTGCCCGAA
>JBJMGP010000256.1:0-15934 GCA_045807865.1 Pyrinomonadaceae bacterium
CACGCAGACGAGCGAGGCGAGCCACGACTGGTTGTCGTGCTGCGAGCGGTAGTAGCAGAGCACCGGGTAGGAGAGGTGGCTCTCCATCAAGTCCGCGGCCCAGTGCTCCCAGTCTTTGAGCAGCTCGCCGACGCCTTCGAGGTGACCGGCCTCGGCGTGGCGGCGCAGCAGCTCCGCGGCCGTCGGCGGCGTGCCGGCGCGCGCGTCGAGCATCGAGATGCTGACCTCGCGCCGCGAGAAGGACTGGTAGAGCACGGGCAGGTAGCCGATGACGGCCGCGAGGAAGCCGAAGCCCGTGCCGGCTTCCACGACGGCCAGGAAGCGCCCCAGGGTGTCGAGCGGGTACACGTCGCCGAAGCCGAGCGTGAAGACGATGACGCCGCTCATGTAGACGTAAGTCCAGAGGCCGTGCGCCCCGTCCTCCGGCACGTGGAGCAGCGTCCCCAGCCCCCACTGCAACAGCCCGAAGGCGAGGAGCAGCCCGAACGCCCAGACCAGCAGCAGCAGAATCAGAGAGAGCGGGCCGTAGAAGGCGAGATACCGGTCGCGCTTCTTCCCCGGCGGCACGCGCCGCGCGAGCCCCGCGATGGGCGCCCATGTCCAGAGGTAGAAGAGGCGCGTCAGCCGCAGCCGCCGCGCCACGCGCCGCGGCAGCACGATGGTCTCGAACGTGTCCCACAGGATGACGACGATCAACACGGCGCCGACGATCACAGCCAGGGTATGCATCATTGTTTAAAGCCGTGAACCGTAAACCGTGACCAGATAAATGCAGTTCTTACTTGTCACGGTTGACGGTTCACGGTTCACGCTCCTATCACGGTTCACGCACCTCCTCCTTCACTTCCTCCTCCGTGTGGAAGGTGGCGCGGCGCTTCCAGCGCCGGTAGAGGTCGAGCGAGAAGGCGAGCCAGAGGCCGCTGAAGAGGTACGCGCCGAGCGTGTCGCTCGGCCAGTGCGCGCCGAGGTAGACGCGCGAGAGCCCGACGAGCAGCACGGGCAGCGCGGAGAGCGCGCACGCCGCCCTGCGCAGGTTCGAGCCCTTCGGCAGCAGCGCGTAGGCGACGAAGAAGAGGAAGCCGAAGAAGCAGACGTAGAAGGTGACATGCCCCGACGGGAAGCTCTCGTTCGCCCACTCGCCGCTCACGCGCACGTGCTCCAACGTCGGCCGGGGCCGCGCGATGACGTACTTGACCACGCGGTTGAGCGCCGACCCGCCGGCCGCGCTCAGCAGCAGCCCGAACGCCTCCGAGCGCCGCCTGAAGACGAAGAAGACCAGCGCCGCCACGATGACCACGGCCCACGACGTGACCCCGTTGCCCGCGAGCGAGACGACGCGCATGAACGTCTCCATGCCCGGCAAGGAGATCGACTGCACGGCGGTCGCGACGCGCAGGTCCCAAGAGAAATATGCGTTGGTCTTCGCCAGCACGGCCAGCACCGCGAAGGCCGCGAGCCCGACGGCGTACGCGTACTCGGCGCGCCGCAGCCGCCGCGTCTCACGCCGCCGCTGCGGCGAGGCCGGCGCCGACTCGGCCATCTCCGGCCCCTGCTTCGAGACTTCCTCGCCCATTCGGTTATAATCCTTCGGAAGAATACTCCCGAAAACATAGACGAGACCGGGGCGCGCGGCAAGCAGCGGGCTCCGGAGAGCCAGGGGGACTTACGCTTTGCTGAGAGTCGAGTACAGAGACGGGCTCTACCTGCCCGACCTCGACCTGTGGTTCGACGCCGACGGGCCGCGCGAGCGCTGCGTCATCTCGCACGCGCACTCCGACCACATCGCCGAGCACCGACGCATCGTCGCCACGCCCGAGACGGCGCGCCTCTTCCGCCACCGCCGCGGCGAGGCGGAAGTCGAGGCTTTGCATTACGGGGAGCGGCGCGACTACGGCCGCTACGCTCTGACGATGTACCCGGCGGGCCACTGCCTCGGCTCGGCGCAGATACTCGTCGAGGCGGACGGCGAGCGGCTCGTCTACACGGGTGACATCAAGCTGCGCCCGAACGTCGCGGCCGAGCAGGCGGTCGTCGTCCCCTGCGACACGCTCGTCATGGAATCGACCTTTGGCGACCCGCAGTACCGCTTCCCGCCCGACGTGGCGACGTATGACAGGCTCTATGCCGCCTGCGACCGCGCGCTCTCGGACGACGCCGTGCCCGTCGTCCTGGCCTATGCGCTGGGGAAGAGCCAGGAGGCTTTGGAGCTGCTGCTGAGGCGCGGCTACCGCGTGACGTTGCACGGCTCGGTCTACAACGTCTCGGAGGTCTACCGCGAGTGCGGCGTGAAGTTCGCGGGCGAGTATGAGCGCTACGAGCGCGGGCACGTCGAGGGGCGCGTGCTCATCACGCCGCCGGGTTCTCGCCGCCAGCCGATGATCTTAAACATCCCGCGCCGCTACCTCATCATGCTGACGGGCTGGGCCGTCGGCCGGAGCGCGCCCTACATGTACAAGGACGTAGACCTCGTGCTGCCCCTCTCAGACCACGCCGACTACGACGACCTCGTCCGCCTCGCGCGCGAGTCCGGCGCGCAGAGAATCATCACCATGCACGGCGCCAAAAAGTTCGCCGGCCTGCTCCGCGAACTCGGCCTCAACGCCGAACACCTCGCCCAACACCCTTCCCAACAGAAGTCCGCAAAGGGCTCGACCAGACGCGCCGCGGCCGGCGTCGAGCGAAAGTTGTTCGAGTGAACATGGAACGACGCCGACGCGGCGTCACCACCTTAACTCTTAAACTTCTCTTCGCAGATGAGTTCGACGGCGCGCTCGATGTTCTCGTCGAGGCCCATGAGGCATTTGATAATGCGGGAGGGGAGGCGGAGGGTGACGACCTGATACTCCTCGGTCGTGGTCTTCGGGTCGGAGAGGGCGCGGTCGAGGGCCGACATGATGTCGCGGTAGTCGGCCGGCTTCGAGAGGTACTCCTGCACGCCGAGGCGCTCACACTGTCGGCGGGTCTCGTCGCTCGTCTCGCCGGTGACGACGACGACGGGGACGTTGGCGTTCAGATTCCGAATCGTCCGGAGCGTCTGCACGCCGTGCATCTCGGGGAGCGTCATGTCTAAGACGACGGCGTCGGCGCCGTTGTCCTCGAAGAGCGCGACGCCCTCCTCGCCCGTGTAAGCCTTCGAGACCTCGTAGCCCTCCTTCGAGAGCGCCTGCTCGTAGAGGGCCGCGAGGTCTTCCTGATCCTCGATCACCAGTACCCGCCGTCCGCCCATGAGAGTCACGTCCCCCTTGCAAAGTTCGGCGGTTGGCACTATAGAATTGCGTCCGCGCGCCAAGCAATAATCACAATTTCGACAAGATGTCAGGTCGTCGCCGGATTATAGCAGAAGAGAGACATGACCCAGCCCGTCGCCACCGTCCTCGTCCTCCTGCTCATCGCGCTCGTCCTCTTCGCGACCGAGAAGATTCCCATCGACATCGTCACCATCCTGCTCGTCATCGGCCTGGTGCTGACGGGGACGCTCAACGTCTCGGAGGCGTTCGCGGGTTTCGGCAACGACATCGTCATCACCATCGCCGGATTGTTCGTCCTGACGGGCGGGCTGGTCAAGACGGGCGTGGTTGACCTCGTCGGCCGGCGCCTGCACCGCATCGCGGGCGGCAACGAGTTCAAGCTCACCACGCTCATCATGTTCACGGCCGCGGGCTGCGCGTCGGTGATGAAGAACACGACGACGACGGCGATGTTCGTCCCCGTCGTCCTCGGCATCGCGCAGCGCGCGCGCGTCCAGCCGTCGAAGCTTTTAATGCCCCTCGCCTTCGGAGCCATCCTCGGCGGCACGTGCACGCTCATCGGCACCTCGACGAACCTCGCCGTCTCCGGCGCGCTCGCCAAGTTGGGTCAGAACCAAGAACTGCTCCAACATTTCAACATCGGCCCAGGGCCGCTCGCGCCCTTCACAATGTTCGAGCTGACGCCGGTCGGCATCGCCATCGTCGTCGTCGGCATGCTCTACATGCTGCTGCTGGGGCTGAGGCTGCTGCCGGCGCGCGGCGCGGCCGACTCGCTGGTCGAGCAGTACGGGATGCGCCAGTACATCTCGGAAGTGGTCGTCGTCGAAGGCTCGCCGCTGGCGGGGAAGACTCTGGAAGAAGGCAATCTGAGCGAGATGCTCGACCTCACCGTCATCGGCATCATCCGCGGCACGCAGGGGCGCCTGCCGCCGCGCGGCGAGGAGGTCTTGCAGGAGGGCGACCTGCTGCTCGTGCAGGGGCGGATGGAGGACATCCTGCGCGTTAAGGAGGAGGCCGGCATCGAGATCCGCCCCGACTTCGAGCTACAGCCCCACGACCTCGAAGCGGGCGACGCCGAACTCTTCGAGGTGATGGTTTTGCGCGGCTCGGAGATGAACGGGCGGACTCTGCGCAGCCTCAACTTCCGCGACCGTTACGACATGACCGTCTTTGCCATCAACCGCCACGGCATGGCGCTCCTGACCAAAATCTCGACCGTCACGCTCCGCTTCGGCGACGTGCTGCTCGTGCAGGGGGCGAAAGAGAGTGTCGAGCGGCTCACGTCGGACGGCCACGTCCTTCTGCTCGAAGAGGCGTTGCAAGGGCAGCGCGAGCGCGCGGACAAGCGCTGGTGGGCGGTCGGCGCCTTCGTCGTCTTCCTCTTCTTCTCGGTGCTCCACCTGCCGCAGGTGCCGCTCGCCGTCGCGGTGCTCTTCGGCGTGCTGATCCTTCTGGCCTCGCGCGCGGTGATGCTGAAAGAGGTCTACGAACTGATCGACTGGCGCCTCATCGTCCTCATCGCCGGGATGATCTCTTTCGGCACGGCGATGGAGAAGACGAAGGCCGACCAGTACCTCGCCGACATGATCGTCAACAACTTCCAGTCCTATGGGGGCTTGGCCGTCCTCGCGGGCTTCTTCGCGCTCACGGTGGCGCTCACGCAGCCGATGTCGAACCAGGCGGCCGCGCTCGTCGTCCTCCCCATCGCGGTCAAGACGGCGCTCGCGCTGGGGATGAACCCGCGCGCCTTCGCCGTCGCCGTCACCTACGCCGCCTCCTGCTCGTTCCTGACCCCTCTGGAGCCGGCCTGCGTCCTCATCTACACGCCGGGCCGCTACCGCTTCCTCGACTTCGTCAAGGTCGGCTCGGTCTTGACGATAGCCGTCTTCGCCATCGTCATGCTCCTCGTCCCGTACTTCTGGCCTTTGAAGTGAACGGCGGTGTACCGGGAGACAACTTAAATGTTACAGAAGTGTCGCCGAAAAGGGTCGCGGCGGCCTTGCATCCGGGGGCGTGGATTCATATAATTCGCGGGCTTTGAAAAGCGGGCCAGGGTGAAGGGAATTGACGGCCTCGCAAGGTTTTTAAGGCACTCCTCTAAACCGAAACCGAACGAAGATGGCAACAATCACCAACTGGAGAGAGCGGCGACGTGTCGCCGGCGCAGGGCGTACGACTCCCCTTCGCACAATCGCTTCCGGGCTGGCTCAGATTGCGCGCACGGCTTTCGCCGAGCCTTATCAGCTCGCCGTCGAACGCCATGCCGTCGGCCTCAAGCGTCTCCCGCGGGAGTTGGACGGCTTGAAGATCGTCCACCTCTCCGACATCCACCACAGCCCCTTCACGGGTCGCCAGCAGGTCGAGCGCGCCGTCGAGGTCGCCAACAGCCTCCAGCCGGACATCATCGCCCTGACCGGGGATTACATCTCGCACGAGCGCGAGTACGTCCAGCCCTGCGCCGAGCTGCTCGGCAAACTGAAGGCTCGGCGCGGCGTCTATGCCTGCCTGGGTAACCACGACAACTGGGTGGACGCAGACCTCGTCACAGACCTCTTCACGCTCGCGGGCATCCGCGTGCTCAACAACGAGGGGCTCCGCTTCGAAGACCGCGGCGCCTCCTTCTGGCTCGCCGGCGTGCAGGACACGATGGTCGGCTTGGAAGATTTGCCGCTCGCGCTCGCGGGCTCCTCCGCCGACGAGATGAAGCTGCTGCTGGCGCACAACCCCGTGATTCTGCGCCGCGCCGCCCGCGCCGGCGTAGACCTCGTGCTCTCGGGCCACACGCACGGCGGTCAGGTCACCTGGCGCTCCGAGCGCTCCGCCTCGGGCCGCGTCCGCCGACGCATCCTGCGGGGCTTAGGCCGCCGCGGCGAGACGCAGATTTACGTCACGCGCGGCCTCGGCACGGTCGTCCTGCCCGTCCGCTACGGCTGCCTGCCCGAAGTCTCCCTGCTGTCGCTGCGCTGCGCGGATTAGAAAAGGACTGAGGACTGAGTGTTGAGGACTGAGTAAAGGCTCGTCTTTCTACTCGGTCTTCAGTCCTCAGCCCTCAGTCCTTTTTCTATGGCCTCCAAAGTCGTCACCGTCCCGAACGTCCTGACCGTCATTCGGATGGCGCTCATCCCGGTCTTCGTGGGCGCGCTCTACTACCAGAGGTTCGGGTGGGCTCTGGCCGTCTTCGTCGTGGCGGGCGTGACCGACGGGCTCGACGGGCTCTTCGCCCGCCGTTTTAACCAGTACTCGCCGCTCGGCCAGATTCTCGACCCCATCGCCGACAAACTCCTCCTCGTCACCTCGTTTATAACCCTCTCGATGCCCTCGATCATGGCCGCGGAGGCACTCGTGCAGCCGCACCCGCGCCACCTGCCCGTCCCCTTCTGGGTGACGGCGGCCGTCATCAGCCGCGACGTTTTCATCATCGTCGGCGCCGCGACCATCAACGTCGTCACGGGTTTCAGAGGCTTCAAGCCCTCCTGGCTCGGCAAGGCCAACACGACCGTCCAGATCCTTTCGGTCGTTCTCGTCCTCATCGCCGCCAGTTTTCCGCCGCTGCGCGGGTACCTGCCGACCGTCTACACGATTGTCTTCTCCTTCGCCGTCGTCTCCGGCATCCACTACGTCTTCTGGACTTCAAAGCTCCTGAACGAAGACCGGCAGCAGCGCTAGTCGGCGGGCCGATTTGGCTAATCCGTTAGTTTCTAAGGACTTGCGCCGGGCAACGCTCGGAGGGAGTTCTGCTACTAAAAGTTGACAAGAAGGGACTCAGGTATTATATTAGCGGCGCATTCAAGGTCGCCGGCGCGCCCGCCGGGCTGCAAAAGAGCAGCGGGCAGGGCGCAAAGGGCCACGGCAGGCAACTGACTGCGGCACGCGGCCGGGGGCTCCCCGCCGAAAGGTTTTAAAGCGGGGGCCGCGCGGCTAGAAAATCGGGAGAGACAGAAAACATGAGCAAGATCATCGGTATCGATTTGGGCACGACCAACTCCGTCGTGGCCGTGATGGAAGGCGGCGAGCCGACTGTCATCACCAACTCCGAGGGCGGCCGGACAACCCCCTCGGTCGTGGCCTTCACCAAGGACGGTAACCGCCTGGTCGGCCAGGTCGCCAAGCGCCAGGCCGTCACCAACCCCGAGAACACCGTCTACTCGATCAAGCGCTTCATGGGGCGGCGCTTCGACGAGGTCTCGGAGGAGAAGAAGCAGGTGCCCTACACCGTCCAGTCGGCCGGCAACGACGTGCGCATCGGCGCGGGCGGCAAGGAGTGGTCGCCGCCCGAGATTTCCGCGATGGTGCTCCAGAAGCTGAAGCAGGCGGCCGAAGACTACCTCGGCCAGAAGGTCGATAAGGCGGTCATCACCGTCCCGGCCTACTTCAACGACTCGCAGCGGCAGGCGACCAAGGACGCCGGCAAGATCGCCGGCCTCGAAGTGATGCGCATCGTCAACGAGCCGACCGCGGCCGCGCTCGCCTACGGGCTCGACAAGAAGAAGGACGAGACCATCGCGGTCTTCGACTTCGGCGGCGGCACGTTCGACATCTCGATCCTCGAAGTCGGCGAGGGCGTCGTCGAGGTCAAGTCCACGAACGGCGACACGCACCTCGGCGGCGACGACATCGACGAGGCGCTCATCAAGTGGATCATCGAGGAGTTCAAGAAGGATCAGGGCATCGAACTCTCGAACGACAAGATGGCCTTGCAGCGTCTGAAGGAGGCGGCCGAGAAGGCGAAGATCGAACTCTCCTCGACGATGGAGAGTGAGATCAACCTGCCCTTCATCACGGCCGACGCCTCCGGGCCGAAGCACCTCGTGATGAAGCTGACGCGTTCGCGCTTCGAGCAGTTGATCGACCCGATCCTCAAGCGCCTGATGCAGCCCGTCGAGCAGGCGATTAAGGACGCGGGCGTCGATGCGAACAAGATTGACGAGGTCGTCCTCGTCGGCGGCTCGACCCGCATCCCGAAGGTGCAGGAGATCGTTAAGAACATCTTCGGCAAGGAGCCGAACAAGTCGGTCAACCCGGACGAGGTCGTCGCCGTCGGCGCGGCCGTGCAGGCCGGCGTGCTCTCGGGCGAGAAGACGGACATCCTCCTGCTCGACGTGACGCCTTTGAGCCTTGGCATCGAGACGCTCGGCGGGGTGAACACAATCCTCATCCCGCGGAACACGACCATCCCGACGCGCAAGTCCGAAATCTTCTCGACGGCCTCGGACAACCAGACCTCCGTCGAGGTGCACGTCCTCCAGGGCGAGCGCCCGATGGCGGGCGACAACCGGACGCTCGGCAAGTTCCACCTCGTCGGCATCCCGCCGGCACCGCGCGGCATGCCGCAGGTCGAGGTCACCTTCGACATCGACGCCAACGGCATCGTCAACGTCTCGGCGAAGGACATGGGGACGGGGCGCGAGCAGAAGATCACGATCACCGCTTCGTCGGGTCTCTCGAAGGACGAGATCGACAAGATGATGCGCGACGCCGAGTCGCACTCGGCCGAGGACGCGCGCAAGCGCGAAGAGGTTGAGGCGCGCAACCGGCTCGACGGTCTCGTCTTCCAGATCGAGAAGACCTTCAGCGAGAACAAGGAGAAGCTCGACGGCGCTACGCAGACGCAGGTCGAGACGGCCGTGGCCGACGCGAAGAAGGCGCTCGAAGAGGGCGGCACCGACCGCTTGAACAACGCCTTCAACAACCTCCAGACCGCTTCGCACAAGCTGGCCGAGGCGCTCTACCAGGGCGGCGGCAGCGGCGCGGCGGCGGGCGGTGAAGAGCAGGCCAACGCGGCGGGCGCTTCCACCGGCTCGGCCGGCGGCGGCACGACCTCCGGCGGTGGCGGCGACGACAACGTCATCGACGCCGAGTACGTGGACGTGGACGAGAACAAGTAAGGGCTCGTAAATGGTGAATGGTAAATGGTGAATGGATAAAGGCACAATCCATTTACCATTTACCATTTACTGTTCACCATCAGAATGGCTAAAGAAGACTTCTACCAAGTTCTGGGCGTCAAGCGGGATGCGAAGCCGGAGGAGATTAAGAAGGCTTACCGCCGGCTCGCGCGCAAGTACCACCCGGACGTGAACCCGGGCGACAAGGCCTCTGAGGAGCGCTTCAAGAAGATCACGGAGGCGCACGAAGTGCTCTCCGACGAGAAGAAGCGCAAGGTCTACGACCGCTTCGGCTCCTACACCGACCAACTCGCCGACGCCGCCGCGCGCGGCGCTACGGGTCCGGGCGCGGGCGCGGGCGCACACGGCGGCGGGGTGCCCTTCGACTTCGCGGGCTTCGACTGGGGCAACACGACGACCTCTTCGTCCGCGGGCGGCGGCTCCTCCTTCCGCGACATCTTCTCGGAGCTGTTCGGCGGCGGGAAGGCCGAGAAGGAGCCGCCGCGCCCCGTGCCGCAGAAGGGCGCAGACATCGAGATGCCGCTCGCGCTCTCGTTCGAAGAGGCCGTCACGGGCCTGACGACGAACATCACGGTCAACCGCTCCGAGCAGTGCCCGCGCTGCAACGGCGCGGGCGACACGGGCGGCAACCCCATCACCTGCCCGACCTGCCACGGGTCGGGGCAGGTGCAGAAGGCGGGCGGGCGTCTCAGGTTCGCGCAGGAGTGCCCCGACTGCGGCGGCGCCGGCAAGCGCCGGCCGCCGTGCGCGCTCTGCAACGGCAAGGGGACGGTGCCGAAGGCCGAGACGGTGAAGGTCAGGATTCCGGCGGGCGTGGACACGGGCTCGCGCGTGAGGATTCCGGGCAAGGGCGAGGGCGGGCGCATGGGCGCGCCCCCGGGCGACCTCTTTATCATCACGAACGTCGGCAAGCACAAGCACTTCACGCGCAAGGGCGACAACATCTACGTCAAGGTGCCGGTGACGATTGCCGAGGCGGCTTTGGGCGCGAAGATCGAGGTGCCGACCATCGAGGGCAAGGCGCAGCTCAAGATTCCGTCCGGCACGCAGTCGGGCGCACAGTTCCGCATGCGCGAGCGCGGCATCCCTTCCCTGAGAAACCCGCAGGCGCGCGGCGACCAGTTCGTCGAAGTCCAGGTCACCTTGCCCAAGGTCATCTCGGAAGAGACCAAGGAACTCTTCAAGCGCTACGCACAGCTCAACCCGGAGAACCCGCGCGTGGCGATGGGATTGGAGTAAGTGATGAGGACTGAGGACTGAGTGGGGTCGGCCTTCACTCAGTCCTCAGTCCTCAGCCCTCAGTACTATGAAAAGGCGTAAGGGCGGGACATACACGATCAGCGCGGTGGCGACTCAGTACGAGATTCACCCGCAGACGTTGAGGCTCTACGAGCGTGAAGGGCTTTTGAAGCCTTCGCGGTCGGAGGGGAACACGCGGCTCTATACGGATGCCGACCTCGAACGCCTGGAAGTCATCCTGTCTCTGACGCGCGACCTCGGCGTCAACCTCGCGGGCGTCGAGATCATCCTGAACATGCGGGCGAAGATGGACGCGATGCAGCGCGAGTTCGAGCGCTTCTTCTCCTACCTGCAATCGCACGCCGAGGAGTTCTCACATTTGACCGAGCCTCCGCCGGAGGCGGGCGCGCTCGTGCCGGCGTCGCGCACGGCGGTGCTCAGGCGGCGGGCGCAGACGAATCCGCGCGGCTGAAGATAGACGTAGACGTGGGGAAGGGGCGGGGTTTCTGTACGAGGAGCCCGCCCCTTCTTTGCGGGGTGAGTTCTAACCCTTAATGGCGCGCGCGCCGAAAACGTTTCGCGACGTGCAAAAAAAATTCCAAGTCAGATCGGACGGTCGGGCGCGCCGCCGGGGTGCTACAATGCGCGCTCGCGTTAACCCCACCGGACAGAAGACGGCAGCAGCCACGGACAAGCTCACCGGGTGAGGCGCAGGCGATGACGCCCGAGCGACTTCAGCAGATCAGACAAATCTACGAGCGCACGTTGGGACTCGCGCCGGCGCGCAGGGCCGCCTACCTGGCCGAAGCCTGCGCGGGCGACGAAGAACTGCGGCGCGAGGTGGACTCGCTCGCCCGGACGGGCGAGCACCCGCCGGCCGCGCCCGACTCGCCGCTCAAGACGCGCCCGCGCAAGGACTCCTCGTCTAAGTCCGCCGCGCCCGAGTCCTCCCCGGCGAAGCCCTCTGCGCGCAAGCGCAAGGGGGTCAAGCAGACGCCGCTCGAAGTCGTGCCCGGCCGCACACGGCTCGGCTCGTACCGCATCCTTGAGAAGATCGGCGCGGGCGGCATGGGCACGGTCTATCTCGCGAAGGACGTGCGGCTCGGCCGCCGCGTCGCCTTAAAACTACTGCCCGCACAGTTCGCGCGCGACGAGGAACTGGTACGCCGCTTCAAGCAGGAGGCGCGCGCCGCCTCGGCCCTCAACCACCCGAACATCCTCACCGTCCACGAGATCGGAGAGGAGCGCGGCCGTCTCTTCATCGTCACAGAGTTCGTCGAAGGCCGCACGCTGCGCGAACGCATGTGGGAGGGGCGCTTCTCGGTCTCGGAGGCGCTCGATGTATGCGCGCAGGCGGCGGGTGCGCTTCAGAAGGCGCACGCGGCGGGCGTCATCCACCGCGACGTGAAGCCCGAGAACGTCATGCTCGACGAGGAAGGGCACGTTAAGGTGCTCGACTTCGGCATCGCCAAGCAGGTCGCCCCCGCCCCTTCCGTAGACACGGAGGCGCCGACGAGCGCGCAGGTCAACACGGCCTCGGGCATCGTGCTGGGGACGACCGCCTACATGTCGCCCGAGCAGGTGCGCGGCCAGGAACTCGACGGCCGCTCGGACGTGTGGAGTCTGGGCTGCGTGCTCTACGAGATGTTGACGGGGCGCGCGCCGTTCGAGGAGAAGAACTTCGGTGACCTCGTCGTCGCCGTTCTGCACGGCGACCCGCCCCCGCTGACAGACCTCGTGCCCGAAGTCCCCGCGGACGCGGGCGTGCTCGTCGCGCGCGCGCTCGCCAAGCGGCGCGAAGACCGCTTCGCCTCGGCGAAGGAGTTCCGCGACGAGCTGAAGCGGGTCGCGCGTCTCTTAGACCTTCGCGCCGACACGTGGCACGGCCCCGCGGCTGAAACGACCACCCCTGTCCCCGCGCAGAGTCGGAGTGCACAGAGAGCGCCCGCGCCGAGCGTCGTCGGGCGCAAGTACCATACGACCGAGCAGCGCAGGCAGTTGACCGTCCTCTTCGCAGACCTTGCCGAGGGCCTGGCGGCGCTCACCGAAGGGCTGGACGCAGAGGACCTGGGCGAGCTGATGTCTTCGCTGTGGCCGGTCGTGGACGCGGTCGTCGAGGCCCACGGCGGCGAGGTGACGAAGCGCGTCGGCGAGACGTTCGTCGCGCTCTGGGGCGCGCGCGGGGCGCGCGAGGACGACCCCGAACGCGCGGTGCGTGCCGCGCTCGACTTGCAGTCGGCGCTCTTCGCCTTCGTCGATAAGGAGCAGGCGGCGGGCTCGAACGAGGAGGCGGGCGAGGAGGCACGGCTCCTGCGCGCCGGTGTCAGCACGGGGCTCGTGCTGTTGGGCGAGGTCGGGGCGGCGGGCGAGGTGACGGTGACGGGCGACCCCGTGCGGCTCGCCTCGCGCTTACAGCAGGAGGCGCCGGTCGGCGGCGTCCTCATCTCGCACGACACCTACCGCCACGTCCGCGGCGTCTTCGACGTGCTCCCGCCGGGGACGCTTCAGACCGGCGGCCGCTCGGGGCCGGTCCAGTTCTACAACGTCCAGCGCGCCAAGCGCCGCGCCTTCCGCGTGCAGACGCGAGGCGTCGAGGGCGTCGAGACGAAGATGATCGGGCGCAAGGCCGAGCTGCGCCGCCTGACCGACACGCTCGAAGCGGTCTACGAGGAGGGCGAGCTACAGGTCGTCACCGTGCTCGCCGACGCGGGCCTCGGCAAGTCGCGGCTGCTTTACGAGTTCAGCAACCGGGTCGAACTCCTCCCCGACGTGTGGTACGTCTTCAACGCGCGCGCGGGCGAGTCCGACCAGGGTCTGCCCTACTCGCTCGTGCGCGACCTCTTCTCGTTCCGCTTCGAGATACAGGACAGCGACACGCCGGAGGTCGCGCGCGAGAAGCTTGAGCGCGGCCTGCTCTCGATGTGCAAGGGCGTGGCGGAGTCGGAGGTGCTGATGCGCGCGCACTTCATCGGGCAGCTCATCGGCTTCGACTACTCCGCGAGCCCGCACGTCTCCGGCATCCGCGACGACGCGCGCCAGGTGCGCGACCGCGCCTTCCGCTACGCCGCGCAGTTCTTCTCCGACGTGTCGCGCGAGCTGCCGGTGCTCCTCTACTTCGACGATATACACTGGGCCGACGACGGCTCGCTCGACTTCATCGACTACCTCGCGCTGCACTGCGCTCACGACCGCGTCATGCTCTTCTGCCTCGCCCGGCCCATGCTCCTCGAACGGCGGCCCGCCTGGGGCGAGGGGCGCGAGCGCCACACGCGCCTCACCCTGCAGCCGCTCTCGAAGAAGGAGAGCCGCCAGCTCGTCGAGGAGATCTTAAGGCGCGCGCAGGGTGTGCCCGCGGAGCTGCGCGAGCTGATCGTCGGCGGCGCCGAGGGGAACCCCTTCTATGTCGAAGAGCTGATTAAGATGCTCATCGATCAGGGGGTCATCGTGCCCGGCGCGGACGTGTGGAGCGTGGACGCGACCCGGCTCGGCGAGGTGCAGGTGCCGCCGACTTTGACCGGAGTCTTACAGGCGCGCCTCGACCGTCTGACGCCGGAGGAGAAGACCGTCTTGCAGCGCGCCTCGGTCATCGGCCGCGTCTTCTGGGACGACGCGGTCGAGCACCTCGGCGCGGGCGTGACCGCCCGCGTCCGCCGCGTGACGACGCGCAAGCCCTTCTCGCAGCAACACGTCCCCGCGGACGACCTGGACGTGGGTCGCGTACTCGAATCGCTCCGCGGCAAGGAGCTGATCTACCGGCGCGAGGCCGCCGCCTTCGCCGGCACGCGCGAGTATATCTTCAAGCACGCGCTGCTCCGCGACGTGACCTACGAGAGCGTTTTAAAACGCGAGCGGCGCGAGTATCACCGCCGCGCGGCCGACTGGCTGACGCGCCACAGCGGCGGGCGCGTCGGCGAGTACGCCGGCCTCATCGCCGAGCACTTCGAGCGGGCGGGCGCTTCGGAAGACGCCGCCGAGTGGTACGGCCGCGCCGGCCGACAGGCGCGCGAGACCTACGCGCCCGAGACGGCCATCCGCTACTACCGCAAGGCGCTCGGCCTCCTCAACGCGCGCGGCGCGGCGGCCGAACCCGAGGACGAGCTCGCGCTCAACGCGCTGCGGATGGAGTGGTACGAAGGCTTGGGGGAAGTCCTGCGCGTGCAGGCACGCTACTCCGAGTCGGTCGAGGCTTACCAGCAGATGCGCGCCGCGGCCGAGACTTTACAGTCGGCGCCGGCGCAGGCGCGCGCGTGGAACGAGATCGCGCTCGTGCAGAGCAGCCAGGGCGACAACCGCGCCTGCTTCGAGAGCACGCAGCGCGCCGAGATGCTCGCACGTGCGGCCGAGACGAGCGGCCCCGCCGCGGGCGTCGAGTTGACGCGCGCCCTCTATCTCCAGAGCCAGGTCTGCTCGCGGCTCGGCGACGCGCGCGCGGCGATGATGCTGGCCGACCGCGCGCTCTCGCTCGTGGACAAGCTCGGCGACGAGGGGCGGCGGGTGCGCGCCGAGTGCCTGAAGTCTCTGGGAATGGCCTACCACATGCTGGGTCAGTTCGAGCAGGCCGAGGAGTTCAAGTCCCTCTCGCTCGAAATTTACCGGGGGCTGAGCGACCGCCGCTACGTCGGGAATCTGCTCAACTCACTGGGCGAGACGGCACGGCTGCGCGGTGACTACGCGGCGGCCTACGCGCGCTACAGCGAGGCGCTCCAGATCGCGCGCGAGATCGGCAACCGCAACGGCGAGATACTCTACCTCTCGAACCTCGGCGCCGCGCGGATCGGTTTAGGCGAGTATGAAGAGGCCGAGTCGAACCTGCGCCAGACGATAGAGATGGCGACCGCGGCCGGCTACGTCGGGCTGTCTGAGAACTACCGCTTCCTGGCCGAAGCGCTCCTCGGGCGCGGGCTCTGCGCGGAGGCGAAGGAGGCGGCGCTGCGCGCGCTCGAACTCGGGCGCGAGATCGAGAACCACGAGCACCTCGCCGAGGCGTGGCGCGTGCTCGGCCTCGTCGCCTCGGGCCTGAAGTCGGCCGTCGAAGTCAACGGCGAGACGCGCGACCCGGCCTCCTGCTTCTCGCAGAGCCTCTCCATCTTCGCACGCATCCAGATGGAGGCCGAGCGCGCGCGCACCCTGCGCGACTGGGCGCGCCACGAACTCGCGCACGGCGACCCCGAGCGCGGCCGCCAGCTCCTCGCCGAAGCCCGCGACTCCTTCCGAAGCCTCCACATGGAACTGGAACTCGAACGCACACCCGAAGAGCAGTAGGCAGATGGCAGTAGGCAGTTCGGGCGGAGGTTGGGGCCTGTTGCTTTTACGGATGCGGGTGGCGGAGAGGCGTTGGACACAGAGACACAGAGGCACAGAGACACAGCTTGAAGAGAATTACTCAACAGGCTGTGTCTCTGTGCCTCTGTGTCTCTGTGTTAAAAAGCTATCGCTACGGCCCGACCGCTATGGCCGAACTGCCTGCTGCCATCTGCCTACTGCCTACTGGTCTCTGTCCCGCCGAGGTACTTCTCGAACCAGTCGAGGTTCGCCTGCATG
>JBJMGP010000257.1:0-55413 GCA_045807865.1 Pyrinomonadaceae bacterium
GAGCGGGCGTGCTTCCAACCGAACGGGAGGCGGCCCGCTACCGCGCCGAGTACTTCGGCGTCGTTGACGCGCACGCCGACGCGCGCCCCGTGCGAGATAAAAGTGATGCCTGCCGCCCAGCCCAGGCGGTCGAGCTTCTTCATTCAAAGCGACGGGCGCTTGTGACGAGGGATGACTGACGCTTCCATTAATTTTACGAAGCCTCTCTGTCGCCGCGCGCGGGAAGGCGCTCGTCCTTCTTGTAGTAGTAGTACGAATCATTCGCCTCGGACTGCACGTAGTTGAGGACTACGCCGGAGACCGCAGAACCTAACTGAAGCAGGCGATCCCTGACTCGGCTGACGGTACGGCGGTTGGTGCGGCGGCTGTTGATGACGATAAGCGTGGCGTCGGCCATCGTCGAAAGCAGAGGCGCGTCGGCGAACGGTATGGCCGGCGGCGAGTCGATGACGATGTAGTCGAAGCGGCCGCGCACACGCTCCAAAAGGTCGCGCATCACCGCGGAGTTAAGATAGTCGCTCGGGTTGGCCGGCATCGCCCCGGCGGCGAGCACCTTGAGCGATGGGTAATCCCGGTGAGAGAAGAGCAGGGCTTCGATGTCGGCGTCGCCGGTCAGGCAGTCGGTCAGGCCGGGGCTGTTGGAGAGGCCGAAGTGTTTGTGCACTTTGGGACGGCGCAGGTCGCAATCGAGAAGCAGCACTTCCGCCCCCGCCTGCGCGAAGGCGTAGGCGAGGTTGACTGAGGTCGTGGTCTTGCCTTCGAGCTGTTGGCCCGACGTGATGAGAATGACCTGCGGCTCCGCGGCCTGGGTCGCGAAGAGCAACGACGTGCGGAGGTTGCGATAGGCTTCCGCCGTGGGGGAGAGCGTGTCCTCCATCATCCTGAGCGCGGAGTCGCCACTCTCGCCCCGCCGGCGGACGACACCCCTCGGCGACTTGGGTTGGTGCAAGGGGATCACGCCGAGGGTTTGGAGTGACAGGTGCGTCGCCACCTCATCGACGGATGAGAGCTTTGAGTTGAACTGTTCGATAAGAAGCGTCAGGGCGATGCCGGCGGCAAGCGAGATGAAGAAGGCCAGCAGCACCTTAGTCCATCGCGGGGTGGCCTCGGGGGACTGGGGCCGGATGGCCGGGGAGACCAGACTCACGCTGTTGCCCCGGTCGGTCGAGTCGAGCTCAAGCCTCTTCTGGTACTGAAGGAACGTCGTGTAGAGCTGACGGCTCGTCTCGATCTTCTGGTTAATGTTGGTGAGTTCTACAGAGTTGCGACTCTGGTCGTTGGCGGCGTCGTTCTCGCGCTCGTAGGCCGAACGCAGTTTGCGCTCCCTCGCCAACGCCGCCGCGTAGGTCTCCCTCAGACTCCCGATTGCTTCGCGCGCGGCCGTCTCGACCTCGGCCTCCGACTGCTTGAGCTCGGCGTTGAGTTTTTTGACCTCCGGCCATTGCTCCGTGTAGGTCTGTAAAAGCACCTGACGCCTCTTCTCCAGTTCGCGCAGGTGCGCGCGCCCTTCCTGCACGGCCCTGCTCGCGGTGACCTGCGGGACAGACCAGATGTCGGCCGCCGCCTCGGCCGCTTCGCAGTCGGCCTCCAGCCTTTTGCGCTCGTCCTCGGCGGCGAGTAACTGTGCGCTCAAGAGACCCACGCGTTCGCCCGTCAGGTTGCGCCCGTGCCCTTCGCTGAGCGGAAGGTTGTTCTCTCGCAGAAACTCGATGCGCTGCTGCTCAAGCTGCTGAATGGTGGTTTGAATCTCCGCGATCTGTCGGCCTCCATGTTCGAGCGCAGACCGCATGCCGGCGTTCTCGAACTTGCCATTCTCCGAGATGAACGTCTCCGTGACGGCGGCCGTCACGAGCGCGGCGCACTCCGGGTTGGTCTGCCTGAAACTGACGGTGATGAGATTCGTGTTCTCCTTCGGGCTGACCGCCAGTCCCTGTTGGATGGAGGAGACGTAGGGTTCGAGCGTCGCCGTCTGCTCCGGCGTCAAATCTTCAGGGGCGCCGGCGAAGTCGTGCGGGGAGACCTCCGGCGTGGTGGAGGGATGCAGAGGTTTCTCGGCACCCGCGAGCTTGCGGAAGGGGGAGAACCAGTCGTCCCTGCCGTCGCCGCCGAGCAGGCGTGCGTCAAGATACAGGCGGTGTTTGAGAACGGCCAGGCGAATGAGATGCGGGTTCTGGAGCAGCTCGATCTGAGTTTGAAAATACTGGTACGCCTCGAAAGAACCTGCGGCAGCCTGCCCGCCGGGAAGAGAACTCCCCGCGGGCTGCAACCTGAGCACCGCCGACGACTCGTAGATGTTCGGCAGGCGCAGGGCGTAGAGCGTCGCCGACGTGGTCACCGCAAGGACGACACCGGCGATGAGCCAGACCCTTCTGACCAGCACCGCGAGGTAGTAGCGAAAGTCCGGCTCCCAACGTGTCGCCGGAGCTGAGTCCGCCGGAAGAGACGGATTCGTCACGAGCATGGGTGAGTTCGAGTACACCGACCGCAGGCGTGTCAGTTGATTACCCTGATCCGGCCGGTTTCTCTCAGGCGGCATGAAAACTTATCAACACGAAATCGTCGGCCCCGTTTAATGAACTGTTTAGAACTGCGGGGGAAGTTCCAAAGCCCTCTCGCGTCGGCCGGGGCCGATGGCGCGCCGCGATGTGCGGCGTCGGCGGACATCGCGGCGCGCAGTCGGCCCCGGCCGACGGGGCGAACAAGTTCAACTGCGTGCTGACCTTGAGGAGGGCGAAGGTTAAGCCCTTCGGCAATATCAACCCATCCCGCCGAAGATAATGAGCCATCCCGCGGGGCCTTTATCCGTTAGAGGCTAAAGTACAATTACGGTTGAGAGGCGGGATACTGTCAATTTTGACAGTATCCCGCCTCTCAACCCCACCTGTTGAATCAGACACGCCTCCGGGAAGCCTGTTAATGTAATGCGTCGAGGTCTGGATGTTGACGATGAAAGACCGGGCTTCGTCGGCGAGGTCTTTCGAGTAGTCCTCGACCGGGAGGCGACTGTAACCGTCTATTCGACGAGCAGCACGGCAATCAACGCGGCTTGCAAGGCGATGAGCGTGAGCGCGCCGGCTAACCACGCGGGAAGGAATGCATGCCGAACTCAGAAGCGCAGGACGGCGCCGAAGAGGGGGCCGTGTTCGTTGGCCCGGATGAAATTCGGGTCGTCCACCAGCTTATACCGCCCGAACTGATAACCGCCGTTGACCCCGAAGGCCCGCGTCAAGTAATACTTCAAGCCGACCTCGCCCCGGAGGACGCGGTCTCTCTTCAGCCTGAAGACCCCGACGTTGTTGTAGATGCTGACCCTGTCCGTCGGGTGAATGTCCATGTCGTAACCAACCGTCCCTACCAATTTAGTGATAGAGCCCGAGCGTTCAGTGTCAGCGGTGTTCGTCACGGCACTCAAGTCAACGCGGGCCGTGGCGAAACCTAACTGAGCCATCGGCCCGATCCTGACTTTCTGATTCCCCCAGCGGTAGGCGTACGTGGCCAGGAACACGCCCAGGCTCTCCTCGGCCCGTGTGTCGAGGTTGGCGGCGTAGGTTCGGTCCCGAAAGACTATCGTGCGGCTGAGCGCCCTCGTGTTACTCGAAGCGGTGCGGGCGTAGTTCAGCATGAACTTGTGCTTGCCGCTCTCCGCCCTGCGAATATAACGCAGCCCGAAGCCGAGCTTGTTCTTCAAGCCGAAATCGTTCTCGAAAGAGATGGTCGTACCGGCCGCGGTGCTGCCCGAGAGATTCACCTCGCCCCCGGGGATCGTGTAGATGCCGTTGAATTCGACCTCATTCTTCGGCGCGGCGGTCTGGGCGCTCGACGGCGCCCCGGCGGCCGCCAGGAAAATCACACCGATGATCGGCACGAAAAGAGATCGTCGCATACCGAAGCCTCCCGGAGAGCGCCGTCAGGACTGACCGGCCCGATGCCTTCCCCGCACGTCAAAGCAACTTTCAACTACACGGGTGTTCCGCGGAAGCATAGTTCCTCGGGCGGGGGTTGGCATACTGTAATTATTACCAGTCTGACACAGCGTGAGGTATTGAGCTTTGATTATAGCGATTTGCACTTGGATGCGACTGGTGCGGAAGGCGGCAAGTCAGTACCGCCTGCGGTAGCGGGCGGGTCTCGTGCGCGCTACCCGCCCGCTACCGCAGGCGGTACTGACTCATCCGCGGTCGCACTCATGCGCAAGCCGCTATAGATTCCGGCAATAAAGGCTAATTATGGTTTTGCTGCCAGATTATGAGGTCGGAAAGATAGGCCACCTGAGGTAAGAGGCAATCCTGTTAACGGACATTCTTCGCGCCCCGGCCCCGAGGGGGATAGCTATGAGAGAGGGACATGTACTAACATAGCGGAGAACGTGGTAAGCATAATCATATCGGCAGTGAGCCGTCGCCGCGCTAAGTGCCGCCGGGCGCTAGGCTACCTGCTCCTCCTCCTCCTCACCTACGGGGCGACGGTGGAGGTGGCGCACAGCCACGGCGCCACTACGCCGAACAGCTCGGGCTTTGCTGCTCTAAACGACGCGGGCGGCCCGCACTCGACCACGGACGATTCTCGGAATAGAGAATGCGTCGTGTGTCAGTTCCAACAGCAACTTTTCAACGGCGTCGTCCATAAGCCCCTCCTCATCCTCGCGCCTTCGACGCAAACTGCCTTCGTCTTTACGCCGACTGTCCTTTACTCCTCCAGTCTGACCGTCCACCCGTCGGGCCGCGCGCCGCCTCGCGTCCGGGGCTAACCCGGTGGCGCGGCTCATAGGTCGCCGGCCCTGACAGCTCACCGAAGCCACAGAGTTAGTCTGCGGCGGGCGCGCCTTGCCTGCCGGTAATCTCTCTACCAGCGCGATGGGGTTTGCCCCGCGCGGCAAATAACAATTCAAGAAGCCGGTAGATGCGAGGTGATCGGATGTCTCAGCGCATTAATAATTATCCGCGCCGCTTCGGCGGGCGGTGTGACTCCGCGATTGACCAGAGCGGGTGCGGCTCGCCCCGACGCCGACGGCGAAAGCATCGGCCCGCGAGTTACCTCGCCGGCCTGCTCTTATTCACCCTCTTAGTCCAGCCGACGCCGGCGCAGGAGAAGTCGCCCGAGACCACGAAGCCAATCTGGAGTAACAACCTCTTCGTGCTGCCCGACGCTCAACAAACTCCTACGTCTCCTGCGATCCCGGCGTCACAGACGACTTCGGCGAGACGGCCCATCACGATTTCGGACGCCGTCTCTATCTTCCTACAGCAGAACCTTCAATTGGTGGCGGCGCGCTACGACATAGACACGGCGGAGGCGGAGAAGCTGACGGCGCGGCTCCGCCCGAACCCCCAGCTCAACATCAGCACCTCCGACATCCCTCTGACGCTGGCCGGGCCGCTCATCAAAGAGCAGACCTATGACTACGGTGTCTCACAGACCGTCGAGCTGGGCGGCAAGCGAAGCAAGCGGATCGCCTCCGCCAACGCGAACGCCGAGCTGGCGCGCGGAGTGTTTGAAACTGTCGTCTGGCAACTGACCAACGACCTGAAGAGAAAGTTCTACACCGCGCTGCTCGCCGAATCCCTCCTCAGGCTCGCGCAGGACAACCAGAAGACTTTCGCCGAGACGCTCCAACACACGAAGGAGTTGTATGAGGCGGGCGAGATCGCGGGGCTTGAGCTGAAGCGGCTCGAAGTCGAAAAACTCAAGTTTGACACGGACGTAGCCAACTCGCAGAGGGACTATGAGGTCGCCGTGCGCGACCTGCGCGTCACGCTGGGCGGAGACTACCAGACGATGGAGATTGATGTCGCCGGGACGCTCGACTACCGGCCTTACGAGTTCTCGCCCGACGAGCTGCGCGCCAACGCTCTGGCCGCGCGCCCCGACCTGAAGGCCGCGCAACTGAGCGAGCGCGCCGCCAACGCGTCCATACGCTTGCAGAACTCCCTGCGCATCCCGGACATCACGTTCGGGGCGGGCGTCGAGCAAGTCCCGCTCGGCGCGAGCACCTTCAACGTCGGCGTCGGCGTCACGCTGCCCCTGTTCGACCGCAACCAAGGCGAGCGCGCCAAGGCGCTGCTAGACAGGAAGCGTGCGCAGAACCAGCAGCAGCTTATTACCAACCAGGTGTCGGGCGACGTGGACAAGGCGCTGGTCGCGTTCGAGCTTCAGAAGCGGCGCGTCGAGCTTTACCGCACGGGCGTGCTGACCAAGGTGGACGAGATTCAGAACCTGACGGAGTTCGCACTGAAGGCCGGCGAGAGTTCCACGCTCGACCTGCTCGACGCCATCCGCACGCGGCGCGAGACCCTCGCGAGTTATTACCAGGCGCTCTTCGACTACCAGATGTCGCTGCTCGACCTCGAGCTGGCGACCGCGACGCCCCTGCAAAAGTAAGCAGGCGAAAGGACGCGCGATATGTTCCGACCAAGAATCTTTCCTCCGCTCCTGACCGCGTCGCTCCTCTTCGCGGCGTTCTGTGCGGGCTGCGGCAAGAGGGGGGCCGACGCTCCCCCGAACGCTTCGGGCCGGCCGTCGAGCGCCGCGGCGCCCGCGCCCGCGCAAAGCTCCGCCATCGAGTCGGAGATAGTCGCGCCGCAGCAGATCGCCGGGTCGATTGCGGCCACGGGGAAGGTTCTCGTCCCGGAGGACCGCGTGGCGAGCATCGGCCCCGTACACGAAGGCCGCATCGTGAGCCTTTACGCGGGGCAGGGGAGCGTCGTGCGGAAGGGGCAGAAGCTGGCCGACCTCGAATCGGCGGACATCGACCAGGCCGAGGCCGACTACCTCAAGGCGCTCGCCGATTACGAGAACGCCACGCGCACGTCCGCGGCCGAGGTCAAGTTCGCGCAGGCCAACTACGACCGCACAAAGATGCTCTACGAGAAGAGCATCACCGCCGGGAAGAACCTACAGCAGGCCGAGCACGACCTTGAGTTGGCGAAGGCTTCGGCGGCGAGTTCCATCGCGGGGGCGAGAGTGGCCTTGGCGAACGCGCGCAGACATTTGCTCATACTCGGCCTCAAGGATTCGGCCATCGACTCGCTCGCGAGTAGGCCGAACCTCGCGTCGGTCTTCTCCCTCAACGCGCCCATCTCCGGCATCGTCGTCGAGCGCAACGCCACGGTCGGCGCGACCGTCGGCTCGGACGCGAGCCTCTTCAAGATCATCGACATCTCAAGCGTCTGGGTTGACGCCAACGTGTTCGAGAAAGACCTCGGGCGGGTGAGGCGCGGGCAGGAGGTCAGGGTCACGGTGCCCGCCTTCCCCGGCGTGACCTTCTCGGGCAGGGTCATTCTCATCTCAAGCGTGGTCAACCCGGAGACGCGGGGCGTGCAGGTCCGCACGGAGGTCTCGAACGCGGACGGCAGGCTCAAGCCGGACATGTTCGCCAACGTCGAGATCGTCACGGACGTGCGCCGCGCCGCCATCTCGCTCCCGCAAACGGCCCTGCTTGACGACGGCGGGCACAAGATCGTCTTCGTCCAGACCGACAAGGGTTACGAGAAGCACATCGTGACCACGGGGATACAGAACGGCGACCGGGTTGAGATTCTCGACGGGCTTCAGGCGGGCGACCATGTAGTGGTTAAGGGCAACTACCTTCTGCTCCAACAGGGCCAGCCCCAGCAGTAGAGAGGAAAGAGCCACACGGCGCTTACGGTGCGATTATGACCGACAAACTCATTGCCTTCTTCTACCGCGAGAGGTTGCTCGTCGTCATCTTCACGATGCTCGTCACGGCGGGCGGGATTCTGGCCCTCAACAGGTTGAACGTGGACGCCTTCCCGGACGTGACCCCCGTCCAGGTGGAAGTAGACACCGACGCGCAGGGGCTCGCCCCGCAGGAGGTCGAGCAGCTCATCACCTTCCCCGTCGAGAACGTGATGAACGGGATTCCCGGCGTGGTGCGCGTGCAGTCGGAGTCCAAGTTCGGGCTCTCCGTGGTGACGGTCTATTTCAGCGACGACACGGACATCTACTTCGCGCGCCAGCAAGTCTTCGAGCGCCTCTCGTCGGCCAAGGACAGTATCCCCGCCGGGTTCGACCCCGAGATGGGGCCTATCACGACGGGGACGGGTCAGATTTATCTCTATCAGATCGTCGGCCGCGGGAAGAGTAATCAGGAACTGCGCACGATTCAGGACTGGATCATCAAGCTGCAACTCCGCACCGTGCCCGGCGTGGCGGACGTGTTGAGCTTCGGCGGCGACGTGAAGCAGTATCAGGTCGTCGTAGACCAGCAGGCGCTCGTCAACTACAACATCCCGCTCAAGACGCTCTTCGAGGCGATCCAGAATAACAACCAGAACGCGGGCGCGAACTTCATCGAGCACGGCGACGAGCAGTACGTCGTGCGCGGGCTCGGGCTGGTCAAAGACATTGGGGACATCCAGAACATTGTGCTCGACTCGCGCGGCGGCTCGCCCATCCGCGTGGCCGACGTGGCGACGGTCGAGGTCGGCAACGAGATACGCCAGGGCGCGGTCACCAGGGACGGGCAGGGCGAAGTCGTGACCGGGATCGTGCTGAAACGAATCAACGAAAACACGAAGCAGGTCATCGAGCGGATCAAGGAGAAAGTAGCCGAGATTAACAGGTCGCTCCCCGAGGGCGTGACCGTCGTTGATTACTACGACCAGGCCGAGCTGGTCGATAACAGCATCCACACCGTAGTCGAATCGCTCATCGAGGGCGAGGCGCTGGTGCTGCTGATCCTGCTTCTGCTGCTCGGCGACTTCCGCGGCTCGCTCATCACCGCGGCCGCGATCCCGTTCTGCATGATGGTCGCCTTCATCCTCATGTGGTACGCGGGGGTTTCGGCGAACCTCACCTCGCTCGGCGGACTCGCCATCAGCATCGGGATGATGGTCGATGCGACGGTCGTGATGGTCGAAAACATCTACCGCCACCTCGAAGAACACCGCGAGCATTCCATGCGCGAGGCCATCCTCGTCGCCGCGCAGGAGATCGGGCGGCCGATGTCCTTCGCCATCCTCATCGTCATCGCCGTCTTCATGCCGGTCTTCGCCTTGCAGGGCATCGAAGGCAAGCTGTTCAAGCCGCTCGCGTACGCCGTCACCTTCTCGATGATCGGCTCGATGATTATGGCGCTGTGCATCGCGCCGATGATGTGCTCCCTGTTGTTGCGTCTGAAGACGGGCGAGGTGCGCACGAATCCGATCATCAGATTCTTCAAGGGCATTTACGTCCCCGTGCTCAAGTGGACAATCGCCCACAGGTATCTCACGCTGATTCTCGCCGGGGCTCTGCTCGCGTGGAGCGTCGCCGATGTCTTCATCATCGGCAGCGAATTTCTGCCCACGATTGACGAGGGCAACATGCTCGTGCGCGCGACGATGCCCGCGAGCATCTCGCTCACGAGGGCAATCGAAATCTCTTCGCAGATCGAGAAGTCGCTGAAAGAGTTCCCCGAGGTCGAAACCGTCGTCGCCAAGATCGGCCGCGCCGAGTTGGGCGGCGACCCCGAAAGCGTCAGTAACGACGAAATCTACGTCCGCCTGAAACCCAAGAAGCAGTGGACGACCGCCGGGACGAAAGACGAGCTGGTCGACGCCATGCGCCGACGTGTCGCGGGGTTCCCCGGCGTCGAGTTCAACTTCTCGCAGGTGATTCAGACGCGCAACGACGAACTCATCTCGGGCATCAACGCGCAGATCGCCGTTAAGATTTTCGGCGAGGATCAGGAAGTCCTGCGCCAGATCGCCGAACAGGTGCGCGACGCGATGTCGCACGTGCGCGGCGGGAAAGATTTGGCGGTCGAGCAGGTCGCGGGCGAGGAGCACCTTGAGATCGCGCTCGACCGAGACAAGCTGGCCCGTTACGGGCTCAACATCACGGACGTGCTCGAAGTCGCAAAGATAGCCATCGGCGGCGACGAGGCGACCGACGTGCTCGAAGGCCAGCGTCACTTCGCGATCTTCGTCCGCTTGAGGGAGAACTACCGCAACCAGGTGGAAAAGCTCAGCGACATTCTGGTCGCCGCGCCGGTCGGCGGGCGCGTACCGCTCGGCGAGCTGGCGACGTTCCGGCTTTCGAGCGGCGACGCGGTCGTCAGCCGCGAGGACGCCCTGCGCCGCGTCGTCGTGATGTGCAACGTCACGGGGCGCGACATCGGCAGCTTTGTCCACGACGCGCAGGGAGCGGTCGCCTCTCAGGTCAAGACCCCGCCCGGCTATTTCATCACGTGGGGCGGGCAGTTCGAGAACGAGCAACAGGCGGTGCGAAGACTGCTCATCGCCATACCCGTCTCTCTGCTCCTCGTGTTCGTGCTGATCTACGCCTGCTTCAACTCGCTGCGCAACACGCTGACGATCATCTTCAACATCCCCATCGCGCTCGTCGGCAGCACGACGTTCCTGCTCATCTCGGGGTTCCCTCTGAGCGTTCCGGCGATAGTCGGATTCATCGCGGTCTTCGGCATCGCGGTGCAGAACGGGATGGTGATGGTCTCTTACATCAACAAGCTTCGCGGCGGCGGGATGGAGCTGCACGACGCCGTGATCACCGGCGCGAGCGTTCGGCTGCGCGCCGAATTATTGAGCGCGCTGATCGGCAGCATCAGCCTCATCCCGTTCATCATCTCGTCGGGGACCGGCGCGGAGATCGAGAAGCCGCTGGCAATCGTGGTGGTCGGAGGGCTGGTGACCCGCCCGATTAAGATCGTGATTCTGCCGATGGTATATGAATGGGTAGAGCGTCGCGCTGCCCAAAGGGCAGAACGAAGAGCCGCCCTGAGTGACGAGTCTCCTACGGACGAGACTGATGAGGCTGATGAGGCAACTGTCTAATCAGCCCTTCACGGAAGGGCAAGCACATGTCAAAGCATAAGCATTCCCCGACCTCGCGGCAGAGCGCAATGCACCCGAAGAACTTCCGCGCTTGGGATTAATGTGCGCGACGCAACCCTCGCTTCATCCTTCATGCTTCGGCCTCCGCCAAAAGCGCTCTGGCCTGCTGGTTATCGGGGGCATATTGCAGCACTTTGCGCAGGAGAGATGCGGCGCGCGCGGACTGCCCGGTCAGTTGACAGCAGGCGGCCATGTTGAAGAGCGTGCCCGTGTGCTCGCCGTAAATCTCGACCGAGCGTTCAAAGTAAGCGAGGGCGCCCGCATAGTCTTCCATTTCGTAGAGCAGGCAGGCGAGCAGGCAGGCGAGGTCAGGCTCTTCACCGAGGTGGAAATACTGTTCCCAAATCTGAGCGATGGCGCCCACGAGGGCTTGGCGCTCACCGCGTTCAAGCGCCGGGATCAGCTCCAACAGTCGCGGCCAGTAGTGAGCAAACAGGTAGCCGTCGTAACCGCTGAGCCGCACATAGGCGAGTATGTCTTGCGCGGACATCTCCGCGATGTAAAAGGACGAGAGCCGGTTGATCGTGAAAAAATCATCGGGGCTGAACTCCTGCACGTGGTGCTGGTAGGCGCGCTGGGTCTCTAGGTACTCGGCCGGCTCGTCGACCATCAGCAAACAGATCACGTTCAGACAATTGTGCTGCGAGGTCGGCGAGAGGGCAAGGCCGCCGCCTTGCTCACAGAAGAGACTGAAAGCGTGGTAGTTGACAGTAAAGGAGAAACAGGCGGCGTGCCCAACGAGGACGGGCAGGGCCTCTCCCTGCAATGCCTCAAGTCGGTGCTCGCCCTTATCGGCGGAGAGCAGAAGCGCCCCCCGCGTCGAGAGGGCTTTTAATCGTTGCAGACAGCGTAGACTCGCCGCGGGGAACAGGAGGTGGGTGTCGGTCAACGTGTGCTGATACTCGGCCAGAATCGTTTGAAGGTAGGACTCTCGATAGAACGCCTCGGTGAGCGCGCGGTAGTCACAATTATACTGTAGGCGCTCCAGCAGGTCGGCGGCCGTGAGCTTCCCTGGGTCTTCATTGATGATCAGCGACACCAGGCATTGATGGCAACACTGTTCGTTAACGTAGAAGAGCTCCTGCGGGACGCTGTCGAACACGTAATTGGCGATCACCACCAGAGGGCGTTGGAGGTCTGCGGTGCCGAGGGTCTGTCCGCTCAGTTGCAGGGCGAGTTGGTCTGTCCGGTCAATGTCAAACAGCGCGACCTCCAAGACGCCGCTTTCGAAGAAGGGTTGAAAACAGGGATGGACGCGCCAGACATCGAGGTTCTTCTGCGTGAAGTCCGTCAGCACGTAGCGAAACGACAGCGGCGGGAGCCTCGCCTGTTCGCACAGTCGCGTGAGCCGGCGCAGGAAATGAAACGCGAAGCGCCCCGAGCCGGCGCCCAGCTCGCAGATGTAGAGCGGTTCGTCGCCCTGCCGGTCGTCGGGCGCGAGCCGACGTTGCTCGCGCAAGAAGGCGAACACGATTTCGGCGTAGCTGTTAGCCAGCAGCGGGTTGTTCGTGACGTAATACGGAACCTCGCTCTGGCGCCAGGCGTTCGCGCCTCTCCCGGCGTAATACCGACGTTGTAGATCCCAGATCAGGGACTCGGGTAAGGGCTTCTGCCTCTCCAACGAATACCAGACCTCTGTGTCGCGCGCTTGTTCGACGGTCTCTTCCATGCCGATGTGACCTTCTGCTTGTGGGCTCTTCGGCGGGCAAGGGCTCGGCGTCCGCTCCGCGCCCGAAGTTAGATGTCAGCTTCCGGGAAGACAGTCCTGATTCCTATTATCTTGGAGGTGGCGTCCGTGTCTAAATACATAACCCCCTTCGCGACATTCTTCTTTTTCATCCACGCAGGCATGCCCGGCATGTACGCATAGGCCGTGATTGCGGGAATGGCTCCCTCTACTTTGTGGCTCGCCTTCGTCGCGGCATAACCCTTGTGGTTCTGGATCAAGTGCAAGGCCGAATTCACTTGATCGTTGAGTGATTTGAAGGCGGTCGTGAATTTATTCGGGCGGGCCGCTTTACTCAACACATGAACGTTACAGTGATTTTCGGCAAAGTTCTTATCCTCAATCACCTCTTTGACCCCTTTGGCGTCCGCTTTGGCCGGGTCGAGCACTCTCTGCATCACGACCATGAATTGATGAACCCCCGCGGGCGGTGGAATCCTTTCGTAGTTGGGCAGATGCTGCACCCTTGCTCCCATCAAGTCCGCTTCACGCTCAAGCCCGGGTTCATCGTTGATCGCCTCGCCCTTCAGTTGGAGGGTCGGCTTCACCCTGCCCTGCTTCTGCTGCACCACGTGCCACGCTTCGTGTGGAAGATGCTCTTCCTGCCCCGGCGCGACGTGGATGTCCGTGCCCTGCGTGTAGGCGAGCGCCTGCACCCCGGCGGGCTTGGGGGAGTTGTAGTGAACCTTCACCTCGTCTAATGAAATGCCGGAGAGGTTTTCGACTCCGGACTTCAGGCGGTCGGGCAGTCCGGTTCGGTTCTCTCTCCTTTCACCCGTTTGCACCTTCCCCTGTAGCGTCTCTTCATCCTCAGCTTTACGTTGAATCGCACCCGCCGGGGCCGAAGGCTGTGGCGGCGTTGTCTGAGGCTGATGGCCGAGGACACGCCCGACGGCGCGGTTGCCGACCGTGCGATGGAGGGCACGGATCTCGGCCGGCCCGAGCGCGGCGGGCGGTTCGCTCGCGGCTCGTTTGAGAGCGAGGGCAGGATGCAATGGTCGTTGTTGTTTGTTCGAGGTCTGGGCCTTCTGCCGCGTCGCGCGCCGGGCGGCGGAGACTTGATCCTGTTCGTGTGCCTTATCTCTGGGTGCCATGATGAACTCCTGTTCGCTATTGCGGGGCGGGCGTCGTCGTCTCGTCCGGCCCGGCCTCCTGCGCCAGAGCCTCTTCGAGCACCTGTATCGCGCCGCTGATGCGCAGCATCGTCTCGCGCAGGTAGGCCTGCTCGGCCTCCAGCTCTCTGAGCCTCGCCTGCCCGGTCTCGAACTCCTTCTTCAACTCTTCCAGGCGTCGTTGTAATTGTTCTTTCATCCTCACGATCTCCATTTCACTGTAGCGTGACGAGTACCAGTATCTCCCCCTGCCCCTTGAACAGCGGCTCCAACGCCTTACCGGCGATGGCGCCGGCGCAGCTTGAGACATCCGCGCACCTCATCAGGCGCCCCGGTGTTTCAGAGGTCGTCAAGAGATCGCCGACCCGGATCGGGCCGGCCTCCGCAGAGGCTTTGGCCTTCACCCTACCGATTAGCGCGACGGGTGCGTAGCCGGGATCCCCCTTCACAGCCCCGCCGATGACTATCGCGGCCTGTTCGTAGCTTGAGACGATACCGTAAACGGAGGTGTCGCGCGGCCTCCGACTCCGCGCGACCCTGAAACTATCCTCTCGATCAATCACGACCACGTCGCCCGGCTCTAATTCGTCTTCCACCCTCACGGGAGTGACTTCAGCCAGATCGTTCCTCAACCGGCCACCGGCATAGATTAAGCCCCCTGCCGGATTAAGGAGGAGGTCGTTGTAGCCGACGTTACACTCTTTGACTTGAATCGACCCCCGCCCGTCGTCGAGCAGGCCGACGGCGATAGAGCGTGTCTGTTGACTGCCGAGTCCGTTGCGAATCTCGAACTGAAAGTCGTGCTGGGACGCGCTTGGGTCGTTGCTCCCGAGCTGTCGGAAGATCGCCAGCCGATTTGTTCGCGGATCAGTCGTCCCGATGCCGACGTTGCCCTCGCCGGTAATCAGGAATCGCAGATTACCGAACGTGTCATCCGCCCTGAAGATGTCGGCGGGGCGGGCGAAGTAGAGAGCCCCGTAGTAGGAAGGCCAGCCCGGGCTTGTTGCTCTTAACCACCCACCCGGGCCGTTGTAAACCTCTGTCACCTGTCTCTTCGGCTGGCCGGGTATCACCACCCAGTCACCCTTCGAAACGCCTTGCACGTTGGTTGACGGGGGGGTGTAGAGCAAAAGATCACTGGCGCCGAGGCTGTTGTATTCGCCCGGAATCTGCACCAACTTTTCCCCGCCCCTGACGGTGAGCCTGCACGGGGCGTCCGCGGTACCGATGCCGACGTTGCCGCTGCCTTTGACGCGCATCGCCTCCGTGAAAGAGGCGCTCGACCCGTAGCCGAAGGCGATGTCGGCGCCGGCCGTGTCGGAGTGAATCTGAAGGAGGGCGCCCTGGATGCCGAAGCCGTAGTGATTGCCCGACTGTCCCCACAGAGCGATCTTGTCCCCGACCTCGTTGGGGAAGGTGAGCGGGAAGACCGGCCCATTCGTGCTCGCGCCGCGGATGCCGACGTTGCCGGTGTTTCCCTTGACGACCAGCTCCTTGCCCGCGCGGCCGATGAGCACGTCGGAACTGTCGTTGGCGTCGCGGTTGATGTAGAGGTGCCTGCCGGCCGCCATGGTGTCTATGTTCCAGCCTTTATCCCACGAGACAAACAGCAGCTCGCCCGCGCCCGTCGCACTGAGGTTGAAATTTACAACATCCGCCCCCGAACCTATCTTCAATTTGGCGGTGCCGGGGTCGTTCGTCCCGATGCCGACGTTGCCGTCGGTGTTGATGGTTAAGCGGCTCCGTCCGGCGGTGCGGTCGATGATCTGAAAATAGCCCGCCGGCGCCGAACCTTCGGCGGTGCCGCTGGCCTGAAGCGTCCAGCGCCGCCGGTTGTCGTTGCTTTGCAGACTCAACTCGGTATCGCCGTCGCCCGCGACGTGGAGCCGCGTGGCGGGCGCGGTCGTCCCGACGCCGACCTTACCCTCATGGTCGAAGGTCAGCGGGACGTGCGGCCCGTAGATATTACTCTTGGTCTGAAACTGATAGCCGACCTTGCTCTCACCAGAAGCGAAGGGATTGATTTTTAAAAAATAGATCTCTCCGCCCGCGTCCAAGGTGATGCCGCCCGTGCCCTGGTTTAGATAGTCCCCCTGGACGTGCAACCTGTTCGACGGCTTGTTTGTCCCGACGCCGACTCTTCCATCAAAGACCCCGTCCCCCGCGACGTGTAAACCCGCCTGCGGCGAGGGCGTGCCGACGCCGAGGAAGCCCCTCGCATCCACCGTCAGGCGGTCGGCGCCCTTCGCCCCGTCGAAGAAGTGCCACGCGCCGGCCGGGTCGGCGTAGAGGCTGAACTCCTTACCGTCATCGCTCGACCCGAAGCGGCTCCCCGCGTAGCGGCGCGCCGCCATGTCTACTGCCGCGACGGCCTTGTTCCTGTCGAGCGTGACGACGGCCAAAAGGACTTCGGCGGCGGCGGGCGCCGTCGCCGCCGTGCTCACCTGTGGCCGCTCCGTCCAGCGCTTGTAGTGGTCGTCGGTGGCCTGCGCGGCCTGCTCGTCCTTGTCACGCGGGTCGAACACGTCCTCGTAGCCGAGGGTGACGTAGACCTTCGAGTTCGCTTCGAAGCCGCTCAAGCCGATGGGGTCGGGCTGCTCCGAGAGCACCACCTCCCTGCCGAGGCGGTCGATGGCGATGCCGGGTGCGACCACGATTCTGGCTGCGCCCTGCGTGCCGCTGACCTCCAACCCGCGGACGACGCCCCACGTATGCAGCGAACGATTGTGGAGGCGGCGCATCTGGTTGTGGTAAAGCTGCTCGTCGTTGAAGTCCCCGGCCACGAGGAACTGTGAGTTGTAATAGTTCAGCCGCTTGACCTCGCTGCTGAAGTATTTGAGGGGGTCTTGATCCGGCATGGTGCCTCTCCGTGTTTAGTCCAGTGTTCGGCGGCGTCCGCTCATTGCGCCGTCCCGAGCAGCGTATCAACGCCGACCGTCGAATACACCCCGAGCTGCATTGACGGCGTGTCGAGCAGCATCTCGTAGTCGGTGTGCGCGGGCTTCTCCAATTCGACGACCACCTGCGCGATCTCGAATTTGCGCCGCGTCTCCTTCTCGGTCAGGCGCGGGAGCTTGATCGTCACATGAAAGAAGTAGGGCTCGTCGTCGGGTCTCAACTCGATGGTCGGGGTGGCGCCGCCCACGAAGAGCCTGAGCAGCTCCTTCAAGTTCGCCTCAGTCCCGCGCCCGGCGTAGAGCCGGACGACCTGGGCGAGGAAACTCCGCTGCTCTTCAAGCGTCATGTCGGCGCGCAACGTGAGCGCCGTCCATTGTGCGAGCCACGGCAGGAACTCGGCCGGCGTCTTCGAGGGGTTGTAGTGCGCTGCCAGCCCGTCGATGATCTGCTCCAATCCTCTCGGGTCCAGGTCGGGGTCGGGCTTCTCCCCGGGGCCGCCCGGCAAACCCTTGGTGGCAGGGGAGGCCGCGGCGGGCGCGTCTTCGCGCCCCAGCAGAATCTTCTCGAAGGCCAGCAGGAACTGCCCGAGGAAGGGGTCTTCCGAGCAGATGGCCGGGAGGTATTGCAACAGCCCGCTCGGCGTGTAGGGGTTGGTCTCCGCGGACATCAACTTCCTCCCAACTTCAGATCGAATTTCGGCGCCACCACAGGGTACTCGGCACTGATGTCGTCTGCACTGACCTCCACCCGCACCAGTTCGTCCGGCTCCAACTCGAACGCGTACATCTCTTCGCCCACACTCTTCACACGCCCGGCGCCCGCGTCGGGAACGCCCGGCCGCCCCGCGACCGAGATGTCGAGGAGCAGGCGCGAGACGTAGTCAACACCCGGCAGGCCGTCGAGCAGCGCATAGACCTCCGAGACGTAGATGCTGCGCCCGAAGGGCCAGCCGCGGCCGTCAGGCCCGCCGCGCAGCGGATCGAAGAAACGGTTGAGCGCCGCAGCCGCGAGGTTGAGGACTCCCTCCTGTGCCTGCCCCTTCGCCGTCCGCGCCGGCGCGCCCGGCTTCAAGACCAGCGTCGTCTTCTGGATTTCGTTCTTCTTCGCCCCCGGGATAGTCTTGAGCCGGAAACTGACATGGCGCGGTTCGACAACGTGGAGCCGCGTCGCGAGGAGCGTGCGCGGTCGGAGGTCTGTGCGGACGGCGCCCAGAAGTGACTGCGCCTCGGCCGAGCCGGGTGCCGCCTTCGCGGGCAGGACGACGACGCTGACGTGTCCCTTGCTCTCCGTCGCGAAAGGCTTCGCGGCACCTTCCAAATCCCTGAGCGGCAGGCAGCACGCGCGCCCCCCGCCCTTGAGCCTGAGGGCCTCGACGGCGAGCCGCTCGTAATCCTCGACCGTCACGGCGCGCGTCACGCGCCGCAGGTCGAGCACCGCATCGCGAATCTCTTCGCTCAGTTCGCGCGCGGGGTTCGCCCGCTCACCCGCGATCAACTTGACGAAGGCGCGCATGTTCTCGTCCGTCACGCGGTTGACGCGATAGAGGAGCATCTCCGTCAGATACGCGAACAGCTCGACAAGAGTGATGCCCGGGTCGGACGGGTTGTGATTCGTCCAATCCGGCGCGTAGGACGGGATAAGCGCACGCGCCTCTTCGACGAGGTCGGCGTAGCGTCGGTCATCGAGGTCGGGCAGGCTGAGCGGCATATGAATCGTTTCCATCGGGACGGCGTTGGCGGCGTACACCCCTCCGAGGCGGGGCCGAGGCCGCGCCCGTCTCAGTCGAAGATGAGGCTGATCTGGTGCTCGCCGGAGTGGACGAGGAAGAAGTCCTGCCCGTCGGGCAACTTCTCGAAGTTCAAGGGACTCTCTTCCCCGCCGGGCGTCTTCGGCCCGCTCAACTGGAGCGAGCGCACGTAGCTCACGCCCGCGACCGACTCGATGACGGCGTAGATGTCGGACGCATGCGGCTTATGGCCGAAGCCCCAACCCTGTCCCGCCGTCCCGCCCGTCAGCGGGTGCAGGTAGCGCGAGAGCGCCACCCTGATCTCTTCGGCCAGAGGCCCGGCCGCGCCCGGCGATTCCGGCACGACTTCGGCACTCACGGTGACGCGGACATACTCCGGCCCGACGAGGACGAGTTGCACCTCTGCCGCCCTCCGCGCGTCAAGGTAAGAGCGCACCGTGTTGAGCAGTTCGAGCGTCGGGTAGGGCGTCGCCTCGGTCGAGTCGGGGACGACCACGAGGCTGACCACGCCCGTCTCCGCCTGCATCGTCGAGAGGTCTTTCAGCGGGACGCACTTGACGCGGGCCACCTCGGGCGAGGCCAGCATCGCGATGTCCTCGTAGTCCTGCGCCGTCACGGCCCGGTCGCGGTGGCGCATTGCGAGGGGGCCGCGGCGGATGAGCGAGTCGCGACTCTCCGCTTCGGCCCCGCCCACCGCCGGCTCCCTGTTGACGACGCTGCCGATGTAAGGGACGGTGGTCTTCAACTCCGTAATCGTCCCGGCGGTGCGGTTGCCGGCGCGCCCCCCGCCCGTCCGGTAGAACTTCAAACGCAGGTTCCCGGCGCCGCGCGGCGGGATCATCCCGTTGAGGCCATCCCCGAACCTGACTTCGCCCGTCAGGTGGTTGAGGACGTAGTGGCGGTCGCGCCCGTGCGACCCGTAGAAGTCCGGTACTTCATGCCAGCGCACCCAGATTTCGGAGGGGCGCTCCGACACGTCGAGCGTGACGGAGACGGCGTCAAGCCCCTCCCTGCCCTCGGCCTCCGCGCGCTCGACGGACGAAGGGAGGTCTGGCTCCCTCACCTCAAGGCGCTGCCCCGTCAGGATGGGCGCGGCGGTGGTCAGGAACTTCTGGTTGGCACTCGCGTCGCTCGAACCCAGGTTCTCGTCACGGACGGTGACGGCCTGCGAGGCCGTCACGGTATTGAGCATGAGCGAGCGGACGCGCGGCATGAAGGCGTAGACGCCCGAGGTCAGGACGACCCTCACCCAGTAGCACGCCCGCCCGAATTCAAGGCTCGGGGCGAAGTCGGGCGGCCCGAGGAATTCGATAATCCCCGCGCGCGTCAGCCCCGAAGTGCCGTCGAAGACCGTCAGCTTCGACCACCCCGAACCGTTCCAGTACTCCCACGCGAGTCGCGGCGGCGAGGCCGGCGCGACCGAATCTGGCTTGCGGCCGAGGAGACGGTCGTCCACTCCCACGTAGAGGCTGACGACGCGGTTTGGGAACGTGAGCCGCGCGCCGGGCAGTGTAAAGCCGAGGTAGAACGAGACGGGCGTGTCTTCCGCCGTCAGGAAAGGCTTGAAGCTCTGGCCGCCTCGGACGGTCTCGAAGTCGAAGTCGTTGGAAGTGACGACGGCGTCGGGCGGCTCGGTCTTGCTCAAAGAGTAGCCGACCGCGAGCGCGTCGATGGTGGGCGGCGCGAAGGAGGAGGGGACGAGCGTGTACTCTTCGGGCTTCTTGAATTTGTAGTACGCCTCTCTGCCGTAGTCGCCGGAGAGGATGCGGACACGCACCCAGAAGTTCTCGACGCCATTGACGGCCGCGCGCGCGGGCGCGGCCGGGAAGGTGAACGAGACGCGGCCGCTCTTCGTGAAGGCTTGTGTCTCGTCGGCGGGGGACGTTCGGCCCGGCGCGGTGCTGTCCGTCACCAACGCGGTCTTGTCGGGCTTTAACTCGGACGTGAACAGGGTCGCCCACCTCCGCCCGTCCCAGAACTCCCAGGCGTGTTTGACGACGGGCGTCGGGTACGGCTGTTCGGTCGCGGGGTCGGTCGCAGGGCGCGTCACGTTGATCGCAAGCGTGACCTTTGTGCCCGCGGCCGAGAAGGCTTCGGACTGTGCGAGGTAGAGCGCGTCGCCGACGCGCGGCTTCTCGCCGAAAGCGAAGAAACTCTTGCTGGCATCCACGGGGGCATAGTTGAGAAAGGCCGCTTCGACCGCCAGACGTTCGGCCCCGCCTGCCGCGTCGAGCGAGCGCTCAAGCAGCGCCGTCAGGGTGACGCTGCCGACAGTCGGCAGTTGCGCGGGCGGGGTCGCCGTCGGTCTGAAGTCGGCGGGCGGCAGCGGTGTCGCCAGACGAGCCCTCAGCCAGCGCCCCGTGCGGCCGCCGACCTCGCTCGGTGGCACGAACGGCAGCCCCGCCAGGACGACATTGTTCACGCCGACCTTGGTCAAAGCCGCGGTGCCGTCATCGACGAACCCGTTCGCGCCCGGAGTCACATTCGCGCCCGCAGGCTTCGGCAGTATCTCCATCCAGAGCGTACCGTTCCACAACTCCCAGATCAGGCTCGGCGGCTTCTTCAAAGAGAAGGCCCGCTGCACCTCGAAGCTGACCGTCAGGTTCTTCAAAGCCGGCTGGCTCAGGAACGGTGCGTGGCTGAGGTAGAGGGCGTGTTCGATGGGAGTCTCGGCGCGGAAGCTTTGTAAGCCCGGCTCGGAGGGCGCGACGATGGCAAGGCTCCGGTCGTCGTAGGCGTCGCGCGCAGGGTCGCGCGTGAAGGCGGCGTCGAGCTGCGCGGCGACGACCGTCAACTCGCGCTCGGTCTCGAAGACGACCGGCCCCGCGTCGCCCTCGGCCGGCTTGGCCGCGACCTCCGTCCCCACGGGGACGTGTGCATCGGTCAGGCTCCCGTTGGCGAGAAAGAAGGTGAGCGGCGCGCGCGCCGGCTCCGGGGGCAGGAGCGAGAGGCCGAGCAGGTCGAGGTAGGCGAGCAGATTCTTTTCCGGCGTCTTGTTCAGACGACGGATGACAATCTCAGCGAAGCGGCTGAAGATGCCGACGAGCGCGGCGCCCGGCCCCGGCGCCGCGAGCTGCCTCTCCCAGTTCGTCTCCGGCGCGTAGGCCGCGAGCAGTTTTGTCACCTGCCGCGAGATATCCTGCGCGCTCCGCCGATCAATTTTCGGGGCCGGCTCATCCATCACGCGGCGCTGCCCTCAAGATAGAAAGGGTAGACCAGGTTGAAGACCGTGTTGGTCGCCCTGATCTGGTAGTCGAGGCTGACGTACAAGACCTCGCCGTCGTCGCCGCCTTCCGTCACCTCGACGCCCAGCACGTCGATGCGCGGCTCGAACGACACGAGCGCGTCGCGCACCTCCTCGGCGGCCTCGGCGGCGGTGTTGGAGGAGTTGACGCCGAAGACCAGCTCGTAGATGCCGCAGCCGAAGTCCGGGCGCATCATGCGCTCGCCCTTCGCTGTGCCGAGGATGACCCAGATGGACTGGCGCACGCTCTCCTCGTACTCGGCGACCGCGAGCGCGCCGCCGTCATCCAACGCGACGGGAAACTGCCAGCCCCTGCCGAGAAAAACTTTGTACATCGTCCCGCAACTCCTCCCACCTTCAACCGATGAAGACCGTGCCGACGGCAACGACCGTCCCCGCGGGCAGGTCGGACGGGTCGTTGCAGGTCAGCGCCGCGTCGCCGTTGCGCGCGGCCATCTTGCCGTCGATCTTGACGGTCGGGCTCCCGACCTTAATCGTCGCCTTATTCGAAGGCGGCTTCTGAAAGCTCGTGCCGGGCGGCGTCGGGACGTGCGGCGTCATGTTGTCGGCCGTGCTGTCCACGGTGGCGGCAGGCAGGCCCATGATCTTCACGTCGCCGCTCAGTCCGCCGTTGATGATGCCGGCGAAGGGATGCGGCAGCGGCGTCGGCACGGGCGGCCCCGGCGCGGGCGGCGGCACCATGACGATGTGCGTGTCGGTGGCGACTATCTGGTCGCCCTGTTTGGCCGCGGGCTGTCCCAATGCTCGGCCTCTCCTCCCGGTGCTCAACGAGCCGCGGGACGACTCAGTTGAGATTGACGGTCGCGCCCTTGACGTTCGTCTGCCCCGTCGCCTTCAAATCCATGTTGCCTCCGGCCTCGACCTTCATGTTGCCGGACGACTCGACCACGACCTCCTGCGCCTTGAGCGTAATCTTGCCCTGCGACGCCGAGAGCACGATATCCTTGTCAGACGTGATGGTGATCGTGTTCTTCGACGTGTCGATCTGGATGCTGTTCTTGGCGCTCGCGTCGATGATCTCGATCTTCTCTTTGTCCGCCCCGTCCGTGAGCCGGATGACGTGGCCGCTCCGCGACTTGATGACGCGGACGTTGTTCTGGCCGTCGCCGTTATCGGCGGGCGGCTTATCCTGCCCGTTCCAGAGCGCGCCGACGACATAGGGAAAGCGCACGTCGCCGTGCTCGAAGGCGACGAGAACTTCGTCATCCACCTCAGGCAGGAAGTAGAGGCCGCGCCCCTTGCCCGCCATCGGCGCCGCGACCCGAGCCCAGTTGCTCTCGTCCTCGTCGCTCAGCCAGGGGAACTTCACCTTGACGCGCCCCATCCCGTCCGGGTCTTGGTTGTTCGTGACGACGCCGACGACGACGCCGCTGAAGCGCGACGCGGCGGCGCGCTCGTCCGTCAGCGCGTCGAAGAGGTTCACAGCGCGTTCCTCCGAAACGAGAAGCGGGTCGTATAGCCTTCGCCCGTGATGACGTGTGCGACCGCCGTGACGTAGTAGAGTCCGCTGAAGCGCTTGCCCGCGCCGGTAATCTCCACGACCTTGCCGGGCCGCAGCAGCGTGCTCCCGTCGCACGCGGCCTCGCCCGTGATGAGTTCGAGCGCGGTCTCGTTCAGCGTCGCGATGGCCAACTGGTCGGCCTCGGCCTGTGAGGCCACGGGCAGGCGGCTTAACTCACCGGTCGCCGCACCGAAGGCTCTCTCCGAGAGCGCCGCGCCCGCCTGCTGGCCCTTCATCTTCGAGACTTCGTCGCCGGATTTCGCCCTGCCGACGATGGCCTGCCTGTGCTGCGGATCCCAACCGCGCACGACCACGTCGGCGACCTGGGCGGCGGCCGAGAGCCTTGGGCGGAACTCGAAGAGGTCAGCGTCCGCCGCCAGCGTCACCTCCGCACCCGCGGCGTTGGCGACCGGGCGGAAGGCGAGGGTCTTGTCCTCGACGACCACCTCGTAGTTGATGCGGCGCGCACGCTCCAGCAGGAATTCGAGGTCGGTCTGGTTCGCTTGCATCACGTAGTCGTGCGTGACGACGCTGTCGGTCACGTCGGCCGTGAGACCGGCCGCGCGCGCGATCTGCGCGGCGATCTCGCTGTCCTTCTTCTTGACGAAAGAGCGCGTGCTCCGGCCGCGCGCGAGGCGGTGCCGGCGGTCGTAGCCGCGCACGACGAGGACAGGCGCGCGCCCCGCGCCGAAAGAAGGCTCAAGCCCGGTGATCTCCCCTTTGAACAGGCTCGTGAGCTGGTCGGCGTAGCCGAGCTTCACCTCGACCGAGCCGCCGACCGGGAACAACTCCTCGTCATCAATCCACATGAACTCATCGTCGAGCTCGTCCGTGGCGACGATGTCGAGCGAGAAGATGTCGGGCAGCTCCGTCGCCTTCTCGACGCTCACGCCCACGATGTGCGCCCCCACGATGGCCGACAGCGCCGAGCCGTTGATTGAGACCTCGAAGCTGGGGACAGGCACGTTCGGCCCTGGCACAACCATCTTTCGTCTTCCACCTCAGACTTTCTTCGGGATGGTCAGGACGGCACCGACCTGCTGGCGGCGCGGGTCGTCCTGCCGGTTCGCCTCGGCGATGAGACGCCACTGCGTCGGGTCGCCGTAGACGGCGGCGGCGATGGCGGCGAGGGTGTCGCCGCGCTTGACGACGTAGGTCGTCAGCTCCGGGTCGGTGTCCTTTAAATCCTTCTCGGGGTCGAGGAACTCTCGGAAGCTGACGTTGAGCGTCGCGCGCAGCGGCTCGCCCGTCCGGCTGAAGAGGGTGAAGCGCTGCGTGAGCGAGGTGACGACGCCCGTGAAGGGAAAGTCGGAGTTCTTGATCTTGCTGCCCCAGGAGATTTTGCAGACAGGCGGGTGCGGGTTCTTCCGGTCGGCCATGATGCGCGTGAGCGCGACGAGCTTGCCCGTCTCTCGGCGCACGTCGCGGACGCGGTCGGCCGACTCCGTCACGTCGTAAAAGAGTTCGAGCGAGAGCGTGCGGCTGCCCCCGCCGCCGAAGGTGAGCGCCGGGGCGTTGAACTTCCTCTGCGTCTCGCCCGCCTCCCTGCCTCCCGACGCGTCCCAGGTGACGGACTTCTCGACCGAGTAGCTGTTCGGGTTGAACATCACCACGATCTCCTTCAGCTTCGAAGGCGGTAGCGGTGTGATCTTAAGTTTCTCGTTCATCGCTTGCTCATCCCGCGTCTCTCTCTTTCGACCAGCAGCCTGCGCGCAAGGTGGCGGCTCACCTGCTCGGTCAGTCTTTCGACGTTGACCCCGCCGCCGGCCCGCGCATTGGTGCTCTCACCGCCCGGCTTAATCATCTCCGCGACGACCGGCGTCACTTGAGTCGGGGCGGTCGCCGCGTCTATCTGTGGCACCGAGCCGGCCCCGCGTTCGGTGCCGACTGCGTGCGCCAGGAGCGGCAGCGGCGACTGAGTGTGCGGGGTCGGCGACTCTCGCCGTGAGTCGTCCGCGGGAATCTCTCTTGCGCGCGCGAGCGGCAGGAATTTCTCCAACGGTGCGCCTGACGCCCGCGTCTCGCGCACATCTCCGGGAGCATGAGACGTGGCTCCCGATTCGGCAGCCTGCGCCGGAGTCCCCGATGCAGAGGTGTTGTTGCCCGGTGCTACGTAGCCCAACGAAGCGCCCGGACTCGCCGGAATCAGCACGCCCGCGCTCGTTAAAGAGTTCTGCGTTTCACTTCCTTTGAGAGCTTCGGCGGCCGGAGTCTCTTTGACGGAAGGCACGTCAATCTCTTTGACCACAGAGACAGCGCGACGGCCGCGCTCCGTTTCGAGAGCCGTCTCCGACTCCGCCATCGGTGCCGCCGCGCGCCCTTCGGTCGGCGCGGGGTGTCGCTGCACCGGCGACTGTGTCGCTTCAGGCGGCAGAGAAGAGAACGCGAGCGGCGCGCCGACGCCTTGCAACTCTTGAGCTTCGGCGGTCGCAATGGGTATCTCCTTGACGGAGGGGGCGGCTTGACTGCCCTCCGGCACCTCGACGCCCTGAACGCTCTGTTCGGGGTGTGAGCTTGCAGGTTCCGGACTCGGCTCGAAGCGTTTGGGAGTCGTCGGGTCTGACCAGCTTTGTCGTTGACGCGCGTCCTCGTTAAGTTGCGTGTGCGCGCCCGCGTCCGGGGGGCGCGTTTCGGTGTCCGGGCGCGAAGGGGTGGGGACGCCCCTGCGTCTGATGCGCTTCGCTTCGGTCTGCACGGCGAAGTCTTCGGGGACACGTGCGACGTACGTGACCAGCCCTTCGGCGGCGCGCGGCGTGAAGGCGTCCGGCGCGAAGGCTTCCGGCACGGTTGACAGGTCGGAGCCCCCGACGGCCTCGGGCGCGCCCTCGCCCTCGATTGCGCGCGCATCCGCGAAGGCGAGGCTTAAAGCAGTCGCCCCTTCGCCCTCCGTCAAGCCGTAGCGCGACATCAGGTGTTCAAGCAGCGGCGTCCGCCTCGCGAGCCAATCCATGATGCGCGCGTAGTGGCTCTCGGCGCGGCGCACGTCGATTAAGCCGAGCGGGCGCGTGCCGCGCGCCAGCAGTCGTTCGGTCAGACGTGAGACGCGCGCCGGGCCTTCCGCCGTCTGTGGATGTCCACCGGCTGGGTCGCTCATAGGATTTTGGAGAGGCCGCCCGCGACCGCGCGGGCGCCTGCCGTCTTCTGGTTGAAGACGCCCTTCCGGCTTTCCATCTGCGGCTGGCTCAGGCCGCGGTGGACGAGTTCGACGCTGGTGAAGGCCACCTCGCTCGAAGCGGCGTTAAAGTTAGGCCCCGTCCACTTGACGGGGATGGCCTCTTTGAAATTCCACCAGAGGACGGGGATCTGCATCCTGTCCAGGAGATAGATGGTGCCGCTCTTGCGCACGATCTTTCCGCGCATCGTCTCCTGAAACCAGAGCCACATGCTATCGGCGCGGGTCAACCCGCGCTTGAGCACGAGCGGGCCGCTTTTGACCGGCCCGACGAACGTGTGCTCGAAGTCGTTGACCCCGCCCTCGCGGTAGGCGTGCGTCTCACACTCCACTTGCAGGCCGCTGCACTCGGAGAAGCCGCCGGCAATTATCCCCTCGATCTCGACGAAGAAGTTGAAGACCTGGAAAGGGTCGTTGCGCTGGGGCGTCCCAGTGTCCGCAGGCGCAGTCAAAGCCATCGTCACATCCCTCCGAAGGTGTCAGTGCCCGTCCGGCAAATGGGTCGGCGCGGAGGCTTCAAGGTCGATTGCTGAATTGAAAGTTCAGCTCGACAACTACTCCGTGCCCTCGTTCAGTCGCCGGTTGAGGCGCGCGATCTCCTCGACCCAGCGGCGCCGCGCGCCGTGTTCGAGCGCGAGCAGGTCGTCGTGCGGCCAGTGGAAATGAAAAGCTATGTACGCTACCTCCTCGTAGAGCCGCGCTAGGGGGTAGCGGAAGATCCCCCCGGGCTGTGTAACTCCACCTCGAACTGCTGCTCGCAGCGCGGGCATTGTGTGCGGACGCGGTCGTGCCCGTTCTCGTTGACGCGGCGATAGAGGTCTTGCAGGTACGCGAGGTCGGCGGCGTAGAGACCCTCGACGACCTTCGGGTTGATCTGCTCCAACGTCCCCAGTCGTGTCACGACGCGCGCGAGGAGGATGACGAGCAGGTAGGCCGGGTTGCTGTGGACGCGCGGGTCTTTGAGCGGCGCGATCTCGTCGAAGGCCGTGGCGAGGCGCATCACGCCCTCGCGGTGCAGCGCCCCCTCGGCGTCCACGTAACCCTTCGGCAGCGTGAATGCGAACTCGGTCTGTAGCACAGTTCCCCCTTCGGCCGACGGCGTCAAGCCTTCTTCAACTCTTCGTGCGCCAACTCCAGCGTCTCGACGGCGACGGAACTGTCGGTGGCGTTAAAGCTCGGGCCAGACCACTTCGTCGGCCAAGCGTTGAGGAAGTTCCAGCGCAGCTTCTCGTTGCCGGCCTCGTCCATCAGGATGATGGAGCCGTTCTTACGCTCGCCGCGCCCGTCCAGCACCGTCTGGCGCCACTTCCACAGCTCGTCGGAGTCCGTAATGCCCCACTTGAGCGTGATGTTCGAGAAGCTGTTCAGACCCGAGAGCTTTCGCTTGTGGTTGGGGTCTGCGCCCTCCCGGTACTCGGCCACGTCGGTCGTCGCGTCGAGCCCGTTGCACTCCCGGAAGCCGGCGCGCGTGATGCCGTCGATCTCGACGAGAAAGTTAAACCCGCGGTAGGGGTCAACGCGATTTCCCGTAGGCATTCGATTCCTCCTTCGACTTCGTGTCTGGTCTATGGTTCCGTTTCAAGTAGTGCGCTCAGCCAACGGTCGCCGCCGACGCACGGTGGAAGATTCGCACCACGACGAACTCCGATGGTGCCGCGAGCGCGAGGCCGACCTCCGTGACGACCTGGCCTGCTTCGCCCACCTCGCGCGGGTTCGTCTCCTCGTCGCACTTGACGTAGAAAGCCTCTTCGCGCGAGCCGCCCCGCAGCCCGCCCGCGCGCCAGAGCGTTTCGAGGTAGCCCCCCACCTCGCGCGCGATGCGAACCCAGAGCCGCGCCGCGTTCGGCTCGAACTCGGCCCACGCCGTATTAATCGTGATCCAGCGGTTGAACGTCAGGAACTGCCTCCGGACGTTGACGTAGCGCCACGCCGCGTCGCGGCTGAGCGTGCGCGCGCCCCACACCCGGAGTCCGCGCCCGGCGAAGGCCCGCAGGCAGTTGACGCCCAACGGATTCAGCTCGCCCTGGTGCCGGTCGTCCACGTTCGTTTCGAGGTCGATGGCCCCGAGCACCTCTTCGTTCGCCGGAGCCTTGAAGACCCCGACGGCCGCGTCCGTCCGCGCGTAGATGCCCGCGACGTGCCCGCTCGGCGGGACGAAGCGGAGGCCGCCGGTCTCCGGCCTGCTCGCCTTGAGTCCCGCGTCGAATACCTGTATCCACGGGTAATAGAGCGCGGCGTTGGCCAGCTCGGGCTGCCCCACGGCGAGCGACTCGCGCTGGGCCGCGACGGTTTCGGTCGTCCTCTCCGCGAGCGAGTCGAGCAGCGCCAGGCGGTCGTTCGACTCGGCGCAGTGCGCCGTAGCGTGGCGCTGTACACGGATGACCGCCTCGATGGACTCGGGCGTCTGCCTCGTCCGCGGGCTGAGCATCATCGCGTCGGGGACGGCGAGCAGGTCGCAGTCCCCGACGGCCGAGAGTTCGTCGATGGCGGACTTCAGCGCCGCCTCCTTATCCGGCGCCGATGCATCGACGGGCACGACGTAACAGCTCGCGCCCCCGTTGCCGAAGAACCCCTTGATCGCCTCGGCGAGATAGCCGTCCGGCGGTGTCCTGAACGTCGCCGCGAACTCCTCCTTGCGGGAGAGCTTGAAGGGCTGGCCGAGGCGCGGCTCGCCCTGCGCGTCCCAGCAGATCATCGAGACGCACCCGACGAAGGCGGGGACGGCCGTCTGGAACGGCGCCGCCGGCCGGAGGAAAATCTCTCGCCGGTAGATGCCGGGGGTTCTGTAGTTCGCTGTCATAAACTGCGCGCGCGCGGCGGCGTCACTTGCCCGGCGCGCTGAACTGGCTGATGCGGAAGATGACGAACTCGGCCGGGCGGACAATGGCGACGCCGACCTCCGTCACGACCTGACCCAACTCCCTCAACTCCGGCGGATTGTTCTCGGCATCGCACTTGACGTAGAAGGCTTCGGCCGCCGTGTTGCCGAAGAGCGCGCCCGAGCGCCAGACATTCGTGAGGAAGGCCGAGACGTTGCGCGTGATCTTCTGCCAGAGCGCGGGCGTGTTCGGCTCGAAGACGACCCACTGCGTGCCCGCCTCAATCGAACCGCGCAGGTAGATGAGCGTGCGGCGGACGTTGATGTACTTCAGGTCTGCGTTGTCGTCGCCGCCCGCGGTGCGCGCGCCCCAGAGGCGGATGTTCCCGTTGAGCGAGCGGATGCAGTTGACGCCGCGCGGGTTCAGGCCGTCCTGCTGGCTCTTGCTCAGCGCGTAGCGCAAGCCCAGCGCGCCGAGCACCGTCTCGTTGGCCGGGGCCTTGTGTACGCCGCGCTCGGTATCGACGCGCGCGTAGACGCCCGCGACGTGTCCGCTCGGCGGGACGAAGCGCAGGCCGTCGCCGTCGGGTTTGGCTGCCTTCGTCGCCGGGTCGAAGACCTGTATCCAGGGGAAGTAGATGGCGGCGTAGTCAGAGTTCGGTGGCGCGACCGTGCCGGCGCTTTTCGGATCGAAGAGCGTCAGGTCGAGCGAGCCCGTCCCGATGTCCTTCGGGCTGTCGAGAATGGCGAAGCGGCTCTTCGTCTTCTGCGAGCAGTGCGTGATGAGCGCGTCACGCGAGGTCTTGTCGGTGAAGCCCGGAGCCGCGACGATTGAGATTTCGTCGATGGCCTCGAAAGCTTCGAGCACGGAGGCGAGGTCGGGCTTCGGGCTTTCGGAGGCGGGCGCGAGGCGCGCGACGTGGCAGCGCGAGCCGCCGTTGTTGAAGAAGCCGTAGACGGCGTGCGCGAGGTTCGATTGATCGGCGTTGTCCGAGAAGTCGCCGAAGAATTTTTTGAACTCGGTGAAGTTCGTGCAGAGCTTCACCATGCCCACCGCGGCCGGTTCGAACGCGGGCGTGTAGTTGGCGGTGATGACCGCGCCCTCGGCCGGCGCGGCTGAAAACGCGACCTGCGTCTTGCCGCCCTCGTTCGACACGCTGGCATTGATGGGGGCCGCGCCGTTAATCAGCACTTTGGCATCCGTCGTGTTGACGGGGGACTTGGCGAGCTTGAAGGTCGTCGTCTTCGCATCGCCCGTCCCCACCGGCTCATTCTCGACACGCGCGGAGGTGGCGGGCGTGTAGCTCGCGGTGATGACCGCGCCCGCGGCCGGCGCGGTCTTGAACGTGACCTGCGTGGAGCCTGCCTTGTTCGCCACCGTAGCGTCCGTGGCGGGATTGCCGTCAACCGACACCACCGCGGCCCTCGGGTCGGCGGCGACGCGCGAGAACTTGAAGACCGTCGCGGCGCCATCGCCCGTGCCGACCACCTCGTTCTCGACGCGTGCGGACGGGAGGGGGGTATAGCTGACGGTGATGTTCGCGCCCGTGGGGGGCGGGTTCTTGAAGACGATCATTGAAGCACCGTCCTCGTTCTTGACCGTCAGGGTGCCGGTGAGGGCTGCGCCGTTGACCAGCACCTCGACCTTATTGAGGTTGGCGGCCCCGCGCGCGAGTTTGAAGGTCGTCGTTGTCGCGTCGCCCGTCCCCACGGCCTCGTTCCTGATAGGGTCGAGCGGGACGAGCGGGGAGAGATTGCTCGGCACGATTCCGATGAAGCCCGCGGTGCTCGTACTGACGCCCGCGATGGCCTTCACGGCCGACGGCACTTCCTCGACGTAGACGCCCGGCGATAGATATTGCGGCATGGTTTTTCTCCTCGAAGATGTCGGTAGTGTTGACCCTACGTCAGTCGAAGGTCGTAAATGTTAAAGCTCTTCCGCCGTGTTCGGGTTGAGGCCGGGCCCTGCGGCGTCGGCGCGGAGGCCGACATGCAGCAGCCTTCGTTTGACGAGCGGTGCCGTCCCCAGCTCGGCCGTCTGTAGTTCCAGCGTGACGGTTACGACGAGCGAGGGGCGCAGCCTGTTGCCGAGGGCCGTCCAGAAGTCGGCCGGGTCTTTCATCTCGCCACTGTTCGTCCCGCCGACGCTCAGCGGCAGCGGGCGCCCCTGACTCTTCAGGCTCCCCTGTAAAAAGTTCTCCGGAATCGTCGGGTGGCGCGAGAAGACCTGCAACGCCTGCCCGAGTAGCTCGTGCTCTTCGAGCACGGGTTTCGGCCCCGCCCCCCCTGCGATCCAGGCCGTCAAGAGGTAAGAGCAGTCAACCCGCATCGGCGGGCGCAGGATGTGTGCCCGGCCGTCCCGGTGCTCGATGACCGGTTCCTTGACGCGCAACTCCGTGTTCTCGCGGATGTCGAAGAGGAACAGGTTGACGGTCGCCTGCGTCGGGGCGTACTGCTCCGACGGCCGTTCAAAGGCGACCTGGGCGGCGGCCAGCTCCGGGAAAGACTTCTCCAGCCCGGGGTCGTCTAGTATCGCCTGCAAGGTCTCACTCACTTCACGAATCATCTTTCGGCGTCCGCCTCGCTCAGTTTGCGACCGAGCTTCTGGTACTCGCGCCGCGCGGCGCGCAACAGGTGGCGCGCGCGGATGACGCGCCCGTCCCGTGCGGCGTAGAAGGCGGCGGCGAGCGCGATGTTCTTGATGTGGCCGCCGGAGAGGCGGATCGACTGCGCGAGCGCGCCGAACTCCACGTCTTCGCCGAGCGGCGCCTCGGCGGGGAAGACCGAACGCCAGATGCGGCGCCGGTACTCCTCGTCCGGGAAGGGGAACTCGACGATGAAGCGCATGCGGCGCACGAACGCTTCGTCCATGTTCTGCCGGAGGTTGGTCGCGAGGAAGGCGATGCCGTCGAACTCCTCTATCTTCTGGAGCAGGTAGCCGATCTCGATGTTGGCGTAACGGTCGTGCGCTTCCTTGACTTCGCTGCGCTTGCCGAAGAGCGCGTCGGCCTCGTCGAAGAAGAGGACGGCGTTCGACGTGCGCGCCTCGCGGAAGATGCGGTCGAGATTCTTCTCGGTCTCGCCGATATACTTGCTGACGATCTGCGAGAGGTCGATCTTGAAGAGGTCGAGTCCGAGTTCGCCCACGACGACCTCGGCCGCCATCGTCTTGCCCGTCCCCGGCGGGCCTGTGAAGAGGGCGACCACCCCGCGCCCCACCGACAGCTTCCGGCCGAAGCCCCACTCGCCATAGACGACGTGCCGACTCTCGGCCTCGGCGCAAATCTCGCGTAACTGCTCCAACTGGTCTTCGGGCAGCTGGATGTCGTCCCAGCCGTACCTGGGCTCGATTTGCAGAGCGAGCGCCGAGAGCTCGTGGCGCGACTGCGCGCGCGCCGCCGCGAACAACTCACGCGTCGTCGGTTGCGGCTCGGGCCATCCGGCCGGCGTCGATGCGGACGCGGCGGCGCGCAGGCGCGCCCTCATTTTGGCGTCACGCACCGCGCCGCTGATCTGCCGACGCGTAAGGTTGAGGCGCGCGGCCAGAGCCCCCACGTCCGACTCGCCGAGCTCGACCGCTTCGGCCGCCAGACATTCGAGCCAGAAGGCGCGGCGTTCGCCGAAGTCGGGCGGTGCGAAGGGGACTGTGACGAGCCTGAGCGCGGCGTGGCTCTCCGCCGTCAGGCCACGCTCGCCCGACAAGACGCACAGTCCCTCGAACTCGCTGAGGGCTTCGAGCAGAGAGCGGTAGACGACGGCATGCTCGTTTCGCGTGAGGGAGTCGAAGCCGTCGAGGTAGGGGACGGCCTCGCCAAACCGCGCTCCGTTCAGGGCGAGCCGGAGCAGTTCGGCGCAGTCGCCCGCGCCCTCGACCATCCGCGCCAGATCCACGGCCAGCAATTGCATCCCTGCGGCGTGCGCCAAAGCCTCTGCCGCGCGCCTCCGACCCATCCCCTCGCGCCCCTGAAAATAGAAGCTCAAACGCTCGCCCGACGCGCGCGCCGCACGCGCGAGCCTGAGGAGCGCGTCCCCTGCATCTCCCTCCTGAGAGCGTTGAATACCCTGCGCGGCCGGTGACGCCAACTGACAGAAGGACGCAAGCCGCGGGTCGAGAGAGGGCTGCCCCGTGAGGAAGCGAATCAACTGCTCGTCGAGTTTGAGCGCGTGCGCGAGCAGCGAGGCAGACTGCGGCTCGGCCTCGGGCATCAGGTGCAGGAGTCCCCGGCGCATCAGCGTCGAGCCGGGCGCGAAGTGTACGCGCCGCGCGAGTTTCTCGCCCGCGCTGCGACACAGGAGATTGAGCGCCAGATCGACGGTCGGCTGCTTCCGCGTTAGATCGTCTTGGAGGTACGCGTACACCTGCTCGTAGCGGCGGTCGAGTTCGGGAGCGAGTGCGATGAGTAGAACGCAGAGGTCGAAGGCCGAAAGGTCGTAGTCGTCCGCCAGTCGCCGCAGAGGGGCGAACGTCAGGAGTTGTTCGGGCGGGTCGCCCTCACCTTCGTCCACGCGAGATATTGCGGGAGCGCCCGGCTCGCGTGCGAGCAGATGTGCGACTCCCTCATGCGTCAGATAGAACCCACGGTACTGTTCGTCGGCCGCCTCCTCCTTGGCCGCCTCTCGCGCCGACGTGAGCGCCGACGTGAGCAGGCGGTCGAGCCAATCGAGCGCGGAGAGGATCGACGTGCGCTCCGCGCCCGGCGCGGAGGGGGTTAGTCCCTGCCGTTGTTTCCTTGGTACAACCACGCGTTGACTTTAGGCCGGCGTTGAGCCTGACCGACGAATGCAACAGAGTTAGTGAGGCGATGTTCGGGTGTGGACTTGACTGCGCAAGGCTGCAGTCGTCGTGTCAGGCAGCCAGGAGCTTTAATTCTGAGCTTGAGAAAGTAGTTAAAGAGGACCGGTCGGGCCACGACTGTGCGAAAGGATGTCTCTAAATTAAGGCGGGGATACTTTATGCGCGTCACCCTGGCATGTCAATATTTTTATGAACTGACCGCTTATGGGTAGTGGCCTCGTTACGTTGGGGATTGGTCACGGGGCGGCGCTGCGGTAGCCCAGCACCTCGGCCACCGACCAGACGTGATCCGTCAGCCCGTGCCGCATCGCGGGCGTCTCGCCCCGCAGCCCCCGATGCCGGCGGCAGAAGTTGTAGAAGGCGAGGTCTGTCGTGGGCGGCCCGGGCACCAGCTTCCTCTCCACCTTCGTCACTCTCCGGCCCCCCGCCGGGCGGCGACCAAGACACTTTCTACCTCTTCGCCTACGTTGGACTGGCGGCGCGACAACGCCGAGACAGAGATACAACGAGACGGTCAGGGAGAACGTCCGTCATCTCTTCGCCTCTCACGCAGCGCGCTAGCTGACGCGTGCCCTGTCGCCGTCCGCCTGCGCCGCGCCCTGTTGCGGCTCGACGGCGACCCCATGCACGTAGACCATCTCGCCTCCGAGCCAGCCGGAGATCGTAATCAGTATGATGCCGACCGCCGAGAGTAAGAGCGGGATCGTCCTGCTTCCGCCAACCCATCCCGCGCCGCTCGTCGTGCGCAGGTAGAGGTCTGCGATGAAGATCAGGAGCGCGATGACGTTGAGGCGCGCGTGCCAGTCGGCAAGCTTTTTCACCCCGCGGTCTTTAATCGAGAGCCAGTCGATAATGCCGGGCACGGCCGCCGCCGCCGCGCCGATGATACCGCCGAGGAGCGCGTAGAATGCGATCCAGTCCCTCCACACAAGATTGCCTCGCCACAGGTAGATCAAGTCCGCGACGAGCGAAAAGACCCAGAGGGCTATCGGGAACGGAATGAGCATCGGGTGAACCGGGTGCCGCCCGACGCTTGCGGGACTCGCCATGACTTTTCTCCTTCCTCACGTCGCGCCCGCGCCTGCGCTTAGGCCGACGGAGTTCCGTTACTTGAACTTCGCGGGGTGCTGGCCGACGATGCCCGCGCTGAGCATGTCGGCCATGCGCAGAATCTGCTCGTGTACCTTATCGTAGGCCGCCACGTCCGCCGCCCAGTCGCCTTTCAGATGTGCCACCGCCTCGGCCGTAGTCAAATCGAGATGCTCGTGCATCATCCGCTTCATCTCGTCGGCCGGCCAGCTCTTGGGATTCGCGCCGCTCAGGAAAGCGGCGATTGCGTCCGCGTTGGCAAACCAGCGCCTGTTCGCGTCCGTCAGCTTGGCCGTGTCATTCGCCTTGGCCGCGGCGACCACTTCGGCCGCGGTGGTGATGTGTTCTTTCAGGAGCGCCGTCAGCTTCTCGCCCGCCGCGTCTCCGTAGTAGGGCTTGATGGCGTTGCCGATGTCCACCTGATTCTGGAGCAGACGCTCGGTGGTCGGCCCCTTGTCGGGCAGGTCGGCCGCGGCGCTGACGATGAACAGACGCGTCCAGGTGATGTGATCCTCCCAGAGCTTGCGCATGGCGTCGTGGAGGGCGGCCTGTTTCGACGTGTCGCGCTTGTACGGCGCAGGCGATGCCGGCACCGCTCGTGCCGCCGGAGACTTGCCAGCCGCGGATGGAAGACTAAACGAAATGAGAAACGCGACCAGGAGAGATGACTTAACGTAGCGACTCATACACACCTCCTTGAAGGGTTGGGCAAAGACCGGAATGCCTCGCCGCGGCCGTCAGGCGAGAAGCCGGGGCTCAGAGAAGAGCACGACATCAAGGCTTTGCGTCGCCGATGCGTTCGGTGCTACGTTCTACCCCGGTCGCGCGCCTGCCTTGCGGCGGGCTGAAGACCGATCAAGTAGGTTTATTTGGCGGGGGAATCATTTTTAGGATAGGCCCTAAAAATGGAAATGTAAAGGGCGAAACATATGACCGTGCCGGATGGTTTCAAGGGGTTGAGTTTCCCGTGTGAGTGCGTCTCGTCCAGACGCAGCGGCCGCAGCGACCCGTGGGCCGCGGTCGCGAAGCATAAGCTCCTTCCCGACGGGACGAAGGAGGAGATTCTGAACCTCGTCGCGCGCGAGCCGATGACGATCTCTCAGGTCGCGGAGGCGCTCGGCCTCTCCGCGCCGAGCGTCCACGCGCACGTCAGCGACATGCTCCGGAGCGAGCTTCTGCGCGAGGCCGTCGAGTGGGAGAAGACCCACCCCGCCGAGCGCTACTACGAGCCGAACTTCCCCGTCATCCGAGAAGAGGAGGCGGAAGAGCTATGCGGCCTCTGCGGCGAGCTGGCGGTGAAGGTGGCGGCCCTCTTCAGGAGGCACCGGCGGCAGCTTGAGAAAGCCTTCGGCGCGACCCCGCTGCCCGAGCGCGGCTGGGACTTCGCGGAGGTGGCGCAGTGCGTGTACGCGAGGGTGCAGCGCGGCGCGCGCGAACTGCTCGAAGAGGACGGGACGCTGGCGTCCCCCAAGACACACCGTAACGGAGTCGAGTGGGTCTTCTGGGCGGAAGAACCCAAAGCGGACTCCGAGGTATAAGCAGAGCAAATGTAAAGGCGTCTGGGTCGCACACGGGGAGTCCTTAAACATGGCAGGCACGGTCGTCGCGGTCAGCGGCTTTTCGTCGGAGGTCGGCAAGACGACGCTCGTGTGCGAGCTGCTGCGGCACTTGCCCGGCTGGGAGGCCGTCAAGATAACGCGCGGCCACTACCGCTCCTGCGGCAAAGACCCGCACGCCTGCTGCGTCAGCCACCTCCTGGGCGATAAGCCGCTCATCCGCTCGGGCCGCCCGGAGACCTACGCGCCGGGCAAAGACACGGGCCGCTACTGGGACGCGGGGGCCGCCAACGTTCACTGGGTGATCGTCACCGACGGTCAGGTTGAAGAGGGAGTCAGGCTGGCGCTCGAAAGGGTCAACGCGCCCGGCGTCTTTATAGAAGGCAACAGCTTCCTTGAGTTCGTCGAGGTCGATTTCGCGGTCATGGTGGCGCGGGCGTCGGGCGGGAAGATAAAGCCTTCGGCCCGCCGTGCGCTGCGAAAGAGTTCGGCGCTGTATCTGTTCGACGACGCCGAAGGACTTGGCGACGAGTGCGAGCGGTTTGCGCCGTGGCTCAGCGGCGCCGCCGATAAGGGAATAATCGAAGCCCTCCCCGTTTACACGCATGAAGAGTTGTCGAGTCTGGTCGAGCGCGTTTGCTCGACTCGCACACCTCTCGCCGCCTGACAATCTTAGGGCGACTGACCTTCTTCGATGGCCTGGGAAATTTCAACGACCGGCTGTGAATCGTGGGACGCGCGCATCCGCAGGGCTGAGCACCTCGCCGCGGAAGCGGACGCGACGAAGGAGCTGCTGACTTTTTACGCGGAGCTGCTGCGCGCGCAAAAAGGGATTTACGAATACCTGCGCGGGCGCGAGGGCTGGCTCCCTTCCGGCTCGCTCGAAGAGGACCTGGTCGTCGTCCTCAAGTCTTTGCCGAGGTTGCTCCGCGCAGTCGAGTCGAGTGGCCCCGCGGCCCTGGTCGAAGAGGCGCACGCGCTCACTCTCGCGGGCGAGGCGGAGGTCGGCCGGATGATACTCGAAGAGTGGCGCGCCCCCTCCGGCACGCTGTTCTTCCCGAAGGCACTCTTGCAGCCTTACGCGCGCTGGCTCGCGGAGTCGGGCGGGCATCCCCTCGACCGGGACTTGGAGCGGGGGGGGAACCGCTGCCCTTTCTGCGGCGGCCGTGCACAGGTCAGCCTGCTGAGGACGAGAGAGCCTTCGGCGGAGGGCGGCGGACGCGAGCTGCTCTGTGCGACGTGTCTGACCGCGTGGACGTTCAAGCGTGTCTTGTGCGCCAACTGCGGTGAGGAGCGCCCCGCCCTGCTCGGCTACTTCCACACGCCCGCATACGACCACGTCCGCATCGAAGCCTGCGACACCTGCAAGCACTACATCAAGGGCGTTGACCTGACGCGTCTCGGCCTGGCCGCCCCCGTGGTGGACGAGGTGGCCGCCGCCCCGCTCGACGTGTGGGCGCACGAACACGGCTACACGAAGATTGAGCTAAACCTCGTGGGACTGTAAGCAGTGGCCGGGCCGAGGCCGAAGGCTGTCTACAGTTTTTACTTTTAGCCGCCGGGCTAAAATTGGCCCTTGACACGCGCCCGCGCGAGGCATAAGCTTTCAGGCCTACTAAGACAAAAGCTTGTTCCGGCGGCTCAGCGGTAACGCCCTCCGCCACACCGCCCGCACCCCCGACCACACGCCCCCACCGTCGCCCCCTGCCTTCATAGGAGTTGAACGGCATGGATCGCAGAACCTTCATCAAGAGCACAATCGCCGGTGGCGCGGCCGTCTCGGCCTTCGGCTTCAGCCTGTCGTCGGTGCGAGCGCAGACGCAAGCCTTAAAGATCGCGCGCACGACGGAGACGCGCTCGACCTGTCCGTACTGTTCTGTGAGCTGCGGCGTCATCATCCACACGCTCGGCGACAGGGCCAAGAACGCCACGCCGCAGGTCGTCCACGTCGAGGGCGATCCCGACCACCCGATCAACCGCGGCACGCTCTGCCCGAAAGGCGCTTCGCTCGAACAGGACATTCTAAATGAGCGTCGTCTTTTGAAGCCGCAGGTGCGTCGCCCCGGTTCGGATCACTGGGAGGACATCTCCTGGGACGACGCCATCGGCGAGATCGCGCGCAAGGTCAAGGACTCGCGCGAGGCGACCTTCGTCGAAAAGGATGACCAGGGCTATACGGTCAACCGTTGCGAAGGCATCGGCTGGATCGGCGGCTGCACCGACACCAATGAACTAAATTACCTCGCGGTCAAAGCAATGCGCGGGCTGGGGGTCTGTTACTTCGAGACGCAGGCCCGTGTTTGACACGGGCCCACGGTCTCCAGTTTGGGGCCCACCTTCGGACGCGGCGCGATGACCAACGGCTGGATCGACATCAAGAACACGGACATGATGTTGATCATGGGGGGGAACCCGGCCGAGAACCACCCGTGCGGCTTCAAGTGGCCGGTCGAGGCGAAGCTCCACCGCAACGCGAAGATGATCGTCGTCGACCCGCGCTTCACGCGCACGGCTTCGCAGGCGGACCTCTTCCTCCAAATCCGCGCGGGCGCCGACATCGCCTTCCTCGGCGGCCTCATCAACTACGCCATCCAGAACAACCGCATCGCGAAGGACTACCTCGTCAACTACACGAACGCCGCCTTCATTGTCAAAGACGGGTTCAAGCTTCCCGAAGACGGTTTGTTCTCCGGCTTCGACGCGCAGAGCACGACCTACGACAAGGCGACGTGGAACTACGAAGCGGGCGGCAACGTCGGCCCGAAGGACGCGCAGGCGATGGGCGCGGGCAATACATCCGGCGCGGCCTCGGCCGACGCGGGCAAGACTTCGAGCGAGACGACAGGTGAACAGCACGCGGCGGGGCAGGAGCCCGCGAAGAGCTTCGAGCAAAAATCTCCACGGGTCGCGTCGCAATCCTCGACGCCGCCCGACAAGGGACAGTCGGCCGCCGGGGGGCAGATGAGTTCGCAGACGGGCGGAGGCCATCAGGCCGCGGGCGGCGTCGGTGCCGCGGCGCAGGGCGGGCCGAACCCTCCGCCGCAACTTCCGCCGAACACGGCCTACGACCTCTCGCTCCAACACGAGCACTCGGTCTTCCAACTGCTCAAGAAGCAGTACGAGCGCTACACGCCGGAGATGGTCGAGCGCATCACAGGGATTCCGAAAGACCAATTCTTAAAGGCCGCGGAACTCTTCACGTCTATTCGTAAGGACGGCGACATGAAGAAGGCCGCGACCATCATCTACGCCGTCGGCTGGACGCAGCACACTTCGGGCACGCAGATAATCCGTACCGCGGCCATCCTTCAACTCCTGCTCGGAAACGTCGGGCGCGCGGGCGGCGGCGTCAATGCCCTTCGCGGCCACTCGAACATTCAAGGCGCTACCGACATGGGCGGCGTCTTCGACATCTTCCCCGGCTACCTCAAGATTCCCGCGCCGACGGACACAGACCTCGCGACGTTCCTCAAGCGCACGACGCCCATGCCTTCTAAGCCCGACGCGTGGGACTCGTACAACTACTGGTCGAACACGCCGAAATTCATGGTCTCGTTTCTCAAAGCGATGTACGGCGATGCCGCGAAGAAGGAGAACGATTTCGCGTACCACTCTCTGCCCAAGATTGACCGCAAGTATTCGTGGACGGAGATGTGGGACTACATGTATCAAGGCCAAGTCAAAGGGCTCTTCGCCTTCGGCATGAACGGCGTCGCCATCGGCCCGAACTCGCGCAAGAACATCGAGGCGTTGAAGAAGGCAGACTGGCTGGTGGTGTGCGAGCTCTACCCCGAAGAGACAGCCGAGTTCTGGAAAGCCCCCGGCATCACGAAGGACGAACAGGCGAAGATTCAGACGACCGTTTATCGTCTGCCCGGCGCGGGCTTCGCGGAGAAGGACGGCACGTTCGTCAACTCGGCGCGCTGGCTCCAGTGGAAGTACGTCGCCGTGCCGCCGCCCGGTCAGGCCAAAGTTGACCAGGAGATTCTCGCGCGCATCTTTCTGAAAGTGAGGGAACTCTACCGGAAGGAGGGCGGCAAGTTCCCCGACGGGATTCTGAATCTCTCCTGGAACTACACGACGCCGGAGAACCCTTCGCTCGCGGAGGTCGCCAAAGAGATAAACGGCCGCGCGCTCGCAGACCTGACGGACGACAAACAGCCCGGCGTCACCGTCAAGGCCGGGCAACAACTCCCCGGCTTCGCTTGGCTCAGAGACGACGGCACGACCGCGTGCGGCAACTGGCTCTATTCGGGGTCGTGGACTGAAGCTGGCGCGCAGATGCAGCGGCGCGGGACGGAAGACCCGTCGGGCCTCGGCGTCTTTCCGAACTGGGCCTGGTCTTGGCCCGCGAACCGGCGCGTGATGTATAACCGCGCGTCGTGCGACCCTTCGGGCAAGCCCTGGGACGCGGAGCGTCGGCAGGTCTGGTGGGACGATGCTCAGCAGAAGTGGGTCGGCAACGACGTGCCCGACTTCAAGGCCGACTCCAACCCCGCCGACCACATGGGGCCGTTCATCATGAACCCCGAAGGCGTCGGCCGCATCTTCGCGCCGCTCGCCGCCTTCGCCGACGGGCCTTTCCCCGAACACTACGAGCCCGTGGAGAGCCCGATCAAGAACCCTCTACACCCGCAGCAGTCGAGTAATCCTGTCGCCAAGAAATACAAGTCCGACATGGACAAGTACGGCACGCCGGAGCAGGGCTTCAACGTCGTCTGCACGACCTACCGACTGACCGAGCACTACCACTACTGGACGAAGAACAACCCGATGAACGTCCAGCTCGTGCCCGAGCCCTTCGTCGAAGTGCCCGCGCAGCTCGCCGACGAGATGGGACTGACGGGCGGCGAGCGCGTGAAGGTCACGAGCGCCCGCGGGCAGTACGTCGCGAAGGCGATGGTGACGAAGCGCATCAAGCCGATGATGATCGACGGCAAGAAGACCTACCAGATAGGGATCCCGATTCACTGGGGCTATCGCGGCATCAAGGAGGACGAGGGCAAGACGGCGCTCGACCCTGCGAACCAACTCTCGCCCGCCGCGATTGACCCGAACGCCTACACGCCGGAGTTCAAGGGCTTCCTCGTGAAGATAGAGAAGGCTTAAGGAAGGGGCGAGAATGAGCGACGAAAGAGTACTTCAAATCCAGCAAATCTCGGCCCACCCCGGCCCGGTTCCTGGCCGAGACACGCAGCGCGCGGTCGAAGTCTGCAAGTACATAGACGTGACGACCTGCATCGGCTGCAAGGCGTGCGAGGTGGCCTGCGTCGAGTGGAACGACCACCCTTTCCGCGAGACCACATTCGATAACACGTACCAGACGATGCCCTCGACCGAGTGGAACTATTACAACCTCATCAAGTTCAACGAGCACGAGTACGACGGCAATCTGATGTGGCTCATGCGCAAGGATCAGTGTATGCACTGCGCAGACCCCGGCTGCCTGCGCGCGTGCCCCGCCGACGGCGCGATTGTCCAGTACACGAACGGCATCGTTGACTTCCAGCAGGAGAACTGCATCGGCTGCGGCTACTGCATCTCGGGCTGCCCGTTCGATATCCCGAAGTTCAACGACGCGACGAAGAAGGTCTACAAGTGCACGCTCTGCTCCGACCGCGTCGGCCAGGGCTTAGAGCCCGCGTGCATCAAGGCTTGCCCCACGGGCTGTCTGCACTTCGGGACGAAGGATGACATGCTCGCGCTCGCCAACACGCGCGCGCAGCAGTTGGTGCAGATTTCGGGATTCAAGAACGCGGGCGTCTACGACCCCGCGTCGGTCGGCGGCACGCACGTCATCTACGTGCTGCACGACGCGACGCAGCCCGAACTCTACGGCGGGCTCCCGTCTCACCCGACCATCCCGCCGAGCTACACCATCTGGAAGTGGCTCGCCAAGCCGGCGGGCCTCGCGATGGCCTTCCTCGGCCTCTTCGCGGTCTTCTTCCACCGCGTCACCGTCGGGCCGAAGCTGCCGCAGCCGCAGCCCGTCGTTACGGAGCACCCCGGCGAGGCGGAAGCCAAGAGGAGTGAGAAGCCATGAGCACTTCGGTCGAACGCTTTGACGAAGAGGCGCGGCGCGAGGCGGGCAAGCACGGTCGCACGGTCGTGCATCGCGGCGAGCTTTTGCGCCACCCGGTCTACACGCGCGTGCTTCACTGGACGGTGGCTATCTTCTTCGTCCTCTCGCTGCTCTCGGGCTTCGCGATCTACTCGCCGTGGCTCTTCCGCTGGCTCACGTCGCTCTTCGGCGGCGGGCCGATGGCGCGCTTTCTACACCCGTGGTTCGGACTCGCCTTCGACACCTTCTTCTTCTTTCAGTTCATCAACTGGCTCGCGCCGATGGCTTGGACGAAGGCGGACAGCCGCTGGATGCGGCGCATCAAGGAGTACGCGTCGAACAAGGAGAAGCTTGAGCCGGGGGACGTGGGCTTCTTCAACGGCGGGCAGAAGCTCTACTTCTGGGCCATCGTCATAAGCGGCCTTCTCTTTCTCGTCACGGGATTGTTGATGTGGTTCGATGACGCCGTACCGCGCTGGCTCGTCGCGCTCGGCTACGTCTTGCACGACCTCGCGGGGCTCGTCATGCTCGCGGGCTTCATCATCCACGTCTACGAGGGCACGGCCGCGCAGCCCGGCACGTTCCGCTCGATGACCGACGGGACGGTGACCAAAGAGTGGGCCTGGACGCACCACCCCGCCTGGTACGCGGAAGTGACGGGGCGCGACCCGCGCGAGGATTACGGGCTTGAGCGACGCCGCCGGGCAGGGCGCGAGCGCGCGGCCGAGGCGTGGGAGCGCGAGCAGGATTTGCGTGAGCAGGGCGGCGCGCTCGCGCCGGAAGAACCGCCGGAGCGTTGATTCCTCATCGAAGGTTTCGTGGGCGGGCCGAGGGCCGGCCGGTCTCGCGCCTCTAACTGCCGCCCGCACCATCTCGTTCCCCGCCCCTTCTTACTGCCGACGCATGTGAAAGTGAGGTTGTCATGACGTGCAAACACTTGCGACTCCCGCTCGCGCTCCTGCTGTCGCTGCTGGCCTCGACGCTCGCGCGCGCTCAGGCCGGCCCCAACAACGCGCAGCCGACAGACGCAGACGCCGGCCCCGCCAAGACATCTTCCGCTGACCCGGGCGCGAACGTCGCCGACCCTCTGGTGCGCGTGCTGATGGCTAAAGGGTTGCTGACGACTGAGGAGGGGCGTTCGATTAGTGCCGCCGCCACGCCCGCCGAGCAGCGCGACCGTCTCGCCTCGCTGCTGCGCGATAAAGGACTCATCTCGTCAGCCGAGTACGAGGCCGTGCGCGTGGTCGCGCCCGTCGTCTCCGCATCATCGTCGGCTGAACGCGACGCCGAAGGTATCGCGGCCGCGCGCAAGTCTGACGGCGCGCCTCCCGCTCAGAGCCCTTCGGCGTCGCCCACGCCCGCCGTCATCGCGGCCGTCGCGCCGATACGGCTCCTGCAAATTGACCCGCCCAGGCGCGAGGGACTCATCCCCGACCTCAAGCTCGGCACGGGCGCGCGCGTCAAGTTCTACGGCATCTTCAAGACGAGCATCATCCACGACTCTTCATCGCCGCAGGGCAACGACTTCCCGCTGCCGCTGCTCGCCGCAGACACCGGGCCAAACAACTCACCGGAGTTCCACCTCCGCGCGCGGGGACTCAGGCTCGGCGCAAACTTCGAGTGGCTCGACCCGGCCCCGAAGACCGCCATCACGGGGCGCTTCGAGTTCGACTTCGAGGGCGACTTCACGCGCTCGAACAACCGTAACATCTCTTCGATACGCTCAAGCCAGCCTTCGATCCGTCTCGCCTGGGTGCGCATCGACCGCAGGCTCACGGAGAATACGACGGGCTTCGCGCTCTTCGGCCAGGACTGGACATCGTTCGCCTCTTCGACGCAGCCGAACATGATCGAGAACACGAACTTCGGCGGGGTCGGTTACGGCGCGGCTTACACGCGCGCCCCGCAGGCGCGCTTCGGCTTCAACTTCGACGCGGGCGGCGCGCGCGCCTGGAAGTTCCAGCCCGAGTTCGCCGTCGTCGTCCCGGCCTTCGGCGACCTGCCCGCCAACGTGGCCGACCAGTTGGGCTTCGGCGAGCGGCAGGGCGCTGACTCGCAACGCCCCGGCATCGAGGGGCGCTTCGTCACACAGTGGCAACTCGATAGGGCGGCGGGCGTCGTGCCCGCGCAGTTCATCGTCAGCTTCGAGCACCAGACGCGGCGCGCGATTGTGACGGCGGCGAACGTGCCCGCGGCGTTCCGCACAGCTTTCCCGAGCGGGGCCGAAGTCGAAAGCGACAGCGACGGTGTCACCGCCGAGGTTCAACTGCCGACGCGCTTCCTGACCGTCGTGAGCAAGTATTACAACGGCTCAGACCTGCGCTTCTTCTTCGCCGGGCAACTGCTCTCGAACTTCAACGACACGGCGGGGCTGACGAACACTGCCGCCGCCACCTCGATTGACGGCGCCTCGACCGTCGTCTTCGGACTCCGCGACGGCGTGCCCGCAGTCGCGCCGCAGCGGCCCGTGCGCGCGCAGGGCGGCTTCATACAGTTCGGCATTCCCCTTTCGCGCATCTTCGACGCAGACCCGAAGGGTAGAGGCGCGGGCTGGACGGCCTACCTCTACTACGGCTACGACCAAGCGACGGCGCGCGACGCACGGCGCTTCGGCGCGCGCGGCGCGCGCAGCGACCTCTTCTCGGGCAACGTCCAGTACCGGCTGAACTCGTTCACGATCTTCGCCTACGAGCAGGGCTATTACCGCACGCGCGCGGCGAACCGCGCGGGGGCCTTGCCGCTCTTCCGCGGCATCCCGAGCTACACCGCACACAACGTGCGCTCCGAGTTCGCCACGATCTTTACTTTCTGAAGTGGTACAGTTAAGACGTGCAACCGCTCGACGAACTCTTGGAGGAGTGTGGCCGCCTGCACGGACACATGTGCGCCGGACAACTGCTCGGCGCGCGGATGGCCTTGCTCGGCTGCCGCTCGGTCGGGATTGACGACCCGCTCGGAGCCGACCGCAAGAAGCTCATCGTGTGGGTGGAGATAGACCGCTGCATGGCGGACGCGGTCGGCGCGGTGACGGGCGTGCGCCTCGGCAAGCGCAGCCTGAAGTATTTGGACTACGGCAAGGTCGCGGCGACGTTCTACAACGCGGAGACGCGTGAGGCCGTGCGCGTCGTGGCGCTCGAAGAGTCGCGCGAGCTGGCCGACGCGCGCCACCCCGAGATCGAGAGCAAGAAGGAGCGGCAGTTCTTTACCTACCGCGAGGCCGCCGACGAAGAGCTGTTCAAGGTCGAGCGGGTCGAGGTCGAATACGGTGAGTTGGACATGCCGGGCCGCCCGCGCTCGCGCGTCCTGTGCGCGCGGTGCGGCGAGGGCGTCAACGACGGGCGCGAAGTGGCAGGCCCCGAAGGCTCCGTGCTGTGTCGGCCGTGCGCGTCGGGAGGGTACTACCGGAGGCTCTGAAAGGGCGCGGGTACGTGCGCTCAGTCTGCCACGGAGGGGTCGGGCGATGCCGATGACTTACGCCGACTCCCTCACCTCCCGGACGCAACACTTCTTCCACGCAGATAAGTCGGAAGAATTTAACCCTCTATTTCGAAGCGGCAGCGCGGCGCGCCCTCGCGGTCGCAGCGCTCGGTGACCGGCACGCGCACGATCTCGGCGATGAGACTCTCCGCGAGCCGGCAGACCTCCGGGTGCGCCGAGACCGCTTCGGCGAAGGGGCACCCGCCGCTGCGTATGATGAAGCCCTCGCCCTCCCGCTCCGCGCGGGCGGCCCCCCCGACACCTTCGAGCGCCCTGAGCGCCGTCCGAACGCGAGACTCTAAATCGTCACCCGCATCCGGCGTGCCCGCCGCCAGACTTTGCCCGACCTCGCGGAGCACCCCCTCAAGCTCTTCCCCGTCGAGGCGCCCCTTCAGCACGGCGATGAGCTGATTGAGCAGCGCGTCATAAGCCTTGGGGAAGAGCCGCTCGGCCTCGGGCGTGAGGGCGTAGGTGAAGTGAGGTTTACGCGGCCCCCTGCGCACGCCGCTCTGCCGGACGATGCCGTCGCGCTCCAGCGTTGTGAGGTGCGCGCGGACTGCGTTGTCCGTCAGCTCTAACAGACTCGCCAACTCTTCGACCGTCCGCGGCTCGCCGCGCAGCAGAGAGACTACCCGCCCGCGTGTGCTCTCCAGAAAGCGCCGGTCTAGTTTCGTGTGCTTCATCAGGCTCCTTCCGGCAAAATATGTAGCATATTTTCCCATAAATCGCAATAAGTCAAAAAAGCCCTTGACTTATTAGAGCAAATATTTTATTAATTCGTTAAGCAATTAAAGTCCTGGCCGTCAGGATTCGCGAGCCGGTGTGCGATTAAACCGGAGGGCAAACTGCGTCTTTGAAGGAGGTTCTGTTATGACAGTTGCGTTGATTCTTTTTGCGATAGCGGCCGTCGGCGGGGTGTTGATGGCGGCCATGCGTTTCGGCGGGCGCGAGCTGCCGCCGATGGCTTTGGCCGTCGTCCACGGCCTGTTCGCCGCCGCCGGGCTCGTCACTCTGATACTCGCGGTCTTGGGCGGCCAGAGATCTTGGGCGGCCGTCGTCGCGGTCATCGGCTTCGTCATAGCCGCCCTGGGCGGGTTCATGCTCTTCGCGCACCACCTGCGGCGGAAGGCTCTCCCCGTCAACTACGTCGTGATTCACGGGGCGGGGGCGGTCATCTCCTTCGTCATACTACTGGTCGCGGTCTTCGTCGTACGCGGTTGAGGTGAAGTATGTCTAAGGGCTTGCGCGTCTTCGGCCACCCGCTGCACGCGGCGCTGAGTCATCTTCCGATGGGGCTGCTCGGCACGGCCGTGCTGTGGGACGCCGTCGGCGTCTGGCGCGGCGAGGCCGTCTGGTGGGCCGTCTCCTACTGGGGCGTCGCGGCCGGTCTCGCGTCCGCCTGCGTCGCCGCCTGCGCGGGGGCCGTTGACTACGCCGCCATCGAGGAGGGCGACCCGGCGCTCACGACGGGGAGTCGCCACCTGACGTTCGTGCTCGCCGCGCTGCTGCCTTACATCTTAGGGATGTTCGCGCGTGGTGGGCCTGAAGGCCCGCGTGGCCGAGGCGTGCTTGCCGTCATGCTGCTCGACGGCGCCGGGGCACTCCTTTTAGCCGTCGGCGGTTGGTATGGCGGCCACCTCGTCTTCCACCACGGCGTCGGCAGTGACGGGGCCACGGCCGTACATCTAAGAAGAGAGCGTTTGACGGGTGAGAGGTTCGACAAGGAGGGGCAGGAGAATGACGTTTCAACTGGTCAGTTCAACTCTGGCGGCCATACCCGCGGCGCCTAAGACGGTGGAGCGGGTGTCAGAGGCGCGGCTGCCGACCGAGGTCGGGGAGTTCCGCATCGCCGGCTACCGCTCGCTGACGAGCGACGAGGAGTTCGTCGCCCTCTACAAGGGCGAGCTGCGCGCCGACGTGCCCACGCTGGCCCGCATCCATTCGCAGTGCCTGACGGGCGACGTCTTCGGCTCGACCAAGTGCGACTGCGGCCCGCAGCTGCACGCGGCGATGGGTCTGATCGAAGGGGAGGGGCGCGGCGCCATCGTCTACCAGCTGCAGGAGGGGCGCGGCATCGGGATCATCAACAAGATCCGGGCCTACGCGCTCCAGGATGAAGGGGCCGACACGGTCGAGGCCAACGAGCGGCTGGGGCTGGCGGTCGATCTGCGCGAGTACCGGCAGTGCGCCGAGGTGCTCTCGGAGCTGGGGCTCTGCCGGGTGCGGATGATGTCGAACAACCCTTTGAAGCTGCGCGCGATGGAGGAGGCGGGCCTGCGCATCGTCGAGCGCGTCGCGCTCGAAGTCCCGGCGGCGGCGGCGGCCGTGCGATACCTCAAGACCAAGAAGGAGCGGATGGGGCACCTGCTCGAACTGGTCTGAGCGAAAAGCCGGCACATACGTTCGTGCCCCGGCGCGTCAGCGAAGTGCGACCTGCGGCGCGCCCACACCGTTCCTCTCCGGTCTGGCGCCGCCGCCCGGCCGCACCAGCACGAAGTAGTGGACGGCGAGGCAGGCGAGGGCGAAGCACGCGAGGAAGACGAAGCCCCACGCGTAGCCGCCCGTCGCGTCGCGGATGAGGCCGAGCGCCAGCGGCGGGAAGAATCCGCCGAGGCCCCCGAACGCGCCGACGAGCCCCGTCACTGTTCCCGTCTCCTTCGGGAAGAACTGCGGCACGAGCTTGAAGACCGCGCCGTTACCGAGCCCCAGCGCCGCGGCCGCGCCCAGCGCTCCGACGGTGAACGTGGGCATCCACGCGCAGCCCATCAGCAGGCCGAGCGTCGCTATCGCGACGAAGATGTAGACGAGCACGCGGACGCCGCCCAAGCGGTCTGCGAGCCAGCCGCCCAGGGGGCGCATCAGCGTCGCCAGCACCACGAAGCCTGCCGTGCGTGCGCCCGCGTCGGTCGGGCTCAGCCCGAACATGTCTTTCAGCAGAGTCGGCAGGTAGATGCCGAGCGCGACGAAGCCGCCGAAGGTCAGGAAGTAGAAGAGCGAGAGCACCCACGCTAAAGGCTCGCGTCGCAGCACGGAGAGGTTCTCGGAGAGTGTCTTCCGTCTAGCGTTCGTCGCGGCGTCGCGGGCGCACAGGTAGAAGACGACGCCCCAGACGAGGGCCAGCGCCGCGAAGACGAAGAAGACCGGCCGCCAGTTGCCGCCGAAGGCGTAGGCCACGAGCAACGGCGCGCCGAAGACCGCCACCGACTGGCCGATGTTGCCCATCCCGTAGACGCCGAGCGCCGTCCCCTGCTTCTCGGCCGAGAACCACTTCGACGTGAAGCCCACTCCGACGGGGAAGGTCGAGCCCGCGAGCCCGAGGAAGAGTCCGAGCCAGAGGAGCTGCGTGAAGCTCGTCGAGAACCCGACGGCCACGGCCGGGAGGGCCGAGAGCACGAGCAGCGCGGCGAAGACCCTCCGGCCGCCGAAGCGGTCGGCGAGCATCCCGGCAGGCAGACGGCCGACGGAGCCGAGCAGCACGGGGATGGCGATGAGCAGGCTCTTACTCGTCGCCGAGAGTTTGTATATCTGCGTGAAGGTGGGCGCGAGCGCCGAGATGAGTCCCCAGACCGCGAAGGAGACGGCGAAGGCCGTCGTCGAAAAGAAGAGCGCGCGCGCCGCACCCGGCTTGAATGTTTCCCCCATATCAATCCCCTCAATCTCACAGGTCAGAGACAGAAGTCTCCCGCATCGCCAGGTACAAACAGGAGCAACGCGCGTGCCCTGAGGAAAGCCCGGAAAAGCTCGGGCGCCGACCGGCAGGGTTGAGTATTTCTACGCAGCGCGGGGAAGGGGTCGGGGGATTTTACGGAGGGATTAGACGGCGCCTTCCGCCTCCTCTTCGTCGCAGCGTTTACAGTCGAGTTCCAGCCCGAGGCGCGAGGCGCGCCCCTCTTCAGTCAACACCCAATTCCTGGTCACGAGCGGTGGGTCGTGGCGCACGTGCTGCGGGTGGCCGCAGTCGAGTATGGCCCGCCAGTGCCCCTCGTCGTCGCGGTCATAACCAACGATGCGCCGCCTCACTTTCGCCCCTCGCGGATGTAGCCGGTGCTCGTGTGGCGGCGCGAGGCGGGTCGCCACCAGAGGATGAGCGAGAGCGAGACCAGCCAACACAGCCCTGAGGCGATGACGAGCGGCGCCAGCTCGCGGTAACTGCGGGCGAGCGCCGCCTCGACCGTCGCGGCCAGTATCCAGAGCTGCGCGACGTTGACCATCACGAGCATGACGAGCCGCGCCTGCTCGACGGCCGTCCGCCCACGCCCTGCGCGCCTGCGCCCCGCCGGGGCCTCGGCGGCCGCGTAGCGGGTCTGAGTCTCACGCGCCACGGCCTTCGCCTGCGCGTCCTCGCGGGCGTTAAATGGAACGCTCATGCTCACCCGCCTCTCTCCCGACGGCCCAGACCTCCGCGCCGCGCACTTCCAGCACGATCTGGTCGAGGGGGCGGGGCGGAGGGCCGTAGAGGACTTGCCCCGTCCGCACGTCGAAGCCGCCCTCGTGGCAGGGGCATTCGAGCCGCTGCCGCTGGCGCTCGTAGTAGACGGGACAGGCGAGGTGCGTGCACTTCTGGCCGTAGGCGTGGTACTGACCGTCGGCCGTGCGGACGAGGATGGCCGTGTCGTCCGCGGTCGGGTAGCGGAAGTTCAGCGCCGACCCGGGCGCGAGGGCCTCGGCCCCTTCGATCTTCGAGGGCGCGAAACTCTCCGCGCCGTGCGAGTCGAGCGCGGCCTTCGCGGCGAACCCGGCGGCGGCGGCGAACAGTGCCGTCGAGGTGAGCGCGAGGAAGTTGCAGAACTCGCGCCGTGTGACCTGAGCCTCCTCGCCGCGTTCGTAGGGGAAGTCGCGCTGGTGCAGAGCGACGGCGCGCCTCACGTCGCCCTCGTCGGACGGGAAACTGTTGAACTCGTTGCCTGCGTTTTCAGAACTCATTGCTCTTGTCCGACTCCTCCACCTGTGTGTCTATCCAGGACTCGCCGGTCTCGCCCGGCCGGGGCGTCAGCCCGAGCCGCCCCTCGAACACGCCGCAGCCGTCAACGCGCACCTCGTCGGCGTCCGTGGGCAGCATCAGGTAGACCTTCGTCTCCACGTGCTGGTTGCCGAAGACGTGGACGTTGACCGGCTTCGTCCGGCGCAGCGGGACGATCTGCTCGTACCTGCCGAACGAGAGCGCGCCCGTCGGGCAGACGCTCGCGCACATCGGCTTCAACCCTTCGGAGGTGCGGTCGTAGCACATGTCGCACTTCATCTGGAGGTGCATCGCGGTGTTGTACTTCGGCACGCCGAACGGGCAGGCGTTGACGCAGTTGCGGCAGTCGAGGCAGCGGGGCTTGAGGGCCGACATGACGATGCCCTCTTCCGACACCTTGATGGCGTCGGCGGGGCAGACGAGCGCGCAGGTCGGTTCCACACAGTGCATGCAGACCGTGGGCATCGTCGCCGTCGTCTCCGCGCGGTCGAGGTAGTCCACGAAGATCATCGAGTAGCCCTTGTGCGTCCCGCACTCGCGGCACGCGGCCACGCACGAGCGGCAGCCGATGCACCGCTGCGGGTCTATGAACATCGTCTCTTCCATCCGTCCCCCCTGTCGGAAAACTACCTGCCGCCGTCACTGATACGCGTGACCGAGCTGCGCTCCGTCCCCTTCCGCTGCTTGCCCAGAATGGGCAACTCGCGCGAGTGAATCTTCTCGACGCGCGCGGCGCACGCCTTGTACTCGGGTATCTTCGACGTGGGGTCGAGCGCGGCGTTCGTCAACTGGTTGGCCGCGAGCTGCTCGCCCCAGTGGTAGGGGATGAAGATGGTGTCGGGGCGAATCGTCCGCACGACGAGGACGGGGAAGACGCCCTCGCCGCGGCGCGAGGCGACCTTCACCCGCTCCCCGTCCGAGACTTTGAGGCGCGCGGCCGTCTCGGGGTGAATCTCGACGTATGGCTCCGGGCACTGCTGCACGAGGAAGCCGATGCGCCGCGTCTGGTTCCCGGAGAGATACTGGTAGACGACGCGGCCGCTCGTCAGGATCAACGGGTACTCTTCGTCGGGCACTTCGGCGGGCGGGTTGTACTCGGCGGCGTGGAATTTGGCGCGCCCGTCGGGGTGTTGGAAGCGCTCTTCAAAGAGTCGCGGCGTGCCCGTGTGCTCTTCCGTGGGGCAGGGCCAGAAGACGCCGTTCTGTCGCTCGATCTTCTCGTAGCTGATGCCGTAGTAGTCCGCGTTCCCGCCCTTCGAGGCGAGGCGAAGCTCGTCGAAAATCTCGCGCGCCGAGTTGAAGGGGAAATAGTTCCCGCGCCCCATGCGGCGCGCAATCTCCTGCACAATCCACCAGTCCTCCCGGGCCTCGCCCGGCGGGTCGTTCGCCTTGTTGATCTTGACGACGCGCCCCTCGCTGTTGCACGTCACGCCCTCGTCCTCGCTCCAGGCCGAGCCCGGCAGCACCACGTCGGCGTAGCGCGCGCTCTCCGACATGAAGAAGTCGATGCAGACGTAGAAGTCCAGACCTTCGAGCGAGCGGCGTACCCGGTTGATGTCGGGCAGCGAGACCATCACGTTGTTGCAGACGGAGAGCAGGCCCCGTATCTCGCCCTCGCGCATCTTCTGGAACATCTCGACGACGGAGACGCCCGCCTGCGGCAACTCCTCCTCGGGCAGGCCCCAGACGCCGCAGACGTACTTGCGGTGTTCGGGGTTCGAGATCGAACGCTGGCCCGGAAGCTGGTCGGCCTTCTGCCCGTGCTCGCGCCCGCCCTGACCGTTGCCCTGTCCGGTGATGGTGCCGTAGCCGCGACCCGGCGCGCCGATCTTCCCCGTCGCGAGGACGAGGTTGATGTAGGAGAGGACGTTGTTGACGCCGTTGGTGTGGTGCTCGATGCCGCGCGCGTGCATGACCATGCCGGTCTGCGCGCGGCCGTAGGTGAGCGCCGCCTGCACTATTCTGTCGGCGGGCACGCCGGTTATCTCTGACGCGACCTGCGGGGTGTAGCGGAGCGCCAGCTCGCGCGTCGCCTCCCAGTCGTTGGTGCGCGCCGCGATGAACTCCTCGTCTATCAAATTCTCCCGAACGAGCACGTGGAGCATGCCGTTGCAGAGCGCCACGTCGGTGCCGGGCTTGAGTTGGAGGTGGATGTCGCCCTGGCGCGCCGTCGGCGTCTCGCGCGGGTCGATGACGATCCAGACGCCGCCGTTGTCGCGCTGCTGCCAGAGGAACTTGTTGAGGACGGGGAAGGTCTCGGCGGCGTTCGCCCCGGCGAGGATGAGGACTTCGGCGAGCGGGATGTCGTCCCAGGGGTTGGCGGCGCGGTCGATGCCGAAAGCCTTGTTGTTGCCGGCCGCGGCCGAGACCATGCAGAGCCGCCCGTTGTAGTCCACGTAGCGCGTGCCGAGTCCTGCGCGCGCGAACTTGCCCATCAGGTACGTCTTCTCGGTGGTCAGAGACGACCCCGAATAGACGCCGATTGAGTCCTTGCCGTGTTGAGACTGAAGCTCTCTGAACTTCGACACGACGAGGTCGAGCGCCTCGTCCCAAGACGCGCGCTCGAACATGCCTCCCCGCTTAATCAAGGGATAGAGGAGCCGGTCGGGGTGATGAACTTGCAGATAGGCCGTGACCCCCTTCGGGCACAGGCGCCCCTCGTTGACGGGGAAGTCGTAACGCGGCTCGAAGCCGACGACGTGATTATCCTCCACCAACAGATTCATGCCGCATTGCACGGCGCAGTAGGGGCAGTGGGTCGGGACGACCCTGTCGATCACCCGGTCTGCGCGCCAGCCCCCGTGCGGCTCGTCGTGGAGGTGCGGCCCGAACTGCTCGACTATTCTTTCTAAGTTTCCGACTTTACCCATGAGTTGTTATCCGCGAATTAAAATTCAAACAGGGACGGACAGGATTCACAGGATGCAGAACTTCAAATTTGAAATCTCAAAGCTTCAATCTCTTATCCTGCCCATCGTGTCCATCCCTGTTAATTCTTTCTTCCTTCAAGCGCGAGCCGTAGTAGACCTCGGCGTCGCGCCGCGGGAGGTTGACGTAGGAGAGGCCGCGCATGACGCGCTTGCAGCGCGGGCAGAAGTCTTGCAGCGTCCGGCCTTCGCCCATCGAGTAGTCGAAGCCGAGTTGGCCGACCACCTCCTTCAGGTCGTCGAGCCACAGCTGCCCGACGAACTCCGTCCCGCACCGGGGGCAACGGGCCTGCGCCGCCTCGCGCTCGCGCCGCTGGTAGAGTTCGACGCCGACCGAGGCGGGGCGCTGGACGATGTGGAAGAACTTGCCGAAGGGCAGGTAGAAGAGCGTCATGATGACGAGCGCCTGGTGCGAGAGCGCGATGAACGAGTACATGTAGCCGCCGAGCCAGAGCGAGGAGGCCGTCAGCATCAGCCCCGTCACGGAGACGCTGATGAGCAGCATGTGCGGCACGAAGTCGAGCATGAACTGCTGGAGGGCAATGGCCCCGCGGTCGTTGAGGCGGCGGCGGATGGCGATGGCGCACCCGGCGATCACCATGACGGCCGTGAAGTCGAGCGCGTGGAACGTGACCCACGCGAGGAGGCCGCGGCCCTGCATCACGTTCGGGGCGGGGAAGCCGAAGATGTACGCGCGGTAGCCTTCGTCGCCTTCGAGCTTGAAGTGCACCCAGCCGAAGACGAGCGGGAAGGTGACGGCCGCCGAGAGCAGACAGCCCCACATGATGAGCGCGTGCATCAGCCAGCGCGTGAAGCCGCGGCGCGCGATGAAGCGCTGCTCGACGATGTTGTGCGCGATGGTCGCGACGGCGCTCCCGGCGTTTCTCGCGAGCCGCTTCCGCTCCCGCATGAGCTGCCAGCCGCGACGCCAGTAGACGCGCGTCGCGGGCCGACGCAGCCACACGGCGTAGCGGTAGACGAGCGCCCCGAAGGCCACGACCGCTGCCACCGTGTAGCCGAAGAGCGCCGGGTCGTAGTGTTCGAGGTTGCGCGACCCGGCGACGACCAGGAGCGTCAGGGCGGCCGACGCGGCGAGGCCGAGTAGGATGGGGCGACGATTCGTAGTGTCCGCCACCGGCATTCGAGGAAGTCTCTCCTGCTTCTGTCCCGAACGCCGGACGGCACGTCAGGACTCTCTCGGGCGCGGGCGGGTAGACCCGTTCCCGCACGACTATCCGGGCACAAGGCAGGCCGGGATAGTGCGCTGCAAAACGTTGGCGCAGGGTAGGGTGCCCGCATTATAGACCAAACGCGCGCCTCCACACGCATGCCGTAAATAAAATTACGGGGTGTGACAAAAGTCATCTCACACGCGGCCCACCCCTGCCATCATGCGTCCCGCTCTCGCCCGCAGGGTAGGGAATCCTTGGGCGAGACGGGGCGGCGGGGGCCGGGC
>JBJMGP010000258.1:0-45656 GCA_045807865.1 Pyrinomonadaceae bacterium
CCGCATCCTCGACAAGGAATCGATCAGCGAGCAGTTCCACGAGCTGCGGCTCGACATCCTCGGCTTCCCGGAAGAGGAGCTGCGCCGCTTCCGCAAGTACATCGCCGAGCCCTACGGCATGGTGCTCGTGACCGGCCCTACGGGCTCGGGTAAGACGACTACTCTGTACGCTGCGCTCAACGAGATACGGAACGAAGAAGACAAGATCATCACCATCGAAGACCCGGTCGAGTACCAGCTCCACGGCGTCACGCAGATTCCGGTCAACGAGAAGAAGGGGCTGACGTTCGCGCGCGGCCTGCGCTCCATCCTGCGCCACGACCCGGACAAGATCATGGTCGGCGAGATTCGCGACAACGAGACGGCGCAGATCGCCATCCAGTCGGCGCTGACGGGCCACCTCGTCTTCACGACCGTCCACGCCAACAACGTCATCGACGTGATCGGCCGCTTCCTCAACATGGGGGTCGAGCCGTACAACTTCGTCTCCTCTTTGAACTGCGTGCTGGCGCAGCGGCTGACGCGCATGCTCTGCTCCGTCTGCAAGCGGCCCTACCACCCCAGCGACGAGGAGCTGATGGAGTCGGGCCTGCACCCGTCCGAGCACTCCGGCCGCACCTTCTACATGAGCGTCGGCTGCGACGCCTGCAACCACACGGGCTACCGGGGCCGGACGGCGATCCACGAGCTTTTGAACATGTCGGACAACATCCGCGAGATGATTATCGAGCGGCGCCCCGGCTCCGAAGTCCGCCGCGCGGCCGAGGCCGAGGGGCTGCGCAGCCTGCGCGAGTCGGCGCTGGAGAAGGTCTTCGCAGGCGTCTCGACCCTGCACGAGATCAACCGCGTCACCTTCGTCGAAGAGGTCAAGATGAACGGCGACCAGATCGTCGCCAGCAGGCAGTAGGCGGTACGCTCCGCGTTAAGGGCGCGGCAAGTTTAAGGGGGAATCCCCGACGGCCGGGCTTTGAACCGCCCGCTGCCATCTGCCTACTGCCTACTTGTTCCTCCGTCTTTAAGGAACTATTATCTACGCCCCGGCGTGTAGGTGCTGAAGTCGTTTGCGGGGCGGCCACTCCCCGACCAGATCAGTGTCGGAGTCACGCGGCCTCCGCGGCCGACTTAAACCCGAAAAGGAATAATGCAAGTGAGGTTCGAGATGAAGTCTAAGCCCCTGGCCCGCCCCTTCGCGGCGCTCCTCATGGCGTTCGCACTGCTCGCCGCGCCCGCCGGCGTGCTGGCCAAGAAGGGCGAGAAGAACTACAGCCGCGGCATGGATTACGAGCGCGCGCAGCAGTGGGAGAAGGCCGCGCAGGAGTTCGCCCTCGCCGTGGCGGCCGCGCCCTCGGACACCGAGTACCAGCTCCACTACCGCCGCTCCGTCTTCAACGCCTCGCAGAACTACATGACGAAGGGGCGCGCGCTGGCCGAGCAGGGTGACTACATCGGGGCCTACAACGCCTACCGGCAGGCCTATGGGCTCGACCCGGTCAACGACCTCGCGGCGCAGGAGATGGACCGCGTGCTCCGCCTTCAGCGCGAGAAGGAGGGCACCGCCAACCCTGCGCGCACTTCGCCGACGAGCTACCGCGGCCCGGCCGGCACGGTGCCCGTCCCCTCCTCCCCCGACGGGCAGGCCGACGGCACGGGCGCCCCCGGGCGCTCCGAGCAGCTCCAGACCGTCCAGTACAACGGCGACCTCGAAGGCCTGATCCGCCGGCTGGCCGACGAGATGAGCCTCAACGTCGTCTTCGACCAGGCGTTCTCGCAGGTCAAGCGCACGGTCAACATCAAGTGGAAGGAGATCACCCCGGCGCGCGCGCTCGACTACGTCTTCCTCGCCAACGGGCTCTTCTTCCAGAAGCTCGACCGCCGCACCATCCTCGTCGCCGACCAGTCGAAGCGGCCGATGTACCAGCAGCTCGTGCTGCGCACCTTCTACCTCTACAACATCAAGCCTTCGGAGGCGCGCACGCTCCTGACCGGCGCGCTCCCGGCGAACGCGGGCCGCCAGCCGCAGTTCATCGAGAACGCGACGACCAACTCGATCACGGTGCGCGACACGCCCGAGAACATGCGCACCATCGAGAAGCTCTTGCAGAGCGTGGACAAAGACCGCGCCGAGGTCGTGATGGAGGTCTCCATCTACGAGATTTCGCGCAACGACCTCCTCCAGATCGGCAACCAGGTCGGCGCGGGCCCGGCCAATTCGGTCCTCGGGAACCTGACGAACCTCGGCGGCCTCCAGCCCTCGACGGTCATCGTCAACGGGGGCGCGCAGCTCATCACGGGCGCGGCCTCGCTCCACTCCGCCCTCGGCCTGCTCATCCCGTCCTCGGCGCTCTCGCTCTACCAGAGCAAGACCAACACGCGGCTGCTCTTCTCGACGCAGGTGCACGCCTTCGACGACGAGAAGTCCTCGACGCGCGTCGGCTCGAAGGTGCCCGTCCAGACCGCCTCGGTCTACAACGGGCTCGTCAACACGAGCAACAACAACGGCAACGGCAATAACAACAACGGCGGCATTAACAATGCGCTCGGCAGCGGCTACCCCGTCATCCAGTACGAGGACGTGGGTCTTAACCTCGACTTCAAACCCAAGGTCTACCCGAATCAGGACGTGCAGGTCTCGATGACCATCGAGTCGAAAGACCAGCAGGCCGGCCCCGACCCGCTGACGCCCATCTTCACGCAGCGCAAGATCGAGGGCGTGGCGCGCATCCCGAACGGGAAGACGATGCTGATCGCCTCCATCGCGCAGGATCGCGAGCGGACCGGGCGCCAGGGCCTGCCGCTCGTCGGGCTCATCCCCATCCTCGGCCGCCTCTTCACCACGCCGACGAAGGCCAACGACAACAGCGACATCGTCATCACGATGACGCCGCGCGTGCTGCGCGCCCCGGAGATCACGCCGCAAGACCTTGAGCCGAGGGAGACCGGCACGATGCAGACGCCGCAGTCGCCCTCGCTCGAAGCGCTCCTGCGCGACGCCGAGCGCGAGGAGCACTTCGCGCGCCTGCGCAGCCTCCCGACCAACGTCACCGCGCAGCTCCCGACGCCCGCGGCGCCCGTCACCCCGACCCTCGGCGGCGCCGAGGAGCCGGCGGTGACCTTCGTGCCCGCGCCGAAGGCCCTCGCGCAGGCCGAACCCGCCGCGTCGAATAACGCGGGCGCGCAGGCCGTCAACGTCTCCTCAGGCGAGACGGCGAAGCCCGTCCCGGCCGTGGAGAAGTCGGCCGTCAATAACACGACGGCCGCCACTGGCGCCGAGAGCACGGCCGACCTGCTGCTGATGACCGACAGGCAGGAGTTGAAGGTCGGCGAGCGCGGCCGCGTGATGGTCTTCCTGAAGACGGACGCGCCGCTGGGGCTGGCGACCGCGACCCTCCGGTTCGACCCGACGGCGCTGGCCGTCCGCTCGGTTACGCAGGGGGGACTGGCTGGAGGCAAGGCGGGCGCGCCCGTCGTCACGCAGTCGGTTGACCCTTCGGGCGTGCTGGTCGTCTCGGTCGCGCCCGCGGCCGGCGCCCCCGCGCTCACGGGCGAGGGGCTGCTGCTCGTCATCGAGGTCGAGGGGCTCGCGCCGGGCGAGACCGGCCTCCAGTTCGACGCGGACAAGGTGCACCTCGTCGCCACCGACGGTCGCACCGTGCGCCCCCGCACGACCCCCGGCCGCTTCAAGGTCACGCAGTAAGGTTGCGAAAGGGGATGTCGATGATAACGAGAGGGAGAAGGGGAAAGGTGAAGGGGGAAGGGAAAACACCCTCAACCCTTCCCCTTTCCCCTCTCCCCCTGACCCTTAAATCTGCCCGCGGGTGGACGCTCATCGAGCTGGTCATCACGATGACGGTGATGGCCGTCCTGACGATGGCCGTCATCCCCATCGTCCGCACCTCCATCAAGCGGCAGCGCGAGACGCGCCTGCGCGAGTCTCTGCGCGAGATACGCGGCGCCATCGACGAGTTCCACCGTGACACCGTCAACATGCAGTGCGGCCCCACCGGCCTCGGCGGTCAGGTGGGTGGTCAGGTCGGTGGTCAGGTCGGCGGTCAGGTCGGCGGCCAGCAGGGGCTCTGGGTAGACCCGCGCAGCCGCGTCCGCATCGCCGACTGCACCATCTTCGGCGTGGACAACCCCGACCACTACCCGCCCAGTCTGGAGCTGCTCGTCGAGGGCGTGGACGTGTTGCCGCGCACGGCGACGGCCGCGCAGCAGTTCGGCAGCCTCCAGGGCAACATGACGGAGACCAACGCGCCGCCCATCCCCAAGAAGAAGATTTATCTCAGGGAGGTTCCCGTCGATCCGATGACAGGGCGCGCCGACTGGTGCCTGCTCTCGAACTACGACGACGCCGACGGCGGCTGCTCCGGGAGCCCCGTCAACGTCTTCGACGTACACTCGAAGTCCGAAGCCACGGCGCTCAACGGGGAGAAGTACAGTGAATGGTAGAGGAATAGAGCGGGGGAAGTGGAGAGGGGGTGACGTGGTGAAAAGAAGGCCAGGCTTCTTCTCCCAGTCACTCCGCCTCCAACTCTCCCGGTCGCGGCAGAACGGCTTCACCCTGCTGGAGCTGATGATCGTCATCTCGATCCTCGTCATCCTGGCGCTGATCGCGATGGGGACGTACAACCGGACGGTGCTGGCGGCCAAGGAGGCGACGCTCAGGGAAGACCTCTTCACGATGCGGAAGATGATCGACCAGTACGCCGCCGACAAGGGGAAGCTGCCGCAGTCGCTCGACGACCTCCGCGGCGCCGGCTACATCCACGAGATTCCCATCGACCCGATGACCGACGCGGCCGACTGGCAGGTCGAGTTCGGCGAAGACCCCGGCTCGACCGGCGGCGAGCAGGGCGTCACCAACGTCCGCTCCTCCTCCGGCGAAGTCTCCTCCGACGGTTCAAGTCGCTACAGCGAATGGTGAGAGAGGAAGTAGTCAGGAGACAGTAATCAGTAGTCAGTAGCGCTCCGCGCTGAGGCCGTTGACGCTGACACTCGAATGTGACGCAAGAAGAAAGTTCTTCTACTGACTACTGTCTCCTGACCACTGACTACTCAAACATGAACCCTTTCCAAAGACTCATCTCGCCCCGTTTGCCGCAGGCGGCCGCGGGGCTCTCGGGCGAGGCCGCGAGCGTCGTGCAGTTGGAGCGGCGCGGGGGCGGGCTCGCCGTCCGCAGCGCGGGGTTGCTGCCCCTGCCGGCGGGACTCGTCCGGCCCGGCTTCGACGAGCAGAACGTCGCGGACGGGGCGGAACTGGCCGGCGCGCTCACGGAGCTGCTGACGAGCGCGGGGCTCGCGCGGCGCAAGCGCTGGTCGGTCGCGCTGCCCGAGGCGGCGACGCGCACCTCGATCCTAACGATGGAGACGGCGCCGGCCTCGCGCGCCGAGAGCGAGGAGATGCTGCGCTGGAAGACCGAGCGCGCGCTGGGGGCGTCGCTCGACGAGCTGCGCGTCTCGCGCGAACGCCTGCGGCGCGACCCGCAGGGGCGCGAGCGCTACCTCGTCACGGCCGTCCGGCTCGCGGTGCTCGCCGAGTACGAGCAGGTCTTCGCGGCCCTGGGCTGGAACGCCGGGCTCATCCTGCCGCGCCACATGGGCGAGGCCTGGTGGCTGATGCGCGATGGCGGCGGGCAGGCCGCCCCGGGCGCGGACTCTCTGCTCGTCAGCTCGCACGCCGAAGGGTTCACGGCGGTCGTCCTGCGCTCGGGGTCGCCGCTCTACGTGCGCGCCGTCATCTGCGAGACGGAAGACCGCGCCGACGAGCTCTACCGCTTCCTGCTCTTCTACCGCGACCGCACCTCGCCGCAGGGAGCCGAGGGCGAAGCGCTGCCCGCGGCACCGCTCTACGGCGAGGGCATCGGGCGCCTGCTCGTCGCGGGGACGGGGCTCGAAGAGTCGGAGGCGTACGCCATCGTCGAAGAGACGTTGAGCACCGCGCCGCGTTCCGTCCAGCCTTCCGACCTGCGGCTCGCGTTCCCCGCGGCCGGCATCGACTTCCGCCATATCGCCGCGCCCGCCGGCCTTGCCGCCCTCGCCTGGGCGTGAGCAAGTAAAAAGGCAAAAGGCAAAAGGCAAAAGTGAAGAAGGGAAGAGAAAGTAACAGAAGCTTCGCGCGCGCAACGCGTCCGACCTTTTGCCTTTTTACTTTTGCCTTTTGCCTTCTGTGTCTGTCGTCACACGCGTCGGCGCAGACGGCCGCGCCCGGCCCCGCGGCCCGGCCGGTCGCCGCCACGGTCGAGGCGCCGAAGTCGCTCCCCGAAGAGGTGCTGGGGCAAGAGCTGCGCGACCTCTCGGGACGCGTGTTCCGACTCTCGGACTTCCGCGGGCGCGTCTACGTCGTCAACCTCTGGGCGACTTGGTGCGGGCCGTGCCGTGTGGAGATTCCGGGCTTCAACAAAATCTATGAGGACTACCGTGAGCGCGGCGTCGAGTTCGTCGGGCTGACGGCCGAAGACCCCGAGGATGCCGTGGAGACGGTGCGCGAGTTCGTGCGCGAGATGAGGATGGGCTACCGCATCGGCTGGATCGACAAGCCGACCATCCTCACGCTCGCGAACTGGAACACGACCCCGACGCGCCCCGGCGCCTTCGCCATCCCGCAGACCTTCGTCGTGGCGGCGGACGGCCACGTCGTCCTGCGCGTGCGCGGCTACAACCCGCGCATCACCGAGATGATTCGCGCCGGCGTGCGCAAGGCGCTCGAACTCGCGCCCGCGCCGGCCCCGGTGCCGCCGCCGGCCGCGGCGGGCCGCCCCTGAGACGCCGGCCCACAGACTTCCGCCCCTGAAACTTCACGGCGGCCCCGCGCGTAAAACTTTGGCGTCATGATCGCACACGCTGTTTCCCCTAACGCCGCGGCCACGGCCGACACGGAGCTGGTCGTCCGCGCCCTCTCGGGCCGCGAGGACGGCTTCGAGGAGTTGGTGCGCCGTTACCAGCGCCCCATCGTGGCCTACGTCTACCGCATGGTCGGCGACTACGACGCGGCGCTCGACCTCGCGCAGGAGGTCTTCATCAAGGTCTACAACTCGCTCGGCCGCTACCGCCCCGAGTTCAAGTTCTCGACCTGGATCTACCGCATCGCGCACAACGCGGCCATCGACCACCTGCGCCGCCTCGGCGCCGCACGCATCGAGGAGATGGAGGTCGAGGGGCAGGAGGGCACGACCTTCGAGAAACCCCTGGCGAGCAAGGCGCCTACGCCCGAGCAGGAGACCGAGCGCGGCGAGCGGCGAGCGGAGATCGAAGAGGTCGTCGCGCAACTCCCGCCCGCCTACCGCGAGCTGATCGTGCTCCGACACTCGCACGACCTCAGCTACGACGAGATCGCCGAGGTGACGAGTCTCCCCCTGGGCACGGTCAAGAACAGAATCTTCCGCGCGCGCGAGGCCATGCGAGAGCTGCTCGTGGCGCGCGGCATCACGGGGATGTAGAGGGCATGGCGGACGCCGCGCTTGAAAGGGCCAAGTGCCCGCGGACGAGCCTGACGGCCGCCTACCTCGACGGCGAGCTTGACCCCGCCGCGTGCGAAGAGTTCGACGCGCACGCCCGCGTGTGCGCCGACTGTGCGGCCGCGCTCCTCGAACAGCGCCGCCTGCTGTGCCTGCTCGACACGGCATTCGACCAGACCTTTGAAAAGAGGTTGGAGCTGCCCGAAGGCTTCACGCGGCAACTCAAAGCGCGCGCGCAGAACGACCTGAGCGGCGTGCGCGACGCGAGCGAGCGGCGGCGCGCTCTGAAGATCTGCGCGGCGCTCGGTGCGGCAGCCTTCGCGCTGCTGGGCTTCGCGGCGCTCGACGTGGTGGTGCAACCGGCGCTGAAGGCCCTGGGCGCGGCCTCGGGCGTGCTCGGCGTGGCGGGGCGCGCTTCGGCCGAGGCGGGGTCGGGGGCGGCCGTCGTGCTGCGCGCGGTCGCGGGGCGTCTCGTCTCGGGCGCGGAGTCGGCGGCCGTGTTCTGGGTGCTGCTGCTCGTGGCGGGGCTCCTCCTGCTGCTGCGTCTGGTGAGCGGTTACCATCGCGCCTCCGCGCGCGACTGAGGAATTTTTCGAGAGGCCGGGCGGCGGCCAGCCCTCGTCACTCGCGTGAGGGACGGGCGCTGGCCGCTTGGCACATCTAACGATTTGAAATTTCAACTTTCAACTTTCAAATTCCCCACATTAACCCCGGGCAGGCTATGCCCCGGCGGCCGAATCGTCCTGCACAACTTTCCGGCCGATCTCTGGAAGTTCAGCGAGCGTTTCTTGACCAGGTCCGTCCTGGCTCTGCTTCTCTTGATGCTCGCCGCCGCCATCGGTAAAGGTCAGGAAGCGGCGCGGGGCGAGGAGCAGGTCATCGAGGGGCGGCAGGCGGGCGACGTGTTCGGGATGGGGCGGAGCGTGCGCGTACGCGGCGACGTGCGCGGCGTCATCGCCTTCGGCGGCGACGTCATCGTCGAGGGGCGCGTCGAGGGCGACGCGGCGGCGGTCGGCGGCTCGGTCATTCAGCTCAACGGCTCGCACATCGGCGGCGACGTGATCGTCTTCGGCGGCGCGTACCGCAACGAGGGAGGCGACCGCGGCGCGACGGGCAAGACCGTCATGGTCGCCGGTTACGAGCAGGAGCTGCGCGAGCTGGCGCGCAACCCGGCCTCGATCCTGACGCCGGGGTTCTCGCTCGCCTTCGTCGGCTGGCGCCTGCTGGCCGTGCTCTTCTGGTTCGTCGTCTCCATCGCCTTGACGGCCGTCAGCCCGGGCGCGGTCGGGCGCGCGGCGGCGCGTCTGCAACTGACCTTCACGCGCGTGGCGCTCATCGGGCTGGTCGGCGGCGGCGTCATGGGGCCCGGCGTCATCGCGGCGCTGAAGTATTTGCCGCCGGCGCTGAGCGCGCTGGTGAGCGTCACGGCCTTCCTGCTCCTGCTGCTCTCCTACCTCTTCGGCCGCGTCGTCATCCACGCCGCCACGGGGCGCTGGCTCCAGCGCGTCCTGCTCCCCGAAAACCGGCGCTCCCAGTCGGTCGCGCTTCTGCTCGGCGCGGCCTTCTGGGCGGTCGTCCTCGCGCTCCCCTACGTCTGGCCCTTCGTCGTCTTCGCCCTCGTCGTCTTAAGCCTCGGCCTCTCGCTCACCGCGCGCTACCGCCTCGCCTTCGGAAGGCAAAAGTGAAAAGTCGAAGGCCGTGAACCGTAAACCGTAAACCGTGACAAGAAGAGGCTGCTTTCCTCTTGTCACGGTTTACGGTTTACGGTTCACGGCCTTTTGACTTCCGTCAGGCGCGTGTTAGCATCGGCGCGTTTCGTCTCTCGGGAGGCTTTCGGCTCAAACTCTTGCGCGCTTACGTTCCTCAACACAGGCGAGGCCCTGCGCTGACGTTGCTGCTGACGCTCGTCTGCGCGGTCGTCTCTTTGCTCTCGCCCGCCGGCGCGCACGCACAGCAGCAGACCAACCCCGTCGACCGCAAGGTCGAGAATCCCGTCACCGACACGCCGAACGTCAACCCGCTTTCGCAGGACAGGCCCGTCGTCCGCCCACGCCCCCGCACGCGCGCACCCGGCGAGCAGGCCGCGCAGCCGACCGACGAACTCGAAGTGCGCGCCGACAAGCAGACCAGCACCGGCGAGGAGGGCGCGCACGTCACGGTCGCCGAGGGGAACGTGGACGCGCGCATCGGCATCTACCGCCTCCAGGCCGACAAGGTGACGGTCTACGAGGCGAAGAGCCGCGTCGTCGCCGAAGGGAACGTCGTCTTCGACCAGGGCGAGTTCCAGCGCATCACGGGCTCGCGCGCCGAGTGGAACTACATGAGCAAGACCGGCTCGTTTGAGAACACGACCGGCTTCACCAACCAGACGCAGGACGGCACCATCATGTACTTCACCGCCGACCGCGTCGAGAAGGTCTCGGGCGACACCATCGTCATCATCAACGGCGAGGTCACCGCCTGCGGCGACGACGAGGTGCCCAAGTGGAGTTTCAAGACGGCGCGCGCTCGCATCAAGCTCGCCGACAAGGTGAAGCTCTCTAAGCCGCGCCTGCTCGTCAAGGGTGTGCCCGTCTTCTGGCTCCCCTACGCTTCGGTCTCCATCAAGACGCGCGACCGCGCCTCGGGCTTTCTCACGCCGACCTTCTCGGGCTCGGGCGAGAAGGGCTTCCGGCTGTCGAACGCCTACTACCAGACCCTGGGCCGCTCGGCCGACATCACGTTCCGCAACGACATCTACACGAAGCGGGGCATCGGCTTCGGCGCCGACCTGCGCACGCGCGCCAACTCGCGCTCGTTCCTCAACATGGGCTTCTACACGGTCAAGGATCGCGTGCTCGGCCCGAAGGAGGACGCCGCGCATCCTGACCAGGGCGGGTCGAGTTTTTACGTTGACGGCGTGCACTACTTCCCGAACGGGTTCCTCGCGGCGGCCGACATCAACATCACCTCGAACCTCGCGTTCCGGCAGATCTTCTCCGACTCGATCCAGCTCGCCATCTCGCCGGAGGAGCGCTCGCAGGTCTTCGTCAACAAGAACGTCGGCGCCTACTCCTTCAACTTCATCGCGCGCACGCAGGTCACAAGCATCCCGACCATCCGCGTGCGCACGCGGAGCCTGCCGGGCATCTCGTTCGAGAAGCGCCCCGGCCTCGTCTCCTGGCTCAAGGAGACGGTGCCCGCCTACTTCTCCTACGAGGGCAGCGTCGAGGGCGTGAGCCGCAAGGAGACGGTCGAAGACCTCGCGACCTTTCTGGCCGAGGGGAACCAGAACCCCATCATCACCCCCTCCATCGTGCAGCGTTTGGACTTCAGCCCGGGCGTGACGCTGCCGCTCGACGTGCACGGCTGGGGCCTGACTTTGACGGGGCGCGCGCGCGCGACCTACTACTCGAACTCCATCGACCCCCTGACGCGCATCGTCCTCCCGCAGGACGTGACGCGCGGCTACGGCGAGTTCGAGTTCGACGTGCGGCCGCCCGCGCTCGCGCGCAACTTCCACCGCGGCGACGGCTCCTTCCGGTTCCGCCACGTCATCGAGCCTTACCTCACGTACCGAAAGATCAGCGGCATCTCGAACTTCGACGAGATCATCCGCTTCGACGAGACCGAGGCCGTCGCCGACACCAACGAGATCGAGTACGGGATGACCAACCGCTTCTTCCTCCGCCGCTCGGCCGAATCGGTCGGCCGCCGCTCGGCGCGGGACTCGGGGAGGGTGCGGCCCGAGGACGCGGGCATCCGCCGCGCGGGCGAACTCACCGCGGAAGAGGCGCGGCGCGCGCGAGAGAATGAGGCCAAAGAGAAAGAGGAGAAGGGGAAAGGGGAGGAGGCCGGCGAGACGCGCGTGCCGAAGAACACGCGCGTGAGCGGACAGCTCACGGCGCTCAAGGCGAGCCAGTCGCCGCTGACGCGACAGCCCTACGAGTTCCTCTCGGTCACGGTCAGGCAGAAGTACTTCTTCGACCCGACCTTCGGCGGCGCGCTCGTGCCGGGGCGGCGCAACCAGTTCTACCCCATCAACAACTTCTCCGGCTTCACCTACGGCGGCGTGCCGCGCCGCTTCTCGCCGCTCAACGTCGAGGCGCGTCTGCGCACGCCGACGACCGCCGACTCGGAGCTGTTCTCCGACGTGCGCACGGACATCGACACGCTCGGCGAGGGCGGCGGCCTGCGCGACCTCGCCATCTCCTTCGGCCTGCGTCGGCGCATAGCCGTGCTGCACGCGATAGAGGCGTTCCAGACCTTCTACTACACGCGCGCCGTCACGCTCGCGCCTTCCTTGAGGCAGTACAGCAACGCGGCGGGCAACGAGCCCGGCACCTTGCAGGGCTCGCAGTGGAGCCCCTCTTTCTTCCTCGGCGACCGCAACCGCGGGACGTTCGGCGGCGCTTCCCTCTTCTTCGACTTCCAGAACCGCCCGGGCAAGGGCAGCTCCTCGCTCATCAGCTCGACCGTCACGCTCGGCCACGCCTGGGACTGCTGCGCGGTCGTCGCCCAGTACTTCACCTTCAACGTCGGCCTGCGCAACGAGAACCGCGTCGTCTTCAGCTTCCGCCTCAACGGCATCGGCACCTTCGGCACCGAGCAGATCGGGCAGAAGTTCAGGTAAGTAGGCAGTAGGCAGTAGCCAGTAGAAATATGAAGCGGCACGTCCGGCCCAATGGCTTAGACGCGCCGCCTCGTTCTGACTACTGACTACTGACTACTGACCTTTCCCCGTTCGCGATTATCTTTTCCCTTATGTTAGAATCCCGCGTCCGCCACACCAGAGCGTTAACCCGCCTCTGAAGTCCAAAGGTTAATAGTTAGATACTCCCCGTAGAGGTCTTAAGGAATGATTCGTAGGAAGTACCCTCGCGCCGCGCTGCCGGCGCTCGCCCTGTCCCTGTTCGCCGCCGCGGCGATGCTCGTCTCCCCCACCGCCTCGGGCCAGAAGGGGAACCGCGTCGCCGAAGAGATCGGCCAGGTGCTCGAAAGCTTCGAGACCGTGACGCTCGACCCGGCCGATCTCCTCCGCAGCGTACGCGAGGAGGGGTCGGTCACACTCCAGACCGCGCGCGGCACCTTCGACTTGGTCGTCGAGCCCTACGACGTGCGCTCGGACGACTATCGCGCCGTGGCCGCCTCCGGGGACGGCGTGATGACCGAACTCGCCCGCACGCCCTCGAACTCCTGGCGCGGCCACGTCCGCGGCCAGGAGGGCACGGTCGTCCGCCTCTACCTCGACGGGCAGAAGGTGCAGGGAGTCATCGTCACGCCGTCGCAAACCTTCTTCGTCGAGCCCGCGCGCGACCTCTCGGCGGCGGCCGGCTCCAAGGACTTCGTCTTCTACGAGGAGTCGAACGTGAAGCCGACCGACGCCTCTTGCGGGGTGGCCACGCTCGGCGGGAAGGTCGCCGCCGAGGTCGCGCGCTCCGGCATCAAGGCCCCATCCGCCATCTCGACGCCGAAGCCCGACGACGCGTTCGCGCCGATGCCGGAGGCGAGGATTGCCACCGAGGCCGACTTCGAGTACTTCCAGAAGTTCGCAGTCGGCAGCACCGCGACCGACGTCAACAACGACATCAACAGCATCCTCACGCAGGTGGACGGCATCTACGAGGCCCAGCTCGGCGTCAGCCTGCGGGTCGTCTTCCAGCGCGTCTGGACGACCAACACCGACCCTTACACGCTGACGAACGCGAGCAACGCGCTCGACGAGTTCGCCGACGCCTACGACGGCACCTTCGGCACGAGCACCCCGCCGTCGCGCGACCTGACGCACATGTTCACGGGCAAGGACTTCGACGGCTCGACCATCGGCATCGCCTACCGCGGCGTCGTCTGCGACTTCCCCGACGCCGCCTACGGCATCTCGGAGAGCAGGCACACCGGACTCGTCACCGCGGAGCGCGTCGCCGTCACCGCGCACGAGATCGGCCACAACTTCGGCGCGACCCACACCGGCCCTTCAGACAACCCCGACGACCCGCCCGTACAGATATCGGGCTGCGACGTGGCTAACGCATCACTCATGCAGCCGGTAGTCACCAGCTCGGCGGGCTTCTGCCAGTTCTCGCGCGACCAGATCACCAGCCACCTGACGGGCTCCGGCGGCGCGTGCCTCGCCCGCCTGACGACGCCCGGCTGCAACTACGCCATCACGCCCACGTCGAAGTTCTTCTCCGTGGCCGGGGGCACCGGCACGGTCGATGTCGCTTCGAACTGCACCTGGGGCGTGGCCGAGGGCGCGACCTGGGTCACCTTCAACGCCCAATCCGGCACGGGCAACGGCTCGGTCGGCTACACCGTCGCGCCCAACAACGGGAAGGACGGCCCGCGCCGCGCCTTCGTGGACATCGGCGGCAAGCAGTTCGCCATCTCGCAGCCGGCCTCGGCGACCTGCGCGGCCGGCGCGGGGCAGATCGCCATCGGGCAGACGCTCAACGGGACGTTCACCACCTCCGACTGCACCGCGGCCCAGCCCAACCGCCTGACGGCCCTTGAGGACATCTACACCTTCAACGCGCGCGCCGGCCAGCACGTCCGCATCGAGCTGTCCACGGCCGGCACGCCCGGCATCGACACCTACCTCTACCTGTTTGGCCCCGACGGCACGCTCGTCGCCGAGAACGACGACATCACGCTCGGCTCGAACACCAACTCGCGCATCCCCGCCGCGGCCGGTCAGTTCTTCGAGCTGCCGCAGACGGGCATCTACACCATCGCCGCCACCACCTTCGACAGTGACGTGACGGGCAGCTACACGCTGAAGCTCTCGGACAACGCCGCGGCCAACAGCGTCTCGCTCTCGTCCTCGACCTACAACGTGAACGAGAGCACGGGGGGCGGGCTCGGCACGGACGGCAACGGCTTCCGCGTCGTCACCGTCACGCGCACCGGCGACACGACGGGGACGGCCACGGTCGATTACGCGACCTCGGACGGCTCGGCCAGCAAGCAGAAGGACTACGAGCAGGCGCTCGGCACGCTCGTCTTCGCCCCCGGCGAGACGAGCAAGACGTTCACCGTCTTCGTCGTCGATGACGTTTTCGCCGAGCCGGTCGAGACCGTCACGCTCACGCTCTCGAACCCCGTGGGGACGACGCTCGGCGCGACCCCGACGGCCACGCTCACCATCAACTTGGACGACTCGGTCTCGGGGCCGAGCCCCGTCCGCGCCCAGAGCTTCAGCACGCCCTTCTTCGTCCGCCAGCAGTACCTCGACTTCCTCAACCGCGAGCCCGACACCTCGGGCTTCGGGTTCTGGCAGGGCAACATCACCGAGTGCGGCGCGGACGAGGGTTGCAAGGAGGTGAAGAGGATTAACGTCTCGGCGGCCTTCTTCCTCTCCATCGAGTTCCAGAACACGGGCTACTTCGTCGTGCGCACTTACAAGGTCGCGTTCGGCGACGCCACGTCGCCGAACGTGTCGGGCACGGTGCCCGTCATCAGGCTGAACGAGTTCCTGCCCGACACGCAGCGCATCGGCCAGAACGTCGTCGTCGGTCAGGGCAACTGGGAGGCGCAGCTCGCGGCCAACAAGCAGGCGTACGCGCTTGAGTTCGTCCTGCGCCCGCGCTTTCTGACGGCCTACCCGCTCACGATGACGGCGGCGCAGTACGTGGACAAGCTCGTCCAGAACGCGGGCATCACGCTGACGACGGCCGACCGCGACGCGCTCGTCGCGCAGCTCAACTCAACCGCCGACATAGCGGCGGCCCGCGCATCGGTGCTCCGCGCGGTGACCGAGAACCAGCAGCTTCAGGATAACGAGAAGCGCCGGGCCTTCGTGCTGATGCAGTATTACGGCTACCTGCGGCGTGACCCCGACACGGGGCCGAACTCGGACTTCACCGGCTGGAAGTTCTGGCTCAACAAGCTGAACGACTTCAACGGCGACGCCGTCGCCGCGGAGATGGTCAAGGCGTTCCTCTCCGCGGACGAGTACATTGACCGCTTCGGCACGCGGCCGTAGCCGGCCCGTCGTCGGATGCGACAGCGCCGCGCCCCAGGTCTTTCAAGAGCCCGGGGCGCGGCCTTTTTTTTTGGCCGGCGGGCCTGTGCAACCGGGGGGACGGGTGAAACGTCCAAATGCGGGAGTCACGGTCTAACGTTAAAGCCTCCCCGGGGAATCCGCGCCCGCGAGTCCGTCCGCAATCCTTTAAGAAGGCCCGTCGTCACATTTTCCACGGCACGCCCCGCGCGCGCCGACGACCAGAAGGTGCCCGGCGCTTTCGGCCTGAAGGCCGAGTCTGCCAGTTGCTTGTCTGTCTCTCAGCAAAGGAATCTTTTTCATGAAGAAGTCGAAGAGAGTCTCTCACCGGCGGCCCGCCGCCGGACGCGGGCGCGCCTTCCGCGCGGGGCTGTTCGCGTGCGCGCTGCTCGTCGCCGGCGTGGCGACGGCCGCGGCCACCTACGCTTCGCGGAGTCTGAAGCCTTCGCCGGCCGGGCGCGTCGTCTCCGCCCGGCCCGTCGCCGACCCTTACGTCACGGTCGAGGTCGGCGGGCAGAGGTTGCGCGTGAACCCGCAGACGTTGCAGCAGGCGCCGCTCACGCAGGACGAGGCGCGGCAGCTCGCCGCCCAGCTCGAAGGCAACAAGGCGACCGACGGCCTCGTCGAGGAGAGGCACGAGGACGGCACGGTCTCGGTGGACTTGCAGGGCCGCTTCCAGAACGTGACTCTGGCGAAGAAGAACGACGACGGCACGGTCTCGGCGGCGTGCGTTGACACGCCCGAGGCGGCCGGCGAGTTCCTCCGCAGCCAGACTCAGACGACCATCACGGGCACGGGCGTTAACAGAAAGGCGGCGTCGAGCAAGTGATGAAGAAGTCTTTCCTCTCGAAGTTAATTATCTTCGCCTTCGCCTTCGCGGTGGCGGTCGCGGCCGCCGGCCAGGCGCGCGCCGCGGCGACCATCGTCATCCAGAACAACGACTCACCCAACGTGGGCTTCAACGACCCGACCCCCGCCGCGCCCGTCGGCGGTAACACCGGCACGACCGTGGGCGAGCAGCGCCGTAACGCCTTCCAGTTCGCGGCCAACGTCTGGGGCGCGACCATCAAGAGCGATGTGACCATCACCATCGGCGCGAGCTGGTCGTCGCTCTCCTGCACCTCGACGACCGCCACGCTCGGCTCGGCCGGCTCCCAGGGCATCTTCCGCAACTTCCCCAACGCGCCCGTCCGCGACACCTGGTACTCGGCGGCGCTGGCCAACGCTTTGAGCGGCACCGACCTCAACCCCAACGCGCCCGAGATCACCGCGCAGTTCAACTCGAACCTCGGCAACGCGGGCTGCCTCGACGGCACGCACTTCTACCTCGGCCTCGACAACAGGCACGGCTCGAATATCGACCTCGTCTCCGTGCTCATCCACGAGTTCGCGCACGGACTCGGCTTCCAGACCTTCACCAACGCCAGCACCGGCTCGCAGAGCAGCGGCTTCCCCTCGGTCTACGACCGCTTCCTCTTCGACAACGTGACGCAGAAGGGCTGGACGCAGATGACGAACGCCGAGCGGCAGGCGTCGGCCATCAACACGGGCAACCTCGTCTGGACGGGGCCGCAGGCGCAGGCCGACGCGCGGAGCGTGCTCGGGACGCCGCGCGCGCGGGTCAACGCGCCCTCGACGATAGCCAACAACTACGCCGTCGGCACGGCCGAGTTCGGGCCGGCCGTCTCACCCGGCGGCACGACCGCGAATGTCGCGCAGGCCGCACCCGCCGACGCCTGCTCGGCGCTCACGAACGGCTCGGCCGTCTCGGGCAGGATCGCCATCCTCGACCGCGGCGGCTGTAACTTCACGGTGAAGGTGAAGAACGCGCAGAACGCGGGCGCGGTCGCCGTCATCGTCGTCAACAACGTGACGCCGGGCGTGATCCAGATGGGCGGCGGCGACTCGACCATCACGATTCCTTCGATGATGGTCTCTCTGACGGACGGCGCGACGCTCAAGAGCCAGCTGACCGCGGGCGAGAACGCGACGCTGCTCCTCGACAACGCCGCGCCCTCGGGTGTGGACGCGCAGGGGCGCGCGCTCATGTACTCGCCGAACCCCTTCTCGTCCGGCTCGTCGGTCTCACACTGGGACGTGAGCCTCTACTCGAACCAGCTGATGGAGCCGAACATCAGCGGCGACCTCCTGCACAGCGTCGCCATCCCGGCCGACCTGACGGGCTCGGAGCTGCGCGACGTGGGCTGGGCCTTCAACCCCGTCGGCGACGTGAACTTCTTCGTCCGCCAGCACTACCTCGACTTCCTGAACCGCGAGCCCGACACGAACGGCCTCGCCTTCTGGCGCGACGACGTGTTCGGCTGCGGGACGGACGTGACCTGCGTCGAGGCGAAGCGGGTCAACGTCTCGGCGGCCTTCTTCCTCTCCATCGAGTTCCAACAGACGGGGAGCCTCGTCTACAAGATGAACAAGGCGGGCTTCGGCAACCTCGCGGGCAAGCCCGTGGCCGTGCGCCGCGCCGACTTCATCGCCGACACGCGCACCATCGGGAGCACGCCGGCGCAGGTCATCGTCGGGCAGGGGAACTGGCAGGCGCAGCTCGAAGCCAACAAGCAGGCGTTCGCGCTCGCCTTCGTCCAGCGCGCGGCCTTCCAGTCGGCGCACGGCGGGCAGTCCGCCGCCGCCTACGTCGATGCGCTCTTCGGCAACGCGGGCGCGACCCCGACCGCGGCCGAGCGCAACGCGGCCGTCACGGCCTTCGGCGCGGGCGGCACCTCGGGTCAGGCCGCGGCGCTGCGCTCGGTGGCCGAGAGCAACTCGGTCTCGTCGAAGACCTTCAACGAGGCTTTCGTCCTCATGCAGTACTTCGGCTACCTGCAACGCGACCCGGACGCCGGCCCCGACACAGACTTCACGGGCTACAACTTCTGGTTGGGTAAGCTCAACCAGTTTGGCGGCGACTTCATCCAGGCCGAGATGGTCAAGGCGTTCATCAACTCGACCGAGTACATGGATCGCTTCGGCAGCAGGCTGTAACGCTTTGCCGCCGGGCGATTGAACACGGAGGCGCGGCATGAAGCCTGTTGGCTCCAGGCCGCGCCTCCGTGTCTCTGTCTTGAAAATGCTTCTTCCACTTTCTACGGACTCGATTTAAAGTCTGCCCGGAGTGTCCCTAAAGCAACTGGCCGCGGGCGCACAGCGTCTAAATGCGGGCGTTTTAAGCAAGAAAAAGGCTTGAGATTTAATCGCCCGGGGAGCGCCGCCCCGTCCGCGCGTCCCGAGACCCTTAACCCATTTCGCAGTATTTTACCCGGCCCGCCCGTCAGGGCGCGTGCCGCCGGCCCCGACGGTTACGTGTTCCTGCCCGAACGCGCCTCGCTGACTGTGGAGTTGTACGTGAAGTTAAGAAACGAAATTCTGGCCTGTCTGCTGGCCTCGCTGATGGTGCTCTCCGGCACCGTCTCTCTCGTCGCGAGCGCTCAGTCGGAGCAGGGCGGCGCGGACGCTGTCGTCGCCTCACAGGGCGTGAAGGGCTACCCGTCGCGCCCCCCTGAAGAGGGCGACGCTTTCCTTGTCACCATGGCGAACGGCGCGGCGGCCTGCCGCGACGCGACCCCCGCGGAGCGTCTACAGATACTCCGGCGCGACCCGTCCGTGAAGACCCGCCCCGTGCGCGACGCGGACGTTTTTCAGAGCTCCGGCCCACAGTCCAAGACGGCCTCCTCGGAGCAGACGGCGTCGAACCTGACCGCCGGTCACCTCGATATTATCCTGCGCCCGACGGATCAACTCCGGGCCAACCCCGAGGCGCTCGCCGCCTTCGAGCGGGCGGCGGCCACCTGGGAGAATCTCATCACCAGCGAGATCACGGTCGTCATCGACGTTGACTTCGGCACGACGCGCTTCGGCACGGCGTTCGGCCAGAACGTCATCGGCTCGACCTCGGGCGGCATCGTCTACATCCCGCCCTACACGGACATCAGGAACCGTCTGACCTCGCAAGCCTCGACCGCCGAGGAGTCCGGCCTCTACGCCGCCCTGCCGACGGGCGCTGTCATCCCGACCGACTCCGGGTCGCCGACGACGATGAGGGTGACGAGCCCGCAGGCGCGGGCGCTCGGCGCCATCGCCGCCAACGCCAACCCGGACGACACGGCCGGTAACGACAAGCTCGGCAGCGCCCCCTCCATCGGCTTCAACTCGACCTTCAACTTCGACTTCGACCCGACGAACGGCATCACGTCGCGCACCATCGACTTCGACGCCGTCGTCACGCACGAGATCGGCCACGCCCTCGGCTTCGTGTCGGACGTGGGCATCCTGGAGGTCTCGCCGAACGCCACGCAGCGCCCGACCATCTGGGATCTCTTCCGCTTCCGCCCCGGCACGACCTTCTCGACCTTCCAGACCGCGCAGCGCATCGCGACCACGGGCGGCGAGCAGCGCTACTTCGACGGCGCCGTCGAGCTGCCCCTCTCGACCGGCAACCCCTCCGGGGATAACGGCGACGGCCAGCAGGCCAGCCACTGGAAGGACGACGCGCAGAACGGCGGCGTCTACGTCGGCATCATGGACCCGACCATCAGCTCGGGCATCCGCAGGCAGGTAACCGACAACGACCGGCGCGCCCTCGACTTCATGGGCTACAGCCTCGGCGCGCTGCCGCCCGGCCCGGCCAACGACAACTTCGCCGACGCCGTCAACCTGCAAGGCGCGTCCGGCTCCGTGACGGGCACCAACGTCAACGCGCGCAAGGAGACGGGCGAGCCCGACGCGATCCCCGGCGTGACGGTTGGCGGGCGCACGGTCTGGTACGCCTGGACGGCGCCCGCGACGGGGACGGCCACCTTCGACACCATCGGCAGCGGCTTCGACACCACGCTCTCCGTCTTCAACGGCGCGGCGGTCGGCGCGCTCCTGCGCGTGACGGACAACGACGACATCGACACGCAGGCCGGCAACACCGCCAGCCGCGTCCAGTTCAACGCTACCGCCGGCACGGTCTACCGCATCATGGTGGACGGCTTCGACGGCGGCTCCGGCACCTTCGCGCTCAACTGGACTTCGACGGTCCCGACGCCGACGCCGACGCCGACGCCGACCGTCAGCTACAGCGTCACGGGGCGCGTCCAGGACGCCGCGGGCAACGGCATCGAGGGCGTCCGCCTTGCCATCGACGGCCCCAACCTCGTCAACACCTTCCCGCACCTGCCGGTCACGACCGACGCGGGCGGCAACTTCCAGTTCTCTTTGCTCACGCCGGGCGGCAACTACACCGTCCGCTCCGACGACTCGCGCTACGCTTTCACCCCGCCGACCGCGGCCTTCAACAGCATCTCGGCGAACCACACGGTGAACTTTACGGCCTCGCCGCTCTTCGTCCCGGTCACGGGCCGCATCGTCGAGGGCGCGCAGGGGTTGGCGGGCGTCGGCGTGGGGCTCTACGACAACAACGGCGCGCTCCTTCAGCAGACCTCGACGGGCGCCGACGGCCGCTGGACGTTCGCGAGCGTCGGGGTGTTTCGGGGTTACTCGCTCTCCTTCGTCAAGGCTGGCTACACCATCACGCCGCCCGGGTTCCCGATCCAGGTGGCGGGGACTGTCCTCGACGTGGGCGCCGTGGCGGCCGTCAAGGCGAACCAGATCGAGGAGACCTCCTTCTTCGTCGCTCAGCACTATCGAGACTTCCTCGGGCGCGAGCCGGACGCCGGCGGGCTCCAGTTCTGGATCAGCGAGATCGAGAACTGCGGCATTGACCGCGCGTGCCGCGAGGGGAAGAGGGTCAATGTCTCGGCCGCCTTCTTCCAGTCCATCGAGTTCCAGAACACGGGCTACCTCGTCGAGCGCATGTACAAGACGGCGTACGGCGACCGGGTGGAGGTTTCGACGGGGCTGGTTGTGCCGGCCGTCACGCGCCAGGAGTTCAACCAGGACACGCCGCTCATCAGCAACGGCGTCGTGGTTAATCAAATCGGCTGGGACTCCAAGCTCGAAAACAACAAGGTCGCCTACGCGCAGACCTTCGTCCAGCGGCAGCGCTTCACGGACATCTACGGCGCGCTGACGCCCCAGCAGTTCGTTGACCGCCTCGACCAGAACGCGGGCGGAGTGCTCACGGCCGCGGAGCGTGCGAGCCTCGTCGGCGAGCTGACGGCGAACAACACGACGGCCGGACGCGCCTCCGTGCTCCGGAAGGTGGCCGAGAACGCCGAACTCGACCGGCGCGAGAAGAACCGCGCCTTCGTGCTGATGGAGTACTTCGGTTATCTCAGGCGCAACCCGAGCGACGCGCCCGATATGGGTTTGAACTACGCCGGCTGGAACTTCTGGCTCGGCAAGCTCAACGAGTACGGCGGCGACTACGTCCGGGCCGAGATGGTCAAAGCCTTCCTCGAATCGACCGAATACCGGCAGCGCTTCGTGCAGTGAGATGAGGAAAGGATTTTGGGTTTCAGGTGATGGGTTTTGGGTTTTAGGTTTCAGGTGATGGGTTCTGCGGCTTTTTACCCTACACCCAAAACCTAAAACCCAAAACCCTTTACGCCTTCCCCGGTTGCGCGGGCGTGAGGCTTCCGCTTAAAATGCGGTTTCTTTACTCCAGCGGCGCGCCACACTCGTAGGGGTTCGGCCCGCCGGGGCCGAACGGCCGGCGCCGCCCGCTAGAGCCCGCGCCCGAACCGTCTCCCTTGGGCTTTATAAGTCAGCGATTACATATGCTCCCGTCCGGAGGTTTTTTCGTGAAGCACGCTTTCCGTCTGTCGCGCGTACGCGCGGCGCTCGTCGCACTGGCCGCCGCCGTCCTCCTGACCGCGGCCGTGCGGGCGCAGACGCTCTCGCCGTCGCCCGACACCGCCATCTTCCAGGTCACCACGACGACCATCCCGGGGACGCCGACGCCGACGCCGAGCCCGACGCCGACCCCCGGTGCGACCCCGACGCCCACGCCCCTGCCCATCCCCCGCGATTCCTTCGCCGGGGACATCAGCGGCGACGGGCGCTTCGTCGTCATCGAGTCGTCCGGCGACATCGCCACCAACCGCACAGAGGCGCGCAACAACGCGGACGGCAACCAGGAGATCTTCCTCTTCGACTACGCGCAGCGCCGCGTCTACCAGATTACGGACACGAAGAGCGCGCTCAAGGACACGGCCAAGACGCCGGCCGACCCGCTGAACATCGACGTGGTGGTCGTCAACCTCCACCCCGTCCTCAGCCGCGACGGCAAGTTCATCGTCTTCATCTCGAACGCCTACAGCGACGCGAACCCCTCGCTCTCGCCGAAGCAGTTCGTCGGGCAGGATAACGTCGCCGCGCTCAAAGCAGATGGCAACACCGAAATCTTCATCTACGCGGTGCCGGATGTCCCGCCGGTCTCAGACCTCTCGGCGGGGACGGAGGTGCCCGAGGTCAACCTCGCCTCGGGCACGATGACGCGCGTCACGACGACGCCGGCCACGGCGCTGCCGCGCCCCGCGTCGGGCACCGCCACCGCTCCCGTCACGGCCTTCTTCTCGCGCGATAACGACAACCCCATCGTCAACGACGACGGCTCGCTGGCCGCCTTCGTCTCGAAGGCGAGGTCGGGCAGCATCGGCACGGGCAACGCCGACGGCAACAAGGAGATTTTCGTCGTCAAGAACCCGGCCTCCCCGTCGCGCGCTTTCACGCAGGTCACGACGACGGCCGACATCATCCCGTCGGGGAGCATCATCCCGACGCGCTTCGTCTTTAACGAAGCACCCACGCTCTCGGCCTGCGACGGCGTGCTCCCGTGCCGCCTCGGCTACATCTCGAACGCCGACACGGGCACCACCGAGGCCGCGGCCAATCAGGGCAACGGCGAAATTTTCGTCGCCACGCTCAACAACGCGACGGGCGCCGTCCAGAGCACGCGGCAGGTGACGGCGACGCCGCCCGAGACGCGCCTCGGCGCCGAGGGCACCAGCGTCAACATCCTGGAGCCGGGCCGGCGCATCACCCGCGACGGCACCCGCATCGTCTTCGAGACCACGGCCCCGCTCAACGCCGACGGCACGCTGAGTGGCTCGCTCGCCACGAGTTTCGGCATCTACATCGCCAACATCTCGGGCGCGTCGTCCACCTTCGAGCAGGTGGGCCAGCGGCCGCCCTCCGGCCAGTTCGACCTGCCTTTCCGCTGGCCGACGTTCACGGGCGACAGCACGCGCGTCCTCTGGGCCTCGAACCTGAACTACAACGCGGACGGGACGGTCGCGACGACGACCGGGACGGGGCTCAACCAGTCGAACCTCGCGCAGATCTTCTCGGCGCCCGTCACGTCGCTGACGAACGTCTCGCGCGTCACCAATCTCATCATCATCAACAGCATCGCCGGCAACGGCTCCTTCAGCGCGCTTCAGCCCTTCCCGGCCGACAACGTCCGCCGGATAGCGCTCTCGCTGCGCAGCGAGCAGGGCGGCGGCAACGTCGATGGTTCGAGCGAAGTCTTCTACCAGCTCATCCCGCTCGCGACGAGCGAGACGCCGAGCCCGAGCCCGACGCCCGCGACGAGCCCCGCGCCGGTCTCGTTCTTCACGGGCGCGAGTGACCGCGCGGTCGTCGCGCCGAGCCCCTCGCCGACGCCGCCGGACGTGACCGGGCTCGCGCCGGGCATGCTCGGCGTCGCGCGCTCGACGCTGACGCTCGCGCCGGCGACGGTCCAGGTCAGCACCACCGCCGCGCACGAGTTCCAGCGGAGGCCGCCGCTGCCCGTCGAACTGTCGGGCGTGTCGGTCTCAGTCTCGGGCGCGGCCGCCGGCCTCTACTTCGTCTCGCCGGGGCGGATCAACTTCGTGGTGCCGCCGGGCCTCATCAGCTCGACGACGGCGGCGCCCGTCGTCATCTTCAACAACGGGGCGCTCATCCGCACGTCGCTGCTCGTGAATATCGCGCAGCCCGACATCTTCACCACGACGAACGGGCCGGGCGGGCGCGCGGCCGCGCTCAACGTGACGAACAACTGCGTCATGGGAACCGCCGAGCCGTTCACCGTCACCTCTTCGAGACCGACGGGCGGCTTCTGCACGGCGACGACGACGGAGACTGTCGCCACGAAGCTGATGTTCATGGTGACGGGCACCCGCGGCGTGGCCTCGGCCAGCAACGTCACCGTCCGCATCGGCACGACCGACATCGCGGGCACGACGGACGTGAACGCGAGCCCCATCGCCATCGGGCCGTCGAACACGCCCGGCTTCGACCAGATCACGGTCACGCTGCCCGCCTCGCTCGCGGGCGCGGGCGACGTGCCCGTCATCATCACCGTCACGAACAGCGCGGGGACGTTCACCAGCCGCCCGGCCGACACCGCGCCGCGCATCACGATTCAGTAGGAGCGTAAACCGTAAAGAGCCGTGAACCGTAAACCGTGAACCGTGACAAGACGGAGTCTTCTTGTCACGGTTCACGGTTTACGGTTCACGGCTCTTACTTGTCACGGTTTACGGTTCACGGCTTTTATGCTCATCGGCCTCGACGCCATCCCGCTGACGGAGCCGCGCGCGGGCGTCGGTCACTACACGTACGAGCTGGCGCGCGCGCTGGCGTCGGCGGCGCCGGGTGACGAGTTCGAGCTGGTCTATCCCTCCTCATATCCCTCGGTCGAGCTTGAAGAGCGGGAGCGGCTGCCCTTTAACTTGCAGGGGGCGCGCGTGCTCGTCGGGGCGCTCGGGCGGCGTTGGTGGTCGGCGGGGCTGCCGCGCTACGCGGCGCGCAAAGGGTACAGGCTCTTCCACGGGACGAATTACGAAGTGCCCCTGTGGGGCGGCGCGTGCCGCGTGCTGACCGTCCACGACCTCTCACTCTTTACGCACCCGGAGACGCACGAGCGGAGGCGTGTCTGGCGCGCGCGCCGGCGTCTGCCGCTGATGACGCGCGCCGCCGCCGCCGTCATCACGCCGACCGAGGCCGTGCGGCGCGAACTCTGCGAATGGCTGCGCGTGCCCCCTGCGAAGGTCTACGCCGTGCACGAAGCGGCGCGCGCGTGCTTCAGGCCGTTAGACAGGCACAAGGCCGAAGTGGTGCTGCGCGGGATGAGAATCGGCGGCGGCGAGTTTCTACTCGCCGTGGGCACCATCGAGCCGCGCAAGAACCTCCAGACCCTCGTCCGCGCCTTCGAGGAGGTCTTGCGCGAGCGTCCCGCGTCGTCGCTGCGGCTGGTCGTCGCGGGCGGGCGCGGGTGGCTGAGTGGGCCGCTCTTCGAGTCGATAGAGAAGTCTCCGTTTAAAGAGCGCGTCGTGCTGGCCGGCTACGTCTCGGACGAGCAGTTGCGCGCGCTCTACGCGACCTGCGCGGCCTTCGTCTACCCGTCGCTCTACGAGGGTTTCGGGCTGCCGCCGCTCGAAGCGATGGGCTGCGGGGCGCCGGTCGTCGCGGGCCGCACGCCCGCGGTCGAAGAGGTCACGGCCGGCGCGGCCCGCCTCTTCGACCCGCGCGACCACACAGAACTCACGCGCTCCCTCCTCGAACTCATCGACGACGAAGCGGCCCGCCGCGTACTTTCCGAAGCCGGCCTCCGCCGCGCCGCCCAATTCTCCTGGGAGCAGACCGCCCGCGCGACGCTCGACGTGTACGCCGAGGCGTTGAAGAGAAGCAGGCGGTAGGCAGTTTAAGCCCGACCACAACAAACAGCCTACGGCTTACTCCACCCTCACCGGCACGCGCAGCGTTCTCGAACCTTTGAGGGCGAACCATGAGACGCCCTCTTGCAGCATGTCTATTTCGAGCAGGTAGTCGCCGGGGCGGCGGGGCGCGTTGACGTTGAAGGTGATCTCGGTCTCTTCGCCGGGGCGCAGGTCGCCCGGGAGTGCGCCGCGTCCGTCGTCGTTTGTGATGACCGCCCCCGAAAGGTCGAGCCAGTGGTTGGCCACGCTCAACTGAAGCGGCGAGAGGCCGCGCTCGCGCGCAAGCCAGACGGCGCCGCCCGCGTTGCGCACGGCGACACGTATCTTCACGCTCGCCTTCGCCGCGACGCGCGCGGGAATTTCGACGGCACGCAGCTCGGCGCGGAAGTCCGTGTCCGCGAGCGGCCGCGGCGCCCGCGGCGGGCCTTCGGTTGCGCAGACCGTGTAGGGCTCGCTCTCGGCCAGCACGCGGCAGCGCGGGCGCACGTCCTCCGTTGTGATGACGACGGCGCCGGCGGGCGTGGGCTCGTCCTGCCGGAGTCGCACGAACGTCGCGGGCGGGAGCCCCCACGCCGCGCCGTACCAGAGTGCCTGCACATAGCCGGGCACGGAGGTCGAGTCGGCCAGATGCACCTCGCGCGGCGAGGCGGCGAGCGCCGCCGGCAGGAGCCTCGAAGGATAGTCGGCGTCGAACATGTGCCGCCGCCACGGCGAGCCGGCGTAGCGCTCGAACTGCCAGCGGAAGACGGAGCCCTGCGCGAGCGTCAGGATGATTAAGACGACGAGCGCCGCCCTGCTTCTTCTCTCAATCAACCACGCGAGCGCGGGCGCGCAGAGCGCGACGAGGAAGACCGGCAGCGCCGCCAAACGTAGCAGGTGGAAGTAGTCGTTCGTGAGAGACGCGGGCACGACCGACGCGGCGAGCCCGTAGAAGAAGAGGCGCCACCACGCATCGCGCCGCGCCGCCTTCAGCCCGAGCCACGCGCCGCACAGGACGAGCGCGAAAGTGGCGAGCAGGATCGGCGCCGCGCCGGGCACGCTCGCGATCTGATAGTTGTTCACGTCGCCCGTGACGAGCAGCCGCCAGGGGTTGAGGTTGCCTGCGAAGTGTTTGACGAACTCCCAAACGTCCTCGGCGTAGCCGCTCTCGGGCGTGACGTAGGTCAGATAGTTGAAACGTTTGGTGAGCGCCTCCGGGTTGTGCCGGTGGTAGACGTAGAGCGGGACGAGCGCGAGTCCGTACAGCACCCATGTCGTCAAAAGGGAGATGACGCGGCGCCGCTCCGTCACGAGCAGCGCGAGCCCGAGCGCGAGCAGCGGCCCGAACAGACGCCCCGTCGAGTACGTGTACGTGACGAGGGCGAGCGCGCCGGCGACGAGGGCGGAGTCGGCGACGCCCCACGCCTCTCTGCTCGCGGCGCGTCGCGTCGCCAGCAGGAAGAGCGCGACCGCCAAAGGGTAGGCGGCGACCTCGACGACCACGCGGCTCAGCTCGAACAGCCAGGGCGTCAAAAGCGCCGCGAGGAACGTCAACAGTCCCGCCGCGCGGTTCCCCGTCAGACGAACCCCCAGCAGGCCCAACGCGAGCGCCGCCAGCCAGCCTAAAGTCGCGCTCAGGTCACGCGCGGCCGCCACCCTCGGCCCCGTCAAGCGGAAGACGGCGGCGAGCAGGTAGACGTACGTCGGGTTCTTATAATCGCCGAACGCTTTGAAGTAGAGCGGCCACGCCTCGCCGTGCTCGTCCCGCCCCGATTCGGAGATGGTGTGCGCGTTGTACGCGACCGAAGACTCGTCGATGAAGAAGCCCGGCGGGTTCGTCGGCGCTCCCCACACGTAGAAGGCGAGGCCGGCGGCGGCGAGCGCGACCCAGAGCGCGGGAACCAGGATTTGAGATTTGAGATTTGAGATTTGAAACTTCAAATCGATTCAAGGGCCGTCTTCGCGGTAGAGGTAGATGGAGCCGCCGATGATCTTCTCCGGCGTGCGGCGGCGGTACTCGTCGAAGGTGTTGACGCGCTCCTCGTCGGTGACGGGGCGCCCCTCGCGCGTGTGCTCCGGCACGGTCGAGCCGTTGAGGAAGCTCGCGCCGACGGCGGTGTAGCGCGGCGGCGGCCCCTGCGGGGCGGCGAGCGCGTCGAGGTAGTCCACGCCGTAGTGGTGCAGCGTCAGGAAGCCGCCGAGGAACATCGCGCGCACCTTCGTCTCGCCCTTCGAGCGTAGATACTCCGCCAGCTCGCGCGTGTCGTCGCCCCACTCGACGTTCGAGTCGGACAGGTACCACCAGTGCGGCTGCTGGTAGGCGAGCTGGTTCATGTAGCTCATCTGGTCGGGGTAGGCGCGCGCCGCCTCGACGCACACCCACGCGAGCAGCGCGGCGGCCAGCACGGCGCCCGCGCGGCGTGTACGCTTCGCCCTCCACATCCGCTCTAAGAGTGCGCCGCCCAGCATGAAGAGGAACATGTAGGCCGGCAGGAAGTAGCGCACGCCGAGGTTGAGCGCGCCCGCCATCGAGGCGGCGGCGTAGAAGGCAAAGGGCACGAGCAGGAAGAGGAAACGCCGCTCGCGCCCGCGGACGATTCGCTCGACGCCCCAGCCGAGCGAGGCGAGCGAGAGCAGGAGGAAGGGAATGGTCGCTTTGAGGGCGAAGGCGACGGGGAAGTAGTACCACCAGCCGGTGCGGCTGTACATGCCGAGCAGCCCCGCGTTGTGACCCGCGCCGTTGTGCCAGACCTGCCAGAGGACGCCGAGCACGAAGTCGGTCGGCAGGATGTAGGTGACGGCCTCGACGAAGCGCACGATGGCGTCGGGGTGGTCGGGCGCGCCCTCGTGCAGCCACTTCACGCCCTCGAAGCCGAGCGCGCGGTGATCGAAGAAGTAGGCCGCGTTGATGACGAAGAGCGCCGCGAGCATCGTCAACAGCGCGTGCGGGGCGAGTGACTTTAACGAGCCCTGCGACTTTCGTCCGCGCCACCAGAGCGCGAGGAAGACGACGCCGATGGCGGGCGCGACCATCAGCATTGAGAACTTCGTCAGACACGCCGCGCCGCCCGCCGCGCCGAGCAGCAGCGCCCTTCGGAATGAAGGGGCCTGAAGATACTTGTAGAGCGCGTACGTCGTGAGCAGGTAGCCGAACGCGGCCGGCACGTCCGTCTGCACGACGCGCCCGTGCGCGACGAGCGTCGGCTCCAGGGCGAAGAGCGCGACGGCGAGCACCGCCGCCGTCGCGCCGAACAGCTCGCGCGCGAAGGCGAAGACGAGGAGGCCGGTCAAGACCGTCAGGGCGATCATCGGCACGCGCGCCCAGAAGGAGATCGACTCGAAGAGGCGCGGGTTGTCTTCCCAGAAACGCTCCTCGTAAGTCCACTTGCCGATGGGCGAGTCGGGCGCCTGATCCCACTTGCGCGGGTCGGTCTCGTCGGGCTGTAAGAAGAGCAGGGGCAGGCCGGCGAGGATTTTGGAGAGCGGCGGGTGCTCGTGGACGAGTTGGCAGTTGCCGGCGGCGAGGTGGTAGTATGCCGCGGGAATCATCACAACCTCGTCCACGGTTATGCTCTTCCGCCAGACCACCGCGAGCATCTGGAGCGACATCAAGGCGAGCAGCGCCGCGCACGCGAGCCCGGCCGCATGTGCGCGTGCCCGGGCGCGCAGAGAGGCCAACGTACGCCGCGGTTCGAAGACGACGAAGCCGTCCCCCGCTTTGCCGAAGCCTTCCGCCGCCGCCTGATTAAATGACTCGTCCATCAAACCCTCGCCCGCCCTCCGGCCGTGACTTCGTGTTCGCGGTCGGCCGCGAGCGTCTGGCCGCGCTGGCCGTCACACTCGCGCCCGTCCTCTACTTCCTGCCCGCCCTGTGGGCCGGCTCCGTGCTGTGCCCTGACGACGGCACGATCTTCAACACGCCCCTGCGCGTCGCGGCCGCGCGCATCACGCTCGACGGGAGCCTGCCGCTCTGGAACCCTTACATCTTCGGCGGGATGCCGCTCTTCGCCTCGGCGCAGGGCGGGCTGCTCTTCCCGCCGAACTGGTTCTACCTGCTCTTCGAGCCGCGCGCGGCGACGAACCTGATGGTCGTCACCTCATACATGATCGCCGCGCTCGGCGCTTATCTTTACGCGCGGCGTGCGGGCTCGTCCGTTGCGGGCTCAATCGTGACGAGCCTCGCGTGGCAGTGGGGCGGCTTCCTCGTCGGTCAGATCGGGCACATCAACATCGTGCAGACCGGCGCGTGCCTGCCGTGGGTGCTGTGGGCGCTCGACGGTTACGGCGCGACGGGGCGGCGGAAGTATGGAGTCCTGCTCGCCGCCTTCGTCGCGCTCCAGACCTTCGTCGGCCACCAGCAGACGTTGGCCTATTCGCTCCTCCTCGTCACGGCTTACGCGGTTGCCAGCGCATACGCCGTGCGCGTCAGACGGGCGCGCTACCTCTGGTCTCTGGCTTTTCTCGCGGCCGGTGTGCTGCTCGCCGCCGTGCAAATCCTACCGACCTTCGAGTTGCTGCGCAACAGCCTGCGCGCCGACTCTTCCTACGACTTCTTCACCTCGTTCTCGCTGCCGCCGCGGATGCTTGAGACGTTCCTCGCGCCGTACGTCGCGGGCGGCGGCGACGGCCGGCTGTTCCGCGCGACGTACGTCGGCCCGCCCTACTACGGCGAGATGGCGGGCTACGTCGGCGCGCTCGGGCTGATGCTCGCCGCGTGCGCGGTCGTCTTTAAGAGGGACGCGCGAACGAAGTTCTGGACGGCGGCGGCGCTCGTCTGCCTCGCGCTCGCGCTCGGGCGCTACGCGCCTCTAAAGTTCTACCGGCTCATCTACCACGTGCCCGTCCTCAACCTCTTCCGCGTGCCCGCGCGCCACCTCTTGGAGGCGGAGTTCGCGCTGGCGGTGCTGGCGGGGAGGGGGCTCACGGCGCTGGCCGCGGCGAGGGAAGGCGGGCGCGCTCTGCGCCGCGCGATCATGGTCGGCGCGTGCGTGGTGTTGCTGACGTTCGTGGTCGTGACGTTGGGCCGCCCCGTGGATTTCAGACTGGCGCGGCAGGCGCCCGTGAGTTTTATGCGCGCGCCGGAGCTGTTCCTTCCGGTCCTGGTCGCCTGCCTGAGCGCGTGGGCTCTGTGTGCGTTCGCGCGTGGAAAGCGCGGGGCGGCCTGGCTGCTCGTCGCGCTGCTCGCGTGCGACCTCGCACTGTGGGGACAGTCGAGCGGCTGGCGACTGTCGAGCCCGGCACGGGACGGAGACCTCTGGCGCGAGCCGGAGACCGTCAGTCTCATCCGGCAGAACGGCGGAGCGAACGCCGCGGCTTACAGAGTCCTGACCGCGCCGCACGCGTTCGACCCGGCGAAGGAGCCCGTCCCACCCTCCGTCTCGCACTCGAACGAGTGGACGCTGTGGACGCAGCCCGACATCTACATGATGCACGGCGTGCAGAACGCGGCCGGCTACGACGGCTTCGGGCTGGCGCGCTACAGCCGGCTCGCGGGCGAGATGAAGGTCTGGGGCGAGCTGACGGACCCGGAGGCTTCACTGCGCGGCCCGGGTCGCGAGATCGACTTGCTCAACGTGCGCTACCTCATCTCGATGCGGCCGAAGGGCGCGACCGCTCCTGTGAAGAATGAAGGCCGGACGGCCGACGCGAGCGCGAACACCGCACCGGCTCCGGCCGCGACGCCCGCGCAGGACTTTCCGGAGGCGACGCAGAGGTACGGCGATTTCATGTTTGCCGGCAACGACCTCGGGCTGCCGAACGTCGGCGCGGGCAAGACCTTGCGCTTCAACATCGCGCCGTTGGAGTCCGACCGCCTGGCTCTCATCACGAACCTCTCCTGGTCGGAAGACGTGCCCGACGGCGCCACGGTCGGGCGCGTCCGCCTGAGGACGCAGGACGGGCGCGTCTTCGAGTTCGAGCTGCGCGCGGGCGCGGACACCTCCGAGTGGGCGCACGACCGCGCCGACATACACGCGCGCGTGCGCCACAAGCGCGCCGCGGTCGCGTCGAGCTACCCCGTGGCGGACGACAAGGGGAAGTACGAGGGGCACACCTACGTCGCCTCGTTCGCGCTGCCCGAGCGCGCGGTCTTGACGGGCGGCGAGATCGCCGCGGAGGTCACGCCGAAGTGGCCCGACCTCCTGCTCTCCGTCTTCCGCGTCTCGCTCGCGGACGTGGCCGCGGGCAAGTCTTACCCTCTGCGGCGTGAGTGGTTCACGGTCGAGAGGCAGCCCGTCGCGGCGGCCGCCGCGGCCGGGGCGAAGGCGCAGACGGTCTCGACGAAAGTCGCGGCAGAGGTCGGCGCGGGTGTCGATGAAAGTGAGGCGGTCGGAACGTCGGGGGCCGCGCGTTGGAGGCTGCTCGGGCGGACGGCGCGGGAGGAGGTCTACGAGAACGCGCGTGCGCTGCCGCGCGCGTGGCTCGCGCCGGAGGCGCGCGTGCTCGACGAGAATGCGACCGTGAAGGTCATACGCACGGGGCTGTTTCCCGACGGCTCGAAGTGGGAGCCGCTGCGCACGGCTCTGGTCGAGTCCGAGCCGGGCGTGACGCAGACGCAGCCGCAGGGCGGGGTCGCGGAGGTTGTGCGTGACGAGCCGAACCGCTTGGACGTGAAGACGAAGGCCGGCGGGGCTGCAACACTCGTGCTGAGCGAGAATCATTACCCGGGCTGGCGCGCGTACCTCGACGGGCAGGCGGTCGGCGTGCTGCGGGTCAACTACAACCAGCGCGGCGTCCGGGTGCCGGCGGGCGAGCACGAGGTGAGCTTCGTCTACCGGCCGAAGTCGTTGATGATCGGCGCCGCCGTCTCGCTGCTCACCGCCGCGCTCTTAATCCTCTGGTGGTGGCGCGGGCCGGGAAGCTCTGAAGAACAAGGTGAGGGGGGAGGCGTGTGAGTCAGTCAATCGAGTTCGCGGAGCCGCGTTACGTGGAGAGCCCGGAGGGGTGCTTCTTCTACCACACGGTGGAGCTGCCCACGTTCGGCGTCGTGCACGGGCAGTGGGACCTGCGCGGGAAGTTCGAGGAGTACTTGGGCGGCGTCGAAGTCGCGGGGAAGAGCGTGCTCGACGTGGGGACGGCGACGGGCTTTCTCAGCTTCGAGGCCGAGCGGCGCGGGGCGGCGCGCGTCGTCTCGCACGACATGAGCGACGTGCGGCAGCAGACCCTTCTGCCGTTCAGGGAGAAGCTCTACTACCAGGACCGCGAACGTTGGGCCGAGATTTACGGCTCGGAGATGGAGCGCTGGAAGGACGCCTACTGGCTCTGTCACAGGCTTTTGGGCTCGCGCGCGCAGGCGTTCTACGGGAGCGTCTACGAGCTGCCGCCGGCGCTCGGCCGGTTCGACGTGGTGGTCGTGGGTTCCGTGCTCGAACACCTGAGCGATCAGGTGTCGGCGCTCGCGTCGATTGCGCGCGTGGCGGGGGAGGCTCTGGTCGTCGTCACGCCGCTCCTGGAGACCGATGAGCGCGTCGCACGCTTCGAGCCGCGGGCCTCGAACCCGGACTACGACTACACCTGGTGGACTTACTCCGTGGGCGTCTACCGCGAGGTCTTACAGATGCTCGGCTTCCGCCTGGAGCGCGTCACGCGGGGGAGCTACTACTACGACTACGCCGGCCGCTGGGAGGAGCGTTCGACTATCGTCGCCGTGCGCGAGAGTGTTTGAGCGGAAGACGGCATGAAAAGATGAGGGGCGCTCTCTCAAAGAGCGCCCCTCTTAATCTTTAAAGGTGCGGGTGGGTTAGAAGCGCGTACGGTACTCGTCGGACGAGATGAACGCCTTGACCATCTCGGCGCGGACGAAGTCGCCGCCGAACTCGTTGAGCTTGCCAAGCCAGAATTGGTAGCCCGCGTAGGTCGTGTCCGGCCCTTCGTCCGGGTTGCGCTTCAGATAGCCGAAGTACTGCGAGAGGACGAACGCCTTGTTCTTCTCGGCCACGTCGAGCGTCTGGCTCTCGGCCACACTTCGCAGCGCCGCGCCACGTCCCGTCGCGTTGCCCGTGCCGAAGGCCGCGATGGCCGCGCTGCGTTCGCCCGCGGCGGGCGTCACGCTCGCGTTCGCGTAGAGCTTGTCGACGAACTGCGCCGAGGTCATCGTGTTGGGGAAGGCCGCCTGGAAGTCGCCGCGCTGGACGAAGGACTGCTCGTAGGCGTCGATGTTGGCGTTGAACTTGCTCTCCCAGTTCGTCTCCCCGACGATGATGCCGTTCAGGACCGAGCGGGTGTCGGGCATGAGGCTCTCGCGGCGGACGGGGACGGGTTTACCGGGCAGGTCGCCGAAGGCCGCCTTGTAGGTCTTGTAGACGAGGTAGCTCGACCGCTGGTACTCGATGGAGAGGAAGAAGGCGGCCGAGACGTTGATGCGGTGCACCTCGACGCACTGGGCGTTCGAGCCGCACTGGTTGATGTCGTTCTGCCAGAAGGCGAAGCCCGACTGGTCGGGGAAGCGCGAGAGGAAATCGACGTAGTGCTGCTGGACGAAGAAGTCCGAGTCGTCGATGGTGATCGGCACGTTGGTGCCGGGGCGGAGGCGCAGCGGCTTGACCTTCGTGTTGCCGTACATCAGTTCGGAAGGAAGGCGGTTGCCGTCCTCCGAGACGATGCGCAGCGTCGGCGCCTGTCCGCTCTGTGCGAGCGCGGCGGAGGCCGTGAAGGCCACGGCGAAGACTGCGGCGATAAACTTACGCATCTGCTTGCTCCAACATTCCGGGAAAGCTGCGGTGAGTTCGTGACACGAGCCTGGCGGGGCGTCCATGTCGTCTAACTCTCGTCGGGAGCGGGGCTGCTCCCGTCACGACCAGGGGAAGTTTAGACACCCCCCGAGACCTTTGTCAACTTCAACAAACTTGAAGATTTAGTGCCCGTCCGGGCCTGTGAGCTGACGAACCTTTCGACGCTTGAGGCGGGCGAAAAGTTGACAGCAATCCTGGGGTTAGTCAGGGAAATTTTTTAACACAGAGACACGGAGGCACAGAGACACAGCTTGAGGCGATATAGCTCAACCATCTGTGCCTCTGTGCCTCCGTGTCTCTGTGTCGAACTGCGCTGGCTATTCGACCTCAAGCTCGTGCCTGATGACCTCGGAGCCCAGGTCCTCGAACCACGCGAGGTGCTCGGAGACCATGTCGAATTCGAGCCGGTAGCGGCCGGGCTCGGCGGGCGCGCGCAGGGCAATCTCAATCGTGGCCGACTCGCCGGGGGCGATGTCTCCGGGCAGGTACGCGCCCGCGTGATACCAGGAGAGCGGCTCCTCGCCTTCGGCCCCGAAGACGTGCGCGACGAGGTGCACAGACCCCTCCTGCGTCCCCGTCTCGTCCCCGCGGAGCCAGCGGGCGAGGCCCGTGTTCTCGGCGCGGACGCGGAAGGTTAAGACCTCCTCGGCGTGGCAGCGCGCGGGGCCGTCCAGGACCTTGAGGGAGGCGGCGAGGTAGCTGATCGAGCGGCTGTCCGGGTAGGGCTCACGCTTGCGGCAGGCGAAGACGGCGCGGTCGTCCTGCGTGGCGGGGAAGACCTCGACCTCGTCGAAGCCGACGTTCTTCAGCAGCGCGACGAGCGCGTCCACGCCGGGCAGAAACCAGTTGTAGATCGCCTCCTTCGCCTCGCCCGGGTTCTCGACGTAGGCGAGCGGGTGGAGCAGAGGCCGCAGCCCGCCGACCTCGTAGGTGAAAGAGCCGGGCGAGTGCTCCGGCGGGTAGACGGCCGTCTCAAGGATTAAAAGTTCTCGCGTCACGGCGAAGAGCCGTTCGAGCGCGAGCACAAGGTGCTTGCAGTGGTAGACGAGACCGAGCGCGAGCGTCACGTCGAACTGCCCCAGCTCGCGCGGGTCGAGGTCGTAGACCGACATGCGCCGGTACTCGATGTCGAGCCCGAGCACGTCGCGGACGAAGATCGCCTGCCGGACGAGGTTGCGCTGCGAGTCCACGCCGAGCACGTGACCCGCGCCGCGCCGCTTCAACTCGACGGCGTAGAAGCCCGCGTTGCAGCCCACGTCGAGGAGGCTGCGGCCCGACATCTCTTCCGGCAGGCACGCCCTGACCTTCTCCCACGTCGGCCGCGGGTGCTCGACCGGCTCGCCGATGGCGCTCTGCGTTTTGGTGGTCAACCCGTCGCCCAGGTCGATGCAGTGGAACCAAGGCCCCAGCCGCTCCACGCGCTTCTGAATCTCATCCCGCGTCATCGTCGTCATGTTTAAGAGACCCGAAACTGAACCTTGAGCGGCGCGGAGCCGCGCTCCTCGAACCAGCAGACGTGTTGGGCGACCATGTCGAGCTTGAGCGTGTAGAGGCCGTGTGCGTGCGGCGCCTTCAGCTCGAACTTCAACGCGGCCGACTCGCCGGGCGCCAGCGCGCGCGGCAGGGGCGGCGTGCCGTGGCGCTCCGCGACGAGCGCGCCCGCCTCGTCGTAGACGCGCGCGCCGAGCATGCACGAGCCCGCGCTCTCCGCCGGGCCGATGCGCCAGAGCGTGTCGCCGGTGTTCTCGACCAGGAGCGTCGCCTTCGTCTTTGAACCCGGCGCGACCTTCCCCGGCCAGCCTTCGGGGAAGCTCATGCGCGCGGCGGGTGCCGAGGGCTTGAGCGTGTCCGGGACGGAAGAGGCGGGGCGGTCGGGCTCGGCCGTGACCTTCTTGCAGAGCAGGTAGTTGACCGGCGGCGGCTCGACGCGCAGGCGCCCGCCTTCCACGGAGTCGCGCCCGAACAGCCCGTTGACGCTCACGTAGTCGCCGACGACGGCGAAGCCGCAGGCGTCTAAGAGCCCGCGCAAGTACTCGCGACTGAAAGGCGACTCCAGGGTGCCGAAGCTGCGCATGACTTCGAGCAGCTCCTCCTCGTTCTCCGAGCCCTCCTCGGGGCAGTCGCCTTCGAGGATGAAGAGCGAGCCGCCGTACTTCGTCATCAACGCCAGATTCCTGAGGACGGCGCGCTCGTCCTCGAAGTGATGGAGCGAGTCGTAACAGACGACGGCATCGAACTGCTCTGCGAGCGGCGCGCCCTCTACGTCGTGGACGAGGAAGCGGCAGCGCAGGGGCGTCTCGTGGTCTGCGCCGTAAGGGACTTTCTCGACGCGCGCGCGCGCGACCTCGATGAGGTCGGGGCTGATGTCGATGCCGGTCACGTCGTAGCCGAGGCGCGCAAAGTATTCGCTCAGCCAGCCCGAGCCGCAGCCCACGTCGAGGATGCGTCGGTCGGGCGGGAGCGCGAGCGCCTGCGCCATGTTGGCGAAGTCGCAGAAGTGTCGGAAGGTGTCGGCGTCGATGCCTTCGCCGTCGTAGCGCTCGGGCTTGTTGGCGAGGTTGTAGAAGGGCTTGGTGCGCAGGTGGTGCAGGCGCTCGGGGCTTATGCGGCGCGGGTACTCGACGGCCGCGCGCTTGTAGTCCACGCCTTCGAGCTTGCGTCCGCGCCCGTTGCCGTTCGAGGCGTGCGCGCCGTTGTTCGAACCGGCCGCGGCCTGTTCGGCGAGAGTCTGTGTGAAAGAGAAGGGCGTGTCCGGCTGAACCCAGGAGCCTTTCGGCCCTTGGCGCTCGGGGGCGAAGAGGCTCTCGGGCGCGAGCGCGGCGAACTCCGCGGCCACGCCGCGCACGAGCGCGTCGTCGAGGTCAGGCTCGACGCCGAGCACGGAGAGTTCGTGAGAAAGTCCCGCGAGCAGTCTGCGGCGGGGGCGCGCGGCCACGACCTCGCGGATGAAATCAAGGTAGCCTGCGGCGCTGCGGCGGATGTCATGCTCCGCGACGACGTGACGGCGCGCGTTCGCGCCGAGCCGCGCGCGCAACTGCTCGTCCTCGATGAGCCGCGCGAGGTAGGCGCGCAGCAGCCCGTCCGCGTGCTCGCCGGGCTCGACCTTGACGACGCAGTCGTCGGGCAACTCGCCGAACCAGCCGACCGCGGAGACGACGGCGCAGACGCCCGCGGCCATGATGCGGCACAGGCTCCCGGAGGTCTCGCCCACCGTGCGCTCGCGCAGGTTGAGCGCCACGTCCGTCTCGGCGATGCGGCGCTCGAACTCTTCGAGCGTGACGTGGCCCGTAATCTCCACGCGGTCTTCCAGGCCGCACTCGCGCACGAGCGCGCGCACGTCGAAGTAGCTGTTCGGGTCGCCGACGAGCGTGTAGCGGAAGTCGTAAGCGTGCCGCAAAGCCGCGAGCGCACGCAGCGCACGTTCGATGCCCTTGTCGGGTGTGATGAGGCCGAACGAGGCGATGTTAACCATCTCTCTTCCGTCGCGCCTGCCGCGTGGGAGCGCCTCGGCGGCCGAAGGCGTGATGTGGTGGTTGACGCGGCGGACGGGGACGCCGGGCGCGACCCGTTCGAAGCGGGAGCGGCTCCAGTCGGAGTGAACGATGATGCCTTCGGCGGCGCGCGCGAGGCGGCAGTTGAGCGGGAAGTCCAGGGGGCGTGCGAAGGCCGCGGGCGTGGCGCCGCGCGCGACCGTCTCCTCGGCCTCGCGCCGCGCCTCCTCGCCGTGGCAGGCGGCCACCTCGTCGAGGTAGACGCGCATGTCGCCGCGCTCGCGCGCGAGCCCGAGGAAGAAGTCTTGCAGCGCATAGTCGTGGAAGACGACGACGCCCGGGTGCGCGCGCGCCGCGTCGAAGACGCCCGCGTGGTAACGGTGGTCGTTACCCATGTGGTAGACGACCGCGTCGAACTCCGCGAGCGACGCCAGCGCCTCCGCGTCGCGCCGGTAGTCGCGCACCTCGAAGCGCCCGGCCGCGCCCCACTCCGAAGGGCGGAAGCCGTCCACGAACAACGTCACGTCGGCGCCCGCCGCCGCCAGGTGCGGCAGCAGCTCCTCGCTGTAATCCGCGATCCCGGAGCGCTGCGGGCCGAGCGGGCTGAAGTAGGCGAGACGCATAAAACAGTAGGCAGTACGCCCCGGGTTACGAACGTTGAAAGGTTAAATCACAATTTCCGACAGGAGGTTTTCAACTGCCTACTGCCGTCTGCCTACCGCCTACTGCCTCATCTTACCACCGTCACCTTCGCCCGGGCGGTGGGCGAGCCCTTGTCGCTGAACCAGGCGACCTGCTCCTGGACGAGGTCTACTTCGAGGATGTATTCGCCGGGCTCCTTCGGGGCGGTGACGGAGAGGGGGATTTCCGTCTCTTCGCCGGGCTTGAGGTCTTTCGAGATGCCGTAGCGGCCGTCCATGTCGGTGACGAGCGAGCCGTCCGCCTTGAGCCAGCGGTTGCCGGCGGCGATGTAGAACCAGTTGTCGGTGCGCTCGTTGACCTCGCCGCCGCGCGACCACCAGAACACGTCGCTCGCGTTCTTGATATGCACCTGCAAGGTCTCCTTCTGCCCTGCGCGCAGCTTGGCCGGCGCGTCGGGGAGCGTGAGCTGCGCCTTGAAAGCGGCGTCGGGCAGCGGCCCCGGCGTCTTGGCGGGCGCGGGCGTCGCCGCCTTGTCGCCCGCGGCCGTGTTGCCTGACGGCCGCCCGCCGCAACCAGCAGCCAGCAGCGCACCCGCCAACACGGCGGTAAAAGTTTTTCCGAGTCTCATCCTTAACGTTCCTCTCCGTTCATAAAATCAACCGTCTCACGGCTCGACCTTCACGTTCAGGCGCAGCGTCTTCGAGCCCTTCTCGAAGAAGAAGGTGACGCCCTCGTGAATCATGTCTATCTCAAGCACGTAGTCGCCGGGCTCCGCGGGCGCTCTGACGGGGAGCGTCAGCTCCGTCTCGCCGCCGGGCGCGAGGTCTGCGGCGAGCGCCGTGCGGCCGTCGAGGTCGTTGACGACGCGCTTGCCCTCCCGGTCAAGCCAACGGTCGCCGGCGTTGACCTGATACATGCCGTGCGTGTCGCCGCGGGCGGGCCAGGCCACGGGGCCGAGGTTGCGCACGCGCAGGCTCAACTCTACGCGCTCGCCCGCCCGCAGACGAGTCGGCGCGCCCGGCGCCTCGATCTCCGCGCGGTAGTCCTGGTCGCGGAAGGCGGCCGAGCGCCAGAACCTCTCCAACGTCGCGCGCCCCTCCTCGCCCTCGGGGAGCGCGGCCTCGACGAGCATCATACTGAGTGGGCGGCGCTGCGAAAAGAAGGGCACCTGAACGGGGCGCGCGCCGACGAACGTGAGCCCGCGGCTCTTGACGTACTCGCGCGCCTGCACGAGGTCTTCGGGCAGGCAGAGCGAGAGCATGCGTTGCGGCCCCGCCTCGACCGTGCGGACGAAGTGCCGGCGCGCGTCGCGCGTGGCGAAGTACTCGGGGTGGCTGGCGGTGACGATGGGGAGGCCGGGGTCGATGAGCGCCTCGACGCCGTTCGACTTGGGGCCGCTCTCGACCCAGCCCTCGACGCCTTCGAAGAGCGCGCGCGTCTCCGCGTTCATGAAGTCTTTCAGCCTGCGGTCGCGAAAGATGTAGCGCGCCTCGTGGCGGTACGAGCGCCAGTCCGAGAGCAACGTCGGCCGCATGCTCCACTCGTACTTGAGTGCGTAAAGAGAGGCCAAAGCCCCCTGCGCGCAGAGCGCGAGGACGAGCAGCGCCGGGACGAACGTCCGCCACGAAAGCGCCGAGCCCGAACGCCTCACACTCAAGATCGACGCGGCGACGGCGACCGTGGCGACGCCGGAGAGCACTTCGAGGTAGAGGCCGTAGCGGCTGTAGCCCATCCCGCCCGCGCTCCACGCCAGACACCCGACGACGAACAGCAGGCAGACGGCGCGCACGTGACGCTCACGCCCCAGCAGCGCGAGCCCCAGCAGCGCGACGACGATACCGAGGGTGATGCGACCCGAGTAGACGTTCAGCTCCGAATGGCGCCCGGGGTCGAAGCTCGCGAGCACGGGCCAGAGGAGCGTCTCCCGGAGACCCTTCGGCCCCCAGCGCGCGTCCCAGCCGCCGTCGGTCGGCCAGTAGGCCGACAGGAAGAAGGTGTTGCCGAGCGGGAAGACGGGGTTCGCCGTCAGGCGCCAGAGATAGACCGTGAAGGGCAGGAGCGGCGCGACGAACGCGACGAATGCGAGCGCGATTGTCCCGGGCAACTCCTTCGACTTCAGACGCCCCGGCCCCGCGAGCGCCCCGTACGCGCAGAGCAGCACGACGGGCAGAATCGCCGCCGCGTTCGTCAGCTTGAGCCCCGCGCTCAGGCCCAGCAGCAGCGCGGCGCGGACCAGAACCGAGCGCCTGTGCTCGGCCTCTTCGAAGCGCAGCGCGAGCCACGTCGCTTCGAGCAGCAGCGGCAGCGAGAGCAGGTCAACCATGTACTCGTTGACCTCGTAGAGCAGGTGTTCGGCCAGCAGGACGAGGAGCACGGCGGCCGCCCGAGGCCATGCGCGCGCGACGTAGGGGCGTACCAGCTTCTCCACGACGCGCGCCGTCCAGACGAGCGCCAGCAGGTTGACGACGGTGCCGAGGCGGTAGCCGAGCGCGTGCCGGAAGAGCCCCGTCACGGTGTCGGGCGCGGGGTTGTACGGCGCGGGCGTCGGGAAGTAGTCGCCCGCCATGAAGAGCGTGCCGTGCAGAGAGCGCTCGGCGTGGAGCAGGCGGTAGTTGAGCACGTCCCAGGAGAGGTCCGGGAAGGGGAGTCGCAGCAGGTAGAAGAAGAGGAGCGCCGGCAGCACCACGAGCCAGAACTCGCGACCCGCGCGTTCCGACGTGAAGGGTTTCGTGACGACGTAGAAGTACCAGGCGACGAGCGCCGCGGGCGCGGAGAGGGCCCACCCGAGCGCGTTCGAGTCGAGCGGCCAGAGGTACTGCCGGATGAAGACGAGCAGGTAAAGCAGGACGAGCGCGTCGCCGAACTCCGCGCGCTCTCGTAAAGGGGCGAGTATGCGGGGCGTCGCCGCGGCGCGGCGCACCGTCGGCGCTTCGGGCTGTACGGCGGCGCTCGTCATGCTTCCGTCAACGCCCCGCCGCGCCGCCGTTACGCTCTTCCGTGCCGTGCGCGCGGCCCGCGCGCAGCTCGTCCGAGAGCACGCGGATGTGATACTCGAACTCCTGCGAGCGGCGCGCGATGGAGTGGAGGATGAGGCCGGCCGTCAGCGACAGCAGCCCGCAGACGAAGAGCCCGGCGGCGGCGGCGAAGAGGAGCGTGCCCGGCAACAGGCCGCCGAAGCCGAGGAGGGCGCCGCCGCCGGCCGCGCACGCGAGCAGAAGGAGCAGCAGCCCGACGACGCCGAAGAACGTCAGAGGCTTGTAGTCGCGGAAGAGCGCGAGCGTCGTGTTGATGATGAGGAAGCCGTCGCGGAGGAACTGTATCTTCGAGTGGCTGCCCTCCGGCCGGTGCGTGAGGTCTACGGGGACTTCCACGAGGCGGTAGCCGCGCTCGACGGCCTTGATGGTCAGCTCGGTCTCGATCTCGAAGCCGCCGCCGAAGAGCGGCAGCCCCTTGACGAACTCGCGGCTGAAGGCGCGGTAGCCCGAGAGGATGTCGGTCAGCTCGACGCGGAAGATGAAGTTGAGGGTCGAGCGGACGAGGCGGTTCGCCATGCGGTTGCGCCGCTTGAACTGGCTCTGCGACTCGGCGTGCAGGCGCGAGCCGACGCTCATGTCCACCTCGCCCGCGACGACGGGCGCGAGCAAGGCGTGGACGGCCTCGGCCGGATAGGTGTCGTCGCCGTCCACCATCACGTAGAAGTCCGCGTCTACCTGCCGGAACATCGACTGGACGACGTAGCCCTTGCCTTGCCGCCGCTCGTTGTAGACCTCGGCGCCCGCGCCCCGCGCCTCCTCGGCCGTGCGGTCGGTCGAGTTGTTGTCGAAGACGTAGACGCGCGCGTGGGGCAGTTCCGCCCGGAAGCGCGCGACGACGCGCGCCACCGTCGGCTCCTCGTTATAGCAGGGCACGAGGATCGCGACCCCGCGCCCCCCGGCCCCGGCCGCGGCGTGAGTCACAACCTCCCTGGCGTGTGTTCTTGACATCAGGTCGCGGGCAAGTGATAAGAGAGCGTTCGGCGCGTATCAGCTTACTTATCCCAATAACCATTCATCACTTGGAGAAGGGGCAAACTAACACTTCGCGTTGGGAAATGCCAAGCGCGCTCGCCGCGCTGTGGCGCACGGGGCCGCTGCGGGAGTTGTCGGTCGTGCTCGCGTTCTGCCTGTTCACGGCGCTGCTGACGTGGCCGTACGTGACGCGGATGCGCGACGCGGTCGTAGACCCGGGCGACCCTTACCTCGTCACGTGGATCATGTGGTGGGATTACCACCAGACCTTCCGCGACCCGCTGCACCTTTTCCACTCGAACACGTTCTACCCGCTGCGCTACACGCTGGCCTTCAGCGAGCACTGCTACGGGCTGGCGCTGCCCTTCTTCCCGCTCTTCGCCCTGGGCCTGAGGCCGCTCACGGTTCACGCCGTCGCGCTCTTCCTCGGCTTCGCGCTCTCGGGCTACGGCGCGTACAGGCTCGCGCGCACGCTGACGGGCTCCGAAGGCGTGGCGTGGGTCGCCGGCGTCGCGTTCGCGTTCGTGCCGTTCCGCTTCCACCTGATGTCGCAGCTCGTCTACCTCTTCTCGCCGTGGCTCCCGCTCCTGTTCGAGGCGCTGGTGCTGTTCGCGCGCGCGCGGACGAGGAGGCGGGCGGCGTGGCTCGGGTTCGCGTTCTTCATGACGGGGCTGACGAGCGTCTCGTTCTTCGCGTTCGCGCTCGTGCCGCTGGCGCTCGGCGGCGCGCTGCTGCTGACGCGCTACGAACTGTGGCGCGACCGCGAGTTCTGGCGCAGGGGGGCGGTGGCGCTGGGGCTCGCCGCGCTCGGGCTCGTGCCGTTCATGCTGCCTTACTACATCGTCTCGAAGCTCTACGGCTTCAAGCGCAGCGTCGAGGAGGTGAAGGCCAACTCGGCGTGGCCGCGCCACTGGCTCTCGGTCGAGAACCGCAACAAGCTCTGGTTCGGGATGGGCGAGACGATGGAGGGCGGCGCGCGCTTCAAGCTCTTCCCCGGCCTGCTCACGCTGCTCTTCGCCCTCGCGGAGTTGCTGCTCGTGCAGCCCCTGCGTGCGCGCGCCGCCGCGCCGGACGACAGGCATTTGAAGTGGCTCCCGCGGCTCGACGCCTTCATCCTCTGCGCCTTCGCCGTCTCGCTCCTCGCCGTCGGGTTCGACCGGACGAGTTACTTCGGCGGCCTCTTCGGCTACGTCACTTCGGAGTGCGCGCTCGCGGTGCTGACGGCGGCCTGCGCGGCGCGCGTCTGCATCGCCTACCCCTCTTTACTACGCGCGGCGCACGCGAACTTCGTCGAGACGCTCAAGTCGCCGCGCCGCTGCGACGCCTTCTGGCTCGGGCTCGTCCTCACGCTCGTCGGCTTCTTCTACTCGCTCGGCTGGAACTTCTTCTTCTACCGCATCTGCTACGACCTGCTGCCCGTCTTCCGCAGCATGCGCGTGCCCACGCGCGGCGCGATGTTCGCCTACCTCGGCCTCGCGCTCCTCGCGGGACTCGGCGTGCGCCGCCTCGCCGAAGCGATCAACGCGCGCCGCCCACGCTTGAAAACGCAGACGGTCTACGTCGTCGCCTGCGTGTTGCTCCTGGCCGAGTTGAACGGCGCGCCGCTCGGCTTCATGCGCGGCGAGGTCTACCCAGACGCCGTCACGCTCCGGCTCAAAGAGACGGAGATGCGCGGCGGTGTCGTCGTCCTGCCCGCCGGGCCGGACTACAACCACCGCTACATGCTGCGTGCGGCCGACCACGCCAGGCCGCTCATCGTCGGCACCTCCGGCTTCAACTCGCCGCAGGAGGATGAGATCGAGCACTGGACGGCGAACGGCACCATCCCGCTCGGGCTGCTCAACCTGCTCGAAGAGATTCCGGCCTCCTACGTCGTCGTCAAGAACGACCTCGTCGCGCCCGAGCGGCGCACGAACTACGCGACCTTCCTCTCGCGCGCCGTGGCCACGGGCCGCCTGCGCTTCGTCAACCGCTTCGACAACCGCGACGACCTCTACGCGGTCGTTAAGACCGAGCCCGACGCGCGCGCCGAGGCTTCGCCGCCCGCGGAGCTTGAGCTGCGCGACTGGGCCTCGATGCTCGACGAGGACTCGCTCAACCTCCTGGGGCAGTACGCCGACTGGAGCCGCGCCCTCTACCGCCTGCACCTCATCGCGCGGGGGCGAATGCCACGCTACGACGAGTTCATGCGGGACGCGCGCGCTCTCGGCCGCGGCCTCATCCCGGGCACGGAGGAGGCGCAGGGCGTCTTTGACGGCCGGCTCAGCGCGCTCGCGCGCGAGTGGGAGACGCGCCCCGAGTTCCGAGAACTCTTCGGCGAGGCGGACGACGCACGTTTCGCCGCGCGGCTCTTCGAGAACGCGGGCGTCGAAGTTGACCCGTCGGAGCGCGCCGTGCTCGCCTCCGCTCTCACCTCGCGGACTGAGACGCGCGCCGGCGCGCTCCTCAAGGCGGCCGCAGACCCGCGGCTCGAACGGCGCGAACATAACCGCGCGCTCCTCCTGCTCCACTACTTCGCCTTCCTCCGCCGCAACCCGGACGATCCGCCCGACCGCAACCTCGAAGGCTTCGACTTCTGGCTCTCGAACCTCGAACGCACCAACGACCCCGACAAGATTGCCCTCGCGTTCCGCGACTCGATTGAGTACAAGGCGATGAAGGATAAAAGCCGTGAACCGTGAACCGTAAACCGTGACAAGGGGGAGTAGTGAGAGCACAAAGATTCTGCATCGTCGTACTGCTGGCGGCGCTGGCGCACACGTGCGTCGCGGGGCA
>JBJMGP010000259.1:0-17000 GCA_045807865.1 Pyrinomonadaceae bacterium
CATCTCACGCGAACAGATCATCCGTGGACTCGAAACGGCGGAGCACGCGGGACGCCTTGAGCTGGACGAGAGACAGCGGCCCCACGTCCTCTACGACGGCGCGCATAACCCCGCGGGCGCTCGGGCGCTGCGCGCGTACCTCGACGAGTTCGCGCCCGAGGGGGTCACGATGATCTTCGGCGCGATGCGCGACAAGGAGCTTGAAGAGGTCGGGCGCGTCCTCTTCCCAGCCGCGCGCCACCTCGTCCTGACCTCGCCGCAGAACCCGCGCGCCGCCACGGTCGAGCGGCTGCTCCGCGCCGTGCCCGTCCCGCCCTCTTCGAGTACAATCGCGCTCGCGCCTTCAAGCCTCGACGCGCTGCTCATCGCGCGGACGCACACGCCCGCCGGCGGCCTCGTCTGCGTGACCGGCTCGCTCTACCTCGTCGGCGAGGTGAAGGCGCAACTCGAATCAAACGGCGGAGAGTCCTGAGAGATGTCCGAAGCCTCCGAATCGAAACGCCTGTGGCGCACCGCGCTCGTCGTGGCGGGCGTCGGCCTGATCGTGCTCGTCCCTCTGGGCTGGCTCGCGCTGCGGATGTGGGACGACACCATCCAGCGGCGGGTCATCGCGGCCAACGAGTCCGGCACGCTCACGTACCTCGAAGCCATACAGGCCGCCGAGGACATCTACTTTAGAAACACGGGGCAGTACGGCACCATCCAACAGCTCATCGACTCGGGCTTCCAGCCCGACGTGGGCGGCGACCCGCTCAACGCGCACGGCTACGTCTTCACCGTCAAGGTTGAGCCCAGGACCGACGCGCAGCCGCCCGCCTACAGCGTCAACGCCGACCCCGTCCGCGCCGAAGGGCGCGACGCGACCGGGCGCCGCCACTTCTTCGTCAGCTCCGAGGTCATCGGCGTCCGTTTCAACGAGTCGCGCCCCGCGACCAAAGATGACAAGCCGCGCCCGAAGATGGCGGAGTATTAACAGAGGTGGCCGACATCACGGATAAAGAGCAGCCCGAGGTTCTGTCGAGCGAAGAGGTCTTCGGCGGCAGGCTCATCAGCGTCGTCCGCGACACCGTGCGCGAGGGCGAGCAGACCTACCTGCGCGAGGTCGTCAAACACCCGGGCGGGGCGGCGGCCGTGCCTTTCTTCGAGGACGGCAGCGTCGCGTTTGTGAGCCAGTACAGGCACCCGGCGCGGAAGTACGTGCTGGAGCTGCCGGCGGGCAAGCTCGACCCGGGCGAGCGTCCCGCCGAGACGGCCGCGCGGGAACTGGAAGAGGAGTTGGGCGTTGTGGCGGGGCGTCTGGAACAACTCTCGGAGTTCTACAGCACGCCCGGCTTCTGCGCCGAACGGCTCTGGGTCTTCCTCGCCACCGACCTTAAAGAGACTGCACGCCGGCACGAGGAGGACGAGATCATTGAGGTCGTGCGGATGCCCTTCGCGCGCGCGCTTCAGTTGGTCGCCGCGGGCGAGATCGACGACGCCAAGACCATCATCGGCCTCCTCCTCGCCGCGCAGCGTCTGGGCATCAAGGTTTAATTTCAAATCTCAAATTTGGAATTTCAGCTGACAACCCCGCCGCCACGCCCGCCCACCTTCTGGAATTACGCACACACGTCGGTGGCTTGGCCGCTGGTCGCGCTCTACACGGTCTTGATGGGGACGCTGTCGTTAGCCTGCTCGCCCTTCGACCGGCGGGGGCGTTTGCAGCATTGGTGCGCGAGCACCTGGAGCCGTTTGATCGCGCGGACGGCGCTGCTGGCCGTGCAAGTCCGCGGCGCCGAGCACCTGCGCGAGGGCGAAAGTTACGTCTTCCTCTCGACGCACCAGAGCTGGATGGACATCCCCGTCATGCTCGGCTACCTGCCCCGCCAACTCCGCATCGCCGCCAAGCGCGAGGTCTTCCAAATCCCCTTCCTCGGCTGGCACATGCGCCGCTCGGGACAGATTCCAATCAACCGCGGCTCGACGGTCGAGTCAATCGAAAGCCTTCGCCGCGCCGCGCACCGCCTCGGCGGCGGCGTCTCGGCCTTCCTCTTCCCCGAGGGCACGCGCACACGCGATGGCTCGCTCCAACCACTCAAGAAGGGCGGCTTCCGCCTCGCCGTCGAGTCCGGGCTGCCCATCGTCCCCGTCACCATCAAGGGCACGCGCGGCGCGATGCCCCGCGGCTCGATGATCCTGCGCGCCGGCCCCGTCGTGATGCACCTCGACCCGCCCATCCCCACCGCCGGCCTCGCCGACGCAGACCTCCCCGCCCTCATCGAGCAGGTGCGCGAGGCGATGCAGAGCCACTTCTGAACAGCGGGCAGGACTCTCAACTGCCGTCTGCCTAACGCCTGCCGATTTCTGCTAAACTCACTTCGTGGACAATCCGCCGATCCAACTACCCCTGAGCAGCCCGGAAGAACTCCCGCACAGCGGCGGGCCGCCCCCGCCCGCCCGCCCCGACCCGGACAACCCGCCGTGGGGGATTTGGGGCGCGCTCGGGCTGCTCCTCATGAGCTTCATGCTGATGATCGTCATCCAGGGGTTCCTCGTGTTCGCCTACGCGCTCCGCCGCGGCGTCCCGCTCGCGGTCGAGGCCATAGCCCAGTTCTCCATCAAAGACCCCGGGGCCATCGCCGTTGCCCTCGTCGCGCTCGTCATCGCGCATGCATTCACGCTCGGGCTGGCATGGCTGCTCGTCACGAGGGGCGGCCGGTTCCCCTTCCTCCGGACGCTCGGGTGGGACTGGGGAGGCGGGCTCACCCTCTGGCGCTGCGTCGGGCTGGCGCTGGCGCTCTACGGCGTCGGGCTGGCGATCATCTGGCTGACGGGCAACCCCGAGAACGAGATGGAACGACTCCTGCGCAGCTCGCGCGCGGCGGCGCTCATCACGGCCTTCGCCGCGACCTTCACCGCGCCCATCGTCGAAGAGATCGTCTTCCGCGGCATGCTCTACTCGGCGCTGCGGCGTGTGGTCGGGTCGGGCTGGGCGGTCTCCACGGTCTTCCTCCTCTTCGCGCTGATCCACGTCCCGCAGTACCTCCCGAGCTACGGCGTCCTCGCCGCCATCCTCCTGCTCAGCTTCGTCCTCACGCTGGTGCGCGCACGCACGGGCAGCCTCCTTCCCTGCGTCGTCATCCACACAATCTTCAACGGCATCCAGTCGCTCGGCATCGTCTTCGCCCCGTACCTGGACAGGCTCTTCCCGGAACAGGCCGCGCCCGCGCCGGGGCTTCTGGTCGAACTCCTGCTGAGGCTCTACGGCTTCGCGTGGTGAGATGAGCTTCGAGGTCGTAGTCGTCGGCGGCGGCATCGGCGGGCTCACCTGCGCGGCGCTGCTCTCGGCGCGTGGGGCGCGCGTCTGCCTCGTCGAGCGGGCAGCGCAGGTGGGCGGGTGCGGCGCGAGCTTCGAGCACCTCGGCCACGAGTTCGAGACGGGCGCGGGGCTCTACGCCGGTTGGGAGCCGGGCGGCCTGCACGAACGCATCTTCGCGGAGCTGCCCGTCGCCGCGCCCGAGGCGCGCGGGGTCTCGCCCGCCTACACCATGCGCCTGCCCGGCGGCGCGGACGTGCGCGTCGGGGGCACGGCGGAGGGGTTCTATGAGACGCTGCGCGCGACCTTCCCCGAATGCGCTGACGCGGCCGTCCGCTTCTACCGGGACGCCTCACAAGTAGCCGACGCGCTCCGACGAGCGGCACTCCACGTGCCCGCACTCGCCAGTGTTTCAAAGCTTCAGCTCATGCGACTCGCGGCCTCCGAGCCGCTCCTCGCTCCGCGCATCCTCAGAGCGCGCGACGTCACGACCGCACGACACCTGACCGGCACCTCCGCGCGCTTCCGGCGCTTCGTTGACGCGCAGCTTCAAACGTTCGCGCAAGTCTCTTCCGACGACGGCTCGTACCTTTACGCCGCGGTCGCGCTCACGGAGCCACTCGGACAGATGCACGCGTTGCGCGGCGGCGCGCAGGCCCTCGCCGACGCGCTCGCCGAGTCGATCAGGAAGAGCGGCGGGACTGTCCGTCTCAACGCGACCGCGCTCCGGCTCGCCTTCGATGCGCAAGGGCGCGCGGCCGGCGTCACTCTACTCACCGGCGAGACCATCGGCGCCGACCGCGCCGTCGTGAGCAACCTCACCGTCTGGGACACCTACGGCAAGCTCGTCGGCGCCGAGCGCACGCCCGCACACGTCCGCGCGCAACTCAAGAGCCTGCGCGGCCCTGGCGCGTACCAGATCTTTATAAGCCTCGACGAAGAGGCCGCGCGCCGCCTCCCCTCGGATCAGGTTCTTGTGCTCGACGACTGGCAGGAGGGGCGAGACTTCGACGCCGCGGGCGCGCTCTTCATGCTCGGCGCGGCGCCCCTCTGGGACACGCGCGCGCCCGCGGGCAGGCGCGCCGCCACCGTCAACGCCTTCACAGACGCAGAGCAGTGGTTCACCTTCCACGCCGACGAGTCGGAGCACGAAGAGCAGGACGCGCGCTCACTCGAAGCCCTCTGGTCGCGCCTCCATGCCGCGCTCCCCGAGATAGGCGACGGCGCGGAGGTCTTCGAGACGGCCACGCCGCGCACCTTCTACGAACGCACGCGCCGGCGCCTCGGCATGGTCGGCGGCCTCCCGCGCACGCCCGACCTCCTCGAAGGCTCCGCCGCGCTCACGCACAGGACGAACGTCCCCAACCTCCTCCTCGTCGGCGACACGGTCTTCCCCGGCCCCGGCCTCGCGCCGGTCACGCACTCCGCCCTCGTCGTCGCGAACGAACTGGCGCCGGTGAAGGCGAAGTCACCGCGGACTAATCGAACATGAGAAGGAGATGGAAGTGGCTCGCGGCCCCTGTGCTCGCCGTCCTCCTGGCGGGCTGTGCGGTCTACGCGGTGCTGTCGCGGACGAAGGGTGAGGTCGTGCCCGAGCATCAGTATTTCAAGGGGGACGCCGGGCGGCCTCTGGTTATCGCACACCGCGGCGGCGCAGGGCTGTGGCCCGAGAATACGCTCTACGGCTTCGAGCACGCGAAGGCGTTGGGCGCTGACGTAATCGAGACGGACGTTCACGCCACGAAAGACGGCGAGCTGGTCATCTTTCACGACGAGACCGTGGACAGGACGACGGACGGCACGGGTCGGGTCGGGTCGTTGACGCTCGCGGAGTTGAAGGGGCTCGACGCCGCCTATCGCTTCTCGCCTGACGGCGGCCGGAGTTTCCCGCTGAGGGGGCTTGGCATCTCTGTGCCCACGCTGCGCGAGGTCTTCGAAGCCCTCCCGCAGATGCGCTTCAACATCGAGCCGAAGCATGGCGCGCCCGCGCTGGCCACCCCCCTGTGCCGCCTCATTCGCGAGCGAGGCATGACGGCAAGGGTCCTGGTCGCCTCCTTCAGCGGGAGCATCCTGGCAGAGTTCCGGCGGGAGTGCCCCGAGGTCGCAACCTCTGCCGCCACGGGCGAGGTCGCGAGCTTCCTCACCCTTGAGAGCGCGGGGCTCGCCCCCTCCTACAGCCCGGCCATGCAGGCGCTCCAGGTGCCGGAGCACGCCGGCGCGGTGCGTGTGCTGACCCGTGACTTCGTCGAGGCGGCGCACGGCCGCAACCTGCGCGTCCACGTCTGGACGGTCAACGCCGAGGGAGACATGCGACGCTTCATCGAGATGGGCGTAGATGGCATCATGACCGACTACCCCGACCGGCTCTTGAAAGTCCTCGGGCGAGCCTCCCCGGAGTGAAGGCCTTTGCGCTCTCTGCAAGTCAACGCAAACGAAAACGCCCCGCCAGCGGCTACGGCCGGCGGGGCGTTTCCCTTTCCCGAAAGGGGAGGTTACTGATTCTGGTTCGGGCGCGAGCCGGGCTCGATGCTTCTCTCGCGCATGGGCCGCTCCATCGGCTCGGCGCGCGTGGGCGGGGTGATGGGCGTCGGGGTCATGGGCGAAAAGTCGCGCGCGCCGCCGGCGGTCGTACCACCGCCACCGGAGCCGCCGCCGCCATAAGTCCCGCCGCCCGGGTTGGAGGCCGTGCCGCCGCCACCGGTATTCGGGTAAGAACGCGGTACCCAGTCCCCCTGCGGGTCGGGCCGCGGCCAGTAGAGGCCGAGGCCGTAGCCGTAACCGTAGGGCGAGCGCCAGCCGTAGCCGAACGGCAGGAAGGTGTAGCAGCCCGCGCTGGCGTTGAAGTACCAGAGGCCGAGCGGGTCGTTCCGGCCGAAGATGTTGTCAAAGTTACCGACGCTGAGGGCGGCATCGAGGGTGCGGCGGTTGACCCTCTCGTTAGCCCTCGCCAACTCCTTGCCGCGGTCGCGGCTCCACAGGTCGAGGTCGTCGCGCCACTTCTTGTCGAGCTTCGTCACCTCGACGTTGCCGCCCGACAGAAGCGCGACCTTCTCCTCCTTGATGAGCGTGCTGCCGACGGCCGCGCGACCCTTCGCGACGACCACCTCCGCCGGCGCGCCGTTCGGTACGTTGATGCGGTAGACACCGCTGCGCAAAATCTTGACGAGCGAGCCCGGCACGGCCACGTCGATTGAGACGTTCGTGGCGTGGTAGCCGTACCCCATCGCCTCGACGACTGCGCTGCCGCGCGCGAGTTCCACGCGCAGGTCGTTGAGGTCGGCGCTGGCCAGTGTGAACTCCGTGTCGCCGCCCGCGCGGAAGTAGGAGCCCGGGTTGAGCAGAATCTCGACCCGCCCGGTCAGGCCCGTGCGGACGGTGTCGCCGCTCCTCAGCTCGTCCGGGGTCGAGAGCACGCTCCAGTCGGCCGACGCGGCGCGCCGCACCTTCACGTCACCCGAGACGAGGTTGACGCCGCCGGCACGCGCCGAGATGACTCGCAGGTCGCTTACGTCCGCGCGGGCAACGCCCAGCGCGCAGGTGGCGACGAAGGCAAGCGCCATTAAACTTTGCAGTGAAGCTTTCCGGAACTGTTTCATGTGGGCACCACCCTTGTAACTTCGAGGCAGAAGGGAGAGCTCTGTTTATCCGCCGTGAGCATACTCTGGCCCGCGCCACATGACAAGGGAATTTCCGGCGCGCCTCTTACCGATTTTGAGTCGCCAGCTTCAGCGCCTCGGCCACGTCCTGCTCCGCTCCACGCACGACAAACACCGCGTCGCCTTCGAGCCTTACGTGTGTGAGGGACGCGCCCTCACGCCACTCGCGCTCGGACTCGCTCTGCGCGGCGACGCCGGGCGCGGCGCGCTGTTGGAGCAACAGGTTGTATGCGCGGAAGAACTCCTGCGCGTCGCGGGGCGTGTCCCACACCGTCCGCCAGACGAAGAGCGGCGCACGCCCCTCGCGCTCGAAGACGAACGAGCGGTCGCCGCCCCAGCCCGCGGCGGCGCGACGCGCCTCTTCCACATTGACGCCGGCCAACAGCAAGCCGCGCACGCCCACCTCGCCGAGCGGCGTCGTCGCCGCCGGGCGCCAGCCCTCGTCCGCGAAGGCTTCCAGGTCGAGCTCGACCTCGCGCGGCGGCTCGCCCGAGAGATACTTCTCAGGATGCAAGACCTGCTCGGAGGACTGTGGCAGGCGTCGGAAGACATCGTCAATGCTGACGGCCGGGCGCGCGCGGCGGAGCGCCTCGACGAAGTGCAGGCCGTCGCGGTAGCGGAAGATGAAGGTCTCTGTGAGCAGCGGCGGGAAGAAGGCGCCGATGCCCTTGCGGTACTGGGCGTAGCGTTCGTCCTCCTCGCGCGTCAGGTCTTCGACAGACTTGTGCGCCCACGCCTCTCCCTGCGTGGCCCTGCGCTCGACGCTGACGGCGTCGCCCTCGACGAGCGCGAAGACGGCCTCCTCGCGGTCGAAGCTGAAGGGGCGCGCGAGCACCAGCCTGAGCAGGTCGAAGTGCTGATCCTGCAAGGCGTGTACGAACTCGTGCGTGAGCAGACCCGAGTCGCGCACGCCGCCGCTCTCTGTCACGAGGAGCACCTGCTTGTCGAGCGGCGAGTAGGTAGCGCCCGCGGTCGCCGCCGTGAAGCTGACGGCGAGCGAGGCGAGGTCAGTCCCCTCGGGCAGCATCCCGCCCGCGACCGCTAAGCGGCTCAAACCCTTCAGGTCGTCCGTGCCGAGCACGTCGGCGATCTCCTTCGTGCGCGTGCCGTACTCCCAGCCCGACAGCTCCGTCATCCCCACCTCGCCGCGCCACTCAAGCCCGCGCACACGCGACGCGGACTCCGCCGCGCGCTCGCGCAGAGACTTCAGGCGCGGCGAGAGCGGCCGCAGAGGCAGCGGCGGCAGACTCCTGCGCGCCGGGGCGTCCGCGTCCGGCGTGGCCGCCGCCACCGGCGACACGACGCGTGAACGCGAACGCTTCGCCAGGAGCAACGTCAACCCGGCCGCCAGCGCCGCCAGCACCACGAATAAGATTAAAAGATGTCTTCCCCTTGTACGCATATCAAGACTTAGACGCCCGAACCGCCCCCCGCGCTGCCGCGATAACCTCTAGTTTGGAGAGACCGAACAGGCAACGGGCCTGCCCTCTTCCAGTCTATCTCGCACGAGCCAATTTTTTGTAGAGAGTCCACGCGGCTCAACAACCTTCTGCACACAACTCCGCATCTGACGGTCAAATCACGGCAAGCCCAAGGGGCAGGCGGCGCACCTCGCTCGCGCCGGAGCCCTCATGCGGAGCGACTCCCCAGGCTCTCAGACCACCGACGTTTAAGCGAATCGTTCGAGGAGAGGAGCCTAACCATGTCGCGACACTTTCCGAGGCCGCACGAACTCCTGCAAGTCTCCGAGCCCTGCCCGGCCGAGTGGGGCTCGATGTCCGGCGACGCGCGCGTGCGTTTCTGCGCGAGGTGCCAGAAGCAAGTTCACAACCTTTCCGAGGTCACGCCGAGGGAGGCGCTCGACCTCGTCCTGCGCTCGGGCGGGCGGCTCTGCATGCGCATCGAGCGCAACCCGCTTGGCATACCCCGCACGCGCGCGCTCGCCGAGCCGCTCTACCAGATAGGTCGTCGCGCCTCGCGCCTCGCCGCCGGTGCCTTCGGCGCCGCGCTCACACTCTGCTCCGCCGCCGGTGCGCGTGCACAGGAGGCAGGCCCCGAACCCGCGCGGCAGGTCGCCACAGCGCCCGCAACGGTCAAGCCCGAGAGCGGGACGGTGCAGAACACGGATGTCACCGCGCAGCCGCCCGAACCAACCGCGGGGGAGAGGGTGTCGGGGGGCGTCGTCCTCGTCGTCCCGAGCGAGCCGCTCGTGCAGGCCGCGATGGACGACGACCTCGAAGCCGTCAAACGTCTCCTGCTCTTCGAGGGTGCGGACGTGAACGTCGTGGACGGGAACTTCGGCACCACGGCGCTCACACACGCCTTTCTCAACGGCAACCGCGAGATGATGCGCGAGCTGCTCTGGCGCGGCGCGCGCGTCAACGAGCGCATCGCCTACAGGCAGACGGCGTTGATGCGCCTGCAAGAGGAGACGCCGGCCGAGGCCGTGCGCGACCTGCTCGACGCGGGGGCGAAGGTCAACCTGCGGGACGAGGACGGCAACACCGCTCTCATGTTAGCCGCCGGGCAGGGCCGTGCGGACGTGGTCGAACTCCTTTTGAGGGCCGGCGCCAAGGTCAACGTCCGGAACAATGAAGGACAGACGGCGCTGATGAAGGCCGCCTCCTCCGGCTCCGCCGAGACCGTCCGCGTGCTCCTACAGGCCGGCGCCGCCTACTCGCTCCGCGACGACGAAGGCCACACGGCCCTCTGGCACGCGCGCGAATCCGAGTCGGACGAAGCGGCCGCCCTCCTCCTCGCCTACGGCGCCTACGAGGAGAGTCAAAAGTAATTTTGACTTTTGACTCTATTTCGCGAAGTAGCCGCGGCGGCCGCGCGCGACGGCATCGGGGCGACGCGGGAGGCTGAGGTGGATGGCGCGCCAGGCGCCGTCGCGCCGCTTGTTGCTGGGGCGGTAGGAGAGGCTGTAGACGGTGCCGAGGTCTGCGACGACGCGCTCGTAGGCGCCGGCGAGGTCTTCGAGTTTCTCGACCTCGTAGAAGAGACCGCCGCCGGCCTCGGCCAGTTCCTTCATGCGGTCGTGCGCGAGGTCGTAGGTCTCGGGCTGGATGTCCTCGGGGCTAAACGCCTCGTAGAACTCCGTGTTCGTCCAGACCGAATAGAGAACCCCGTCAAACTCCTGCACGCGGCTGCGTATCTCCTCGTAAGAGGTTCTGGAGCCCATGCCCGTCACGTTCGGGAGCGTCGAGTCGAGGCCGTCGCTCATCACGATGAGCGCGCGGCGGCGCGCGGGGTCGGCCGAGCGTTCGAGGAAGTCGAGCGCGTAGCCGAGCGAGTCGTGCAGGCGCGTGTCGCCTCCTGGCGGCGCCATCCGGTCGAGTGCAGCGTTGATGCGCGCGCGGTCGCTCGTCAAGGGCGAGACGACCGCGGCCGAGCCCGAGAAGGCGATGACGCCGACGCGATCCTGCGGGCGCGTGACGGCGACGAAGCGGCGCGCGGCCGCGCGGATGGTGTCGGTCACGCGCGACGTGGAGCCGGAGAGGTCGAGCAGGAGCAGGAGGTCGAAGGGCGCCTCGGCCGCCTCGAAGTGCTCGACCTTCTGCTCGACGCGGTCTTCGTAGACGCGGAAGTCGTTGGCCGAAAGACCCTGGAGCCCGCGCCCGCTCGCGCGCTCGACGACAGAGACGTTGAGCGTGACGAGGTCGGACTCGACGCGCACGACCTCGTCCTCGTCAACCTCCTGCGGCGTCTCGACCGGCCGCGGTTGCTGCCGCGCCGGTGTGAACGAGCCCTCGTCCTGCGTCTCCTTCACACGCGGCTCGCGGGCGCGCGTCGATGTCGAACTCCGCATGCCGGGCGTGAGCGTGTCGAGGCTGATGCGGCCACGCCCGGAGAAGAGGCTGACACTGGGGCCTCCCCCGTTCGCCTGGAACTTCCCGCGCAGGTCGCGCGCCTCCGCACGCGCCGACTCGACGCCGCGGCCGACGTGGACGGAGCCGTTGAGCGACTGCGCCGTGATGCTCGCGCCGGACGCGGGCGGGAGCGCCACCCGCAGCTCGCCCGAGAGCGTCTGCGCGACGAGCGAGGCGGGCAGACCCGCAACCTCCAACTCGCCGTCCGAGGTGTAGACTTTGAGCCGCGCCGTCGCGGGCACGCGCAGCCTCAAGTCCACGCGCGGTGCGGACGCGGACGCCGCGCGCTCGACCGTTATCTTTAAAGAGCTTCCATTCTCCACCTTGAACGGGAGCCTTGAGCCCGGCGCGCCCTTCTTGCCCCGACCCGCGCGGCGCGGCGAAGGCTTCGGGGCCTCTGAGCCCAGCCCGACTGTGGTCGCCAGCCCGACCTGCTCGCCGTCCCAGACCTCGACCCGCACATCGCCGCGCCTGTTCTCGACCACGACCTCGCCGCCCGCCGGCAGCGCGAAGTTGACGAACCCCTCCTCGTCCTCGTCCGCCGCCGCCGGCACGGCCACGCACACGCCGAGCAGCGCCGCCACAATCAGCGACGCCCACCACGCACCGAGTCTCCGCCCCGACCGGGTCACGAAGCTTTGATGTCCGCCCCACGCCCACATGGTTGCCGCCATTGTGCAAAAGGAAGGCGTGAACCGTAAACCGTAAACCGTGACAAGTAAGAACTGGTTTCTTACTTGTCACGGTTTACGGTTTACGGTTCACGTTCCTGCTACGGTTTAAGGTTTACGCTGTCTTTCAGGCTTATTCAAGCATGTCGAGCATGGAGCCTCTGCCGCCGGCCGGGGGCGGCATCGCGCTCGCGCCCGCCGAGCCCATGTCGCTGAGGCGCAGGAGGAAGTTGCCCGGGTTGCTGGCGTAGGCCATCGCGTCCTCCTTCTTCACCAGCCCCCCGCGGACGTAGCGTTCGAGCACGCCGTCGAAGGTCTGCATGCCGTCAAGCTCGCCCTGCTCCATCGCGTCGGTGAGCGACTTGCCCTCGCGCTCGCCGTACTCCATGTACTCGCGCGTGCGCGCCGTGGACTTGAGGATTTCGATGGCCGCGATGCGGCCCTGCCGGTCGGCGCGCGGGATTAAACGCTGCGAGACGATGAAGCGGAAGGACTGCGAGAGGCGCGTGCGAATCGACTTCTCCTCGTTCTTGGGGAAGACGCCGACGATGCGGTCGACGGTCTTCGCGGCGTCGATGGTGTGGAGGGTCGAGAGCACGAGGTGGCCGGTCTCGGCCGCTTCGAGCGCGACCTCAATCGTCTCGCGGTCGCGCATCTCGCCGACGAGGATGACCTTCGGCGCCTGGCGCAGCGCCGCGCGCAGGGCGAGCGCGAAGTTGGGCGTGTCGGAGTGCAGCTCGCGCTGGTGGATGGTCGAGCGCTTGTGCGGGTGCAGAAATTCTATTGGGTCCTCGATGGTGACGATGTGGTAAGCCTTCAACTCGTTGACGAGGTCGATGACGGCCGCGAGCGTCGTGGACTTGCCCGAGCCCGTCGGCCCCGTCACCAGCACGATGCCGTTCTTCAGCCCGCAAATCTCCTTCAGCACCTCGGGCAGGTTGTAATCGCTCCACTGCGGCGGCCGGTTGGGGATCACGCGCATAACGATGGCGTGCGTCCCGCGCTGCATGAAGATGTTGACGCGGAAGCGCGCGTAGCCCGACGCGCTGAACGAGAGGTCGGCCGAGCCGAACTTCTGTAAGTTCTCGGCGGCCGTCGCCTGGTTGCCGATGATGATCTTGGCAAGCGCGGCCGTGTGATTGGGCAGAAGTTTTTCCAGCCCGGGCACCTCGACGGGCTGTAACTCGCCGAGCAGCTCGACCTGCGGCGGGCGGCCCGGCGAGAAGATCAGGTCGCTGACCTTGTCGGAGACGGCCAGCATCCGCTGGAGGACGTTCAGGAAGTTCAACTGCGGCGGCGCGCCCGCCGCGGGGGACGGCGGCGCGGCAAAAGGCGCTTGGGGTGTGCTCATCTAGAATCTGCTCCGGGGGTAGTACACGTAACGTAGTGCTCGGGCACGAGGAATGGAGGGTGGTCTCGGGAGGCAGACGGGATGGAACCCGCGTCGTGCTCCGCTTGTCTAAGATGACAGAACGGCGCACGAGTTGGCAAGTGGGAAATTTCGCGCGCGGCGCCCGCGGGCGTGAGTCCGCCGGCGTTCCGCGTGGGGAAACTTACGTAAACTGTCGTAACGGAAATGACACTCGCATTGCAAACAACCGTGCCCGCATCGGCGTACATCAGAATGTCAGACGGGCGCGGGGCGTGCTCGTCCAGAATTCGAGCCCCGCGAACCGGAAAGGAGGCGCGAGAGAATATGGCGACGTACCGTGACCCCGCGAGAATCTTTGCCCCGCTGGAGATACTTGAGCGCATCCTTGAAATCCGCGCCGACGCAGGCTACCAACCCGTGATCTTCCTGCGCTCGGCCGACGACCTCATCGCGTATTTCGACGCCTACGGCTTCGACGTTTACAGTTTCGACCAGCCCGAGGCCGAATTCCGCTTCGGCAACTATCGCGCGCCCCTCGCCCCCGGCGGCGACCACGCGCACGAGTCGCCGACAGCGCACTGAAGTAAGGCAAAAGTAAAAAGGTAAAAGTGAAGACAGGGAGTACGCTCCTCGTCTTCACTTTTGCCTTTTTACTTTTGCCTTCTTTACAGCGCCTTTATCACGACGAAGGTCACGTCGTCGCCGGAGCCGCGGCCGCCCGTCCATTCGAAGATGTCGTTGTAGATGTAGTCGATCATCTCGCGGGCGCGCCGGTCGCGGCAGCGGCGGACGGCGTCCACCAGGCGCGAGCGGCCGTACTCCTGCCCCTCGGGGCTCTGCGCCTCGGTCGCGCCGTCGGTGTAGAGGACGAGGGTCTGGCCGGAGTCGATGGGCAGGTAGTACTCGTAGTAGCGCGTGTCCTTGAAGAGTCCGAGCGGGAGGCCGCCGCGCTCGATGAAGCGCGGGCCGTCGGGGTTGAGGATGAGCAGAGGGTTGTGGCCCGCGTTGACGAAGGCCAGCGTGCGGTTCGTCGAGTCGAGCATGCCGTAGAAGGCCGTGACGAACTGGTGCTGCTCGATGGACTCCCACAGGAGGTAGTTGACCTTCGCCATCGCGACGTTCGGCGCGTAGCCGACGTGGATGGCCGAGCGCAGGGAGGCGCGCAGGAAGGCCATCAGGAGCGAGGCCGGCACGCCCTTCCCCGACACGTCGGCGATGACGAGTCCGAGCTGGTCGTCGTAGGGCTTGACGAAGTCGTAGTAGTCGCCCGAGACCTCCTCGGTCGAGAAGTTGTAGGCCGAGATGTCGAAGCCGTCCAGCTCGGGGTCGCGCTCGGGCAGCAGCGCGAGCTGCACCTGGCGCGCGACCTCCAGTTGGGCTTCGAGCCGCTTCTTCTCGACCAGCTGCTCGTGGAGCATCGCCTTCTCGACGATGATCGCGACCTGCGAGGCGAGCAGCATGAGGAGCTGCTTGTCGTCTTCGGTGTAGGCGTTGAGGTCGTCGGATTCGAGGTCGAAGACGCCGATGACCGAGTCGTTCGAGATGATGGGGGCGACGACCTCGGAGCGCGTCGCCTTGCGGGCGTTGACGTAGCGTGCGTCCTCGCGCACGTCCGGGACGACCACGCCCTCGCCGTTCTGCGCCACCCAGCCGATGAGTCCCTGCCCCAGCCGGAGCCGCAGCTCCATCAACTCTTCGATGTCGTAGCCGCGCACGGCCTCGGCATGGAAGACGAGCGAGGAGGTGCCGCCCTCGCTGATGTGCGGGTCGCGGCGGATGATGTAGATGCCGGCGGCGTCGTAAGGGAGGAGCTGGTCGAGCGTGTCCATCACCTGCGCCAGCACCTCTTCGAGGTCGAGCGAGCGACTAATCTTCCTGGTGATCTCAAGCAGCATGCGCAGCTTGGTCGCCAGCGTCAGCTCCTCCGCCCTCGCACCCACGCCTGTGGTCTCTTCGGCCATAAGTTCTGGATTATACCCAGAACCACCCCGCCGGTGAGAGCCTAAAAGTACGAGACGGCGGAATACAAAAAAAACGTGTGTGTGCGGGCGGGCCAAGACACCCCACTATAGCGGCTTGCGCTTGAGTGCGACCGCGGATGAGTCAGTACCGCCTGCGGTAGCGGGCGGGTAGCGCGCACGAGACCCACCCGCTACCGCAGGCGGTACTGACTTGCCGCCTTCCGCACCAGTCGCATCCAAGTGCAAATCGCTATAATTGTTACTGACGCATGCTCGCTTTGACCGGCCCGGCGCCTGTGGCGACCCAGAGAAGCGAGCCGTCCTCGCCGTACCCTTCGATTTTGGTGACGAAGGAGGAGCGGTAGGCGTCGAAGCTCCCGACGAATTCGACCAGCACGGCGGTGACGCGCAGCGTGGCGGCTCCGGCCGCGGCGCTCGCGCGCAGGTTCTTGACCAGCTCGGCCGTCGTGACGAAGCTCGTCGCGGCGTCTCCGTCGTTCTCGTCCATCGACAGGTAGAACATTCCACGGTGGCCCGCGCCGACCGGCTTGGAGAGCTTGACCTTCTCGGCGGGCACGGACGTGATGACGTAGCGCATGCCTGTCTTGTTCGCCTCGTGGTCGTTCACGAAGTCGGCCAGCCGGTCGAACCTGACCTGGCGCAGCCCCGCGGCGTCGAGGGAGGCGGCCCTGGGCGACGCGGCGGCCTTCGCGTTCCGGTAGGTGCCGTCGAGTTCGACGTTGAAGTTGCAGGAGCTGTCGGCCTTCACGCCCGCCTCGCCGCCCTCGAAGATGATGAGCACGCGGCAGGGGGCGTCGCCGCCGTCGGGCTTGATGCTCGCGGTGGCGATGTTGCCGCGCAGGGTCGCCTCGCCCTCGCCGCCGCCCTCGTGCATGGTCTCTTCGCCGTTGGCCTTATAGATGTATGTGCCGGAGAGGGTGACGTGGAGCCGTCCGCCTCCCTTCTCTGCGACTTCGAGCGTGTTGTCATAGCCCTCTTTGCCCGGACGGTAGGTCTTGTAGTGGTAAGTCCCCGCGTACGAGGCTGGCGCGGCCGCGAGTTGCGGCGCCGTGCCGGCCGAGACGTAGGTCGCCGCGCACAGCACGAGCGCGCAGGCGAGGGAGAGCGTGAAAACTTTGCGGTTCAGATTTTTCATTCGATGACCCCGGCGGCTATTTGTTAGAAGAACCAGGGAGGCGGCGGTTCAAACGCCGCCCCTATTCGTTAACGCGTAGAAGCAGGCGGGCAAGGCTCAAACGCCGTCCGCCTCTTCCAGAGCCCTCTCCGTCAGCAGCTCCAACTCTAAAGCCGCGGCGGGGTGGTGGCGAAAGAGGTCGTTGATGTCGGAGGGGAGTTCGATGACGGCCAGACGGAGGCCGCGGGCCTGGAAGAGTTCACGGTAGCGCGCGGCGGCGCGGCGGCCGGCAGCGTCCGGGTCGAGCGCGGCGACAACGTGGAAGCGGCCGAGCGGCGCGAGCCACTCCCCTTTGAGCCCGCCGGCGCCGACGAGCCCGACGGCGGCGAAGCCGTGCGCGAGGAGCGTCAGCGTATCGGTGAAGCCCTCCACGAGATAAACAACCGAGCTGCTCGGGAGCGTTTCGAGCGAGTCGGTGTTGTAGAGCGCAGGGACGTGGCCGCGCATGTTGTGCCAGCGCGGCTCGACGCCGGCCGCGGTCGTGCGCGCCTGTAGATAGACGGGCCGGCCGCCGACGTAAAAAGGAAAGAGCAGGCGGTGGTGGTAGAAGGTCAGGTGCTCCTTGCGATTGAAGAGGCCGGCGCGGCGGAGCGTCTCGACCGAGAAGCCGTCCGACATGCGGCGCATGACGCGGCGGTAGGCGCGCCGCGGGAAGTATGTGACGCCCGCGCGGCGGGCGGTGGCGGCGTCGATGCCGCGGCGCGCGAGGTAGGCCGTGCCCTCCAACTGCTCTTCGGCGCGGCAGATTTCGAGGAAGCGCGTGCAGACGGCGGCGGTCTGCTCGGCGTCGAGCGGCTCGAAGCTCTCGCCTTCAACTTCGGAAGCGTCCGGCGCGGCGCGCGAGGCGAGCGAGGGGCGGCGACCTTTGCGGCCGTCGAGCCCGAGGTCGCGCGCCAGTTCCCTCACCGCGCGCGCGTAGCTGACGCCGTGCATCAATTCATAGAAGGTGATGGCGTCGCCGCCCTCGTCGCGCGAGAA